>CAZSMC010000018.1:0-65673 GCA_964607755.1 uncultured Cytophagia bacterium | reverse complement strand
ACCGGTTTTCTCGGCAACCTGAGGTAATCTGCCAGAACAAACGGGTAAATTTTAACGGCGTTTTTATATGTTTCAATCATATTTATGTCGAGGCGGGATTCATACTGAAACCAGCGACTGGATGAATTCGGATCGCCATTGGGGTGATAGGTTTTCAATGTATTCGGATCGACTTTTTCCAAACCGGTGAGCATGGCATCCCAGATCTCAATATCTTCGGTGCCGCACTGGTCTCCCTTTCGGTCCCCGCCCAAAATCCAGATCACATTAGATTTTGCGCCAAACTGGTTGGCGATATATTTGCCATATTCGTACGCATTATCCGGATTGAATATTTTCGGGCCGTCGTGCCAGGCCGGGCACACGTATTCGCCCCACGTTGGCAGCAAGCCAATATAGAGTCCGTAATCAGCCGCTTTGTCGATCACCCAGTCGACATATTCGAAAAATTCATCGTTTGGTTTGGCAGGATCGTTCATGAAAAAAGGTTTTTCACCATAGACATTTTCCTCCAGACCGGGCCAGTATCCTGCGGCAGTAATGCAGGCCTGGATAACGTTAAATCCCTGCTCTGCTCTTTTGGCAAAATATGTTTCAGCCGTTTCTTTGGTCGTTCGGTGAAACAATCCCCAGATGGTATCCCCGATCCAGAGGAAAGGCTCTCCTTCCTCGGTGACCAAATACCGTCCATTGTCCGAAACTTTTAGCTCGGGTGTCTGGGAAAAGAGCCAAAAAGGTAAACACAAAATGATTAAAAAATATCGCACAGTTATTTTTCCTTTAAAAATAGACTTAATATTTTTTACATCAATCTGTTTTTTTCTCCAGCATCCAAAACGGAGCGCTGAGAAACCAGACAAATGTGCCGATCAACATTAAAGTGTAATGCATTTCAATGGGCAGCCGGTTCGCAAATACAAAAAAAGATGGCACGATGGTCAACAGCAAACCTATAAACGAGATTATTTTCAGCACGGTTCTCATATCTCACCTCCTGTCAGTTTTGTGCGGCCGCGCCGTTGCTGAATGTAGCTTGTACCGACAAAAATAATCACTGAAATAAACCAACCGGGCAAAGCCTTGAAATAAATTTCCAGCGGAATCACAAAAGCCAGAATCAACGTGACCAGCCAGGCCATGGCTGCGGGCCAACTGAACAGCAGATTTTTCAGACTGGCAAAGTTTCGCTGCAAGCCGAGTTTCGGCAGAATCCAGAAATCTGCAAAAATAATGGCTCCCATTGGCATGAGCAGCAAACCGTACAGCGCCACGAAATCGAGCAGTTTCATCATCAGTGCCGGGAAAAACGCCGCCATCGTTGTGATAACACCAACAGCGAGCGTAACCTTCCATCGGCTCCAGTTTGGCGTGATGGTTTGCATGGCCAATCCGGCCCGATAGATTGTTGGATTGGATGTGGTCCATCCTGCAATAATCACACAAATCGCTCCGGCAACACCGGCTCCCAAAAATGCAATCGGACCGGGAGCCACGTTACCAAGTGCGGCAGCGCACAGGATACCCGATGCGACCCAGGCAACATAGTGTCCCAGATACATGCCGAACGCGCTTAAAAATCCGTACGACCACTTGCGGGCATAGCGCAAAAGCGTCATATCCGCCATGCCGATGTGCATGGCCAGATTAGCAAACCAAGAGAAAAAAATTACATGCCAGATGGTGAACTGGGATTGCCCTTCCACGGGCACGCCGGTCCAGATTTTTTCGTTGGCAACCTGCCAGAAATCACCGGGTGAGTGCACACCAAGTTTGGGCAGCACAGCAACAGCCGCAGCAACGAAAACCAGAAACATCCACGGCGCAGCGACTTTGCCGAAATAAGAGATTTTTTCAAATCCAAGAATCGCCAAAACCGTGACCAACGATCCGACCAGAAAAACGACAATAACCCATTGCAGGCTGTTTGGATACATGTCATTCAAGGTCGGCATGGTCATGTCAAAAGGCAATCCCACAGCGGTTGCTGACACAGAAATCATGGCTCCGGCAAGGAAACAGAACATGAGCGCATTGACAATATTGTAAAAGAAAATCACGCCCGGCCCGGCAATTTTGCGGGCGTGCCAGTACATGTTCAGCCGCGATTTTACAGCAATGGGTGCACATATAAAAGCCCAGCTCAGCACGGCCAGCAGGTTTCCCAGAAAGAGGCCCAAAAATAAATCAGTGGCTGTAACTCCGTGAGCAACGAACAACGGGCCGATAACAAACTCGGTTCCGGCCACGTGTTCGCTGGCATACAATCCGATAAAATTACCCGGCCCTTGCAGATTTTTTTCTTTGACTGGTTCACGATCAAATTCGTAAAGTGCATCCAGTCGTTTGGTAAACGCTTTTTTGTTTTGTGCCATGTGCTCTACTCACACTTTGTGAAATTTTTACTATAAACAGTTAGCGTTGATTTTCAATTTTCGTTTGGTATCCGCTTTCTACAAAAGCTTTTAATGGATCAACAGGAAGGTTTTTTTCGAGACGGGCTGCTGCAACCAGCGGCCGGACATCTGCGTACAAGAGCGAATCATTGAACACACGATTGGCCAGAATGATCTCATCTTCACGCTGATGAACCAGCATGTCATCGGTTTTAACCAGCATGGCTCTTGCCAAACAATGCTGGAGCGAATCTACAGAGTGCAGAATAGACTGAATCCGGTTTTCACGTCCGCACGCCTGATCGATCATATAAGCCCAGTTTCGCTGCGGATTTTGACTCTGGATCACGTCACCTGAAACTAGCTCGTAAAATATTCGCGCCATTTCTGCATTCGGCTCGACAGCGTGGTCATCGTCAGCAGCGTAGCGGGTATTAAAATGAAATCCGCAGCGCAGGTCTTCTGCAATCAGGCGGGCGACAATCTGCTGAATATTGGCGCTGTGAAAATGATGTCCCATATCCACCAGCACGCCGGCATTGTCGCCAAAGGCCCTGGCCAGTGCAAAAGCGGTTCCCCAATCCGGTACCGTTGTGCTGTAGGTGCCAGGTTCAAAAACTTTATACTCTATCAATACCCACACGTTTTTATCTATCTGTTCTGCTGTTTTTAAAAGATTGGTTCTCATGTTTTCGTAGATTTGGCGGAGTTCAACCTGTCCCGGATAGTTCGAGCCATCCGGAAACCATAAAGTGATGAGCCCGACTCCATACTTTTGAGCTATCTCGGCTGCCAAAACGGTTTGGGCAATGTACCTTTCAGCAGTGTCCTGTTCCATCGTAGCGTATGAATTTCGCTCTGAGCCTTTTAAAAAATAGGTGGGACTAATAGAGCCGATTTTCAATCCTCGTTCCTGGGCTAATTCCGATACGTCCCGGGCAAGCTCTTCAGTAGCGGTGTACCGGTCATTTGAAAAATCCCACAGCATGTGCATGGCAACCTGTGGCGTGGCTCCGGTAAGTTGATGCACAAAGGTGGCGTCATCCAGCTTTTCTCTGATATTTCGCGCTGCGCCAGGAGGCATGTAATCTCCGAACCTGCCGCCCCCAAATGGACCAAAAACCCAGCTCGGAATTTCAACTTTAAATTGTTTAATGGCTTGAATGGTTCTGTTTACGCGTTCCTTTCCAAATTCAGCTTCTAAAACCGCGCGTCCGTGTATTATGTAATCTTCTGTCATGTATTAAACGTGCTCCTGTTTAAATAACAAACCGTCACCTCGGTAGATTTTCACAGTGGCGGCATTGCATGTTTTTTATCAAAAGAGAACAACAAAATCTAAATCTGATTTAATTATAATTCTGTCTTTTCCCATTCAAGACCAATTTTATGATAAATCAGTTCTGTTTCGATAATTTTATGAACCGGTTGTGGTGGTTCACCGTGTTCAATAATATCGACAAGCAGGTCCACTGCGGTTTCTCCCATTTGATAGGGATTCTGGTAAACCGTCAGGAACGGGACACCCAGCCGGGCAACCACATCATTATCCCCAAATTCAGCCAGATAAATATCATCGGGAATGGAATAACCATTTTTTAAAATAGCTCTGCCGCCGCCAAAAGCAACCAGACCGCCGACGCAAATGACAGCATCAACAGGAATGCCGGATTGTAACAGGGCTATCATTTTAGCTTCAGCGTCGTCAGCGTCCAGTTCGCAGGGCAGTACTTTGTGAGGATCATAAGGCAGGCCAAATTGCTCTAACCCGCGGCGGTAGCCGCGATAACGTCCTTTGGCGACGTAAAGTTTTTCAGTCGGACCCAGAAAGACGATATTTTTGCAGCCTTTTTTCACCATAAATTGAACGACTTTAAAACAGGCTTTTTCGTCGTCAATGGTTACGGAATTGAAATCAAGGCCATCGACCAGGCGATCATAGGCAACAAAGGGAATGCCTTGATTGATAAGACGCTGAAAGACAGGTGTATTGGCCTGGCCTGGAACTGCATCGATTAAAATGCCGTCTACAACCAGGTCGGATAAAAATTCCAGATTTCTTTTTTCATTTTCAGGATTTTCGTCATTTACCATCACAATGGATTCGTAATTATAGCTGCGGGCATGTTCGTAAATACCGCGTGTGACTTCAGAAAAGAAGGAAATGCGTAAATTCGGAACCACAATGCCCAGCATATAGGATCGTCTCTGAACTAAACTCCGTGCCATTAAATTGGGACGATATCCAAGATCAGTGGCAACTTTTTTAACGTTGCGTGAGGTAGCTTTAGAAATGTCTTGAGCATCGCGAAGGGCCTTGGAAATAGTAGCCGTGCTCATGCCCATGATGTCAGCTATGTCTTTGAGGGTTACTTTTTTCTTTTTCATGGGAATAAAATAATTATGCCGAAATCGATTAAGTTAAATATAGCAAATCACATCCCAGAAGCAAGGATTTTTTGAGAATTTTATAAATCATCATGTTCGTGCCAGCCATGCCATGGGCCAGCGCCATTCCTTGCCATCTTGCGTGCGAATAACAATACGGACAGAATTGCGCCGCATCGGACGCACCAGAGTCGCTGTTTGCTGATCGTATATATGAGATGGATCAAAAGTAATATAAAGCCGCGTTCCGGGTGGCAGGCTACGCAATTCTTCAAAATGCGTTATTTTTTCATCTATGTATTTTTGTTGCTTTTTAGGAGACAGGTTCAGCGCAATTTTTGCCAGGGCAGTGTTCAGAGATGTCGGCGCATGGTCTACTCCAAAATCGACCGGATTAAAGACTTTGGCCAGAGAAGGCTGCTGATGTCCGGCACGTCTTTTCTTTTTGAATACTTTTTTCTGGCTTGTTACCTGATAACCCAATTTTTGCACATGGTTCAGAGCCCATTTGTTGGCGCTGTGCTCGCCTTCGCCCGGATGCAAATGCAGATGATACCGGCGAAAATGGTGCAATTCGTGTGCAAACAGATGCGCAAGGTGATCGTAAAACATCGCATAATTATGCTGCCAGTGATACCGGTCTGTTTCACGCCTGGGATAGCGTGCACTTTTAGGAACCAGTAACATGCGGATCAATTTATAACGCTCCGGCAAATCAGCGGGAAGCGGCCCGGTATGGCGCGCCCACTTGCCCCGGGATGGCACAAAGTGTTTTGGATACAGCCAGTGATTGGCATAGGCGACGCCACCTGTCCATGAGCTCTGAGCTGGCAGAAAAAGCACAACCACAAGGTCCGCTGTTTCAGTCTCTTCAGCGATATGTTCCATAGTGCGGCGGATGCGTCGCTCGTTGATGTCACCATCGAGCGAGGATGTAGAATAAATGTAGATTTTCATAACAAGTTGTCAGGTTTCTCGAGATACCGTATATGGAAAAATGATCACATTCATCACTAATTGAAACGGTCAGGGCACATTTGACATTCCGCCGTCCCGCGCATTTTGATGCCAGATATTAAAATCGTTCTGGTCGATAGCACCATCTCCATTCACATCGCACACACTGTATGTCACAGCGCCGTTATTTTTGCTGTTCTGATAGAGAACCGCATCCTGTGTTGTGATTTTGTGGTCTTGATTAAAATCCCCACCCAGCACAGCCCATGTATTTTCGGCTACTTGTTTCAACTGAGATGTGCCGTAACATGTCTGCCCCCCGGATGTGAAATCCCACGATGCCGTTGTGGTGGGTGAAAGTGAAAGCATATCAGCGTTCATGACATTAATATGAGCCCGATGACGAATTAAAAGATAATAATTGCCGCCAGGCACGTTTGGCAGTGTGAGTTCTGTGGTGTGCCCGTCCGGCTCGGAGAGATATCCGTCTTTGCGCAACAGGAAAGAGCGCTGGAAAACAGCCGGACCGCCTGCCTGTGCGCGCAATTCGAGTGAAACCCAGTCCACCACGTTGTCAGGATTCAACGTTTTCAGCCGCTGATCCGCATACGGAGCACGCGCTGGCAACTCCCCGGACTCTTGCCAGGATGAATGCATTGTCAGGCTATCTGCATGATATAAACCTTCCAGAATCACTTTGACCGTTATCGTTGGATACTCGTGTTCAAAGATGGCAAATTCGCCCAAAGAATCTGTGGAAATTGTAATTGTGTTTTCATCAGCATTGATGACACCGCCCACGTACTGCCAGGTTTCGCCGCTGTAGCGGTACATACGCAGGTCATTTTCATTCAAGCCGGAAACATCGTTGTCTGTGTAATGAAATGTCAAGCGAATCTGTTGATTTGATAACGTTTGAGCGGCAGTCATTTTCCACCGGCAGTTGATATGGTTTGGCGATACCGGCTCGAACGGCGGCCGGACGAATTCTTCTACAATGATCTCCCCACTACCGGTTACTTTTATCCACTCAGCATCTATCTGGTGACCTTGTGTTCCGGCAGCCTCTGGCAGAAACGAATACGACCCCGGACCATCAATCAGACCGGAATCTTTCAAATGATCATTTCGTTCACCGATATCGAAAAAATAAAGATCACCAATTTGGTTGATATAATTGCTACGATACATCATCTTTGTACCCTGGCGGTTTACATTGATGTCCGGTTGGTAATATTTATCGATCTCGTCGCCATTTTTCCATGCCCGGTGATGCAACAGACGCCGGACTGCTTGTGACCCATCAGTCGGCACTTCTATAATTTCCCCCCAAAACGGATACCATTCACCAACGCTTTCGTAGCGGTCTTCATAAGAAACGTACGCATACTCCGGACTGTGCATGTTTCTCGAAGAAAACATCAGATGAGCCCATTTGTCGATTTTTTTGAGCAAGCGCATGGACCCGTCTTTAATGTTGATAGAGATGAGGTCGCTTGGGGTGATACCGTACGGTTCGTAGATTTCGGTGAAATCATATCCGGCAGCGGTGTAAATGACTTCATTGCCAAAGTAATCTATGCCTACTTCCCAGTGAACAATTCCGGGATACAGTTGCCGGATATAGTTCCAGTTTTTATCATACACTTCGATGCCGTGATATTGTTCGTTTAAGGCTGGTGTTGTGCCCCATGCCACGATGACATAATCGCCACCAGGGGACATGGTTGCGTAATCCACACCAGGTCCGCCGTGACAGCCCAGGTTGCCAATGTCAAAGGGCGTGGTCGGGTATTTGACATCATTGACCAGATCGTAAACGAACAGGTCTTGTTCATCGCCGCTGAGCACCCAAAACCGGCCGTCGTCCGAGAGATCGCCTTCGCCGCCGGCAGGGTTGAGTCCAGTGTACTCGTCAAAAGTGTGAAGAAGGACGTAACTCATATCGCGAACATCGTACAAGCGGATTTCATTGAGTTTGTAGGCATAAAAATGATAGACCGGGTCAAAATAGACGGTTTCTCCATTGAGAGTATAGTGATCTGAAATGGCCCAGCGAATCCACCAGTTACGAATAGAACCGCGGCCAATGTATTTCAAGCGTTCTCCGGTCTGGCCATCGAACAAAAACGTGCTGATCAGATATTCACCGGTGGGTGAGTCAATGGTATCATTTTCCTGGGCGATAAAGTAACTGCCGTTGTAGTTAAAGTAACAAATCTCGCTGTTGACAAAATAGCCGCCGAGGACATCACCTGCAATGTCATCACATTTGGTCAGCCGTTTAATGGTAGTGCCGAACACCGGATCGTCATAGGTGCTGCCCACCTGTTCCGGAGGCGCCAGATTGTTATAATCCGGCGGAAAAAGAACGTCGTCTGTAATCAGGCCGTTCATCTCGCCGGTTAAGACACCTGGCAGAAAAAGAGAATACAAAAGAATGGTAAAATGTATTTTCATGAGTTGATGCTTTTTCCGTAAATCTTGTCTTTTCCACTTTTGGTTGCACACAATATGCCAAAGCCTTTTCGAATTTTAAAATTGTAAATTTACACAACCCGGATTAGATAACAAACAATTATTTACTATTCAACATGAAACAAATAATTATCAAAATAAACACATATTAGGCATCTGCATTATCCACCGGTAACCGTGGTAATAAGAATACTGGAAAAAGCTCAGTCTTGGGTGGGAGTTTTAATATTTGGGCACTAAAGTGCCTATTAAAGAATCTCAATAATAACCCCGACTTAAAAGTCGGGGCTATAATATTGCCCCAAGCTTTAGCTCAGGGTTAAAGATGACCTCTTAATATAACGGGCTTTAGCCCACTTTTGTAATGCTGCAAAGATTTTCTCCCACCAGTTAGCTTTTACGAATACTGTAATGTTATGCTTGCGAAAACAATGTAAAGTTTGTACTTTTATTTTTCAAAATTTCAAGGAATCCGAATGTCTTTTACCGCACATCAATCACATTTTACAAATCCACAGGGATTAAATATCTTTTACCGCTGCTATATCCCTGATTATCAGAGAGTAATCTAATTTATGAAAACGAATCTTTTATCTGCATTACGTTCTGACTTTGGGTACGTATTATAAATTTTCTCATTAGACAAATACGGAAGCAA
The DNA here is from genome assembly GCA_964607755.1 of uncultured Cytophagia bacterium. Taxonomy (GTDB): domain Bacteria; phylum Zhuqueibacterota; class Zhuqueibacteria; order Residuimicrobiales; family Krinioviventaceae; genus CAZSMC01. Next base: position 56,799 of record CAZSMC010000018.1, on the reverse strand, counting down.
TAAAGTGAATATATTAGGAATCAGTGATGTCACTGGAAATCACAGCCACAGTTGTGTGGCATTATTACAGGATGGCGAGCTGAGGTTTGCGCTCTCCCAGGAACGGCTCAGCCGGATTAAAAATGATCCGCGTTTTCCTGAGGAAGCGCTGGAAGAAGTGTTGTCCTGGGCCAATCTCACCTTGCAGGATATTGATCTCTTTGCTTGCGGCTATCCGCCGGCACATTATTATGCCAGTCTCATGGCGAACAGTTTCTGGGATATGCCGCGCTCGGTTGCAGGAGTGCTTGTCCGGAAACCGGAACAATTGTTCAAGTACCTGTTCCCGAACATTAAAAAAGGCCTGTTTGATCCCAAAAATACAAATGGCTTGTTTGAGCGCGGCGTTCCGCCTGAGAAATTCCGCTTTGTAGATCACCATCTTGCCCACGTGTCTGCTGGTTATTTTTCCAGCGATTTTGATGATGCCCTTGCCATCAGTTATGGCGGATTTGCACCGCATATTTCAGGCCGAAACGTAGCCGGTGCCGTTTATCAGTGCAAAGGCGATCAGATCACATTTTGCGAAGACATTCCTATGCCTGCTGCCGGATGCTGGTATTCAGGCATTACCGTGGCTCTGGGTTTTGCTTATATGCAGCAGGAAGGCAAAACTATGGGCCTGGCAGCATTAGGCGATCCGGGATTGTGTTACGATGAAATCAGGTCGTTGACTACCACGTTTGAAAACGGTTCGTGGCAGCCATATTCGCACTGGATAGATTATATCATGACACCACGGCGCAATGCATTTTTAGGCACGCGCAGCGGGCAGCGGCTCCGGCGGTTGCTGGACCATTACCGGCCAGAAGACCTCGCTGCTGCCGCTCAACGCATCTGGGAAGAAAATATCGTCGCTTTTGTCTCTTATTTATTAGAAAAGTATCCGGCACGTTCATTAGTGCTTTCAGGCGGTACTTTTCTTAATGTACAGATCAATAAAAAGTTGGCTGAATTGGAACATGTCGACCGGATTTTTGCCCATCCGCATACTGGTGACGGATCAACCACAATCGGTGCCATGATCGAAGCTCATAGACAGCAAACCGGTTCGCCGCCGCGTGTGAACACCAGGGATACGGGACTGGGTGTTGAATTTGACGACCATGCTATTGAAAAGACAATTTCTATTTTTTCTGACCGGATTTCATATAAAAAATTAAACGAATCCCCGGGACGCTACGCGGCTTCCCGGTTGGCAGAGTATAAGATTGTTGGTTGGTTTCAGGGCAGGGAAGAATATGGCCCCCGTGCCCTGGGGCACAGATGTATTTTGGGTCATCCTAAAAGCTGGGTTATTCACAACCGGATTAACAAGTTTGTCAAGCGGCGCGAAACATGGGTGCCGATCGCTCCCAGTTGTCTTGCCGAGCACGGCAGCGAGTATTTCATCGATTTCGAAAATAATCCTTTTATGACGCGGGTGTACTCGATCCGCGCAGAACGCAAGAATGTGCTGCCTGCGGTTCTGCACCGGAATTATACCGCCCGCGCCCAGTCTGTAGATAAATCATTTTTCAGACCGTTCCGGGAATTGCTGGAGCATTTTTATGAGTTGACCAGCTCCCCCATGGTTTTGAATACTAGCTTTAATGTACACAATCAGCCAATCGTGCACGAACCAGCAGAAGCGATAAAAATACTTTTGGATACGCCAATGGATGAACTTGTTATCGAGAATTTTGTTGTCCGCAAGACTGAAGAAAATGACTGAAAAGAGAGTAACCAGGATATTTTTTTAGTACACCTTTCGAGTGTGTCGAAAAACTTAACATCGATCCTAACAAGGGGTCGCTCCCGGGAATAATAAAATTGCCTAGTTTGCAATTAATCAAAGATTTATAATATTGTCCAAATCCTAAAGCGACCCCTTGTTGGGGACGAGCTTTGGCTTTTTCGACAAGCTCTTCAGGTGTGCTACAAATTGAATTATGTCACCTTAAATAACAGGATATAAACATGATTGTTCGCACAAAAGCTTATACCCGCGCTGGATTGGCCGGGAATCCGTCGGACGGATATTTTGGTAAAACACTTTCTGTTACATTCCGGAATTATTATGCTGAAGTGACCATGTACGAAACACCGGACCTGGAGATCCTTCCTGACGAACGCGATCACTCGTATTTCACGGATCTGGAGTCTCTGGTCAAGGATGTCAATTTCCACGGCTATTACGGCGGCATTCGATTGATCAAAGCAGCGGCAAAAAAGTTTTATGACTATTGTCAGGACAAAGGCATTGTTCTCGACAACCGCAATTTTACCGTGCGTTACACGTCAAACATTCCGGTGCAGGTGGGCCTGGCTGGTTCGAGCGCCATTGTTACCGCAACCATCAGAGCATTGATGACATTCTACGGGGTTGAAATTCCCAAACCATTGCTTCCCAATTTAATCCTCAGTGTGGAAACAGATGAACTTCGAATTTCCGCGGGATTGCAGGACCGTGTGGCACAGGTATATGAGGGTCTGGTGTATATGGATTTTAACAAAAATTTGATTGATAGACAGGGTTATGGCACGTACGAACCCATAGATCCCAACTTGTTGCCGTCTATTTACGTGGCCTATCTTGCTGATTTGAGCGAAACTTCGGGGATTGCCCACGGCAAACTGCGCGGCCGGTTTGAAGCCGGTGAACAAAAAGTAGTCGATGCGATGAAATACTTTGCCGAGCGTGCTGAGCTTGCCAAAGATTGCCTGCTTTCGCAACAACCTGAAAAGTTAGGCAAAATAATGAACGAGAATTTTGACAAACGACGAGAGATTTTTCCGATCAGCCGGATGAACCTGGAAATGGTTGATGTGGCACGGTCTGTCGGTGCCAGCGCAAAATTCTCCGGTTCTGGCGGGGCGATTGTCGGTACCTACGAGGATGAAAAAATGTTCCAAAAATTAAAGTCTGCCCTGTCGGAAATTGGCGCCAAAGTGATGAAACCGCAAATCTGAAATTTATAAAATTTTCAAGCAACAATTTGCATTTCCCCATGCGGATCAAGCGTCCACGTTTGGCACGACATCTCAAAAATAACATCAAATCGTGTTGTGATCCTCGGGCTGTTTTCTCCAGATTGGATTCTATTTCAATAGCGACCGCAAATAACCTGTATTATTCACCACAGAGCACGCGAAGAGCACGAAGCCATAAAAAACATAATTTATAATGAACAAACTCTTAAGAAATTTAGTAAAATTTCAGCGCCATAGATAAGCTATTGTTCTTCTTGTGCTTGGTGCTCTCGTTGGTTTTTTGAATTATTCAGGATAATCGGGTTATGTCATTTTTTTTCAGGGAATCCAGGCAACTTTTCCTGATTTTGGAGAACAATGTATAAAGTCTGTCCGTCTGGTTAACCAAAACGACGACTAATGGAAACTATTTTAATATGCCTCATTAACGAAAAAAACACTTTACATTTTTTGAAAACAAATATAACTTTGAGTTTATTTAAAATTATACACGCTTGTTTACCCTGACGCAGTCCATCACAAAATTGATGGCTGTTTTTTGATTGCATCAAGGAGTTCTGCTATGAAAATTCGCCTTCTCAAACTCACACTTTTTTTAATTCTTATCCCTTTACCATTTTTAACGATTGCACAAGCAACATCCCAGTCCACTCAAGCTGACACGTCATATTATGTCAAGCCGGATATTTTTGTCACCTGGACTGAAAAGGACATTAAAATTGACGGCGTTCTGGATGACGCTGCCTGGAAAGACGCCAAACCCTACGAAGGTTACTTTTACCAGCGAGAACCGCTGGACCGTGAGCCGTCGACCCAGAAAACCAAAGTCATGGCGCTGCAGGATGAGAAAATGCTCTATTTTGGCATTCAATGTTATGATTCGGAGCCAGACAAGATTTTTGCCTCTGCCATGCGACGGGACAAGACTTATGGCAGTGGCGATGTGGTGGAGTTGCTGCTCGATACCTTTCAGGACAACCGCAATTGCTATTCGTTCGATACCAATCCGCTGGGCGGTAAAGGCGACGCCATCATTAGCGACCGCGGCAATCACATCAACAAAGAGTGGGAAGCTGTGGTTTACATGGACGGTGCTTATAACGACGAGGGTTGGGCAGCCGAGTTTGCCATTCCGTTCAAATCGTTGAAATATAAAAAAGGCGAGCTAGTCGATTGGAATATCAACATTTCGCGCGAGATTGTCCACCGTAATGAAGAAACTTATCTGGCACCAATACCGCGCGAGTGGGGTCACCGCGCCAAATTTCGCGGTGAATTGTGGGGCCAGTTGCGCAATATCCGGCCGCCAAAGCCGGGACTCGATTTCGAGGTGTCGCCGTACGCGCTGGCCGGCCAAACCAATATTTATGGCGATCATAGCGAGCGCCGCACCCAGACGCATGCAGGTGTCGATTTTAAATACGACATTACCTCGCAACTGGCGTTAGATTTGACTTATAAAACTGATTTTGCCCAGGCAGAGGCAGATGAAGAGATCGTCAACGTGACGCGCTTTAATATTCGCCGGCAGGAAAAACGCGATTTCTTTTTGCAGAATGCCGGACTGTTTCAGTTCGGTCCCGGATCGCGCACCCAATCCAATTTTATGTTGTTCGATTCGCGCTCTATAGGCATTCAGGACCGGCAGCGGGTACCCTTGCTTGGCGGCGGAAAATTGACTGGCCGTGTTGGCAAGTACTCGATTGCTGCTCTTAACATGCAGAGTGAAAAAATTACACTGCGCGACGGCACGGTCATGGAATCCACCAATTACACTGCTGTTCGGGTGAAAAGAGATATTTCCAATGATTCGCATCTCGGCATGATGCTGCTGAACCAGAGCGCGACATCGGATGATTATTCGCGCGCTGTGGGCGTTGACGGCTTGTGGAATGTGACGCAAGACTTGCGCCTTGACGCGTCGGCGGCGCGGTCGTTTGCTCCGCATGTGAATGGAAATGACATGGCCGGAGACGTTGGCATTGTTTTTAACAAAGAATGGCTTGATGTGGATGTGCGTTATACTCACATCGATTCGCTGTTTAATCCGCAAATGGGATTTGTGCGACGCTCCAATATTCGCAGCCTGGACAGCGATATCACCTTGACGAAATGGATTAACAAGGGGCATATCCAAAACATCGCGTTTTCATCAGGCGTCGCCTATATTACCGATCATCACCAGACCCTTAAGACCCGGGATGTGCCGCTTTCGGCATCAGTTGTTTTTCGCAAGGGCGATGAGATCGAAATAGGCGTGGTGCGTTCGTACGAATTTGTGCCCAGAGATGCGTATATCCGCGACATCCGCATCGATGCCGGCGTTTACGAGACCTGGTTACAGGAGCTTGAGTTTTCGGCATACCGGGGGCGGCCGGTCCATGGCAGAGTCAGCATGGAATGGGGTGAATTGTTCGACGGTACCCAACAGTCTGTTATGGCGACTGGTTCGGCCAAAGTTTCTAATCATCTGAATGTCGATCTGTCTTATACGTTTAATCATCTTGATCTGCAAAACGGCAATCTGGATTCGCATGTGCTGTCCACACGCTGGACCTACGCCTTTACCCCGGATTTTTTCACCAAAGCTTATTTGCAATGGAATTCGGCAGACAACCGCTTTTCCGGCAACATCCTCGTTGATTGGGCGTACCGCCCGCGCAGCCATTTGTATCTGGTGTATAATGAGACCCGGAACACATTAGTGCACGAACCCATTGATCGAATTTTTATGATGAAACTGACTTATTTATGGCAGATTTGAAGAGCTTGTCGAAAAACTTAACGTCAGTCCTAATAAGGGGTCGCTCCTGGAAACAATAAAATTGCGTGATTTGCAATTAATCTATGATTTGCAATAATGTTCAAATTCTTAAGAGATCCCTTGTTGAGGACTATGGTTTTTTCGACAGGCTCGAAAGGTGTTCGATTCGCGTGAATTATTTCTGATTTGAAAAAAACACCATCTTGTGCAGAGATAAATGGCATATCAATCACCATTTTATTTTCATCCACAGCAGACGGTGGTCCGAAGCAGTGACAGCCCAGCGATGACCCAGGGGATCCTCGCTCTCTGACGGCCAAAAGATACCGCCTTTTAAGATAGTGATATTTTTGCTGGGCAAAAGATAATCAACCTGGGTGAGGCGCTTACCAAATTTTGCCGTGCTGCGTTCGTCATACTGCGGCGGCCCTTTTTTGCCAGCCCCTACAGCGCCCGTGCTGGTCATTATCGGACTGGTGTCCTGAACCTGCGAATGGTTCAAGAGCTGACCAATGGGATTCTGCCCGTCGTAGGTTCTCTTGTCCCGTGGTGAAGCGTTCAGATCTCCGGCAATAATGAATGGCTCGCCGCTCTGATAGCCGCCTTTTTTGCCGCTGTCGTCATACAACATAGAATCATTTTCGATATAATGTCGCCAGAATTTGATCTCATCGAAATTGCGCCGGCCGTTGCGGTCTTCCTCGCCGTCAAAGACTGGCGGGGTAGGGTGGGAGACAAACACATGCAAGGGCCGGCCATCAATGTTTATCCGCACATCCCAGTGCGATTTGCTTGAAAGCCGGAGTTTACGAATCTCCTCTGCAGAATAAAAGAACATCGGTAAATGATTTCCGGGCAAGTCTCTCCACAGAAAAGTCTGAAAGGTTCGCGTTTTTGATGTTTCTATGGGATACTTTGACAGTAGCGCCATGGAATACTGTCCGGGGTACTCGCCATAACCATAAGCGTCACCGCCGTGCGCTCGCGTGTTTTCATCTTTTGCCGTCGCGACAGTGCCGTCATTATCAAGATCACTGCCAGCTAAAATGCCGGTATTACACGGCGCAGCAAAATAATATGCATAATCGATCGGGCGCTTGCCTGTTCTCAAATAGTGATCCAGAAAGCGTTTCACATTCGCTCCGGGAATATGCTGTCCATCTCTGTATTCGTGATCGATTTCATTAATCACAAGGATGTCTGGCCTGACGTTCTGAATAATATTAGCTGCAGCCCGAACCTGGCGGTTTTTTCCAATGCCGTTTTGATTGACGTTCTTTAATTTTGATGTGGACAACTCTTTAATGTTAAATGTGGCAATTTTAACGTTTTTTGAAGATGAGAAATTCATAGTCAGCAATCCGAGAATAGTGGTAATTACAATCACATAATTTTTCAAAGTTCTCGCTCTTTCCATGATGCGCAATAATGATCTCGTTAAAGGTGGATAAAAATATTGTTCTTTAGTGTTTTAATGCTTTAATTATAATATTTGAATCCGAAAGAAACAAGGTAAAATATTTAATCCTTAATTCTGTCACAATCTAAACATTTTTGTGAAAAGGAGGAGATCATGAGTCGTTACTATCAAATTTATATCGTTGGGTTTATATTTTGTCTGACTTTTCTTGCAGCAGGCATAGAAACCCGGGCGCAGATTCCCTTTCATTCGCCCGATGAAAGACAAGCCCTGCTCAATGAGCCCATCGACATCAGTAATGATTTCCGAAATTTTGCCAACACGTATTATCTGGCTGACAGCCTCGCCGCTTTTAACCCGCAAACAGGCGCAGGCAAGCTTGTTTACCGGCGCTACGAGTATGTAACCCGGCAGGCGTTCAACAATATGCTGGGCGGCCTCCAGCCAGTGCAGCAGAATGAGTTCCCGGCGCAAGAGTACGCGGCTTCACCAGCTATGCATTTTTCCGTTGAATTAATTTCACCCCGGACTGTGCGGATTCGCACCGAATCACGATTCCAGATTCCGTCAGAAAAAAAATCCCTCATGTTAGTTGATGGCACTGTGAGTCAGAACAGGGATGCCTGGAGGTATGAAAAAATTGACAGCGGCCATCGATATACCAGTGCACACGGCTCTGTGACTATCACCGAATACCCCTGGCACGTTGAGTTCCGCGATGATGAAGGCAAACTGCTCACCAAAACCAACCACATCTCAGATAACCGGACAACGTTCACTCCTGTTTTGCCATTCTCTTTTGTCCGCCGGGCATCCGATTATTCGACCAGCATGGCAGCGGTGTTTTCGCTTTCTCCGGATGAGAAAATATTCGGCTGCGGCGAATCGTTTACCGCTTTTAACAAACGCGGGCAAAAAGTGGTGCTGTTCACCGATGATGCCAACGGTACCCAAAACGAGACCATGTACAAGCCGGTTCCTTTTTTCATGAGCAGTCGCGGTTATGGCATGTTCATGCACACCTCGTCGCCAATCACCTGCGATTTTGGCAAATATTTTAGCGGCGTCAACACCATGATGATTGGCGATGACGAACTGGATTTGTTTGTTTTTTTAGGTGAACCAAAAACCATTCTGGACGAATACACCGATCTCACCGGCAAAGCAGCCATGCCGCCGCTGTGGTCTTTTGGATTCTGGATGAGCCGGATCACTTATTTTTCAGAAAAACAAGTTCGCGATGTGGCGCAAAAGCTCAGGCAGCACAAAATCCCCAGCGATGTGATTCATCTGGACACTGGCTGGTTCGAAACTGATTGGCGCTGCGATTATCAATTTTCCGAATCCCGTTTTGATGATCCTGAACAAATGATTGCAGATTTGAAAGAACAGGGATTCCGCACGTGTTTGTGGCAGTTACCGTATTTTGTGCCCCAAAATGACCTGTTTCCGGACATTATCGAAAAGGGTTTGTATGTGCGGGATCGAAAAGGCAACCTGCCCTATGAAGATGCGGTGCTCGATTTTTCGAATCCACAGGCTGTCACATGGTACCAGAACAAGATTGCGGGTTTGCTCTCAAAGGGCGTGAGTGTCATCAAGGTGGATTTTGGCGAAGCGGCGCCGGTGAACGGTATTTATGCATCCGGGCGCAGCGGTTTTTACGAGCATAATTTGTATCCGCTGAGATACAACAAGGTGGTTGCAGAGATCACCCAAAAAATCACCGGCGATACCATAATCTGGGCGCGCAGCACCTGGGCTGGCAGCCAGCGCTATCCGGTTCATTGGGGCGGCGACCCGGCTAACACCAACTCGGCTATGGCCGCGACCCTCCGGGCAGGACTGTCAATTGGCCTGTCAGGATTTTCATTCTGGGCACATGATCTTGGCGGGTTCGTTCAAAAGGCTCCGGAAAACCTGTATCGCCGCTGGACGGCATTTGGTATGCTAACCTCGCACACCCGCAGTCACGGAGCCCCGCCAACTGAACCCTGGGAATATGACGAGGAGTTTTTAAAAGCCTTTCGCAAAGCAGATGAAATGAGATACAGACTCATGCCGTACATTTATGCTCAGGCCAAACACTGCTCGGAACACGGTTTGCCCATGCTTCGGGCTTTATTTGTAGAATTTCCAAATGATCCCGGTTCCTGGCTGGTCGATGATCAATATCTTTTTGGCTCGGATATGCTGGTAGCACCGCTATTCCAAAATGCCACTTCCCGCGACGTTTACCTGCCCCCCGGCCAATGGATCGACTATCAGACCGGAAAATTGTATCAAGACGGCTGGCATCACATTCGTGCTGGTGATATCCCTGCTGTGGTGCTGGTTCGCGAAGGATCGGTTCTGCCGCATATCAAACTGGCGCAATCTACCTCGCAAATGGACTGGTCAACTTTGGATTTAAAGGTTTACTCTGCTACATCTGATCAAGCCAAAGGGCTGGTGTGCCTGCCGTCCACCCAAAAGCTGCACGAGGTGCTGCTTCAAAAAACGGACAAAGGTTTTGAACTGGTTGATGATCCGTTGCGCGGCAAAGTGAGCTGGCATATCAGGGCAGGTGACAGATAGAGGGGAGTTTTTATTGAACAATTTAAAGTCTTAAACGTCTGAAAGCCAAAATCGGAAACTGGAAAAAGTTCAACTGGAAAATGTATCCATTGGAGGTATTGATTGTATGTTGTTAAATTTGAAAAGGCCTTTTCTAATTTTCACGATGGGGATGACTGATATTATTTTTGGTCAGGAAGCGAACGCTCAAAAAAATAATCTTAAAGAACAAGCGGTCAAGGTATTTCTTGATGTATCGCGCCGATATGAAGAATTTATCAAATCAGAAATACAATTTGTAAATTACGTGCGCGACAGAAAACAGGCTCAGATTTATGTCATGATGTCGCGGCAGCAAACCGGCGCCGGCGGCCGCGAATATACCATTCACTTGATCGGTCAGCAAAATTTCGAGTCTGTTGATGATACCCTTAAATATGTGGCAACCCAGTTTGCATCTGAAGAAGAGAGGCGCCGGGGCATTGTCCGGGTCTTAAAACTAGGTTTGATGCGTTACGTCCACAAAACCCCGCTTGCAGAATACATCGATATCAATTATACCCGGGGAGATGAAGACATTGTCACAGACAAGTGGGATTTCTGGGTCTTTAATGTTGATTTTGATTGGGACCTGGACGGCGAAGAGTCCAGAAGCGAATACAGACTGGATGCTTCATTTTCGATTGACCGGGTAACACCGGAATCGAAAATCGCTTTGAGCTTGAGAAATTCTTACCGGGAGGAACATTTTGAATTTGAGGACGAAACGCTGACCGGTATCCGGCGTTCCCGCAATTTTCGCGGCATGTATGTCAAAAGTCTTTCTGACCACTGGTCAGCAGGTGGTTATGCCAACCTGAATTCTTCTACCTATTCAAACATCGACCTGGCAGGTGAGGTTGGTCCAGCGATGGAATATAATATTTTTCCTTATTCCGAATACACCCGGCGGGAATTTCGCATCCTTTACAGAACATTGTACAGAGAAGTAAATTATGTCGATGAGACGATTTATGGAAAGATGAAGCAAAAATTGTTTTATGAAAGCCTGTCTGCTACGTTCGAACTCAAAGAACCGTGGGGATCGTTGGAGTCCACCCTGGAGGGATCGCATTATTTTCATGATTTTTCGAAGAATAGAGTCGAATTATTTTGTAATATAAACCTCCAGCTTTTTGAAGGGTTTTCACTGGATATATTTGGCAATATATCCATGATTCGGGATCAATTATCTTTGCCGATAGAAGAAGCCACAGAACAGGAAATTCTGCTCCGTCAAAAAGAGATTGCGACAGACTATGATTATTTTGTATCTTTAGGTTTCAGATATACCTTTGGTTCGATTTACAGCAATATTGTCAATCCCCGATTTGGCAGCAGACGCCGACGTTATTATTAACCTTACAAGCGAAAAATGACAAGGATGATTTTCATTGCAATTTATCACAGGAGGTAAAAAATGAAAAAACAAGATATATCCCGCAGAAGTTTTCTCAAAGCAACGGCCGGACTCGCTGGCGTCAGCCTTGCAATCACACAAGGTGTAAAAGGCGCGGTTCCTGAACAGAAACTGACCGCTTCGGACCAGGTGGCGTTGGGCAAAACCGGATTGAGTGTGAGCCGCTTGGGCATTGGCACCGGCACTTCAAGCGGCCGGGTTCAGCGCGCACTCGGTCACGATGGATTCGACCGGCTCATTCGCTATGCCTACGACCACGGCATTACTCACATCGACACCGCAGACGGCTACCAGACCCATACCTGGATTCGTCAGGCTATTAAAGGATTGCCAAGGGAAAAATTATTTATCACCACCAAAATGGGCGGCCGGCCACAGGATCCGCTCAAAGAACTGGACCGTTTTCGAAAAGAACTTGGTGTCGATTATATTGACAGTGTGTTGCTCCATTGCAAAATTCACAAGGATTGGGATGAAACCCACAAACGCCTGATGGACGCTTTTGAAGAAGCTAAACACAAGCAGGTTATCCGCTCTCATGGCGTGTCCTGTCATTCGCTGCCAGCCCTGCGAAAAGCAACCGCCTTGAAATGGGTGGATGTCAATCTGGTTCGCGTCAATCCGCAAGGTGTAAAGATTGACACGGAAAAAGGAACCTATTTTGATGATAGCAAGTCCCAACATGTGCAAAAAGTCGTCGATTTGATGGGCCGGATGCGTGAAAATGGCCACGGCATTGTTGGCATGAAAATCATCGGCGAAGGCGACTTTACCAAACTTGATGATCGCAAAAAATCCATCCGTTTTGCCTTGCAGCCCGGATTTTTGGATGGAGTCGTTATCGGATTCAAGAGCACTACCGAAATTGATGAAGCCATTCATAATATAAACGAGGCGTTGGCCGGATAAAGCTAACAGAAAACACAGGCGAACACTCTTTGACGCGGTATCCTTACCAAAAAGTCACGTTGCAAAACTCCTCAAAATCTTTCTACACTGATTGCGGCATTGGCCGCTGGTGATAGTGTTGCGCGCAGATGTCAAATCGATATCCTTTTCGGATGGGATTTTGAGCACTATAGCGTAATATCTTTTATCCTTTTCTTTAACGAATTAAATAGAATTGTTAATGTTGTAAATTTATTATTATGTAACATATTTTACCAACGCAAGAGAGAAATCATCTTTCAACTTTGTTATTTGTGAATATTGGACATTTAACTTTATGTTTATTCTAATTGAAATTGTGTTTTTTCGGTTTTAGCAACCTTTTATAATTAGTGAAAAAATGCAAAACAAAGGCACATTATACGGTATAGCCGCCTATTTCTTATGGGGCATTTTGCCGGTTTACTGGAAACTTTTAGATCATGTCTCTGCATTTGAAATTTTGACACACCGCATTGTCTGGTCATTTCTGTTTGTTGTATTATTACTGGCAGTGCGGGGGCAGTGGCGCGGATTTGACCGGGTGCGCCACAATCCTAAAAAATTGATCATTTCTTTTGTCACAGCCGCTATTCTTGCCATGAACTGGCTCACGTATATTTATGCCGTCACATCCGGATTTATTGTGGAAGCCAGTTTGGGATACTTTATCAATCCGCTGTTCAATGTGTTTCTGGGAGTGATTGTTTTACACGAGCGCTTGCGCCGGGTGCAGTGGCTTGCCATCAGCATTGCTGCTCTGGGCGTACTCTACCTTACCTTTCGTTACGGCTCTTTTCCGTGGATTGCTCTTACGCTCACATTAACTTTTGGTACCTATGGACTGTTTCGCAAAACAATGGCTCTGGAGTCGTTGGAAGGACTGGGAGTAGAAACGGCAATATTGAGTGTGCCGGCAGTCGGACTCTTGTTCGTCATCGGACATCAGGGCTCGACAGCGGTTTTGAACAGCAATTATACGACCGTATTGTTATTAATCGGAGCGGGCGTAGCGACTGCCCTGCCGCTGATTCTGTTTGCCTCTGCAGCCCGGCAAATAAAACTATCGCTGCTTGGATTTTTACAATACATCGCGCCAACTCTCCAATTTTTCCTCGGCGTGGCGGTTTACCATGAACCGTTCACGATCAATCGTTTTATCGGATTCTGTTTCATCTGGATCGCACTGATTCTTTACACGGCAGAAGGTTATCTTTATAACAAGGGAGAGTTTCGGAACGCACAGAAATTCAAAATTCATTGATTGTTGCGCATCAATGTATAATCTTCCGTCGTGGTGTGACTGTCCAGATTAACATCTGCATTCACGTATCCAGAATCCCCGTTCTCTGCCGACTGACGCCACATCGAGATATCTGCCTCTTCAACAGCGCCGTTTTTATCCAGATCACCGCATCGTATCGCCCACACGTTCGAATCGACCTCTTTCGCATATTGTGATGTTGAATATTTGGACTCGCTGTCGGTGAAATCATAACTGGCAATATTATCAGGTGCAAGTGAAATGGTTGATGCGCTTTTCACGGAATAGTGATTCCGGTGATGAATAGACAGGTAATAGGAGCCGTTCAGACTGTCCGGGAATCCGATGTAAGGTGTCTGACCATTATTCGACACCAGATAGCCATCGCGGCGGAGGAGCACGCTTTTAGAGTAACCAGCAGGGCCGTCAAGAGTTTCATAAAGTTCCAGTAAAATCCAGTCCGTTGTACTATCGCTAACGCTTGTTACGGAACACGTATCTTCAGGATAGGGCGCTTGACCGGGAATCAAGCTAGAATCCGCCAGGTGTGTGCTCATGCATTGCCCTGTAGAGTCGTAGGCGCCTTCTAAAAAGACTCTTATCTGCGCAACCGGATCGTGATATTTATCGAGAATGAGCAACGCATCATCAGAAAAGGGATTGGAACAAACTGTACTCTGCGCGCCCTGAACAAATCCGCCGGACAGCGAATCCTGCGTTGACGGCCGGTACCATGTGGCTTGAAACAGGGGTTCCGTCGACTGCAAATTGATTTCCACATCACCGCTGCCGGGCATATATACCAGGTACAAGGAATCTGCTTTGGCCATGCAATATCCTTCTCCACTAAGCACACAACTATTCATCGGCGATAATTCGAAATAAGGCACTTTTTCAGTCAAATACGTTTTCAATTCTCCCATGTATTGTGCCCCGGGAGTCTGTAACTTACTCAAGTCAATAATTCGTTCCTTGCCGGTGTAGGTGTAAATGTTGCCATAAGTAAAATAACCTCCGGACATGGCAATAGTCCAGGCATCTTTGCGGATTTCATCCGGAGTTTGATTGCTGGAATAATAGGCGGGATCGCCCGGGTCTGTCGGGCCTTCATAGCCGAATTCATCCGTTGCCACCGGCAAGCCATAAGCGCGGTCAGAGGTTACCACAGAATGCAATAAAGACGGTGAACCATAATATTGCTGCATGACAAATCCCAGCCAGGTATGAAACAGATCATAATCCTGCGTATTGGTTTCATTGCCGCTGGGATGGATAGAAATCGGATGGTCATACGGATCACCTGCATCATAGTCGCTGCCGTGTTTAATGATATCGGCGTGGTAATGATAATCTTCGGGCCAACATCGTTCTGTATACTCGCCGGAAATAATCCATACCACATCATAGGCGGCATACCGGCCGACAATGTACCGCCGAAACCGGCTGAACTGGTCCCGGGTAAAATCCTCGAAAGTTTGCGCCCAGACGAAAAGCATTCCAACTGTAATACCTTTGGAATTGGCATATTCCACGCGCTTGTCGATCCATTCGAAATAATTTGGATTCGGATAATCGAGATTGCCACGGGGCCACAAATTGCCGCCCTCATTAATGGATGAATCACCAACAGTATGAACCACACTCATAAGATAGTTGAAACCTTGTGCAGCCCGGGCATCGATGTAAGGCACAAACAAGCTGTCGTAATCTGCGTTTTTGGAGCGAAAACCTCGCCAGCAGGTATCTCCCATTCGAAATACAGGCGTTCCGTCCTGATAATAAAAGTGTTGCCCGGAGGTCGTCAGAAATCCACGCCGGTCCGAGGCAACACACTCGATCGTACCGGTCTGGTTATCTAAAAGTGAATCGTTGGATGTGGTCTGGTACGTCCACGTGCCAACCTCAGTCAGTGCTACGCGAATATTCCAGGTCGAATCTCCGTTCCAGAATCCTTCGATATCAAAAGACGCTTCGCCGGGCCCGTCAAAATGGGCGTAAAAACGCACCGATTGATAGGGATTGTTATATGACTGGCCAGTGAACTGAAGCTCGTGGACCTGATACTGTTCGATAACATTCTGGCCTATTGCGATATTTGTAAAAAGAAGAGTGAGCAGAATTTTATTTAAAGCCATGGTCACCACATTTTTTTATTCTCTTAGTTTTTTACAAAAATCGAGCCAAAAGATAATTTGATTCCTATTATTTAAAGACTGGTGGAAAAGGTTACTTTTGCCGGAAAAGCTCAGTCTTGGGTGGAAGTTTCAAAATTTGGCACTAAAGTGCCTATTAAAGAATCTCAATAATAGCCCCGACTTGAAAGTCGGGGCTATAATATTGCCCCGAGCTTTAGCTCGGGGTTTAAAGATGACCTCTCAACATAACGGGCTTTAGCCCATTTTTGTAATGTTGCAAAGATTTTCTCCCATCAGTGAGCTTTTACCTTTTCCCACAGAAAATCGCTTGATGCTTGGCAAATAATTCTTTATCTTTTGGTTTCATTCTAACCTGATTAATTCATGAATTTAACCGCAGAGCACACGAAGATCACGAAGAACAATAGGTTATATGTACTAACGATTTCAAACTAAGAATTCTAATAAAAAAATATTTATTTCATCGATAGTTTTGATTTTTTTAAACTTTGTGATCTTTGTGGTGAATAATTGAGGCTAACGAAAAGTGAGCGCTATGAATACACCAAACACCTTAACCTTGATTCGAATCATTGCCAGTCCGCTTTTTCTCCTTTTTTTCGCCATAAACACGGCGTGGTCAATTTTTGTTTGTCTGATTCTTTTAATTATCTTTGAGCTAACCGACTTTTACGACGGCCGGCTGGCGCGGCAGAAAAACCTGATTACAGATTTCGGTAAACTCATGGACCCGTTTGCCGACAGTATCAGCCGTTTTACGATCTTTTTATGTTTCCTCAGCGCCGACCTGGCTCCGGTGTGGATTATTGCCATCTTTTTTTATCGCGATGTTTTTGTGGCGATTTTGCGCGTATTTGCTATTCGCGAGAATGTAGTCGTTTCAGCCAGAAAGAGCGGCAAAGTCAAAGCCTGGTTTCAGGCGGGCAGCACTGCACCTGTTCTGTTGATCTATTTCCTGCAAAAAATACACTTTTTGCCAGAACCACTTTATGTATTTGCCCAGGTTAAACTGGCTACGCTTTTAATCTCTCTGGCTGCGATCGTGACGTTGTATTCAGGAATCGATTATTTCAACGGCAACAAACACATTCTCATCCGTTCAATGGGAAGAAAAAGCTAACAGCGCTAACAACGTTTAGAGATGGTATGTCAGATCGGCGATGGAATCGATAACGATTTTTGGCCGGTCTGGCGATTTTTCAAGCATCTCTTCTGTGGTTTCACCGCTGAGTACCAAAACGCCAACCATATCATAATTCATAGCCATGCGAATATCCGTATAGAGCCGGTCGCCAATGAAAGCGATTTCCTGCGGCGGCAATCCAGCCCGCTCGGAAATAGCTTTTACAGCTTCTTCTGTTGGCTTGCCCACGACAGTGGGAGTTATGCCGCCGGTTGCCGTCTCGAACATGGCAATAAATGAGCCCACATCCGGTTTGAATGTGTTTTTGCTGACCGGACACAGCTTGTCAGCGTGAGTGGCTATAAATGGCACGTTTTGAATTATCAGATCATAACAGGTATGGATTTTTCGATACGTCAGTTCGGTATCAAATCCAAGTACTACAGCCGTTGGCAAGAGCGTATAAGCTTCCTCTTCAGTTAGGATTTCGTAACCGCGGAATTCAAACTCGGACTGCAAATCCTGGTTGCCGACCAGATAAATTCGCGGAAAGAGGTACTCCCGGCGCAAATAGCTGTCAGCACAATCCGCAGAAGTGATAATATTTTCCTCGGTTACCGGAAAATCCATGTTCTGTAATTTAGATACATAACTTGCCCGCGACCGGGACGTGTTATTGGTGAAATAAAACAATTCCCGTCCTGAATCTAATATTGTTTGTAAAAATTCATGGGCCCCGGAAATGGGTTCATTTTCCAAATAGAGAGTACCGTCCAGGTCACAAACAATCGCGCCGCACTTTGCCAGTAAATCCAGATTTTGGAGTTTTTCCATGTACACACCTGTTTTGTTTGTTTTTACAAAAATAGCCATTTTTTTTCAAAGAGAAAAGTCTTTATAATTATCAAGAACCCAGGAACAAGGTCAATGATTTTAACGTTTTATGTATTGTTCAAAGCCGATTTTTTACTTGTTAAAGATAAAAAATAGTAATATATTTTTTGATTAATGGAAAAAGATTTCTTTATGAAAAAACGATTACTTTACATTCTTACTGTGGCTTTTCTTTTAATTGCGCTTGACTGTGCTTCTTCACTTAACATTTCAAAATCGTCCCCACCGGACGAAAATAAAACCTACAATCGCGCGGCGATGCACATGGTCATAAATGGTGCCATTGCTGATTTGCTGGAAAATCCCAAAGAGGCATTGTTTTATTATCAACAGGCCGCACAGTACGATTCCTTTTCTGCCGGTATTTATCTTGCCCTGGCTGAAAAATATTTTATGCTCAGGCAACCAGACCTCGCCATTCGTTATGCTCAAAAGGCACTCCAATTGAGTTCCGGCAACCTGGATGCTCTGGAACTGTTGGCTGCGTGCTATGAAGCCACTGAGAATGTTGCAAAGGCGGAAAAAGTTTATCGCGAGATCATCGAGCTCCGGCCTTACGACATTGAGGCTATGTATTACCTCACCGTTCTTCTCATCGAAACAAACAAGCCCCAGGACGCTCTGAAAACATATCACAATATGATAGACAGAGGATTAAGTCATTTGGACTATCAACTCAGAATTGGTCATCAATTTTTTCAACACAATCATTACGAGCAGGCACAAATAGTATATCAAAATGTTCATGAAAACTATCCGAATCAGGAAGCCCCGTACCTTGCATTAGCCGCAACCTGCAAAGCACAAGGCGACACAGCAAAAGCTGTTTCGTGGTATGAAAAAGCGTTGCAACAGAATCCACATTTCAAGGAAGCACGAGCTGAATTGCTGAGAGTGTACAAAAAACGCCAGGACTGGCAAAGCGCTATCTCGCTGTACAAAGATCTTTTATCTCCAGACTCTTCAGATGTAACTACAATTCTACAGCTCGGTCAATTGTATATCGAAAATGAGGATACCACAAAAGCTATTGACCTTTATGGAAGATCAATCGCTAAACATCCGCATAGTGAACGTTTGCATCTGAGCCTGGGACAGGCGCACATCGCCGTGGGAGATACAAACAAAGCGATCCAGACCTACCGGTCAGCGCTTGAAAAAAAGCAGGCGTTTTACATGGTGAGAAGTGCACTGCGCGATATTTACGCCGGGAAAAAACAATGGCAAGACGCTATTGCTCTTTATGAACCACTGAAAGACAATGATACAACATACGTGGGTTCACGAATTGAAATTGCCAATCTGCTGGTTCAAAAAGGGGACACTCTAAGAGCAATCAGTACCATAGAACCGCTCATTGAAAGTCACGGTGATGACTGGCAGGTTCATGTGGCGCTCGGCCGTTTTCACTTTTTGCAAGGTAACAACCAGGAATGCGCCGGTTATTTTGATAAAGCAATCCAGTTGAATGCAGAATTGCCCAAATTGTGGGTGCTTCGCGGCATTACTTATATGCGAATGGACAGCCTTGATACGGCATTACAAAATTTCAAAGATGCAATAGAAAAATTTCCCAAAGACGCGGAGTTGAATTACTATGCCGGCAATGTGCTCAGTCAACTGCGAAAAACCGCCAGCGCTGTTTCTTATTATGAAACCGCTCTGAAACACGACCCGGATAATGATCATATCGCCCTGTCTTTGGCTGGCGCTTATGATGAAATTAAACAATACGACCAGGCAGAGGAGCTATATGCCAAATTATTAAAAAACAATCCTGATAGCCCGATCATTTTGAACAATTATGCCTATCATCTGTCCCAGCGAAAAATCAGGTTAAACGAAGCTCTTGAATATGCCCAACGCGCTGTGAAGGCTCAGCCTGATAATCCGCCCTATCTGGATACTCTGGGATGGATTTATTATCGGCTTGGCGAGTTTCAAAAAGCGAAACAGTTTATCGAAAAGTCGATGGAATTGAGTCCCAATACCGCAGAAATTATTGATCATTTAGGTGACGTCTACGCGGCGTTGGGAGATAAGGAAATAGCCGAAGAATTGTGGCGCAAAGCCTATGAACTGGACAATCGACGGGTGAAAATTCTGGATAAATTGAGCCAGGCAGACTGATGTTAAACTTTTTTCAGGTTTTACTTTCCAGTGTATGGCGGTCTTTATGCCTTATTGGCGTGACCGCTTTTCTATTGTCAGGATGTGCCGGACTCGTTCAAAAACCGGTTTTGACTGAGGATGACGCCTATGCTAACGTGATTGAAAACCATTTGCAACGAAATTACAACAGGCTGCGAACATTAAATGGCCGCGGTCAATTGGTTGTGCAGTCACCGCGACAATCGTTTCGCGGCGGAGCGCATGTCCTGCTAAAAAAACCGGACTCGCTTTATGTGAAACTGGAAGCCATGCTTGGCATGGATGTCGGAGTGTTATTTGCCGACCGGTACGAATTTTTCATCTATTCGCCCATGGACAACATGGTGTACACCAGCACGGAACATGACACACTTCGTCTTGGCATGTTTTTGGGATTTGATATGTCTCGAAAACATTTTTTGCAGGCAATTACTGGCATGCCAAAAATTGAGCATTTGTCGGATTTACAATTATCCGTCAAGGAAGAAGAGTGGCTGCTTGTCGGGTATAATAACGAGTACTTGTACAAACACTGGCTCGATCCGCAATGGGGTGTGATTACGAAAACAGAAGTTCGGGACAGGACGAATAATCTCGTTCGAATTGAAGAGTTCAGCCGGTTTGTCAAAATTAACAATGTGCGTATTCCACAAACGATTCGCTATATCCGGCCGCAGGAAAAAGAATCATTGACCATGTTTTATGAAACTGTGCACATAAACACTAAAATTGCACCAAAAAAATTTTATATCAAAATGCCGCCTGATGTCTTTAAATTCCAATTATAATGATAACAAGTCTCATGCCGGATTCAATTGACATATCTGTCGTCCTGCCAACTTTTAATGAGGAAAGTTCTATCATCGAGTTGGTGGACCGACTGCGCGCTGTCTTGAGCGCCAGAGAGAAACCGTATGAAATTATCTTTGTGGATGATGGTTCGACCGATCAGACGGTTCAGCAGATTCAAAATGCCAGGGAAAAAGATCCATCGGTCAAACTCATTCAGTTTCGCCGCAACTATGGCAAGTCGGCGGCGCTGGCTGCGGCATTTAAAAGAGCCAGCGGCCGGTTTATTATCACTATGGATGCTGACCTTCAGGACGATCCGAACGAAATTCCTAATCTTGTCGCCAAACTTGAAGAAGGATACGATCTAGTCTCTGGCTGGAAAAAAGTTCGCCGTGACCCGATGACCAAACGCATTCCGTCCCGGATTTTTAATTTTTTCACTTCTAAATTCAGCGGGCTCAAACTGCATGATTTTAATTGCGGCTTGAAAGCGTACCGCAACAGAGTCATTAAAAACTTGCACGTCTATGGTGAACTTCATCGCTATTTACCGGTCATTGCCCACAATCATGGATTCCGGGTGACTGAAATTCCGGTGAACCATCATGAGAGAAAATTCGGACGTTCAAAATACGGCGCTGCCCGGTTTACCCGCGGTGCGTTTGATCTGTTGACTATTAGCTTTTTGACGAAATATAAAAAACGCCCACTACATCTATTTGGTTTATGGGGCGGCATAACCACATTTTTGGGTTTCATTATTCTTCTTTATTTGAGTATTCAAAAAATCGTTTATGACGCACACCTGAGTAACCGCCCCTTGTTGTTTTTAGGTGTCCTGCTGTTTATTGTTGGCATTCAGTTCTTTTCCATTGGTTTACTGGGCGAGATGATCACGGAATCTCGCAGGGACAGCGATCCATATCTGATCAAAGAAACGTATGGCTGGGAGGATGATCCTGAGGCATGACACAAACACCCGGCAACAGGCTTTCGGTCATCATTCCGTCCTATAACCGCAAGCAGGAAATTCAAGAACTGCTTGCGTCACTTGAAAAGCAGAACTTGAGCAGGAATGATTTCAAAGTTATTCTTGTGGATGACGGATCAAAAGACGGTACCGCAGAATGGATCGAAACATTTCAAAAATCTTCCGGCGTGAACGTTCGGTTTATTCGACAGGATCATCAAGGCCCTGGTGCAGCCCGTAACAAGGGCATGGAAAACGCCAAAGGCGATGTGTTTGTGTTCATCGACTCGGATTGCACAGCGCCGCCGGACTGGTTGAAAACCATCAAAAGCGCTTTTGATTCTGATCCGGAGCTAAAAGCCTTTGGCGGGCGTGATGACGCACAACCGGATTTTCCGCCGCTGCTGCTGGCTATCAATTATAGCATGACCTCGTTTCTCACCACCGGCGGTATGCGCGGCGGCAAAAATAAACGCCTGGCAAAATTTTATCCGCGCAGCTTTAATATGGGATTGCACCGCGACCTCTATGAAAAAATCGGCGGGTTTGGCAGTTTGCGACACGGCCAGGATATCGAATTTAGCAACCGCATTATCAAAAGCGGAGAAAAAGTGGCTTACCTCCAAGATGCCGTAGTATTTCATAAACGTCGAACCTCATTGAGCACATTTTTCCGCCAGGTCTTTAACTGGGGCGTAGCGCGTATTAATTTATACAAAATCGATAAGAACATGCTCGAACCGTTACACTTTGCGCCGGCTATCGGTTTCTGGTTTATTACGCTGTTTACTCTTTGTGCGATTATTTTTCCCGCTGTGTTCTCTGTATGGATCTGGTTTGCAGCGTTTGGCATTGCCGCTCTGTTGTTCAGCGCCGTAGATGCGGGTTTGAAATGGAATGTGAAAACCGCTGTTTTCGTGCCTCTGGTCATGATATTGCAGATTACCGGTTACGGGTTGGGTTTTACAATTGCGTTCGTTCGGCGTGTCATTCTCAAACAAGATGAATTTACCGGATTTGTTAAACGATATTATAAATGTTCAGATCACATGTAATTTTCGTTTGAAAATAAAACTGTGGACAGGATTATGAGTCAAAAAAAACAGACATCTAAAAAGAGAAAGAGCAAATCCCAGCAAAAACAAGCAAAGCACCTCAAACAATCTTTTCAGCTTACCACCACTCAGCAATACGCCATTAGTCTGGGCATCATTTTGCTGCTTGTATTGATTTACTTTGCGCCGCTCGTTTTTCAGAATAAAGTCCCGCCTTCTACGGATATTATCTCCTGGAAAGGAAATGCCAAATCGATTTTGGATGCCAGGGAAAAGTACGATTACATTCCGCTCTGGGCTAACAATGTTTTTTCCGGGATGCCGGCGCATCTTATTTCTCTCAAGCCGCCGTTCGAGCAGCCTGCCCGGTACATTATCGTGTGGCTTTCCCAGGCCGTGCAGTGGCAGACGGTTTATTATCTTCTCGGTGCTGTGGGGATTTTGCTGCTCATGCGGTTCTGGAATTTTTCACTAATCATTGGGACATTTTCAGCATTGGCTTTTATATGGTGGCCAAATTTCATTGGCCTCATCGAAGCCGGCCACAACAGCAAAGTCATGACCATCATGCTGATGCCTCTGGTTTTGTACACCTTTCTGCGTTTGCTCAAAAAAGGCAATTTGTTGAACTTTAGCCTGTTCACGATTGCATTCAGTCTGTCTGTTCGCGCCGGACACTATCAGATTGTTTTTTATACGGGCCTGGTCATGCTGTTTTTCGGCGTGGTGGAACTCGTCCAATGGATCAAAAATAAAGATTGGAAACCTGTCGGTGCCCGAGGGGGATTAATTCTGCTGGGGCTTGCTCTGGGCGTGGGCATGTCTTCCTTTAATGCCATTCAGGTGCGAGAGTATTCCCAATATACCATTCGCGGCGGCACCGGTGAAAAGGAATCCACCGGGCTGGATTTCGATTATGCCACCCAGTGGTCGTTACATCCTGCCGAGATGTACAATTTTATCATCCCACGTTTCTTTGGCGGCCATTCTTCGCAACTGTATCAGGGCGACGATGCTGAACAACTGAAAGGCCGGGTCATTCCCGGATATTGGGGGCACATGCCGTTCACCTCGACAACCGATTACATGGGCGTGGTGACCCTGATGCTGGCTTTTATCGGCATTGGTTTTCAATGGAAGAGACGTGAAGTCAAAATACTCAGCGTGCTGATTGTCTTTTCGCTGCTGCTGGCGTGGGGCCGGCATTTTCCGCCGTTATATAAATTCTTTTTGAATTATGTGCCGTTTTTCGACAAGTTCCGCGTCCCGACAATGATTGTGGTTGTCGTTTTCTTTTCATTTGCTCTTTTAGCTGGAATTGGTTTGCATTTTCTTATAAACCGTACCAAAGAAATTGAACGTGCAAAACTGGTGCGCGGCTTGTTAATCATCTTTGGTATTTTCGCGGCACTGGGTCTGGCACCATTCGTGTTCCGAAACGCGCTACCTTTGGTCAAACCTCAAGAGGTTCAACAGTATAATGACAATATCCTGAATCTGCTCAAAACCGCCAGGTTCGATCTGCTCAAAGGTGATGCCGTGCGCATGCTCGGACTTGTCGCGGTTACATTTATTGTGGTGATGGCGTTTTTGAAAAACTGGCTTTCAAAAACACTGTTTATAGGTGCAATTACTATTCTGCTGCTTTTTGATCTGTTCGGCATTGACAAACGCTATATGCAAGATTTGGTCAACGAAAAGAGAATGGACAATTATTTTGTCAAAACGAAGATCGATCAGATCATTCAACAGGACGAGGAAATGCACCGCATCATGCCGATTGGTGAATTGTCCGGCCAGGCGCATTGGCCGTATTTTCATCAATCGATTACCGGCTATCATCCTGCCAAGCTGCGGATTTACCAGGACCTCCGCGAATCTTGTCTCTATCAGCGTACAGCCCCTGGCTTTCAAAACAGTGAAGGCACTCCAATCAACTGGAATGTGGTGAATATGTTGAACGGCAAATATGTGCTGGCAAAGGGCCGGATTCAGCATCCGAATTTAACGCTGGTTTATGAAGATGAAGGACAGGAAATTGTCGTTTACGAGAATAATGCAGTTTTGCCGCGCCTCTGGTGCGTCGGCAATATCGAAATCATTCAGGACCGGGACAGACGGCTGTCCCGCCTGAACGACCCGGCTTTTAATCCGGCAGAAACGGCCATCCTTCAACAAGAGCTGGATGAATCTATTGCCAAACCGGACAGTTGCGATTGGCAGCTAACCCGGTACGAACCCAATTATATCGACATCGAGCTTTTCACCGATACGCAAACGCTCATGGTTTTGAGCGAAATTTATTATCCGGCAGGCTGGAAAGCTTTTGTGGATGGCAAGAAAAGCGAAATCGTCAATGTGAATCATGTTTTGCGCGGTGTGGTTGTGCCGGAAGGCGAGCACACCATAAGTTTTGAACTCGAACCCAAAACTTTTAAAATCAGCATGGCTGTCACTGGCGGAACCACGGCGGTCGTTTATCTGCTGCTCATCATTGCCCTTGTGCCGCGTATTCGCAGAAAAACAAAATCAGCCTGAACTGATAATCAACCCGTTCTTGCAAAAGGTTCTCTGTTTTAGAGAACCTTTTTCGTTACTAAACAGTATGAATATCTATGTGTGGAATTTGCGGAATCGTCCAACCAAATCGCGACAACCGGTCTTTTGTCGAAAAGATGTGCCAGATGCTTGCTCATCGCGGACCGGAACACTCGGCTGTCTACCAATCTGGGGACACCTGCCTTGGTCATCGCCGGCTGAGTATTATTGATCTTAAAACCGGTAATCAACCGATTTACAATCAGGATAAAAAACTGGCCATCGTTTACAATGGCGAGATTTACAATTATCGTGAACTCAGAGCCGAACTGACAAAACGTGGTGCTCAATTCAAAACGCAATCGGATACCGAGGTTGTGTTAAAACTTTACGAGATCCATGGTGTCGAATCGTTTCAGCGTTTGAACGGCATTTTTTCTTTTGCCATTTTAGATGAACGCAACGATCAGCCGCAGCTTGTCCTCGCCCGCGATCATTTTGGCGTCAAACCTTTGCACTATTACCAAGCGCCTGACCTCTTTCTTTTTGCCTCTGAACAAAAAGCCATTTTAACTCATCCGGATGTTCCCAGAGAATTGAATCCGCAGGCTCTGCATCACCAAATCAACCTGCGTTACAATCAGGGTGACGAGACGTTGTTCAAAGGATTGTACCGCTGTCCGCCGGCTCATTACATGATTGTTCAGAACGGCCGGATTAAGCGCAGCGAACGGTATTTTCGTCTGCAACCTCACATAGATTATCAAAAACCAGAAAAGGAATGGCTGGCGGAAATTCCTTATCGGATGAAGCAAGCTGTCAAGCGCCAGCTCGTAAGCGATGTGCCCATCGGCGTTTATCTTTCCGGCGGTCTCGATTCCGGTTCTATCGTTGCCATGATGCGCGAGGCAGGTGTTAAAGATATCAACACGTTTACGCTGGGTTTTAATGAACCCACCGACGAAATCGATGACGCCAGGCAAACGGCACATCGTTATCAGACCAACCATCATGTGTTGCGCATGGATTTGAATCCCATGCGCTTTATGCCGGAAGTGATGTGGCACGCTGAAGAGCCAAAGATCAATTTGCTGCAAGGCTATATGATGTCCGATTTTGTCTCCAAACATCTCAAAGTCGCTTTGGGCGGATTGGGAGGAGATGAACTTTTTTCCGGTTATGATATTCACAAATTCATTTTGCCGTTCAACCGGTTGCACGATCTGGTTCCGCGCCAGGGCGAGTCGGCTGTCAGTTCTAAATTAAGTGCATTGCTTTACGCGGCGCAAACACAGCTCGCACCGATGAAATTCGACGAGTATCGCCGGGGTCTGCAAATGGCGCTGGCCACCGGTAATTTGACAAAATTTTATTTGATCCTGCGCAACGTCTGGGATTACGATCGCAAGCACTGGCAAAACATCTATGCGCCATCGTTCTTGCAAAACAATATTCAACCTGTTAAAAATGAATTTGAACCTTTATTCGATCGCATAGCCGGTCTCACGCCGCTGGATCAGGTCTATTTTGCCGAAGTGCACAGCAAAATGGTAAACGATTATCTTTTGGTCGAAGACCGCATGTCCATGGCGCACTCTTTGGAAGAGCGGGTTCCTTTTCTGGATGTGGATTTAGTTAAATTTGGTTTTTCGATTCCGGCGAAAATGAAAATGCGCGGCACAGAAACAAAATATCTCATGCGCAAGGCCATGCAACCGTATTTACCGGAGCGCATTATTCGCAAAAAAAAGTGGGGATTTACTTTTAATCCCTATCTGCAATTTCAAAAAGATCTCAAAGACACTGCGGAACGTGTTTTGACAAAGCAGCGGATCGAACAGGATGGGATTTTCAATTACAGTTACATCCGCTCAATTATGGATGCAAAACCACATCCGCGTTTACGATGGCATTATAATTACATCTGGGTCTTGACAGGATTTTATATCTGGAAACAGATGTATCTGGAAAGCAGGAACTTTGAATCCCGTGAGTTTGATATCAAAGCATATTATTCATCATGAATATTTTGATAATTACTTATTACTGGCCACCAGCAGGCGGTCCGGGCATACAGCGGGTGTTGAAATTCGCAAAGTACTTGCCCGAGTTTGGTTGTCGTCCGGTGATTTTAACTGTGGCACATGGTGAATATCCCGCAACAGATGAATCGCTGATGAACGAAGTGCCGTCCTCGCTCCCTGTCTACAAAACGGCTTCTCTCGAGCCTTTTGCACTTTACCGAAATTTAACGGGAAAAAAATCTACCGCCATTCCGACGTTTGTTTTGACGGAATCAACAGACCAGAGTCTGGTTCAAAAAGCCGCCGCTTTTTTGCGCGCCAATATTTTTATTCCTGATGCCAGAATCGGCTGGAAACCTTTTGCTGTTCGTCAGGGTCGAAAAATCATCCGGGATGAAAAAATCGACATCATTTTCAGCACCGGCCCGCCAATGAGCACTCACCTGATTGGGCAAGCCCTGGCGAAAAAAACGCATCTCCCCTGGGTCGCAGACTTTCGCGATCCCTGGACAGATGTGTTTTATTATCACTCTCTGAAACGTACAAGATGGGCATTGGCAATTGACAAATCACTCGAACATTCGGTTTTGAAAAACGCGGATGCAGTAGTTTCTGTGAGTCCATCCATCATCCGATCGTTCCGGGATAAAGAGGAAAACAATTATCACGTCATTGCCAACGGTTACGACGAGCAAGAATTCGGACCCGTACAGCCGCTGCCCGATGATGGCAAAATCCATTTTGTTCACGCCGGACACCTGGCAGGGAATCAAAATCCGATCGTGTTATGGAAAGCTCTGCAAAATGTACTGCAGAAACATTCAGATTTCAATCAGCGTTTCCAGCTCGATTTTTATGGTTCTGTGCATTCCGGGATTGCACATTCGATTCGAAATTACGGCCTGGAGCGTTACACGGTGTGGCATGGCTACAAATCTCACCAGCACATTATCGCAGCATACAAATCGGCGGGCGCGCTTTTCTTTGTGGTGCCGCAGTGCGCATCGAGCAAAGGTATTTTAACCAGCAAATTATTTGATTATTTGGGAGCAGGCCGGCCGATTGTAGGCATCGGCCCAACTGACGGAGATGCCGCGGCCATTCTGAGTGAAACAGATGCCGGGATCATGTTCGATTATGACGAGACTCAGGCACTGACAAAACATCTTGAGCATATTTTAAATGATCGAACGAGTCAACATTCAAGTCAAACAGAAAAATATACCAGACGAGCTCTGACGGCCAGGCTGGCCACTATTGTGAAAGAATTAATCTGATTGTTCCTCTTTTTCCTCATCTGTTATCGATTTCTTGAAACTGACCGACATGCCGGAACTGGTGGTGGAATCGATGCGGGTTTTCATGTCGGGCAAGGAATTGAGAAAATCCATAAACTCTGGTATTCCGGAATACGCTTGCCTGACGTTATGCGCGACAAAACAGCCGCCTGGTTCAAGTTTGGGATACAGCTCCATTAAATAACGTTTGTACCAGACTTTGTCGGCGTCGGAAAAAACAAAATCAAACGGACCTTCCAATTCCTTGACCAATTGATGCGCATCTGCCAGCCGGGCATCGACCACATCATCGACGCCTGCTTTACGAAAATTCTTTTGTGCAAGTTCATAGCGTCTTTCGTCAATCTCAATAGTAATCAATGTACCGCCGGTTTTTTTCAGCGCCCATGCCATCCAGATAGC
This sequence comes from uncultured Cytophagia bacterium, assembly GCA_964607755.1. Taxonomy (GTDB): domain Bacteria; phylum Zhuqueibacterota; class Zhuqueibacteria; order Residuimicrobiales; family Krinioviventaceae; genus CAZSMC01. The sequence continues at coordinate 27,994 of CAZSMC010000018.1, read as the reverse complement.
AGAATGTCCTGTAGACGTGCCGATCTCAAGCGCTTTTGTATATTTATGTTCCATAATGAGGTCGTATAATATTTTACCGTCCTGGTACGGTACATTCCAGTCGTGCCAATCGTCTCTTTGTTCATCCAAAAAAGTTTGTACACGTTTATCCAGTTTTTTGAATTCGCTCGGCGAATCTGACATGTTGAACATAAGAAATCCTGATAAAATAACAACAAGCAATCCACTTCTCATAAAAACCTCCACACACAATTGTGATGGATCAATACAATTTATCGATTACAGCGCCCTGATAATAGTGCTTTAAAATATCATTGGCTTTGTATCCATGAAGGGCCATCATGGCAGCACCGATCTGGCACATTCCCACGCCGTGTCCCCAGCCGGCACCTTTGATGATAAATTCTTCAGGCTGTCCATCAATACCATCAATTTTATCAATATAAATGCAAGCGCTGAACAAGGTGCTGGGAGAAAGTGCTTTCCGAATATTTAATTCACGCTGGATGGTAAATGTGTCTTTTGTTCCAACAACAATTAATTCGACAAGCCTTCCCGAAACTCCCCGTGTTCCGGGAATTAAATTTAGTAGTGAGCCGAAATCCAATCCGGTGTGTTTTTTAATATTGTGCTCAAGTTGAACAGAAGTAAACCTTTTTTCCCACCGAAAATATTTTTTCGCATAGGCAGCAAATTCCGGGTTGCCATTTCGTTCGACATTGCAGAACACATCGGCATCGGCTTTGATCCATTTTCTGGCATTTTTTTCTATGCTCAGATCAAACCGGGATTCAATTCGTTCAGGATTTGGCATATCATACACGCCTTTTAAATAATCCTCACCGTCGCTTTGCCACACGTTTTGCGCGTATTCTGTATGCCCGCCACACATGGCAGAATAAGGCGTGCTGCACAGTTCGCCTTTGTACACGAGCCCCTCTCCCAATGTCTCGCGTACTGCCTGTTCATTTTTCTCACTGGATTGGATACCAACAAAACTTTGACAATGGACATCAGCGCAGACATCAAAAGGATCATTTCTGTGCTTGCGGCCAAAATTATGCAAAAAATAAGTTCGTGCTGCAATCGCTTGTGCCTTGAGAGCTTCGAGCGGAAAAGTCGACGACATTTCCCCGGGCAACACTCCCAGAAGATAGTCGGATAAAGGCAGCACGTTTATCACCGTCATCATACCATGGTGATCCAGATAAAATTCGATTTCTCCGTTAAAAGTGCGCGACTCCTGATGTGCCCAGTGATAACCCTGCCCAACAGGAATATTAAAGATGGTGAATTGCGCACCAGAACAGCGAATAGCATCTTTTAATTCCAGGGTTTTGCCATTTAGAAAAGTCATCGTAATTATTCCGTGTGGCGACGCTTCTGTTGAAATGACAGTTGCATTTTTAAATCCACTCATTGCACCAAGGGTTTGCTCTGCTTTCTGGCGAGTGCGAAATTCGTGATCAATGTCCACATAAAATGTTGCGTCACCTGCAATCGTCCGGCCACCCAGGCGAAGCGTATTGCCGGTGTTTTCGATAACGCAGGGAATTCCCTTTTCGCGCGCCTTTTGGACCACTTTTTCAGCCCGGGTCCTGCCGTCGCAATGAGCTAATCGGACTTTGTATATTTGTTGAGGTTCGTAATCGGGCTGGGATTTCGAGCGGAGGGTCCACTCGCCTTTTTCAAGCCGGTATTTTTCGCCCACAGTTTTCGTAGTGACAAAAAACGGCTTGTCCGCAGTAAAAGTGACTTTTGAAACACGCTGGACAAGGCCAACCCGGACAATCGGGCTTTTGAGCGGCGGAGTTGGACGAAAGGTGACAGGCGCACATGACAGGAACATGATGACAAACAACGCCAGTGCACCTATATAATTCTTGCTGCAATATCGAAACATACGACACAACCGGTTTCTAATAAAGAATGGACAATTGAACGCTGGTTATGTGAGGCATTATTCGTTACCCCACAGGTGAGGGTCATCAGCTTTCTTTTCCCGCCAGGCATCGCGCCACTGATGAATTTCCCACAAACCAATGGGCTTTTTCGGAGCGCGTTCTGCTTTGCTCGGTAGGGGAGGCAATTCCTGCAACGGCGGCTGTTGATACCAATAAGCCACGCTGGCAAGGTCAAGAGTCAAACAATTATTGTGGCCGTGTTCAATGGTAAATTTAAAGGATTCCTTGAAATAAAGCGGATCATTGATGTGGAATCTGTAGACGTGTGTGCGACCGAGCCAGCCTATATCGTCATTGACGTGTGGGTAGCCAAAAAAGGGGTGACTATAAATGGATTTTGGGCACCAGGATGTGTTGAAATAATCTTCGGTTCCGGTGCCGTGCAGCGTCGGAGATGTATTGCCGTCGATAAAAATCATATCATCGCCTTCGCCGTACCACATCGGTGTTGGCGAGTGCACATAATAATTCACACCGACAAAATGGCCGGTCCCAGTGGTTTCGCAAATCACATAATTGTCTTTGCCAGTTGGATTGACGCCTTGCTCTCCCAAAGAATTCCACTCGTTCTCGCCCTCTGGCAATGCGCCGGTGAGTTCATGGTTGTACCATGCGCAAAACCGGCCGGTATTGGGCGGCAACTCGTTCATTTCAACGTAATCGATGTAATAATAAAACGCATCGATCTCGCGGCCGGTCTGGTTTTCAATTTCAATGCGGGCGCCGTTTTCAAAAGGCATGACAAAATAAGACACCAGAGCACGTCCACCGGTGGGTGCGGCTGCCAGAGGCAGACTGGCGTAATTGTAAGACTCGTCCCAGCCCTGTCCGAAAAACGGACCAATAGGCGATTCTACAGACGGAAACTCGTTACCGTCCCAGTACATCCGCAAAATAATATCATTGCGACTCATTTCTTCAGGCGGAGGGGCAATGGTGATCCAGATATGGTTGATCATGCCGGTGCCCTCGACGTTAAAGAGTTCCAGTGTGGCGCCGTTTTTGATATGCTCATAACGGTCGTTGTTCCCTCCTGAGCGGTCGTAGCTGCTCACACGTTTGGTGGTTTTATCGGTCTGAATAGTCACCAATTCGGTAAGATCACTGCCGACATTCTGGGCAAAAGTAAAAGTGACCATGATGAGTATACAGAAACAAAGGCAGGTTAATGTTTTCATATCATCCTCCGGTGAATGCGTGATGAATTCCATTGAAAATATTCTTAGCTTTCCAACCCAAATTCCTTGAGAAACACGTCTTTTTTTCGCCAGTTTTCGCGTACGGCAACCCACAGCTCCAGGAAAACCGGCCGATCCAGGAATTTTTCGATTTCTTTGCGCGCGTTTTGACCGAGTGTGCGGATAGCGTTTCCCTTTTTTCCTATAATAATTTTCTTTTGGGATTGTTTCTCCACAACAATCCTGGCCTTGATAACATCCTTGCGGTCTGTTTGTTCGATAAACTCATCGATGACAACGGCGGTAGAAAATGGGATTTCTTCGCCGTACTGTCGGAAAATTTGTTCACGAATGAGTTCACTGACAAAAAATCGTTCCGGATGCTCTGTGATTTCATCCTTTGGATAGAACGGAGGACTGAACGGTATAAATGTAACGAGTGATTTTTTCAGCTCATCAATGTTTTCATTTTTAAGAGCTGAAATGGGAACAATATCGGCAAAAGGAAAAGCCTGACGATACGTATCGATGACCGGCAGCACATCCTTTTTCTCTTTGACAAGGTCGATTTTGTTCAATGCCAGAATAACCGGAGTATTAACTGTCGACAACATTTCAAGTACCTGAAAATCGCGTTTGATCGGCGGAGCCGGCGGTGCGAGCAGCAGATTAACATCTGCATCATTAATCGCTTTTTTGGCTGCTTTTAGCATGACTTCTTGCATGCGATAACGCGGGTCGATAAGTCCGGGAGTGTCCAGAAAAATGATCTGCAGGTTATCCTCACTGTGAATTCCCAGAATGCGGTGCCGGGTGGTCTGCGGTTTGGGCGTGGTAATTGCTAATGGAAATTTCAAAAGATTGTTTATCAGCGTCGACTTGCCAACATTTGGCCGGCCAATGACCGCCACAAATCCTGCTCGAAATTCCTTTTTCTTTTCGCTCAATGATTCAAGTCCTTTAAAGAAACATCCAGCATGGTGTCTTCGAACAATTTTTTGCCCATCTCTTCAGACTCGGTGAACTTTAAATTATGGAATTGACAACCGTTTCGCGTACACACTTCAATCACACCGCCGTGCGGTAAATAGACAACAAACATCGGAGCGCCGCATCTGTCGCAGGTTTCGTTCTCAATGAGTGAAAGTCCACATTCCGGACAGAACATGGTAACACATTCGCCTTCTTTCACTTCAAATTCGGGAACGTTTTTGTAGCTGCCATAAACCGGATCAAGGTGAATGAGTCCTTCCTTGTCATCAACTTTAGCGTGTACCGTAATTGATGGATATCCGCTGATGAGATGCTCCTCATCCATCAGGCTGTGGCCACGCGGACATGTGGCGTGCTTTACACGGATTGCCTTGCTGGGAATTTCTATTTCAACTATTTCTTTTTTTTTGTTTTTCATAACTCTAACCTCCTGTTAAAGGAGACTTGCTTAAATTGAGAATGCGGGTTGATTGCTAATATGCCTTGCCTACCAACACGCGTTTTTTAGAAGAGTTTTCGCACACAATGCACGAACCGTTTTCCTCAATGCCATTGGTTTGAACGATACGTATAGTTGCCTTGCTGGTCTCTTGAAACTGCGCTTCACACCCGGGACTGCCGCACCAGTGCACCCAGAAAAAACCGCCCGGATCTTCGATGCGTTTTTGAAAACTCTTGTAATTATCTTCTGTGAATGTATTGGCGTCACGAAAGTCTTTAGCCTTGTTGTACATGTTTTGTTGAATTTCTTCCAAAAGTTTTTCCGCACGGTCCAACAGGTTATCCTGTGGAACCTGCATTTTTTCACCGGTATCCCGGCGTACCAGTACGACTTGATTCTTTGCAATATCTTTGGGTCCGAGCTCGACCCGGATCGGCACGCCCTTTTTTTCCCATTCATTGAACTTGTACCCGGGGCGGTATTGTTCGCGGTCGTCGATGTGATAATCAATACGGCCTTTCCATCCTTTAGTTAATTCTTCTATGCGCGTTTTAACCGATTCGATTTCCGAGTCATCATTCCAGATCGGCACAAAAACAATTTTTATTGGTGCCAGCCGGGGCGGAATAATTAGACCGTTATCATCGCTGTGCGCCATAATCAGTGCCCCGATCAACCGGGTAGACACACCCCAGCTTGTGGCGTAAACGTATTGTCGTTCACCATTTTCGTCCTGAAATGTCACGTCAAACGCTTTTGCAAAATTCTGTCCCAGATAATGGCTGGTACCGGTTTGCAGGGCACGCTTGTCCTGCATCATCGCTTCGATACAATACGTGTCAAGTGCACCGGCAAAACGTTCTGCTGGCGATTTTACGCCATCGTAAACCGGCAGGGCCATATAGTCTTCGGCAAATGTCTTATAGACCTGGAGCATGAGTTTTGTCTCTTTAATCGCTTCGTCTGCCGTGGCGTGCGCGGTATGGCCCTCCTGCCACAAAAATTCCATTGTGCGCAGAAAAAGCCGCGTTCGCATCTCCCAGCGAACAACATTTGCCCACTGATTAATCAGAATGGGTAAATCACGGTAAGATTGCACCCAGTTTCTGTATGTAGACCAGATAATCGTTTCTGACGTCGGCCGCACGACCAGCGGTTCTTCGAGTTTCTTGCCACCGCCATGAGTCACCACTGCGCATTCGGGAGCAAAACCTTCGACATGATCGGCTTCTTTCTTTAAATAACTCTCTGGAATAAAAAGTGGAAAATAGGCATTTTGGTGACCAGTTTCCTTGAACATCCGGTCAAGATGCGCTTTCATAATTTCCCAAATAGCATAACCGTGAGGTTTAATCACCATGCACCCTTTTACAGACGAATGTTCCGCAAGTTCGGCAGCAGCAACCACATCCAGATACCAGCGTGAATAATCGACCGAGCGTTTTGTAATCCCTTTTGCCATGTTACCTTTCCCGTTTATCCATTTCACACGTGTTTATTTTTTCCATCGCATTGATATAGCAAGATGCCGGATCCTTGATGCCTTCCAGACAATATAGTTCGCGATGTATTTTTTTATAACCGTTATTCATCTCGGTCACGTCGACCAGCGCACCGTGTCTGCACTTTATGCAATGTTCCGGTTGATAGCGGAATTGAGCTGCTGCTTCACGGGCAACAAGCGCCTGACTGTTGTTCCAGGTTTGTTCACCGGAACGGAACTCCCGGTCGATCGCCCATATTTTTGGGAAAAGCACACGGCCGTGGTCCAGAGCGAGCCTGCCACTGGCTTCGAACTGATCGCCCGGGGCCAGGCGCAAGCGGTCTTGCTGATGAGGTGAAATATTGGCGTAAAAATAATCATCAAACCGGGTAGTTTCGATAAACCCGATATTAAAAACCAAAAGATAGCCATAAAGTCGCAAATGGCTTTTCCCGCCGTAATTTTTTTTGTGAAATCTGGGCTTGATGGAACTCACATGGCACCAGATATCAAGGTCGCGGTGACTGTGCTCTTCTATCCAGTCGTCAAATTCTTCGCATTCTTCCTGAAATTCTTCAAATTCAGCAGTGCTTATCATCAAACGGGGTTGATAGTGCATCTTTGTGTCCTGATAATGCATGCACCCTTTGCACAGCCTGCCGACATAGTTGAATTTTCGCGGACAGGTTTTGCCTTTGTTTTTCACCTTGCATTCCCATCGAAACATCAAACAGCCTTGCGGATAACATTTCTTTTGTTTCAGAACATGCCATACTGAAACTTTATTATCAAAATGGGAATGCCCATCATAATTGCAGCTAAATATATCCGTTCTTTTATAAGGATTTTGCATAATACAACCTAAAAATATTTAGTGTTCTTTCGGGTTTTGGAGCTTTAGTGGCTGTGTTTTTTTTTGCCACCAAAACACTAAATTTCACTAAATTATATTTTTGTGTTCTTTTGTGTTTTAGAGCTTTAGTGGCTGTGTTTTTTTGCCACCAAAACACCAAAATTCACTAAAAATTGAATTAAATATAACGACACAGGCAAAGAATTGCAAGGGCTTTATTCTTGCAAAAACAGCGGGGTGACAAAATAAGTGCCTTTCAAGTAAACTCTTAACCAAACCTGGCAAAAGATTAAGTCTTTTTGGTTCCGGTTTATCCGGGTATGGTGAGTTGTATGAAAAATATCCCACAGATAGACGGACCGGTTATTCCCATCCGTCTTTATTTGGTTAGGTGTTAACCTTATGCCGTGGTCGTCCCTTTAGTAGACTATGCACCCCCACCCCCGACGACTTTTACCTTATTCCGGTGAACCAATATTAAAAAAAGGAACCGCCAGATTCCGGCAGAATTTTTAATAAGCTTTTTTATTTTTTTGCATGAATAGCTACCACAAGGGGGAAAAAGATGTCATTAATTATTCGGTAGGTTTATCTTTCACGAGTCTTTGCCATCAATTCCAAGCGATTCGGCAATATCAATTGGTGTGCGGGTTGGAACATCCCGGCCTTCTAAATAAATATCTTTTTCTCTCAGTTTTTTGAAATTATCGATATCCTCTTGATTGACAAAAATAAAATTGGAAATTTGATTTTTACCCGGCCGAAAATGCATGCCGCCCACATTCACTTCCTTTATTTCAATTCCATGTTCAACCAGATAAACAACGCTTTTTGGATTATCGACAAGCAAAAGGACTCTTTCTCCTTCAAAGGCATTGTTTTCGAGTTTTTCTATAGTTTCATCCAATGTCAGCACAGATGCTTTCAGGTTTTCTGGGACTGCTGAAAGATAAATCGTTTTTTGCCATTCCACATTGGCAACTTCGTCGCTGGCGAGTAAAATGCGGTCCGGTTTAATCACATTACCCCAGCCCACCACAACCTGACCGTGTATCAACCGGTCATCAATTCTGACCATGACCAATGGCATAAACATGCTTCTCCTTGTTACCGTTCCAATATGAATTATTTTTTTAACAGAGCGATACCTTTTACAGCTTCGTTGCGCATTTCAGATAAGAGTTGATCCATTGAGCAGAAATTGCGTTTTGTGAGAAATGTCAAAATCATGGGCAAATTGGCACCGCTTATCACGCGCACATATTTTTTCCCCTCAGCCACTGCTGATGCCACATTCCACGAACTCCCACCGCGCAGGCATGCCATAACGACTACACCATCTTTATCGGATTGCGGGACTTTGACTATTGAAGCGAGGCGGTCATAAATCTGTTTGGCTGACATATTTTCAACCGAGATATCATAAAGGCCGTCATCAGTGCCCATAATAACCTGAACCGCCTCGATTAATGCACGACCCAGGGAACCGTGAGCGATAATCACACCTTGTTTCATAATTCAGTTTCACTTTCATACTCAACGAGCGGCGGCTGTTTTTTCTGCAGTCTTTCGATCAGATTTTGCTGAAATTGCTCAGCCTGGTTAATGCCAATCTGTTTCAGCTTGTGATCGAGAGCTATCGCCTCGGCGACTATCCGAATATTTTTTCCTTCCACAATGGGAATTTCAACCAGGGGAATTTCCACACCCATGATTTCGGTGATTTTCGTATCCAGGCCAAGACGTTCATACTTTTTATCAGTGGAAAATTTTTCCAGCTTTACGATAACATGAACGTCCTTATTTCCCCGGATTCCGCTCACACCAAACATCTTGAACACATCGATTATACCCAGCCCCCTGATTTCAAGATGGTAGGAATTCGACTGCCGCGATGACCCTTGCAATTGATGGATTCCGACGCGTTTCAGTTCGACAACATCATCGGCAACCAGTTGATGTCCGCGCTCGACAAGGTCCAGGCACAGTTCACTTTTTCCGATCCCGGCCGGTCCAACAAAAAGAACGCCAACGCTGTAAATATCAACCAAAGTGCCGTGAAGAATCATGTGCGGGGCAAACTTGGCTTCCAGATATTCGCCTAAATGGCGGCTAACCACTGTTGTGTTCAAAGGGGATGAGAAAATAGTGATGCCGTTACGGTTAGCAATATCTAGAAATTCTTGAGGAACTTTATTATCATTTGTCACCACTATACATGGAAGATCAAAACCGAGAACTGTTTGAATCGCATCAAGCCGCCTTTTACCGTGCAGCGTATTCAAAAAGCCAATTTCTGTATTGCCCATAATTTGCACGCGCCAGTAGGTGAACACTTCGACGAATCCGCTCATCGCCAGTCCCGGGCGATTGATTTCTTTTTCACGGATTTTTCGTTCAAAGCTGTGTTTGTCGTTCAAAATGCGCAGTGACAAACTGTCTTTCATATCTTCGTATAAGGTACGCACTTTGATAAAGGATAAAATACGTGGCTCGGGCAGCTTGATAATATCTTCTAACGATTTTTTAACTTTTTCTGTTTTTAACATGATGACTCACAGATATGAAATAACGGCCTGAGGCGGCGCCCCAGGCCTGGTTGTTCATTATTCCTCTATATTTTCTGAGATTCGCTCTTTATCAAATTGCCGTTGTTTTTCTTTATATCGCCGGAGCTTGCGCTCAAGCTTATCCACCGCAAAAGAAATGGATTTGTACATATCATCGGTTCGTTCAACGACGGTCATACGTTGTCCATTGACTTTGATGATTATTTCTGCGATCTGGTCCTGCCTTTCATAATCAAGTATGATTTCTGTTTCAATAATTCCGTCGTAATACTTTTTCAGGCGTTGCACTTCCTCCTGGGCAAATTCTTTCAGTCGTTGAGAGGGTTTAAAGTGCCGTGCGGTGAATTCGATTCTCATGGGAACCTCCTTTCAGAAAAATAAGATAACTGTTACTGCATAAAAAGACAATACTTTTCCTATACTTTTTTATCACCTCCTTTTTTGGGTGGGGAACTGTTTGTCTGAGCATCTCGCGGATGAGATGCCTTGTAAATACGCTTTAAATGATCTGCAGAGACGTGCGTGTAAATCTGGGTTGTGCTCAAACTTTCGTGACCTAACATTTCTTTAACTGCCATGAGATCGGCCCCTTTGTTCAAAAGATGAGTGGCGAATGAATGCCGCAGTGTGTGAGGATGCGCTTTTTTCACATCAGTGACCCGTTTAAGATAAGAAGAAACGATCGCAGCTATTTGATGTCTGGTAAACGGCTGCCTATTTTTATTAACAAACAAATAATCTGTGAATTCCTGCTGTTGGTTGTCTTTGCTATAATTCGATAAATATTCACTTTGGTCGTCTTGTACAACAGACGGCTCCACATTTCTAAAATGGGCGCATTTTGACAGATAATCCTTGATATGCTGATTCAACTTTTCTCCCATCTGCACCAGTCGGATTTTGCTGCCTTTGCCCTTGATTCTGATGGTGCCCTCGTCAGGAAAAATGTTATCAATTTTTAGTTGCGCTACTTCGCTCACTCGCATACCTGTGGCATAAAACAGCTCGAGGATGATAAAATCCCGCAACCCTTCCAATGTGGCCACATCTGGTAATTGTAAAAGTTTTTTCATTTCATCCCGGGTTAAATATTGGGGGAGACGCTTTTCAATTTTAGGCGAGGCGATGTTTAGCGTTGGATTCTGTTGAATTGCCTGTTCGCGAATAAGGAACTTTGAAAACGAACGCAGGGTGGCAAGTTTTCGCGCCACACTGCGCGACAGGTATTTTTCACCGAATAAAAAGGAAAGATATCCACGAACATTTTCGCGCGTAAAAGCACTCAGAGTTGGAACCTGCTTGTGCGTGCGTTCCGCCAGGTAATGAACAAAAAGTGTTAAATCACGTTCGTAGGATTCTTGAGTGTTTTTAGAGGCGTTCCTTTGCACTCGCAGATATTTCAAAAACCGCGGAATCCAATGTTGAAATGTGTGCGATGGCGTAAGAGTCATTGAGCTGTTGTTATGGTTTCTTTCATAGTATTCTTACAGTTAGGACAAAAAAGCAAGCAATCCTGGTCCTGATGTTTTTCAACCATGTATGTGTGACCGCAGTACGGACAAGCAACATTAACTGGTTTGAGCCAACTGGCAAATTTACAGGCCGGATATTTGGAGCAGCCATAAAACAGATATCCGGTTGCAGAATATCTTTCAATTACATCCCCATCGCATCCATCGGAAGGACATTTTACATTGATAGTGTACGGTTTTGTGAAATGACATTCCGGAAACCGCGAACAGGCTAAAAAGCGTCCGTAGCGGCCGTTGCGAACAACCATTTCTGCTCCGCATTTATCACAAACCTGCGTGGAATTTCCATCTGTAATTGACTCAACATAGTCACATTGATAAGGATATAACTCACAAACCCGCTGTGATGTTTCCGATTCGCGGAGAATGAGCTTTCCACCGCATAAGGGACACACCTGTTTTTGCGACGCTATTTTTTGAATGGCTGTATCAATAATATTTGAATATTGACGAAAAACGTCCTCACTTTTTTTACGCCCACGCAAAACAAGGTCTATTCGCTTTCCGATCCCTTTGGCAAATTCTGTGCTAAAAATATGGGGCAACTGTTGGTGCATGATCCGGCACGCTTCTTCACCGGTTGTGGTGACATGAACGCTGCCGTCTTTTATGGTGATGAAATGACAATCGGCAAGGGCGCTCAACATGTCCGCATAATTTTCAGGTTGTCCCAGGCTGGTGTGATACAATATGTCAAACACTTTGGCAACGGTGAACGATTCTGTCCGAATAGTATCATTTTTGTTCAAACGAAAACCCAGGCATTCAAGCGGCTGGTTTTTTCTCAGATTTTCACCAGTTGCTGATGTGCATGAAACCGGATGACTATCCACTTGCAGAAATCCTCTAAAATCAATCTTTATATCCTCGAAGAAAAACTGGTATCGATCATCCGGCCCGGCGCTGCATTCGATCGCATTATGCTTAATTACAGCATTTCGCATCTGCGAAGAGACCGTTTTTGTCCAGACGAGCTCGTACAATTTATATTGCGGTTCTGTCAGGTATTTGCGGACTTTTTTTGGCGTTCGTTTTATTTCCACCGGGGTGATAGCAACTGATAAAGCAGAAACACTTTTGTACCGTTGTTGTTTAGACACATAATCCACGCCGTAATTATTGAGCACAAACTCACGAACTGCCTGAACGCACTCGTGATGACAGGCGTACTCTGCGGTAAATGGAAAAGTAATCAAACTTACAGGTGATGTCAAGCCAATGTCCACACCCTCGTATAGAGATCGTGCGACTGATATTGTTTGTGCTGGTGCAAATCCCAGATCGCGGGCAGCATCGCGCAAAAGCGTGACCGTCACATAAGGAGGCGGAGGCTGAATGAATTTGCTTTTTGGTGCTGTTGAGGTGATTTTGAAATCCTGTTTCTTCAAATCAATGATGCACGCTTTGGCACTGTGGGGATCAGAAAAGATAGCGTCCTGATCTTTCACGTTTGTGAGCGGCGCCCAAAATCTGCTGTTGCGCCCTTTTAGTTCGACATCGATTGTCCAGTGAGACTCAAAACATGATGTCCGGGCAGTTATCTCCGCCTGGACGAGAAAATCAAGAAGGAGTAAAGTTTCCAGACGGAGAACTTTGTTCAAAGACGGGACATCAAGGACAAACCGGAATGTCCGGTCAAAAAGCCGGGACAGCCGCTCGCGAAGCTCGTGCGCTTTTGCGCCTTTATCATTAAGAGGGGCAGCATTTTTCAGAGCATGATTTACTGAATGTGGCGTAAAACTCATTAACAGCACACGCCGGCACTGGACATTGTCAGGGAATTTATCTTTTGCTGCCGCAGCTATTTTCTCACCCACCAGATTGGGATCGGTGGCAAAATAGACCGTGTCCTGGCGTGTCAGTCTGGTCAAATCTTTCGGAAAAACATTAGCATCCCCATTCAAGGCAAAATCGCCGGACTCGCTCTGAGGCGGTCCGGCATAGATCACTGTTGCCTTTTCATTCAATATTTTTTGCAGAGTCTTTTGCTTACCAAGGGACTCTACCACTAAAAAAAATTGCCCCATGAGCGTACGAGGATCATTTTAATTATTGAGGAGCAGATGTGGATAAAAATGAAAAATATCCGCTGGAGGCATTATCCTCATAATCCAGCACGACTGCCGTAATGAGTTCCTTCATGTCATCCACATCGAGATAGTATGTATTTAAACGAACAGCCTGGTCAATGACTTGTTCCATTTTATTATCACTCAGCAAATCGAGTTCGCGCAGGTGAAAAAGAAAACTATACGCACTTGGTGATATGGCTTCCCGTTCCTCATCGTTCAGGTCTCGCCATAGCGGCCGGGGCAGTCCTTTTGGGGTAGACCCAACCAACTGCTGCAAGTTATCGCCACTGCTTAACAGCCAGGACATAGCCAGAGATATTTCATCATCAGAAAAACCATGTTCGGAAAGCATATCGATAATCGTTTGCAGTTGTACTTCGCCTAATACATTTTCGCGGATTTCCTTAAGAACAAGCTCCAATACGTCGAAAAGTTTTTTATTCATCAATTCACCAAAGCTTTTTATGTATTCTTTTCAATTCAAAATATAGGATAAAAACATCCAAAGTCAAGTAAACATTTGTTAAAGAAATGCAACACATGTATTTTGTTAAACATTTCTGCCGCAGCATTTTTTATATTTTTTCCCACTGCCGCATGGACAGGGATCATTCCGGCCAGGTTCTTTGCTTTTCACCACAGTTTTTTGCCGAGCGGGCTGGCCAGGCCGGTTGGCTGGTGCGGGTGTCTTTTTTCCCTGCTTTTTGTTTGCAGCGAGCGTTTTGAACTGCTGCACCCGGGAGTGGGATGTGGTAAAGCTTTGCGGTTCACTGCGCCGCATTTGTTGCTCTTCCACTTCTCCGCCAACATCAAAAAATTTGAACAGGGCACCCACTGTTTCACGATTAATTGTATCGACAGTGCGCTGAAACATGTCAAACGCTTCTCGCTTGTATTCCAGCAGAGGATCTTTTTGACCGTACCCACGCAGGCCAATTCCCTCGCGCAATTCATCAATACCGCTGAGATGCTGACGCCAGTTAGTGTCAATTTTCTGCAAAATGTGAATCCGTTCATAACGGGTTACCAGATTTTTACCGATTTCATTAACCCGCTTGTGATACAGGTCCTGAGCCCAGCTACTGAGTTTGTCCATGACATCGTTGGGATTCATGCCTTCAACGCTATCGTCGACCAGTCGCGGAGACCGGCGGAAAACCAACCGGCTTTCAGCTTCCAACCGGCGGAGTTGGTTTTGATCAAGAACATCTCCCTGGCCTAAAATATCCCGGATCATGGTATAAGCTGCATCATCGATCATGCTCAAAACCGTATCAAACACAATTTCGTTAGACAGGCGTTCTTGATACATCCGGTCTACGTGATCCGAATAGGTTTTATAAAAACCATGTCCCCACGAAATTAAATCCTCTTTAAACGCAGCAATAGCCTGGGTATCCTGAGCTTGCGGAAGAGCCAACTCTGGTTTTTCCATAAACATATTGCCAAAGTCCCGGTAAAGTTTTTTCCGGTTCTGGGAGGTATCGGCATACTGATCAAAAACCGAATTTGTTTTAGCTGTAATAGCGGCTTCGAGGGCTTCCACATTATCCGCTTTTGCCAGGGTTACAGCATCGTAAACGTCCATATTCTCATCGATAAACGATGCATACGACTGCCGGGCCTGCCGGAAAAGTTGACCTATCGGCTGCAGTTCGTTATCCTCCGGCTCGATTACGAATTCAGTATCAAATACATCTGCTAATGCTTTTTTCAAATCCGGAGATAAGGTTTTCACGTTCAAGCTGCCATTAAAGTGCTGCACAACAGAGAGTACGATCATATCGACAAATCCTTGCGGAGACACATGTCCGATGATGCGATGCCGGTAATAGTCTGCTTCACGTTGCGGAATATCGAGCTGGTTTACCCAATCGGTCAATTTTTCCAGCAATCGGTTGTAGGAAATCGTCCGTATTTCGTTAATGCCGATTTCCGGCCGGGTTTCAAATACCCGTTCGAGCTGGTCAAAAAAGTCATTGATATTCCAGTTAATTGCCGGCTCACTTTCTGGCAGATACTGGGCAGCCAATCCCTGAACGAAAATCGTCAGCATTTTTTTAAAATCGAGTTTGCGGAATAAAATCCGGTCGATTTTATCACGATAGGTTTCAAAAAGTTGAGCATAATAATTCTGCGCCCATTCAACCAGGCGTTTTTCAGCCTCTTGAGCTGACATGTTTTCGAGCGGTTCCTGCAGCCATTCCGGCACTGCACCAAAGATACGGTCCAGTTCGAATCGCAAGCCTTCGATATTCCACTTTGCCGTATCGCCAGAGGTGCCGCCGTGTAGCCGTATTTTAAAATGAACGAGTTCGCGAATAATTTCATTGATATCGCAATATCCGTAAATTCTGTGCCGTTCCCGCAGATGTTCACGATGGCGTTCCTGCGCACTTTGAGCAGCAACCCATTCATTAACCTGGTTCCGGATTTCATTCGCATCCTGCGCTTCGAGCTCATCTACGTTAAAAGGCGGATGAACGCCGAAAAAGTTTTTCAGACTCTCTACCATCTCGTTCAAGTGCCAGGTAGCCCGGTCATTCTCATCGCCCATAAAGCGCTTTATCTTTGCTTCGACCAGGTCTTCTGGTTCAGCAAAGCCGAGCAAATTCTGACGGCGCTTATAAATGATCTTGCGTTGTTCGTTAAGAACATCATCATATTCTAAAAGTTGTTTTCGGATTTCAAAGTTGCGCTCTTCAACCTTTTTCTGCGCACGTTCGATAGACTTTGTGATCAGTGGGTGTTCGATGCGTTCGCCCTCTTCCATCGAACCGACACGGGTCATAATATTGGTAATCCGGTCCGAACCAAAGAGTCTCATCAGATCATCTTCAAGTGAAAGATAAAACCTGGATGATCCTGGATCACCCTGACGTCCGGCACGGCCACGAAGCTGCCGGTCGATTCGCCGGGCCTCGTGCTTTTCTGATCCTAAAATAGCCAGGCCGCCTTTTTCGCGCACACCGGGCGCCAGCTTGATGTCCGTTCCACGTCCTGCCATATTTGTGGCAATGGTAATCGCGCCGGGCAAACCTGCTTTGGCGACGATCTCTGCTTCGTTTTTGTGATACTTTGCGTTGAGCACGGTATGAAATTTTCCGGATTCCAGTTGTTTCTCGACATCGCCTTTTTTTAACCAATCAGCAACCGGTACGCCCCGTGCTGTGAACATGTCACTTAGATGTTGAGACACATCCACCGAAATTGTACCAATCAATACCGGCCGGCCAGCATTATGCAACTCTATCGCCTCGTTAATCAGCGCTTCGTATTTTTCTTTTCTAGTTCGATAGATAACATCGTCATGGTCATCGCGAATGACTGGTTCATTGGTGGGAATGACAATGACATCTAGTTCATACGTGCTGAAAAATTCCTGAGCCTCTGTTTCTGCTGTACCCGTCATGCCGGATAATTTGTCGTAAATCCGGAAGAAATTCTGCAGCGTAATGGTAGCCAGCGTTTGCGTTTCTGCCTGCACCTGAACGCCTTCCTTGGCTTCCAGAGCCTCGTGCAGACCTTCGCTGAACCGCCGTCCTGGCATAAGACGGCCGGTAAACTGATCGACGATCATCACCGCTTTGTGACCGCGCTGTCCGCCATGTCGGCGCATCTCGGTTTCATCGGGTGCTTTGACTACATAATCGACATCGCGCTGGAATAATGTAAAAGCGCGCAGCAATTGCGAAATGTTTTGTACGCGCTCTTCGATTTTGGTATAATCCTGCCATAACTGATCCCGTTTCGATTCCAGATACCGGCGCGGCAGTTCATTAAAATGAAGCCGGAACCATGCTTCAATTTCTTCAGGTGTAATCACTGTATTTGGCGCATGAGCTTTGCTAATCAAATGACCCAATTCGCGGTCGCTGAGGGCAATGCCTTTCTTTTTCAACTGCACCTGCTCTCTCGGAACCAGGCTTTCCATCTCTGCGCCGGAACTGACTTTGTTAGCGCTCATTTGCAGCACTTCGTCGCGGAATTCTTTCAGCCCGCTGGAATATTCATAATAAGGTAATCCATCGACCAGATGGCTGCGAGCTGATTCTTTCAGGTTTGACGGATAGCCATCCGGTTGCATCTCAAAGACACTTTCCAGATCTGTATCCGGATTTTCCAAAAGTTGAATCAACCGGTCCGACACTTCATTGCGGTCAGCAGCCCGGCCAATAAGACGCTGCATCCCGGTTTCGGACAAGCCCCGAATATCCAAATCCGGCGTGGGTTGAATGTTTTCCAAGTCGTTTGTGTCAACCTCGAAATAACGATGCAAAATGCGGCGTTTTTCAGCATTGGTCACGTCGCTGCTGGCAAGTGCTGAAAACACGTTGCGGATAATCCGGTCGATTCGTTCAATTTCTTCAAACTGCCGGGATAAACTCGATGCAGATTCGGTATCCTGGCCAAGATGAGCATCGAGGTGCTCGCGTAAGTTCACTGAAGAAGTGTCTGCATCAGCAGAATGCGACGCATTCCACGAATCAATTTGCTGATTGATTTTATAAAACGAATCGCCTAAAAGCTCGTCAAGCTGATCGTCTGCGAGCCCGGTTAAGGTGTTATTTTGGATATTAAAAACACCGGTATTCTTTTTATGTAAACTATCATTGAGCCTTTCAACAACGGATATTGTTTGCGAACTGAAATCTTCGAGAAATGCTTTGCCTTTATCTGTCACGCGCATGAGCGGCTCGTTGGTCACCCTGTCGCGATAATCGACATCATAGAATCGACGCAAATACGTCGGTCGTTTTTCTTTGGGCTGCGATCCAATGGCCTGATGAATGGCTTGCAGATCTTCCTGGAGCTGTTCAGCCGTTTGAACGCGAGTCGAGTAATCGTACGACACCTGATTAAGGGTCTTGTCCAGCAACTGCTGAATTTGTTGGTCGCGTTCCTCAACCATGCTGCGGTCGGGCAGCACATATAAATCCGGGTTGCCGCCTAAAAGAAGGATACGGCCCTTTTCAGCTATGTGAGAGATCGCAGAACCATTGTCAGTAAAATCGAAATACTCCTGACTTTTAGCGTCAATGCCATCGGAGCTGCTGAGCATGTCTTCCAACTGAAAGATCATTGGCACGGCCAGCGGATTGCCGCCCAGCATAGCTGCCAGCAGGGCAATACGTCCCTGCTCTGTCAAACCCACAGGACAACCGGATTGTTTGTCGTTGTGAAAAAAAGCCTGCTGCAATTTCCGGCGTTCGTCGATCAATTGACGGGGCAGGCGGCCATCGCTGTCAATATCCGCGATTTCCCGAAGCCTGGCGAGTACGAGGTCGAACGCTTCGACTATTTTGGGCAACGCATCTGAAATCCCTTTTGCCAGCAACTGTTTTCCTTCTGGAGATAAACCATTAACAGCGCTGTCCATTTTTTTTGCGATATTGTAATATTTTCGCCACGTGCCGCCTTTGTCTGCTTTTTTGCCCTGGGATGATTGTTGGCTTTCCTCGGAGATTGCTGTCAATTTTTGATCCAGCTCGTCCAGAGCACCAATTTCTTTATCTGTTATTTCACCATTCATATTCAGCAGAGCCAACTTGCCTTCCAGGGTAAAACCGTTGCAATAACCGGTAATCGGATCCTGGGTAAAATATTGGGATGGATCTTTCTGCTCGCTGAGATGATGAATCATATCATCCAGGTCATCGAGCTGATTGATTTTATCAGCCACATTTAGAGCCTGCCCTCCGGACAGGAAAATACGTCCTTTTTCGGTAATATCGACCACATGACTTTTTTCATCGATCGTATAGTACAGTTCCTGATCAACGGTATTCATTTCCTTGTTGACTTCAAACTGTCCCTGAATACGTTCGATCAATTTTTTTACCCAAAATTCCGAGGTAAGCAATTCCATTAATTTCTCATTTTTGGGATCCCCTCGTTGGGCGCGAAGGATAAGCAATCCTGCTTTTTCCTCGTCCTTGTCGAGCAACGACTTGCCTTCCTGAAGGAGCCGGTCTACAAGCTCTTTTTGTTTCCGGTACAGGCTTTCTACTGTGGGCTTGAGCTCGTTATAAACATTCCGCGGTGCACCAACAGAACCGGAAATGATCAGTGGTGTACGCGCTTCGTCGATAAGTACGCTGTCAACTTCGTCGATAATGGCATAGTGGAGGGGGCGCTGCACTACCGACCAGACGTCGCTGGTCATGTTATCGCGCAAATAATCAAAGCCGAATTCATTATTCGTGCCGTAGGTAATATCTGCCTGATAGGCCTTTTTTCGATCTTCAGGGTCTTGCTCGCCGTAAATGGCCGCCACACTCAATCCCAAATACTTGTAAATTTCCCCCATCCATTCACAGTCACGTTGAGCGAGGTAATCATTGACTGTAACGAGGTGGGCGCCTTTTCCTTCCAGAGCGTTAAGGTAAAGCGGCATAGTCGCGACAAGGGTTTTGCCTTCACCGGTAGCCATTTCGGCGATTTTGCCTTCGTGCAGAATGATGGCACCCAAAAGCTGCACATCGTACGGCACCATATTCCATTCGGTTTCCTGGCCCCGGACCATCCATTTTTTTCCAAGCAACCGGCGGCAAGTGTCTTTGACCACGGCATAAGCTTCCGGCAGAATATCGTCCAGAGTTTCTCCTGTACGCAGACGATAGCGGAACTCATTTGTTTTAGCCTTTAGCTCATCGTCCGAGAGTTGTTTATATTCTTCAGCGAACTCGTTTATCTGATCAACCATGGGACGGATGCGTTTCAACTCGCGTTCAGTGCTTGATCCGCCCATTATTTTTGTTAAAAACTGTTCTAATTTCTTGTTCATAAAATAAAGCCTCTAAACATGTCTTTTATCACTATAATGTTTCTTATTAAATATATGTAATGGGATATAATGATTTTGGCGTAAAAAGTATAATTACATTAAATTAACGTAAGAATAATTTTAATGTTCCGTGAGCATGTCGTGTCGAATTCTTTACCATTTTACTGCCCCCGTTTAGACTATTCAATATATATTTGAATTTTTTTAAGTGAATTGTCATTTGCCGGTTTTATAACCACAATGTTTTTACCAGCATCAACTCTTTTTATTAGCGGATGGGCTCTGATGCCTTTTTCTTCTGGGTGTGTCCCGGCGGCCGCGCCCGCTTTTTATTATTTTATTGTCAGCTTTCAGGTCTTCATAAACACCGTCGAGAACACCGTTAATATAACTGCTGCTTTTTTCCGTGCTGTATTGTTTGGATAATTCAATTGCTTCGTCAATTGAGACTTTGGGCGGAATATCATGAAAATTCAAAAATTCGCTAATCGCCATGCGCATGACGATCCGGTCAATGATGGCGATTCGCTCGAACTTCCAGTTTGTCGAGCGTTTGCGTATGTATTTATCGGCTTCGTCCCGGTGCTCAAAAGTCCGCACAATAAGGTCTCTGGTGAAATGAACAATATCATCGTCTGCTTGGCTATCGGTATTCAATTCATTCAAGACATATTCAAGTGAATTGTCGGAAACCTCCAGAGCATAAAGAGCACACAGCGCAATTTCTCGTGCCTGTCGCCGCGAAGCAGGAGCTGAAAAATGTAACAAGCTGTCCTGATACTTCTCGTCCATGGAATTACTTTATATAATCATGCCATCCGTATTTATCTTCACGCTCTCCGGTGATATAATCAAAAAAGCGCGTTTGAATTTTTTCGGTGAGCGGACCGCGTTCTCCTTTGCCTATTGCCCTTTTATCAATGCTGCGGATTGGTGTCACTTCCGCGGCTGTGCCAGTAAAAAAGACTTCATTGGCAATGTAGAGCATCTCTCGCTGTATTTTCATCTGCACCACCGGAATATCAAATTCGGCTGCGATTTTGATCACGCAATCGCGGGTCAAGCCGGGCAGAATACTCGAATCCAGGGTGGGCGTATAAAGCGTGCCATCGCGGATCACAAATATATTTTCACCGGAACCTTCACTGACAAAACCAAAAGTGTCCAGACCAATACCTTCGGTATAGCCATCTGCATTGGCTTCCATGCGAATCAATTGCGATGACATGTAATTTGCGCCTACCTTGGCAAGGGTCGGCATGGTATTTGGCGCCATGCGATGCCAGCTTGAAACGCGTACATCAACACCTTTGGTCATACCTTCGTCGCCCAGATATTTGCCCCAATTCAAAGTCCCAATCGCGACCTCTACCGGGCACTGTGTTGGATCCACGCCAAGACTGTGATATCCGCGATAAACAATGGGACGCACGTAGGCGCTTTCCAGACCGTTTGTTTTGATCGTCTTTTTGCACGCATCAATGATATCATTTTTTGTGTAGGGGATAGGGATATTATAAATAGTTGCCGAATCGAACAAGCGTTGAATATGATCACGCAGGCGAAAGATGCTCGGTCCTTTGGGCGTTTTGTAACAGCGCATGCCTTCAAAAACGCTGGTGCCGTAATGCAACACATGAGACATCACGTGCACTTTGGCGTCGGGCCAATCGATAAATTTACCATTCATCCAGATCTTGCCCTGTTCATCTCGTGGGTCCATGATGGCTTCTCCTTTTTAGGGACGGTATCTTATTGAAAGAACATTCTTTTTCCGCTCAAACTTTCCGAATTTATCACATTCAGCTAGACAGGCTATGCTCACGATATTCTGCAATTCGCAATTAACGTAAATCTTTAGCGCGTAATTGAATACTGCGTCGGCCCATATATTCATTTTCATCGATGACATACGCCATATCCAGGTTGGCCTCACCTGGCGACAAGCGATAAAGTAGTTCGCCCATATTGAAAGCGATCACATCCAACACCCGGCCATCTTGCCGCACTTTGAATTTCAGATGATTCTTTCCGACAATCATAGGTGTGCCGACAATCTGCAAGCCGCGTGAAATAAAAACTGGCCGCATATTTTGCGGACCAAAAGGGGCAAATAATTTTAACCACTTTACAAAAGTGTCGTCAATATCACTCAAACGGATTTCAGCTTCAATGGATAATGTCGGGATGAGATCATCAGCGGTCAATTCATGTCTTGCAATTTCTTCGAATCTTTTTTTGAACGAATCGATTTTATTCGCCTCGATCGTCAAGCCGGCAGCGTATTTATGTCCACCAAAGGCGACAAAGAGATCATCGCATTGTTTGAGAGCTTCATACAGATCAAATCCGCTGATGCTGCGAGCCGATCCCTTTCCAATGCCATCCTCGATGGAGATTAAAATTGTTGGGCGATAATACTTTTCCACCACTCTGGAAGCCACAATTCCAATAACACCGGTATGCCAGCCTTCCTGATGCAGCACAAGTGAATGCTGGTGATCATTGTAAACCGAGTCAGCTTGCAAAACCGCTTGGTGGAAAGCCTCTTCATCCACGTTTTTGCGATGGCGGTTTTCGTTTTCCAGCACCTCGGCGATTTCTTTTGCTTCACGTTCATTCGTGGTGGTTAAAAGCCGTACAGCGCGCTCCGCATCGCCCATACGTCCG
This sequence comes from uncultured Cytophagia bacterium, assembly GCA_964607755.1. GTDB lineage: Bacteria > Zhuqueibacterota > Zhuqueibacteria > Residuimicrobiales > Krinioviventaceae > CAZSMC01. Next base: position 5,450 of record CAZSMC010000018.1, on the reverse strand, counting down.
ACAGCGTTAATTCTGGGCGCAAGAATGAAAACTATCTGACCGGTTCCGATCGAACGACTGTTCAATCCGGATGCCTTGATTAACGCTTTTATGCCGGTGTTTTCACTATCATTGAGGCGCTGCAATCCGATTTTGACGAAAATACGGTTTTCCTCAATCAGCGGCACAATATCCGCAGACGTGCCAATAGCCACAAGCTCGATGTAATTTTCAAGGATCGATTCGTCGATACCCAGGCGCCTGAGCAACCCCTGGGCCAGTTTATAAGCAACACCTACACCGGCAAGTTGCTTGAAAGGATACGGACAATCATGCTGTTTTGGATCCACAATTGCTACTGCCTCAGGCCGCGTCATCCCTGGTTCATGATGATCGGTAACAATAACATCTATGGACGCTTCGGTCGCCTGCTTTATTTCTTCGTGCCCGGTAATGCCGCAATCGACGGTGACAATCAAACTGACGTTTTTTTGCTTTGCTTCCTCGATTCCCTGTTCCGATAATCCGTATCCTTCATCCTGTCTGTCCGGGATATAATAGGTCACATGTGCACCCAATTCCTTTAGCAGCAAATAAAGAAAAGATACTGAAGTGATTCCATCGACATCGTAATCGCCGTAAATAAGAATCTCCTCATCGCTGAGCACAGCGCGCCGTAAGCGTTCGACTGCTTCTGACATGTCTTTCATCAAATAGGGATCGTACAGATGCTCAAGCGATGGTCGAAAAAATTTGCGGGCTTGCTGCTTGGTCAAAATACCGCGACGCATCATAATTTGCGCAATAATCGTGGGCGCGTTAAGCTCGGATGCCAGAATAGAAGCCTTTGCCTTGTCTATGATGTCTTCGACAACCCATTTTAGATCCATAAAGAACACTCCACACTACCGCCCTTTAGGGCTAACATCTATATGAAATCAAAGCAGAACGATAAGCCGAATTCTGTCCTTTGCCAGGCAAAGTGGCGATCATTTATCTGGGACGCCAGTGTCCTGACGCCTCGAGCGACCTACCCGAGAGTCAAACGAGACGGGCCGCCTCTTCTCTCCTATTTGGTCTTGCATCGGGTGGGGTTTACCATGCCTTCAGTGTCACCACTGAAGCGGTGAGCTCTTACCTCACCTTTTCACCGTTACCCCTCAAAGAGGGGCTGTATGTTTTCTGTGGCACTTTCCCCGCCTCACGACGGGTCCGCGTTACGGACCACCCTGCCCGGTGATGTTCGGACTTTCCTCGCCTCGATAAAAACGAGACGCGATCGCCTGTTCTGCTTTGTGTTATTTACTCAAAAATATTTATTCTTCAGACTGATTGTTATTTTCTTCGTTCTCATCCCACACCAGCATCCGTCCGCACACTTCACAAACGTAAAGTTGATTCATATTTCTGATCTCGAGCCTGCGCTGCGGTGGAATTCGGGATGAACATTCGCTGCATACGCCGTTGCGCATAACAGCCACGGCAACTCCGTTGCGCGCTTTGCGAATTCGTTCATATGTGTTTAGTATCTGAGGCGATAAATGCTTTACAACCTTTTGACGTTCTTTTTTTAATTTCTCTTCCTGTTCCTTTGACTCGGCCATTTTGGCATCCAGATCCTTTTTCAGAACGTCAAGCTGTTGCTGTTTGTCTTTTATCTCATTTTCAAGTTCACTTATCTCTGTGTTTAACGCTTCATTGGTCTCTTCAAGTTCCAATGCTTTGAATTCCATATCATCAATCTTTTCGGCACTACTGTCAATCTCCGTCGTTATGGCATCATATTCTTTATTCGTTTTAACCTGGTAAAGCTGCGATTTATATTTTTTTAATTTTTCACGCTGTAAATCCGCTTCTCCTAAAAGCGATGTTCGTTCTTTTTCATTTACATATTTTTGGCTTTGTTTTGTTTGCAATTCCTGTTGCAATCGGTCGAGCTCTTGGGAACGTTCCCTGACTTGCTGTGGCAGATCGCCTCTGTCCTCCTCGAGTTGCTGTAATTGAGAATCGATGTGTTGCAGCGTGATTAAATTATCCAACGTTTTTTGCAATTGAACCTCACTTTTATTCCTTGATACCTGATAAATCTGGATGGCAAAAACTAAAAAAGTGCACCGGAAATCCGTATGCACTTTTTAATTCATTTTAAAACGTTTTGCACAATGTTGAAATAATAATTCTCTGTGCTGAAATAAATGATTTCTTTTGAATTTCTGATTCAACGTGATCCTTTCACAGCAATGGTCTCATAATTTATTTTTAATATAAATATAAAGATAATTGGATTTTTGCTAAAAATCAAGTGAAAAAATATTTTAAAAAAGAACATAACGTCTGTTTTTCATTACATCAACATCGCCTTTTTCTGTCGAACAGACGATGGATTTTATATTGACTTCAGGCTGTGTTTCAGCAATATAAATTCGGTCAATGTGCACAACAGCACCGGGCGATGAAAATTTGTCCGGTCCTGTATCGCCGCCAAAATGCTCACTGCGTCCGAAAGCAATATGAAATCCCAGTTTTTCATCCAGCAATACCTGTCCGATGGGCTTGAGCCCAAAGTCAGCTAAAAAACCAAAACCGAGTTCCGCCATATTGCCATAAGCCGGCTCTCGCCCGATGTATTCTTTTTGTTCTTTGCTTTTTTTACCATTACTTGAAACATTTACAGCGCGGTTTTCACGAATCTCAAACAAAACAACCTCATCATCGAATTGTACCGGCAGGATACCGGCGGTCTGCGATTTTTCGTCCCGTTCCCCTTCATAAGGTACGATATATGTTTCTCCGCTGGGCAGATTTCCTGCCGTGCCGGGTTCAGGGAATCGTCCGCTACTGGCGTGTGCTGAGCGGAAACGCAGATCGAAGAACATGTTGTATTTTGTTCCCTGGACATCAAAAACAACTTTGACAGCCAGAGCCTGATCCAGTTTTTCTTTTAATATCAAACAACGCTCATTCACTTTGGCGTAATCGATGCGTAGCGCCGGAACCATGGCAGCAGAAAATCCCGGCATGGTGGCGGCGCGAAAGCCATATTTTTTTGCAGCAACTTTCATTGGCGCGGTGGCAGAAAACTGAGTGGGCGCCAAAAACAATTGTGTGTTATCGAATAATTGCTTAAAATGTGTTTCATTTTCAAGATCATCCGCGGTTGAGGGAACAGTTTCGACGCGGGAACAAAATTCCGGTAAATCCGCGTTATTGGATTCAACAGAAGGATAAGCGTACAACGCCACATCGTTCAATTGCAGTTCTGCTTTGGCAGCGCTCAAGTTCTTTGTCCAGTCCAAAGCCAATTGCCGGCGCCGCGACCACTCGTCCGTGTCATCTTTTGATTTTTTCGGTATATCTATTAAAATGGCCAGGGCTTTGTCCTGAGGTAAATGCGGAAAAACAGCTTGAATCAGTTTGACCAGTTCCTGTTTTGTTAAGGTTGACATCCTGCTCTCCTTGTATTTAATTATATTTTTTAACATATTACAAATCAACAAGAATTGCAAGCCATTTTCTTTCGGAGGTGCGTGCGCCAGGCGCAAAATATGATCGGAACGATTGTCAATAGCATCGCAGTCATCGTAGGCAGCGCTATCGGATTATTATTGCATTCCAGACTGCCAGAACGATTTACCAATATTGTGTTTCAAGGCATCGGCCTGTTCACTGTGTTTTTGGGTGTGTCCATGGGATTGAAAACCGATAACGTTCTCATTCTTGTGTTCAGTATTGTTCTTGGCGGTCTTGTCGGAGAATGGATCAATATTGAAAAGGGGTTGAACACTCTTTCCAGTCAGCTTGGTAAAAAGTTCAAAATAGGCGGTGATAAATTCTCGGAAGGCATGATCACGGCTTTTTTGTTGTTTTGCGTGGGGTCATTAACCATCCTCGGCGCCATCGAAGAAGGTCTTGGTGGAAAGCCGAATCTGCTGCTCACCAAATCGCTGATGGACTTTTTCTCCTCGATTGTCCTGGCTGCTGCGCTTGGCATCGGGGTGATGTTTTCGGTCATCCCGCTGTTTTTATTCCAGGGCGGACTCACACTCCTCGCCGCGCTGTTTGGTGACTTTCTCAGCGAAACCATCGTCAACGAAATGACAGCCGTAGGTGGATTGCTCATCCTGGGCCTGGGTATTAATTTGCTGGATATTAAAGACATCAAAGTCAGCAATATGCTGCCTGCTTTGGTGGTTATTGTTTTGCTACGGTATTTTGTCTAAGGATTTAAGGTAAAAGTTGTTGTTCAACAACATTAATTATTTTACATAAATCCCTTTCTTGTTATCAACAAAGCTGCCGGCAAAAAGCTGATAGAGATAGATTCCGCTTGAGACATCACCTCCTTTATGGTTTTTACCGTTCCATATTACCTGATGTATCCCGGCTTGTTGCTTCTTGTTAATTAATATCATCACCTCCTTTCCGTTTATATCATAGATTTTTAGGGTTACATGGGTAACCTTGGGAAGCTCGTATTTAATGATCGTTTCGGAATTGAATGGGTTGGGATAGCTTTGGTACAATACAAATTGAGTTGGCCTGGCAGGTTTTTTCCCAATGGAAGTACGGACGACTTCTCCAAGATTGCCATAGCGACTTACTTGCTGAGCAAATATACCCCAACCGCTACCGGTCCCAATTTCATACCAACATAAAATTGCTCCACCCGTAAAATCTGAGATTACATCAAGTGAAGATGGGATACGACTACTAATTAAAACACCATTAGACCAACATCTTCTACCCAATGAATCGATTTTTTGCGCGTATAATCCCCTATCTGGTTGCCTTGTATCTCCAAAAACAACAATTGCCTTTTCTCTATCGCTAGAGTAAACAAACGCATTTCCTTTTTCAGAGTCTACAAGACTCACTGGCAATCCGCCTTCCTTGAATAGACATTTACCCTCAAGATCTACATGTTGTAAATATGTATCCAAGGTTCCAGTTCGTTTATCACTCCATACACAATATAATTGATGTTTTTTATCAAGAGCCATTTTTGGTTTTTGTGGTTCGTAAACCAGAGAATCAACAAGCTGTATACCTTTTTCACCCCAAAGCAATTGTCCATCGAGATTGATCCTATTTGCTCCGACAATATGCTGAACGCTAACACCATCGAATTCCCGTCGAACGCCAGAAATAATGGCACCGCCTAAATTATCGCTTATCATCTGTCTGCCAAGTGAATATATATCCACACCCTCGTGCCATAAAAACTTACCTTCGCTGTTCAGTTTTTGTAATTTGGATACCTCCCAACTGTTTTCAGAATACAAAATAATCGCATTGCCTGATCCGTCGCTCACCGCCGGGTTGGGCTAGGAAATGTTATCAAATACAAAATTATCTGTCACAACCACGCCGCCCTCAGGCCATGCAATTTGGCCGTCACTCTTTATCCTTTGGGCCTTTAGCTCAAAAACACCATTGTTGTCTGCATCTTCACCATAAAACACATAAGCACC
>CAZSMC010000017.1:0-69715 GCA_964607755.1 uncultured Cytophagia bacterium | reverse complement strand
ACAGCAACAACTCGAGTTTTTTTCTCAGGATGATAATTTTGCTTCCTTTTAAAAAATTAATTAAGTATAATTGAAAGCATTAGCGATATTCCATCAAAATAATTCGGAATATCTGAACGACATAATCGTTAAAAGGAAAGCACAATTAATCAAGGAGGATCTCATATGTTGTATAAACGATTTACTTTCTCAATTGTAATTTTTCTCCTGGTGAGTTCGGTCGTTTTCTCGGGAGTGAAAGAAGAGCGTGTCACGCGGATAGAATTCAAAGGCGTGCTTGGAATGGCGATGAAACTTTCCGGTGCTGACAAGCCTCAAAAACAAGTTAATTATTACGAGTCTGATCAATATAGAAGCGATCAATATAATCCAAAGGGAGAACTGGAAAGCTCCACGATCATTGATCTGCAAAATGAACAGGTCGTTAATATTGATCATCAAAACAAAAATTATACTACGATGACATTTGACCAATATCGGGCGATGTTTGAAACCCAAATGCAAGAAATGGAGGAAGAAACATCTCAGCAGCCAGAGGAAGAAAGCGATACAGAAGTCGAATATTCCTTTGATGTTGATGTTAAAAGAACAAATGAGCGAGAGAATATAGCTGGATTCCCCGCTGAAAAGGCCGTCATTACAATGAAAGTAAAAGTCGATGCCACAGAACAAACCGAAGAAGGCACATCAACCGCGGGCGGCGATTTGGTTGTAACCTCTACCCAATGGTTAACGGAGGACATTAAAGGATATGATGTTGTCCATGAGTTTCAGCAAAATATGGCCAAAAAATTTGGTATAGATCCGTCCCAAAAAGGAATGGAAAGTATGTATGAGTCCCTGTCCCAGGCTCATCCAGCGCTTGTCGATGCCATGAAAAAAATTGAAAAAGAACAGCAAGAATTAAAAGGGGTGTCTGTACGCACAGAGACGAGCTACAAAACGGAAAATCTGCGATCATCCAAAGAAGGAGAGCAAGCAACCCAGGAAGAAGAAAAACAAAAAATGCCGAAATCTGTTGGCGGATTATTGGGAGCTTTTGGTAAAAAAGTCACCGAGTCTGTCACAGAGTCACAAAAATCCGATGAGAATATTTTGTTCACATCAATTACAGAATTGACGCAATGTGAACAAACCCCTTTCAGCTCAGACGTGTTCTCTCCGCCTCCCGGCTATGAGGAAATCACAGGGAACAATTAAATCAAAATAACGTAATATTTTTCACATTATCCGGAATCGCCTCTAAAAAGAGGCGATTCCGGTATTCAAGCACAAAGTTTGCAACATTTTTTATTAAAAAAGGCAATATTGTTGTGAGTATATTTCGTCAATGGCAACGCAAAATGGCAGCATGGGACCGTTTGCTGAGCCTGAAAATTTACCGCTGGACCGGCAAAAAACGGATGAACCTGATGATGTCGTGGTTTTCACATCTGGGTGATGGGTGGATATACTGTGTTGTCGCTGGATTATTGTTTTTCATAAATAAAAGATTGGCAACAAGTTTTCTCTTTGCTGCCATTCTGGCATTCTCAATTCAGTTAATTTCACAACATCTATTGAAAAAATTTTTCAGACGTATTCGGCCTTTTAAAACACTGCCGGACATTCGTCAGCTCATTAAACCGCCTGATGAATTTAGTTTTCCTTCCGGCCATACAGCCGGTGCGTTTTTAATGGCCACCCTGTTGAGCAGCTTTTACTCAATATTATTAGTTCCCGTGTACATTTTAGCCTCCATGGTCGGCTTTTCGCGGATTTATAACGGGGTGCATTACCCAAGCGATGTCATCGCTGGTATGATACTGGGTATCGGAAGCGCTAAATTCAGCCTGTCCCTTTTTTAATATATTTTCGGCCAAGACAGGCGAAACCGAAAAAAATCCCGATCTACAGTGAATTAGAAAATTCATCCACAGATGAACTTTGAATAATGTCACTCATTCAACTCTTTCTCATTGCCACAAGTCTTGCAATGGATGCCTTTGCCGTATCAATCAGCGCCGGCACCACTCCTCATTTAAAATCTCATTGGGCCAAGTTTAGAATTTCCTTTCACTTTGGTCTATTTCAGGGACTATTGCCCATCATCGGATGGTTTCTCGGTCGGAAAGTAGTTCGCATTATATCGGAGATCGATCACTGGGTTGCATTCATTCTTTTAACCGGCATCGGCATAAAGATGATTTACGAGGCATGGAAAAATGTACACCCTTCACTGAAAAGCAATCCGTCAAAAGGGAGTCAGCTTTTACTTTTGTCCCTTGCTACCAGTATCGATGCTTTTATTGTGGGATTTAGTCTGGCGTTGTTAGATATTGATATCTGGATCCCAAGCGCAGTCATTGGTGTCATCACCGCTGTCATGTCATTTATTGGCATCCGAATCGGCCAGGTTTTTAATAAGCTCTGGGGGCGGCGAATGGAAATAGTCGGTGGAGTAATTTTGATTTTAATTGGATTGCGGGTTTTAGGAACTCACCTGCTATAAAAATGCGATTTTGTTCATGAATCCCCCCTTGATCAACTCTCAACGGGAAATACAAGTGTTAAAACGTTCGAATTTTGATATTTCGAAAAGAAACGGTGGCATTATGATCCTGTAGCAGGATATGCCCCTGCGCATGGCGGCCGAAATTTTCATAATCTTTGTATTTGCTTGTTTGTAACAACGCTTCGAAACATTGGGAAAAACGATCGAATTCAACGACTTTATTACCATTCAGCCAATGTTCCACATGGCCATTGTTGACAACAATTCTGGCCTGGTTCCACTCGCCTACTGGCTTGACAGGTTTATCTTTGGCCGGTATAAGATCGTACAAGGACGCCAGGGTGTGGTTTTTATCGACGGAATGATGCTCGTCATCGAGAATCTGATATTCAAGTCCGAGATGAGTACCAGACTGCACAAAGTATTTGATGCCACTGTTAGCCCCCTTTGTCATGCGAAATTCCAGCTTTAGCTCAAAATCACTATATTGTTTGCTGGTTACGATATCTCCTCCGCCTGTGCCTTTGTGAATGGTCAAGATGCCATCTTTAATCTTCCACCCGGTGGAAGGAAATGCTTCATTGTCAGCGCTATGCCATCCGGAGGGTGTGCTGCCATTAAACAAAAGTTTCCAGCCCAGGTCTTTTTCCTGTTGCGTTAAGGTGTTTATGGGCTCCGCACTTGACAGAACCGAAAAAAGTAAAAACAGTGAAAAAAATGTTAAAGCAATTCGCATTTCAACCTCACTAATTTTCAATAACTTGATTTCAATAGTTCTTGGAAATTTACAGATAACTATGGTTTTCATTCAAAAAGCACGAACGCTGGTTAAATAAGTGTTAGCATAATATTAAATTAAGAAATTTGCAGAAAATCATCAATAACTGTTGCAAAATAAATGAAAAATTATTAAATAAAGTCTGTGGAATTTTTAATCCGCTGCCCCTGTTTTGGCAAGAGATTCAAAATCTTTAAAGGAGAAAAATGGCGGAGCATATGTTAAAGCAAGGTGATAAAGCGCCGGATTTCACACTTCCGAGCGTTGATGGTCACACTATTACATTGAGTGACTATCTGGGAAAGAAAAGAGTGGTTTTGTATTTTTATCCCAAAGACAATACCCCCGGATGCACGAAAGAGGCTTGTTCTTTTCGTGACACGTTGGGCAAATTTTCGGAAAAAGATACCGTGGTTCTCGGAGTGAGCGCTGATAGTTTAAATTCTCACGAAAAATTTTCCAACAAATATGATCTCAACTTTCCACTGCTTTCGGATGAGGATCACAAAGTTGCGGAATCTTACGGCGCATGGGGAGAGAAAAAACGGGGCGGTAAAACTTGTATGGGAATGATACGGAAAACGTTTGTCATTAACAAACAGGGTATTATCGACCATGCTTTCCATAAAGTAAAAGCTGAAGGTCATGCTGAGAAAGTGTATTCTTTGTTAAATAATTAGGGGAAAATGCAAAAGTGAAAAATCAGATTTTGGCTGTAGAAATCCTGGAACTCATAGTCAGAGAAGAGAGTAACGGGGCGGCATTTTATGAAGCACTTGCCGAGTCGGCTCGCAACAAATATGTTAAAGAATTAGGGGGGCAACTGGCAGAAGCAGAAAAAGCACACGAAATCACGTTTGCGCGAATGCAGGATGATCTGGAGATGAACAACAATAGCCCCCTTGAAGAAGACGATGAGTCTAACACATATATCGAGACGCTTGCAGGCGGCAGAATCTTTGCTAGCGAAGAGGCAGCCGTCACAACTGCGGTACAGCTCAATGACCGCCAAGCTGTTAAATTTGCCTTAAAAATAGAACGGGCTACTATTAACTTGTACAACGAACTTTTGCAAGTGACAGACAAGCAGGCATCATTGATTGTCAAAAAAGCTATTAATGAAGAAAAAAAACATGTCACAATGTTGGAGGACACAATTAAAAAACTTTTATGATCGTTCCTTTTTATTATGGACATAATCGTATAGAAACAGAACTTCCGGATGGTGTAAAATGGGAATGGTTAGAAAACAAATTTCCAAAAGCTGAGCATGAAAAAACAGTTATAAATAACGCTATAGATGAGCTGATATCGCAACTCAAGACGAGATTCAGTGGGACAAAAATTCTTTTTGTTGTTCCTGATCACACCCGCAAATGCCGACTCGACGTTATATGCCCTGCACTGCTCAGAAAATTGAAAGAGAATTTTGAAGCTAAAGTTGAGTTTTTGATCGCCAATGGCAGTCACGTGCTGCAGCCGGAACAGACGATTCGGGATCTGGTTTCTCCGCAAATATACGATAATTACGTGGTGACGCAGCATGATGCGCGATCTCTGCATGATGATGTTTACATCGGTCGTACATCTTTTAACACCAAAATCTATCTCAACCGGAAAGTGTTAGAGGCCGATTTTATCGTGACAATCGGTGGCGTGCTGTTCCACTATTTTGCCGGATTCGGCGGCGGACCGAAAATGCTGCTCCCGGGAGTTGCCGGCTATGAAACAATCCGTAAAAATCATTGCCGAACGATTGATCCCCAAACCGGACGCTTTCATAAAGAATGTTACGAAGGCAATCTTTGCACAAATCCTGTTTATCTGGACCTTTCCGAAATATGCCGATTTATAAAAAATGTGATTTCTTTTCAGGTTGTGCTTAACGACAACGGATATGTGATCCAGGCAGGCGTGGGCGCGATGTTGGATACTCATGAAAAAATGAGTCAGTCTGTTAAAAAATTATACGGAAAAATAATTGGCAAAAAAGCAGATATTGTGGTTGCCAGTGCTGGCGGATGGCCGTCCGATGTAAATATGATTCAAACTCATAAAAGCATTCATCACGCTTTTAAAGCGGTAAAAAAAGGCGGCACTATTATTATGATTGCGCAATGCAGTGAAAAAATCGGCTCGCCTACTTTTATGTCCTATTTCGACAACAAAACCTCTACTGACATCGCCCGGCAATTGATTAAGGATTATAAAATTAATGGACATACTGCTTTGTGTTTGAAAGAAAAAGCAGAACAGGTCCAAATAATTCTGATATCTGATCTTGATAGATCTGTTGTTGAAAAGATGGACTTATTCCATGCAGCAGATTTCAAAACCGCATGGGATATGGTAAAAAAACAGTCATTTTCTTTTGGCTATGTAATGCCCCGGGCAAATATAACAGTCCCTCTCTTCCCCGATTGACGAGTTCAGGCCGCAGCCTTTAACTGATCGCGAAGTATCTGGGTCCATCTCCGAATGGCGTTCCAATCCTGAGCATTAATTTCTTCTCTTTGCGGTAATCCTATCTCGTTTAACACTCGTTTCATCAATATCTGCATGACTGGATTTAAATTGGCAGAACTGATTCTGCCGCCAAAGGCGGCTGTGTTTAAAGGTTGGAGTTCAGGGTATTTTTCAAGCTCCTGGTCGATATACTTGCTTTTTGCTTTATCCTGGCCTCCTTTGGTGCTGGCTGTCAAACAAACAACAAAAAGGCTAAATTTCTTGAAAACAAGACTGTTTCGATGACGGGACAAAAAATCACGAACATTCGCCAACATTCTGTCTGCTCGAACACTGCTACCGACAATTACAGAATCAAAGCTATCTACGCTTTCTACCTCATCTACGGGTCTGAGAGCTACCTGAAAACTGGAGTCTGCATTGAGAGTGACAGCAATATATTCTGCTACTTCTTTTGTCGTGCCAAAGGCGCTACTGTAGGTCACAAGAACACGCATAATTTTATTCTCCGGTTGTTTGGATTCATACTTCATCAAAAGTAATCATTTGTTTTTGCATTAGTTTAACATCTCTAATTCTAATTTCAGTACACTAACATTTCGTTGAAAAGGAATTATTCCAAAAAGTTATGATTTTATCCATTTTAACACCTCTGGCAAGGTTGCACGTTTGCCGTACATTAGAATATCGATTCTATAAATTCGGCTAGTGATCCACAGTAAAAGCCAATTAGATAATAATATAATGACAATGCTCAGCCCAACCTGCCACAGCGGAGCCGCCTCGACAGAGACACGTAAAAACATTAAAATGGGAGTAAATAATGGAATGAGAGATAATACAACCGCTTTCTTCGGTGCTGCCCTCGGATTTGACCTTGTATGTTTTTGCGCTTACGTGCTTGTTAATTTGCTCGATCAAACCGGCATCAAAGCCGTTCTCTTCCATACGTAATCTTTGCACTGTATTTGTCACCGTTCGCTCCAGCGTACTATTGCGTTCGATGTTGCTGACATTTTTAGCGTACAGTTGAAATTTATTGGTCTGAAAAATGTCTTTGGGGGAAACCAGCAACGCGTCGTAAATACCGCCGTATATGTCCTGGTTGAGATCGGATTTTACTTCTTCAACGCTCCCCAGAGTGACGTCAATATCTTTCACAATGTAAATAGGATCACCTTTACTGGTTTTGAACGATTCTTGCAGTTCATTTGTAACCGGTTCCGAAAGACGATTTATCAGATCAATGATGGCGATGTGCCGCTGATTGTCCAGATTTGTACGGAGCAGCAGCGCCGGTGCCATGACCAGTGCAATGAGCAAAAACGGTACAACAACCGTGCTGATGATAAAGCCCCTGGTATTAACGTTTTCCATATATTCGCGTTTGATGATAGCCGATTTCATCACGCAAGGCAGCAGAATTTGGCTTGCCGAAAATTTCAATATGACCACTGTCCGGCCTGAGAATGTCCATAATCATGCGAATGGCTGTAGTTTTTCCGGCGCCATTTGGCCCCAGCAGGCCAAAAATTTCACCTTCCTGGATGGCAAGATTCAAATCCTTGACCGCATGTACCTTGCCGTATGTCTTGTTGACGTTGTTCAATTGTAAGCTGACCACATTTCGCTCCTTTTTAAGCAGGGTGGGACGATAGCAAAAAAGGCTCCTGTTTATACAGGAGCCTGAACACTATGCTGCTAAATTGATGATTTCATCGACTTCTTTGGCTCGAATGCTGGAGTGTTCACCCAACTCGGCGTTGCGCTTTCCAAGCTGGATTGCGGCTTTCCGGCAATCATCCGGAGTCAGGTTCACGTCCTTGAGGCAGACCGGTACTCCCATGCTTTTAAAAAACGATTCTGTTTTTTTGATTGCCATATCCACAGCCTGGTTCTCATCGCTGTCATCGATATGCCAGACTCTTTTGCCATATTGAATCAGCTTTTGTTTTTTAGCATCACGCTGATGTTTCATCACTGCCGGCAAAACAATGGATAATGTGCGGGCGTGATCGATACCGTGCAGTGCGGTCAATTCGTGGCCGATTTGATGCGTTGCCCAGTCCTGCGGCACGCCAAGTCCGATTAACCCGTTCAGTGCCATTGTTGCGCTGAACATAATGTTAGCGCGGCTGTCATAATCGTTGGGATTCTGCAAGACTTTGGGGCCTTCTTCGATCAGCGTTAACAAAATGGACTCTGCCCAGCGGTCCTGCAGCGGCGAATTCACCGGATATGTGAGATACTGTTCCATGACATGAACGAAAGCGTCTACCACACCGTTAGCTGTTTGGCGCTTCGGCAGAGTTGTGGTTGTGGCAGGATCACAAATCGAGAACACCGGATAGTTCAACGGGCTGGCAAAAGCCAGTTTTTCGCCTGTTTCTGCCCGCGAAATAACAGCATTGGCATTCATTTCTGAGCCGGTTGCAGGCAGGGTAAGGACAGCACCAACAGGAAGAGTTTGCTCTACCAGCGCTTCTTTTGATAAAATATCCCAGGGCTCGCCATTGAATTTCGCTGCTGCGGCAATAAATTTACTCGCATCCAAAACCGAGCCGCCGCCGACAGATACTATAAAATCAATGTGATGTTGATGGACAACCTCTACAGCTTTCATACACGTTCTGTACTGCGGATTCGGTTCGATGCCGCCGAATTCAAAAAGCTGATAGCCAGTCAAGGCTTTTTTAACCTGATCGTAAACACCGTTTTTCTTGATCGAGCCGCCGCCATAGGTCATGAGAATGTTGCGATTTGACGGCACTTCATTTCCTAGTTCGGGTATAGTATTCTTACCGAAAATAAGTTTTACCGGATTCTGATACCTAAAATTAAACATAAAACTGATCTCCTTTGAATGTCATAATATCTGTATGAGCAATTTGCAAATAAAATTGATAACACGTAAAAATATAGTCAGAGAGATTTTATTAATAAAATCTCTCAGGCAATTCTTTCACCTGTCTCGCTGTCAAAGAAATAGACGTTCTCCAGGTTGATAGCGACATCAATTTTTTTCCCTGGATGATATGCGCTAGTTGGAGGCATGCGCATGCAGTAACTTTGCTGGTCATGGCAGAAATAGACAAAAACCTCGTTCCCCACGGGTTCGGCAACATCAATAATGAAGGATTGTGGATTGCTTATTGTGCCGGTTTTGCTCTTATTTAAGAGGGTAAAATTTTCCGGCCGAATACCCAAAATAATATTCTTGTCGGATGGATATGTTTGCAGTTGACCGGCTAATTTTTCTGTTAATTCAAAATTAACAACACCGGATTTAAAGGCAGCCTTTCCATTTCGCTCAATTTTTCCGGTAAAAAAATTCATTGAAGGACTGCCAATGAATCCCGCGACAAAGGTGTTTGTCGGATTATGATAGAGCTCCAGTGGCGAATCAATCTGCTGAATCACTCCATCCTTAAGCACCACAATTTTGTTGCCCATTGTCATAGCTTCTATCTGATCGTGGGTGACATAAACCATGGTGGTTTTCAGGCGGTGATAAATCCTGTTAATTTCGATGCGCATCTGCACTCGCAGTTTGGCATCTAAATTAGATAGAGGCTCATCAAACAAAAAAACCTTGGGCTGTCTTACAATGGCCCGCCCTACAGCCACCCGCTGACGTTGCCCTCCTGAAAGAGCTTTGGGTTTGCGATCAAGATAATCTTCGATTTCCAGAATTTCTGCGGCTTCGTAAACTCTTTTTTTTATTTCTGCCTTTGACATTTTTCGCAATTTCAATCCAAAAGCCATATTATCGTAAACGGTCATGTGAGGGTAAAGAGCATAATTTTGAAAAACCATGGCAATATCCCGGTCCTTGGGCAAGACATTATTTATAACATGACCATCAATAAGAATTTCCCCTTTTGTAATTTCTTCAAGCCCGGCGATCATGCGCAGCAGAGTAGATTTGCCACAGCCGGATGGTCCAACAAGTACAACAAACTCCTTGTCCTGTATTTGCAAACTGACATCATCGACAGCTTTGACTTTGTTATCAAAAATCTTTGTAATCTGCATCAATTCTACAGAAGCCATAAAGTACTCCTCACTGGTTTTTTGCTATACGGCCTTTTTTTGACCTGTCGTTGTAAATAATAAAATACAAAAATATTTGTTATTGCCACACTGTTTTTTTCACATCTAATTATGAGTAAATTATTTTATTGAATCAAGTAAAAAATTTGATGTTCTTGCAGCCTCGTCCAGAGCTGTTTTGACATCCACGTCACCGAGAATGGCCTTTTCAATCGCTTCGGCAATAGCCTGATTGATCTCGACTCGAAAATGGTCAACAGACTGGCGTTCCCGGGCATGGTCCAGTTGATCGATAAACGCAGCAAGCGCCGTGTCTGTTTGCAGATATTTTTTATAAGAATCGCGATCCAGAACAGAGGGGCGAACTGGCAGATACCCCGATTGTATGGAAAACCGGGTTTGAACATCCGGTGACAGAACCCACTTGACAAAAGTCCATGCTTGCTGTGGATGCCGGTTCTGCTTGAAAATAGCTAAATGTTCACCAGCGATATAAGTCGCCTTGCCTTCCGGTCCGGCGGGCAACGGCACCACTGCCCAGTCGAAATTGTTGATTCTGCGGTAGCGCGGCAGATTCCATGGGCCGTCCAGAACCATGGCGCATTTTTGTGAAATAAAACCAATATCGTGGGACAGCGAAAACGTTTCCATGTGCACATCATGATAAATATTTTTCCACAAGGATAATGCTTGAATGCCGGCATGGCTATTGAACAGCACCCGGGTTTGCTGGTCGTTTATGATTTTGCCGGATGCGTATTGGCAACAAAACTGTGCCAAAAGGTCAAAATAATACTCACCCCCGGGTGCGCCGTTCGGGATGGTAAATGTTAACAGGCTGTCCTTTATTGACGCCAAACCGAGTGATTGAGGGTTGTTGACGTCCTGATGCCAAAAATAATCGAGATCAACATGTTCAGGATTTTTTATTGTTTTGGCGTGCAACGTAACAGTTCGGTTGGCAACAGTTGCGAATGTGTATACTTCTGGTAACACATCGAATCCAAGCGTCAACCGGATTGTATCGGAACAGACAGGCGCACCACTGCTGTCAACAACAGCATATATTTCACTGGTTCCCTCTCCGATTGTGACCGGTACGGCAAACGAATTATCAACAGCATCTATCTCGAACGGATGCGCTGTATCATTGACAAAGAGTTCTCCCTGTTGGGCATCGAACGCGGTGGTCTCACCGGTGATGAGCTGATCCCGGGACCAGACAACAGCGTTTTTCTTGTGAATGATCACAGATGAATGGGTGATGGATACCAGGGATAATAAAAAAATAATAAATTTTTGCATTGTTTTCGGCAGTTTTTTATTTAATATTTTCCATAAGATTTTGCCACTTCAACCATCTTGAATAAATTCTCATCCGGTGTGTCGCGACCGCACTGATCGCCTGTGGAGAGAATAAATCCCCCTCCTTCTGCCGCGTCATCGATGAGGCGTTTGCATTTTTCTTCCATCTGTTGCGGTGTGGCATGTAGCATAAATTCGGTTGTATTGATATTGCCTTTTATACACATTTTGTGGCCGTATCGTTTTTTGGCTTCTTTTAGATCGACGTTGCCAGCAGGTGGTTCTTCTAACGGTTCCATAGAAGCCAGGTCCGATTCCTCGGCAACCATTTGCACCAGCTCCCAGGAGCGGCCGCAGACATGCAGGTGCGATACAATGCCAGCATCACGGCACAGCTCGGACGCTTTCTGGATAAATGGCAGCTCATACTTGCGAAAAATATCCGGAGAACTCACACTCAAGCTGGCGCTGGAGCCACCGAGCATGATAACATCCGCTTTGGCTTTGAGCATTGCTTTTACATTAGCCAGTGCCCAATCCATCCAAAACTCGCGGATTTCATCCATCAGCTCGGTCTCGGTCATCATATCCATAATGATCTGTTCAAATCCGCCGTGACGGTTGTGGAAAAACCAGTCCTGAAAAACAGGTATCATGCCGAGATAGACGCCATAATCGCCGATAACGTGCTTATCATAATAGTGGTCTTCCCATTCCCAATCGCCATTGCCTATGGTCAGTTTGAGTTTATCAAAGTCCTGGCGTAAATCTTTAATCGGTTTTTCGGTTCGCCAGGGCGGTTCATCAGCGAAAAAGAGCTCTTGTTCGGTTAAATCGCCGAGAGGTGTGTGGCAGACACGTTTGGCTAATTTTCCCTTTGGCGTATCAACAATTTCTTCTTCAAATTCCGGCCGGTTCTCCGGTTTGATCTGTTTTAACCCGCCGTACATGTAAAATCCGTCAAAGTCGAAGTATTTAACAGCATCGACATAGACTTCACCGTGGGTTGCGGACGTCCAGCCATAATGTTCCCGGCCATCCAGATGGATGTCATAAAAAGGTTCGCCGGTCAATCGGTCCGGGACCATGACAGAAATATCCGGACTCACGGGCACATGATCGGCTTGCCCGCCCTGCAATGTGATGAGCAATCGTTCTTTTGAAGTCATTTTCTTACCTTTCATTCAGCGCCGTCTTCAGGGAGACAATCCCACGAGGCTAATAATTTCTCTAATCTGTTGTACGATCTCTTTGGCGTGCAGTCCTTTGTGACCAGACCGCCGTTGGGAATGAATGTCCTGAAATCGGCATAATCATACCAGTTAATCGCCTTTATTAATTGCCGGCTGTAAAAGAGTGTGTAAACCTGCTCGAGCCAGTCTGCTTGCAGCTCTTCATCCCAGTGCCGGTGCCAGGCATAAGGTTGATGCGAGGGAGGCATTTTATCATCAATGGTCGTTTGTTTGGTTGGCCCGGAGGTGGCGCCGATTTCGGTGATATACATCGGTTTGCCAAATTTTTCGAATCGTTCCAGCATTCTGACGATATCCGACAAATCGCGCTCCGGGAAATAGACCTGGACACCCAGAACATCATAGTCAACGCCTGCATCGGTCAGGTCCTGAATAAACTGCCTGGGCGAACGCAATGGCCGGGCTGCCGGGTCCTCCTGATGCGCCATGCGTCCCCAGGCAGCATACTCTGCCCATGGCAGCGTATTATTCAGAATGCGAACGACGTTTGGATTTGCCGCGTGGGTTTCGTCACAGGCGAGGCGAACAATTTCCGTGATCTGTTCCGGAGTATGATTATGCACATTGGCCCAGTCGTGATATTCATTCACCACTTCCCATTGCTGCACTTTATCGCCATAGTGTTTCACCACATTGTGAGTATGCTTTTCGACATATTTTTTTAATTCAGAAAAATTTTTATTCTTGAGCCATTCCGTTGCACCGCCGTCGAGGAAAGAAAGTCCCCAGGTAGGTGCTTCGCGGCCCAGGATTTCAGGCCGGTATTGCCAGAAAACAAAGCCCTTTAGATTGCCAGCTATGCTGCTAAAGATAAATTTTTTCACATCATGGACGTCGATTTTGGCAGGCAAATCCAGAGTATACCCGGGCAGCATCAGCATTTCGGCTGAAATGACTGGCTTGTTTCTGGCGCACGAACGCAGAACATCGATCATCATGCCGTCATCCATCTGGGTGAAACCATGCAGATCGCCATATTGGCCCACATTCCACGGATCATTCGCCGTCGAAATCACCGGAAATCCCTGAATAAAAACGTGATGACACATCAAGGGATGCCTGCCCTGATCAATGTCTCTGGCGACCTCAAACCGTTTTTTGACATTCTTGCCCAGCGTGTGCACAAAAAACATGCGCCAATCGATCATATCATTGAACGTGTTGCGCGTCACTGGCACTTCGACATCATCAAAAGAGGAATAATTGCGATTCCATGCCTGATTGAGTTGGTCGATCGATTTGTATTTCTCTTGCAGCCATGTCTTAAATGTGGTTGTGCAGTTTTCACAATAGCAGAGCATATCACCGATTTGATCCGAATCATCCGCATAATCTCGCATCTCATGCATACTGCTGGTCAATTCCGGTTCACTACCGACGTTCCAGATCGCCAGCGCCGGATGATCTTTATAGCGCTGGATCGTTGTTTGTAAAAAATGGAAGAAATGCTCCATAACGCCATCATGGTTAAAGCAATACCCCAGTCCTCCGATTTGGCGGTGAGGCTGGGTCTGCGGGCTGATTCGTCGCCCGTCCAGGGTGACCATGGACGCATCCGGGTATTTGCGATAAATCCAGGCCGGCGCCACATCAAAGATGGTGTTCAGCATGACCTTTAATTTATATCGTGCGGCAATATCCATGAGCCGGTCAATATCGTCGAAATAAAACGTGTGTTCCTCCGGATGGTTCCACCGCCACTGCACCCAGAATTTGACTATATTCATGCCCAGACCGGCAATATTTTTTAGATCGCGTTTCCACTTTTCAGTCATGGGTGAGGGAGCACGGTAATACTGGGTTCCGAACGGGATGTATTCTTCTTTTAAGATTTCCGCATCTTTGGCATGGACGTGAAAAATTCGAGCGGCGAAATCTTTTGCCGCTTTGATATAGTCAATACCCAGCCAGACTAAATGCGAGGGATCAAAATTAAGACCGAATGTATCATCGGGCACTTCATTAAATAATGCCTGCTATAATTCAGGTGAATAGGCATAGTTGCCAGGCAAGCCAAATTTGACCCAGTTTTCCATGGGACAATTTTCGATCATTAGACGAACGCCTTTATCAGTGGCATATTTAACCAGCTCGCGGAAAGTGCTGCCGATTTCTTTCATATTGTCGGTAGGTGACATCTCCGGATTGCTGCCGACAAAAGTGCCGACCCGATCAACGCCCAACAGAGACGCCGTATCAATAACTTTTTTCAAATGATCCACATTGGCATCCCGAATCTTTTTGTCCGGGTGGATATTATTTTCATAAAATGCCATGGCGGCGATTTCAAGGTCGTATTGGTCGAATAGTTCGTTCACTCTGCTTGCATCTTCGCGGGTGAAACGGGCGGCATCAATTTGTTGGGCCTGGTAATCCCGCGTTTTCTCCTGCGGCCATGCCGCAAGTTCCATTGTCTGAAATCCTTGTGCAGATGCCCATTGCAGTAAAGGATCCAGACCAACCTGTGGCAGGCAGCTTGTTAAAAATCCGGGTTTCATTTATTCATCTCCATCGTTTTCTGTTAGTCATATTCGGGTGACTCGCTTTATTATTATGGCAGGTTTTAAAATACGATTTTTTTGTCTGATGAAGGAACTGTCTCTGCCTTTTCATGCTCTAAAGCTCGATTTCAGAAGAAGTGACAGCCTTTTTCTCGATATCATTGTGGGGCGTACCGCGACGAAAAATAACAAAATAAGAGGATTGCTTTTTACCCACCGGAATACACGCTCCATGCCACACAGCCGCATCAATGATAACAGCCTGGCCAATATTCACTTGAAATGCTTGTATTTGTCCATCCTTTTCGCCTTCATGCAACAAGGGCAGAACAAAGGGAGCATCAATGGGAATTAAAATTTCCGGAGTGTGTAAATGGCGCTCCATTTCGTTGATGACCGTCTCGGATTGGCGAAAAACAGCGCACAAACCGATTTCAGTTTCAGTATCGATGGTGTAATGCGCAATATCGGACCAGAACGTAAATGTACTGGCAGCAGCGGTTGGTTCCTTTTGTGGCGTTGTGACCACAGAACCAAATGTATTAAAATTCTCCCTGTTAATTTCTTCAGGCACGATTTTTATCAAAATCAAACTCCAAAATATTTTTATTCGATCGGATATTCGTTGCACAGATAATAGAGCACAGGCTCGTCCTCGTCAATTTGCGGGAACCGCGGCAATTCCTGTAAAAAACGATTATCTTTTTGATCGTCATTCACCTGCGAGACCTCACCCACGAGCACCCAGCCTTTGCCTTTTTCACCATAAAAATTGTGATACAGATACGGCGGCAGGGTCACACTTTCACCGGGTTTGAGCACAATTTTACCCCCGGCTTTGACCTGACGCGTTATCCCGTCGACCTGAATTTTGACCGGGGTTTCAGCCAGCTTTTCATCTTTCGTGGCATTGGCCAATTCGATCACCAGATGGCCGCCGCCCCGGTTGATAATGTCTTCCATTTTGCTCCAGTGAAAATGCCAGGGCGTAACCTGTTCGTCCCGCACGATCATGATTTTTTCGGCGTAATTTTTTCCGTTCGAATCACCGACCTGCCCGTTTCGCAGGGTAAAAAGCAGCAAGCCGTTGGCATAAAAATCGCCCATGCCAAAATCGGTCACATCCCAGCCAAGTCCGTTTTCAACTATTTCTTTTACACGATCCCGGTTCCTGATCCAATCTTCTTTTCGCCAGAAGGCCCAGGGCGGTAAATAAAATTTATTGTCGGTAAGGAAATCAACAGCTTGTCTTTGAAATTGATTTATCTCTGACCTTTTCATTGTTAACCTTTTTTAAAATTTTTAAATCGTTCCGAGTATTTATTCCGGCATTATTTTAAAAATGGCAATATCACCACCCGCCAATTCTACATTTTTAAGAACAATCCGGTCATTTTCCACAACAGAACCTGTAAATGCTGAGCTGTTACATAGTTTTTATCATATTATTCTTTCAATCCTGACAACGTGATACCTCTAATGTGGCTTTTTCCAATGCTTCTGCAAGGTTTCGGAATATCCCAAGGGTATGAAAGTCAATAGACCGTTGTACCTGAGCATATTCCATCTGATCGACATAGACTTTCATATTCGGATTTTGAGTCAAGAAATCCTGATATTCTTCAAGTTCTGTCGTAGCATGACGCACAGGAAGGTAGCATGAGTTCATAGACCAGAATGCCTGAACATCCGGACGGATCATCCATTTCAAAAAGGCCCACGCAGCTTGTGGATTTTTGCTCTGTTTAAAAATAGCTAAATATTCACCGCCAGCGACGGTTGCTTTTTTGGCTGGCCCTTCAGGCAACGGCGCAACTGCCCAGTCAATATTTTTTAACAAGTCTTTAAATCTGGGTAGGTTCCAGGGACCGTCCATTGCCATAGATATGCGGCCCGCTGCAAAGGCGACATCATAATCTGTGGTAAAAGTGCTCATTTTTACTGCGGTATATAAATCTTTCCAAAATGTCAACGCCTGAACGCCAGGTTCTGAATTGAAAAGAACGCGTGTTTGTTCTTCATTAATGAGATAGCCGCCTGCCTGCCAAATAAACGGCATCCATTGCCAAACCATCCATCCATTGAGTGGGCCTGATGCCGGATAAATAGGAGTAAAAAATCCCAATTGATCATTTTTACCATCACCATCTTTGTCGATAGTAAGTTTCCTGGCAAAGCTTTTCAGTTCATCCCAATCTTTTGGCGGTTTATCTGCATCCAGACCGGCTTGACGAAAATGCTCTTTGTTGTAAACAAGGCCGAGATTAGTTGCCTCCATGGGCAAGCTGTACAATGTATCCTGCCAGGAAGAATATTTCAGGAGAGCCGGATAAATATCCTGAATAACGCTATCAGGGAGTCCGTTTTCTCCTTTGATGAATTCACTCATTTTATAAATAGCATTTGCATTTACCAGATCCCCGAGATAATCGGCGTGAATCCAGGAAATGTCAGGTGCTGTTTTGCTTTGAATGGCAGTTATTAATTTTTGAATCAAAGCATCGCCAGTTGGAATGTATTGAGAATTAATGTGAATATCCGGATGCTCAGTTTCAAATTTTTCGACCAGTTTGTCCCAGGAAGGAATAGTTGATGATACAAAACTGTGCCAAAAGGTGATCGTAGTACGGTTGGTTGATTCAGGACCATTATTGTCACAGCCTAGTAAGAATAGAACTGTGACGATAATTATCCTGCTATATTTTTTCATTTTTATCTCCGGGGGAAAATAAATTAAAGGAATCGACTATTGGGACAAAAGGTTTGTCAATGTCAATTACTCGTAACACTTTTTATTTCTTTTTCGCGTGCCAATCTATTGGCAACAGAATTTCTTTTAATCAATTCAAAATGTTGTTAATTATCAATATATATGCTATTAATCTTTATGAGTAAAATTATTATATTGTACCAGAGAACAATTTGTGCATGATACAATAGCGCAAATTATCGTTTGCGCAGATGGTTTTGCGTTCCTATTTGTGCAATTGGCGTCATCCGAATAAACATGGACCGATAAGATTATTCATCTTTTACCAAATATGACAAGTTTACTTAAAAAAACTAAAAACCGGAATGCCGCTAGACAAACTAAAAAAACCGGCAAAAACGGGTTTCCCGAATTTGTAAGGAAAAATGATCCTGATATCAATTCAACTGACTTTCAAATACACTCGCTTGTTTGCTGATGGTCCGTTTTAAGGAAATGGCTCGGAAAATTATCATATTAGGGTTCTGTATTTCAGGATCGCTGAACTTTTTGTTGATTTTAAAACGTAGAAAATTTATATTATCTGATTGTAAAACAATGGGAGGAGAGCCCGGATGGGCAAAATTATATCGATAGCAAATCAAAAAGGCGGTGTGGGAAAAACCACCACAGCAGTTAATTTGTCTGCTTGCTTTGCAGTGGCAGAATATCCCACATTACTGGTTGATATGGACCCACAGGCCAATAGCTGTAGTGGTCTGGGTGTGGACACAAAAAAATTAGAGCGTACTGTTTACGATGTTCTCATCAATGAAGAGGATCCATCGAATATCATAATCGACACGGATTTAGAGTATCTCAAGCTGTTGCCTTCTTCGATTAATCTTGTTGGTGCGGAAGTGGAATTGGTTTCATCGATTTCGCGAGAATACAAGCTTGCCCGCGCGTTGGAAAATATTCATAAAGAGTTCAAGTATGTGATTATTGATTGTCCGCCTTCACTTGGGTTGCTTACAATCAACGCTTTAACTGCTGCCAATTCCGTTCTTATGCCCATTCAATGTGAATACTACGCGTTGGAAGGGCTGGGCCAGCTATTGAACACCATTCGGTTAGTACAAAAAAATTTGAATAAAAAGCTGAAAATCGAAGGTGTGCTGTTGACCATGTACGATGCCCGGTTGAACCTTTCGCGCCAGGTAATGCAGGATGTCCGTAAATATTTTGATGGCCGGGTGTTTGATACGGTGATAACGCGTAACGTACGACTTAGCGAGGCTCCCAGCTTTGGCAAGCCGATTATTCTGTACGACGCAGTATCAAAAGGCACAGAGAATTATATGAACCTGGCGGAGGAGATTGCTAAAAATGACAACCAGGAAAGCGTTGGGTAAAGGATTATCCGCTCTTCTGCCTGACGTTCCTGATGAAAAGCAGGCGGATATTCCTGAAGCGGTCAATTTCATATCCGTTGACCTCATTTCACCGAATCCATTCCAGCCCAGAGAAAAGTTCGATGAAGACAAGCTCGAAGAACTGGCACGGTCAATAGCGGAAAAAGGAGTTGTCCAGCCAATCACAGTACGACGGCGGGCGAATGGATACCAGATAATAGCAGGTGAGCGCCGGCTGCGCAGTGTTCAAATGTTGGGGCTCGATGAAATACCGGCTTTTATTCTCCAGGTCGATAGCGATGAGGAAATGATGGAGCTGTCCATCATTGAGAATATTCACCGGGAGGATTTGAATCCCATCGATGTTGCCAACGGTTACAGACGTTTGATTGAGGAATGCCATTTGACACAAGAACAAGTTGCCCACAAGGTGGGTAAAGATCGTGCGACTGTGGCAAATTTTCTACGGCTTTTAAAACTGCCCCGGCGCATTCAGCAAAGCGCCCAAAGCAACGAAATATCTATGGGCCATGCCAGAGCTTTATTGTCGATAGAAAACGCCGAAGATCAACTGGAGATTTGGAATAAAACCGTAAAAAATAAATGGTCCGTAAGGCAGGTTGAAAAAGCAGTAAAAAAACTCAACAACAAAGAGCAGTCATCAAATATCCCAAAACCGCCACCACCTTTCATTGAAGATGCTGAAAATAAACTGCGGACTCACCTTGCCACCAAAGTAGCTATAAAGTCAAAGCAAAAAGGTGGCATGATAGAAATAAGTTATTATAACGATCAAGAATTAGAACGACTCTTGTCAATTTTATTAAGTAGTGATTAATATGTCTATTACACGCCGTAACCATAGAAAAAGTACCAAAGTTTTAATTGTGCCTGATGATCACGATGAGCCCAAATCCTTTAGTTTTACCAACCGCCAAATAAGGATTTACAAACTCATTGGATTCGTTCTTTGTTTGCACCTACTTGCCGGTGTTGTGTTTTATTATTTGTATTTCCGGTTGAACCAAAAACATGAACAATTGCTTGTTATTAACCGGCAACTGGAAGAGAACAATGAGCGCATTAACGAATTGATGAACGAATTCGAAGGATTGGAAAATTTTCAAAATCAATTAGGCTCTGCACTTGGTCTTGGTGCAATGGGTGGCAAGTTTAATTCTACCAGATTGATTGATGACAACGAACCAGTAATGCCGCTGGATGCCTCACCTCATTCGCGGGATATCAGTCTGGATCAAAATGAATTAAAGACACTGGCACGGAAAAAGTTGTATTTTCTCAAAGAAACGGAAACTACTATTCACGACTTTGAGCGCAGTGTGCCAACGCTCTTGCCGGTCAATGGCGTTTTTACTCGTGATTTTTCGCACACTACGTACCAGGATGAGCAGCAGCACCGGGGTGTGGATATCGCGGCAGAACGCGGAACAATTGTTAAAGCCGCTGCCGATGGCGTTGTTCTTTTCTCCGGATGGACCTATGACCTGGGAATTTTAATCATCCTGTATCATGGCAACGGGTTCTATACGTATTACGGCCACAACCAGGTAAGCCTGGTAAAACGTGGCGCTTTCGTGAAAAAAGGAGACTCTATTTCTTTGCTGGGATCAACCGGCATTAGCTCCGCCCCTCATCTCCATTTTGAAATATGGAAAGACGGCGAAGCGCTTGATCCCAAACAATATATTCTGGCATTTTCTGATTTGGAGAATTCAACCAACGATTGATAAAATGGACTGGATAACGACATGAAGAACAACAGTGAACGTACAGGTGAACTTAACACCATAGTTGGAAAAGATTCCTTTTTTGAAGGCAATCTCAAAGTAAAACAAACAATAAGAGTTGACGGCACTATTAACGGAGACGTGGAAACTTCGGAATCATTAATTATAGGCAAAGATGGCAAGGTAACCGGTAATGTTTCCGCGCAAAAACTTATCGTCGGCGGCAGCTTGTCCGGGAATGTCAAAGTGGAGGGCCGGACTGTGCTGGAAAACCAGGCTGTATTCGACGGTGAATTGACAACCCGTTTGCTTGTCATTGACGAGGGTGCCTCTTTTGATGGAAAATGCTCAATGTCTAAAAACAAGAATATTGTAAAGCCTGCTGGCACGGAAAACTCCCAATAGCTAAACTGTCAAAAAAAGTTGCCCGGTCGTGTTATTCATTGACTCGTCCTGTCCGGGTTTTACTTAATAGAGACACTGCAAGCATTGCATAGATCAGAAGCTGCTTCCCTGAAGCCTTTTCAGCTTTCGGATAATTTAACAATTTTCACCAGCGGGTTTGCGTGCCCACAAAATGATTGGTTGGTCCGTGACCACTGTCAATCGGAATTCCTTCCCGGATTGCTTCAGTGATGTAACTCTTTGCCCTTTGAATCGCCTGCAAGGGTGCCATTCCTTTGGCAAATCCTGCTGCAATAGCGGAAGCGAATGTACAGCCGGTGCCGTGGGTATTTTTACTTTTAAATCGCTCCGATTTCAGCAGTTGAAATTCCTGTCCATCATACACTACATCAATGGCTTCCGGTCCTTTTTGTATATGTCCCTCTTTCAAAACCACCCATGTGCATCCGATTTTTTTGAGTTCAACCGCCGCTTCTTTCATATCATCCAGAGATTCAATCTTTTTGTTCAGCATGGTTTCATCTTCGAAAACATTGGGGGTTATCACGGTTGCCAGCGGGATCAGTTGATCTTTAATCACGCTTTGGGCTGTTTCCGATAAAAGCGGATCACCGCTTTTCGCCACCATCACCGGATCCACAACCAAATTGGGGATGTTAAATTTTTTCACAGCTTCCACAACCGCTTTCACAATCTGTTCATTTGCCAGCATTCCGGTCTTTGCTGCATCTGTACCAATATCTGTCATGATGCTTTTAATCTGTTCGGTAACGAATTCCGGCGACACCGCGTAAATTCCCTGAACTCCAACTGTATTTTGAGCCGTTAAGGCGGTAATGGCAGACATTCCGTAAACCCCAAACGCCATAAAAGTTTTCAGATCAGCCTGGATCCCGGTAACGCCAGTTGGACAGCAGTCATGTCAGAATATGGCTGAATCTTTTCAATAACAGCCGTATCATCTCCAATGTTAACAAGCACCTCCGGATGGTCACTTTGTGGCAGCAGAAATTTAATGCGCTCGATCAGTGAAAATTCCCCGAAATGTGCAACAGTTTGTTTCATCTATTTTCCTATTCAGTAATTAAAATGTTTTTCAAACGACTCACAGCCTTTGTAATATTTTCTGCCGAAACTACCGCAGAAATCACTGCCACCGTTTCCGCACCGGCATTTACTACCTGTCTTACATTGGAATGATCGATTTCATACATTTCACAGACCTTTTGAACAGCATTTTTCACAATAATTTTCTCCTTGTCCACCGTCATCCCAACTTTTGATGCCTGTGCCAGCTCTTGCAATCCACCCCAGATTCCACACTCCGTGGCATCGTGCATGGCAGTCACCCCATTATCGCGCACACCGACCAATGCAGCAGTGAGCGCATCTTCCACAACCGTCATCTTCCAGAAAATATCTTCTGCCTCTTTTGCCACCTGCTCTCCGTATCGTTCAGCAACTTTTTGCGGGAAAGTGACTCCAAATAATCCGGTAGCTTCAATAGCAGCACCTTTGGTTATGATGATGGAATCGCCAACTTTTGCCATGTTGGGTGTAACATATTTATCTCTGGGCCCCACACAGAAAGCCGTTGCACCGCCAATCATTGGATAGTCGCATCCCTGATAGCGTCCGGTATGCCCGGTTATGATCGACATGCCGATTTTATCGCATTCCCGGTGCATGACGTTCCACAATTCCTCCAGTTCTTCTCTTTTTATAGACAAGGGTAAATTTAAATCTATGGTAATATAATTGGGCTGAAGCCCGGAAGTAGCCGCATCGGATGCCAAAATATGAACAGCAAACCATCCAGACCGCTCCCAGCCATACGCCGGCACCACAAAAACCGGGTCGGTAGTGGAAACCATGACCTGTCCGTTGCCCAAATCCACCACGCCGACATCCACGCCATGTTGTGGACCAACAATAACTTCCGGTCTTTTTCTACCCAAATGTGGCAAAATCACTTCATCGAAAATCTCCGATGAAACTTTTCCAATATCTGGCAATTCGGTTTTCATAAGACCTCCACTTTCTATTTCGTTGAAAAAATTTCCGACGAGTCTCAACAGCACGTTGCTGGGATCTGGATTCTCATCAATCCAGGCAAACGGTTGTGATTCACCCGGCCGAAAAAATATCTGGATCTAACTCTTTTCTATATCCCGTAGCAGCATTGCTATCTGCCTATCTCCCCGCGTGGTGGACGTTACGGGCCAGCCGGAATATATAGCCTGACGCTGAAAATATCGGCTCATAGTGTCTCATTAGAACCTGCGAAATGGCTTGTTGAACAAAGCGGTTACCTACAGTAGATCTACCCAGTTGGCAAACGCCTGCCTCGATTTGCGTCTTCTCTCTTTTCACCAGACTGGACACCTAGCTGTAGAATTATTTGACCAAAAGCAATTTGCGTGTATCTGTAAATACCTGATTCTGTCCGGAAACTAACAACCTGGCAAAATATATTCCAGTGGGAGCGGGCTGGTTCATATTATTGCGGCCGTTCCACGTGACCTGATGCACGCCCTTTGCCTGGTTGGTATTCACCAAAGTTTTCACCTTTTCACCCCGCATGTTTGTTACCGTCAAATCGACATGAACGCCAGACGCCAGCCGGTATTCTATCGTCGTGGCAGGGTTAAACGGATTTGGGTAATTTGGTAGCAAGCCATGCGCTTTTGGGAGCTGGTCAGTTAATCGTTCGTTCACTCTTGTGACGCCTGTAAGATGAGACACACCAGCATCTGTGGCGAACCAAAGCGAACCGTCATGATCCAGGGCAATATCATAAACAACATCACCAGCCAGACCATCATTTGTTGTATAATTGGTGATGGTATAACCCAGGCTGTCGTATGGAAAGCCGTAATTATCATATTTTCGGAACCATTGGTATTTTATAGCAGAAACGCCGCCTTTGGTACCGATCCACATGACACCGTCTGCATCTTTTTCAATCGAGAGTACATAATCGTGCACCAGTCCTTCTTCTGTAGCAAAAACTTCCCACTGGGCTTTTGTTTCTGTTGTATCGTGGTAAGCCACGCCGCGTTCGGTGCCAAACCACTGACTGCCATCTGTATCGACAAAAACGGCATAGACATTCGGTGACAGTAATCCGCTCCATTGATAATCGTATGGAGAAGCTGAAGAAAAGCCGTCAACTTTTGACTGCAGCCTGGATACGCCGTTCCCTTTTGTGCCCATGTATTTCCAGTTTTCTGTATAATCCACGCCAACAGATGTCACACAATTATGCGCTAACGCCACCTCGGTTTCGGTTGTGAACGTTTGCCAGTTATCACCATCAAACATGGACAGGCCATCAGTGGTGCCAAACCAGCGTTGATGCCGGGCTGTGTCTACAGCGACGGACAGAATAGAATCGGACACCAACGGCATGTTGTCTGTGCGATACGGTGTGGCAAAGGTCACCGCATCGATGGAAGGAATCGAGGTCACTGAAACACCGTTTTCAGTAGCGATCCATATCTCAGGACCATAACCCGTGATTTCAAAAGCCAGAGCATTTATTTCGTTATGAGCCAAAGTTTGTTGTTCATCCGTTTTTTGATGCACGGCCCAGTTTTGACCATCAAAGGCACACAAGCCGTTGTCTGTTCCAAACCATTTGTTGGCATTGGCATCCACAACAACTGCTTTTACGGCATTGCTGGGTAAAACCGAATTTGTCGTGGTAAAATTAGTCCATTCTTCAGCAAAGGTGAGACCAATTACGAACAAAAGCATGAGGCAGCTTGGGAGTAATTTTTTCTCCATTCTTGTTGTCCTTTTCAGTTTGGGGATAATGAATTGTTCTTAAAATTTAAATGAATTAAATCAGTACCTGAAAATGTTTGTTGAAAATATAAATATAAATTATATTCAAGGCGAATATTTCATTCCGGTTGTACAATTTTTTACATCCTGGATAAACATAAAATTAATTATTTTTTAACAATTCATCAACCACTAATCAAAAACACACATTGCCAGTAAAATTAAGGAGCAATTATGGAAAAATTCAGTGTACGCACCAAAGACAAAGTTCAATTTGTAAACATTGACAGTCATGTCAGAGAAGCAATTACCAATAGCGGTATAAAAAACGGAATATGCATTGTTTTCGCACCCCATACAACAGCCGGTGTAACCATTAATGAAAACGCCGACCCGGATGTTGTCCGGGATATAATTATGGAGGTCAACAAAATTGTGCCTTTTCAGAACGGCTATCATCATATGGAAGGAAATGCAGCCGCTCATATTAAATCATCCCTGGTCAGCCCCTCGCTGACGATTATAGTTGATAACGGACGCCCGGTTTTTGGAACCTGGCAATCCGTTTATTTTTGCGAATTTGACGGGCCGCGATCCCGGTCTGTATTTGTCAAAACCATCGAGGGCTGAGTTTGCCTGATTTCGGCTCTTTCCTTTTACTATGAATTGTGTTATATTTGCATAGATGTCGATATTGCAAAAAAGACAAAAAATATCCGTTCCACCATACTCTGTTCTGGCTCGCATTTATGACCGGGTCATGAGTCACGTCAATTACCGGCATTGGGCAGAATATGTGGAACAACTCATCAACTATCACGGACAAGTTGCCGGAACGATTTATGATTTTTCCTGCGGTAGCGGAACGTTGTGTTCTCATTTAGCTGCCCGGGGGTGGCGCGTGGCCGGATGCGACGCTTCCATTGATATGATAAAAATTGCAGCAAATAAATATTATGACAAAGAATTCGGCCGGCGATTTTTCAGTGCCGATATTCGCTTTCCGCCGATAGGTAAAAAACTGGATATTGTGGTTTCACTGTATGATAGCATGAATTATCTTTTAAACGAGGCAGATTTTAGAAAAACTCTTGATAGTGTTTATGAGGTTATCCGTCCGGGAGGTCTTTTGATTTTTGATATAAGCACAATTCACAATTCTTTGACCGACTTTGCAAACTTTTACCAGCGGGAAAATTATAGTGAAGCCTCTTTTGTACGCAAAAGCAAATATGATAAAAAAAAACAAATTCAGGAAAACTATTTCGAGATTGCCCTGAAAAATGATCGCGAACATGTTTTTTGCGAAAAGCATCTTCAGCGCATGTACCCAATAGCCAGGTTAAAGGAATTTATTCGCGATTCAAAATTTGAGATGCTTGCCTCGTATCGGGATTTTACTTTTCGCCCGGACATCCAAAAGTGTGAACGCGTTCACTTTGTGCTAAAAAGATAAATGATAAAATGGTTGAACTTCAAAATGTAAAGGTCACATATCCGCCAGGCGACGGCATCCAGCGCATCAGTTTTAGCGTGGCACCCGGGGAAATGGTTTTTCTTGTGGGGCCGAGCGGAGCCGGCAAATCCACTGTGCTAAAAACAATCTATTTAGAAGAGTGGCCAGAAGAAGGCCATGTTCGCGTCGGTGATTTTCATTCTCTTTTCATCAAAGATAAAGATATCCCTTACCTTCGCCGTCATTTGGGCGTGGTTTTTCAGGACTTTAAATTATTTGATGACAGAGATGTGTTCAGCAATGTTTCTTTTGTTTTAGAAGTTATCGGACAGCGAAAAAAAGAAATAAAGCGGCATGTACTCAGGGCGCTTGCCGATGTGGGCCTGTCTCACAAATCGCGCAAGTATCCGATGGAGCTCTCTGGCGGCGAGCAACAACGCGTTTCCATTGCCAGAGCTATTGTCAACGAACCCAATATCGTGCTGGCAGACGAACCGACAGGCAATCTTGATCCGGTAACAGCCAGTGAAATTCTGGACCTGCTGGTGCGCATTCATTCCCGCGGCACTTCAGTGTTGTTAGCTACCCATAATTACGAAATGGTTAAAAATTACAAAGGTCGAATACTTCGAATAGAAAACGGACATCTGGTCTGATGAAGAGTCTCATTTACAGCATTAAAGAAGCTTTTGATGGTTTTCGGCGGGCACGGGTTTCTAACTTTATTACCATATTTACAATTTCATTTTTACTTTTCATAATCACACTTTTCAGCATTTTGTTCCTAAATGCAGACCGGCTGGTGAATGCCCTGCACGCTGAATATGATGTCCAGGCGTTCATTTCTAATATCTATTCACAGGAAGAAATCGAATCGCTGAGAAACAGGCTGATGCGTCTGGAACAGGTCGAAAAAGTCGAGTTCGTTTCCAAAGAAGAAGCGGCCAGAGAATTTCAACAAGAATTTGGCGACGAATTCTTTGACATACTGGAAGAGAACCCGTTGCCAGCTTCCTTTATTGTCAAATTAAAACAAGAATATCAGAATGTAAATGACGTCAAGTCTATTTCGGTAAAAATTTCGGATTGCGAAGGAATTAATGAAACGGTACACAGTGTATCTGGTTTTGACTTGCTGCTAAAAATATCCAATTCTGTGCGGGCTGCGCTTGTAGTGTTGTTGACCATTGTCGTGCTCGGATCTATGTTTGTCGTTTCGAACACCATTCGATTGATAATAAATGCCCGGCGACATATTATCGAGACAATGGAATTGGTCGGCGCTACTCGCGCATTTATTCGGCGGCCTTTTCTTTTAGAAGGACTATTTCAGGGATTTTTTGGCGGAACATTTGCAGCAATTATCGTTTATATTATTTTGCAAATTGTCAATGCACAATGGCCCAATTTGATTTGGATGCCGGTCACTTATCTGTCCGGACTTTTAGCTGCCGGGGTGGTTTTCGGATTTTTGGGCAGTTTGTTTGCCGTGAAAAGATTCCTGTAATTTCAATTAATTAAGCACTTTTGACAGCGACAAAATTCGCTTGACAACGCTTTGAAAAATCGTTATTTTTATTATTATTTTGTCTTTAATGTATTGATTTTTTATTAAAAATTTATGACTTGTACAGAGTTAACAGACAGAGAAAAAAAGATTTTTTTCTTGATTGTTCATAGCTTTATCACCACGGCTGAGCCAGTGGGGTCCAGATATCTGTCAAGAAACTATGGCCTTGATATTAGTCCGGCTACTATCCGGAATGTGATGTCCGATCTGGAGGACAAAGGCCTGATTTATCAGCCTCACACCTCAGCCGGTCGTATGCCGACAACAACTGGTTACCGCCATTATGTGGATGATCTGGATGTTGCTGATATTTTGAGCGATGATGAAAAACAATCCATCTTTAAAGAGCTGCAGCGTTTTGCCGAGGATGTCGATCATATTACCACCAAAGCAGCGGATGTGTTGAGCGATATTTCCAGTCAATTGGGTGTGGTGCTGGCGCCACGCTTTAATAAAGGCGTGTTGCAAAAAATTGATCTGGTTTCTATTTCTGAACAAAAAATATTGCTCATATTAAGCATCAAATCCGGAATCGTAAAGACTGTGATCATGGAAATCGAGAACCAGGTTTCTTCTGATTTTCTGGCAGAAATATCCCAAATTATTAACGAACGTTTACACGGTCTTACGATAGAAAAAATAATTAACTCTTTTGATGATATTTTTGCCGATTTCGATTACAAACGGCGCTCTTTTGTGCGTTCCATAAAAAAGAATGCCAGCACCCTGTTGACTTTTGATCCTGACAGTTCATTTTATTACGCCGGAACTCGTAAGGTGTTTCTGCAACCGGAATTCGAATCCCGGGAAAAAATGGAACGCATTCTCGAGTTGTTGGACCGCAAAGACATACTTATCAGTGTGCTCTCTAAGCGGGACATTGATGGCAACAATGGTGTTTCTATCGTCATTGGCGAAGAAAACAAGGAAGAGTTGATGCGA
This sequence comes from uncultured Cytophagia bacterium, assembly GCA_964607755.1. GTDB lineage: Bacteria > Zhuqueibacterota > Zhuqueibacteria > Residuimicrobiales > Krinioviventaceae > CAZSMC01. The sequence continues at coordinate 40,851 of CAZSMC010000017.1, read as the reverse complement.
AATTGCAGCCTGGTCACAGCAACCTATAATTTTGAAGGTATAGAGGGGACGATTGGCGTTGTTGGACCAACAAGAATGCAATATCCAAAGGTTATTGCTCTGGTAAAATATATGTCGGAAATGTTGAGCTATATGGTAAATCGAAAAAAGTGAGTTCATATCAGGATGTCTGAAAAACAAAAAGATCACAAAAAAGAAAAAGACACTCAGCTCGAAAAAGAACAGGAACAAAGAGTAGAGCAAGAGCAAAAAAAACGCGATTACAAAAAGGAACTTGAACAGGCTGTTGCGGAGAATCAGGAACTCAAGGAACAACTTTTAAGAAAAGCAGCAGAGTTTGATAATTTCCGAAAACGCGTTCAGGCTGAAAAAGAAGAAATTCACGATATTACCATTGCCCATATCATTGAAAAAATTCTGCCTTTTCTGGACGAGCTAGACCTTGTAATCGAAAAAAGCCGGGAAGAACAGGATTTCCAGAGTCTGTTGCAAGGCGTGGAAATGGTGCAAAAAAATGTATTCAAAATTCTGACCAGTCTTGGGCTAAAACCCATGGACTCTGTGGGCCAGCCTTTTGATCCAGAAAAGCATCATGCTATGATGCAGCAAGAAGCAGAGGATGTCGAACCGGATACAGTAATTAATGAACTTAAAAAGGGCTATATGGTGAACGATCGCGTTGTTCGCCATGCCGAAGTAATTGTTAGTAAATAAAAAGATTGATAGCTTTATATGCCTGACAAAGATTATTACGAAATATTAGGCGTCAATAGAAACGCGGATCAAAACGAAATAAAAAAAGCCTACCGCAAACTGGCGATGAAATATCATCCGGATCGAAATCCGGGTGATAAAAATGCAGAAGAAAAGTTCAAAGAACTTGGCAAGGCTTATGCTGTATTGTCTGATCCTCAGAAACGAGCTCAATATGACCGGTTTGGTGAAGCTGGTACGCGAACTGGTGGCCAGGGCGGATTTGGCGGCGGTTTTACCGATCCATTTGATATCTTTCGCGAAGTCTTTGGCGGAGGCGGCTTTGGCGATATTTTTGGAATGGGCGGAAGCAGCTCTCGCCGACGTTCTACTGTGACACGAGGTGCTGATTTACAGGTCCGCCTCAAATTGACCCTGGAAGAAATTGCCAAAGGTGTGACAAAAAAGATAAAAATTAAAAAGCAGGAAAAATGTGATACATGTAACGGCACAGGTGCCAGTCCCGGAACCTCAAAAGTGACATGCCCAATGTGCCATGGCCGCGGTGAAGTAGCTTATCGTCAAGGATTTTTTAGTGTAGCGCAAACATGCCAACGGTGCCATGGCGAAGGTCAAATTATTGACAAACCCTGTCATGCCTGTCACGGCGACGGACGGGTTAAACGGGAATCCATGATGGAGGTGGAGATCCCGGCTGGAATTGCAGAAGGCCAGTATATCAATTTACGCCAGCAGGGTAATGTCGGCCCGCGCGGCGGTCCCCGAGGAGATGTCATTGTAATTGTCGAAGAGAAAAAACATCCCGATTTCGAACGTCATGGCGATGATGTGATTTATCATTTAAAACTGACGATTCCTCAAGCCGTGCTTGGAGACGAAATCAAAGTTCCTACCCTCGATGGCAAGGCCACGATCTCTGTTCCTCCTGGAACGCAAAGCGAAAAGATCTTGCGAATGAAAGGAAAAGGTATTCCTCATTTGAACTCTCACGGTGCCGGAGATCAACTTATCAAGGTGCATGTGTGGATACCAACGAAATTGAATAATAAAGAAAAGGACGCTTTTAAAAGTTTATCCGATTCTGAAAACATTCATCCCCCCAACGAGGATAAATCGTTTTTCGAACGGGTTAAAGAAGCCTTTGTATAATCATGCTTGGTTTTACAAAACAGGAACAACGATTTGTCCTGTTTTTGTTAGTTACATTTGCTATTGGACTCGGTGTCAGTTACGTTCGTAAAGCTCGATTAGCCAGGCCTGCGGATGACTGGCGTGAAAAACGTCAGAAATTGATCGCCGAGTTTAAACAGGCTTCTGAAAAAGCACCCCAGGATACAACCCGCTTGTCAATTAAAGAGCAGAAAGCGGCATTTACCGGCACAATCAATATAAATACAGCAGGCGCAAAAGAATTACAATTATTACCCGGCATTGGCCCGGTAACTGCTGAAAAGATAATACAACACCGGAACGAGCACGGCACATTTAAAAACATAAATGAACTTTTGAAAATAAAAGGAATCGGCCCCAAAACATTAGAAAAAATAAAATCTAATACAAGTATGGACTAATCTGTTTAAAATTCTTATAGTGTAGGAGGAATGATGTCTGACGAGACGAAGAAAAAGAACAAACCATTAAAGCCCAAAGGTTCGATCGTATATGAACTGCTTGCTGTACTATTGATTGTCGCTCTTTACTTTACATTGACTTATCCATCCAAATTGTGGAAACAAGAAGAGCAAAATACCCAACAGTGCCGGCAGAATATGTACCACATTTACTATGCCCAGGTCACATATTTGAATGATTCATTGGTTTATGCCGATAGCCTCGATAAAGTCATAAATCACATTTTGGATGACACAACCAGAAAGAACTTGCGTTTATTCACGAGCCTTGATTCTACGATAGGCCGTGATATTATCAACTACTTTGATAATTCTAATTACGAAATGACTATCACTAGAGATTCTGTTTTCGGCGAGGGCCCGGATTCCGTTATAACGAAAAAAGTAAAGATCACAGTGCCGGCGCTTATTGACTCGATGTCTTCCTATGCAAAACGTTGGGATATCGATACCACTGAGGCTTTCATTTTAGATTCGTTGCGAAGTGTGCCTGGGTTTTCTAAAAAAATCGATTCAATCGCTTCAGTGACGTTAAATAATATGAGCTCATGTCCAACCGTAGGTAAAGAGTACAAGATTGTGGCTCTAAATGACACAACACCCAAAATAGTAAATATCTATTGTCCGATCGATTCACAAGATATTAAAGAAGTAGAAGAAGATTTTAAACGCAGTTTTCTCGGCGGCCTGAAAATCGAAAACCATGGTGCTCTTGAAGCTGGTAAAAAGACATGGTAACAAATTATCAAAAGTGGGGACAAAGATATGAATAACGAATCTTTACGTTTAGGTATAAGTTTAACTAAAAACAAGATTCGTTTCGTAGAAGCTGAAATTTGGAATGACGAGATCAGCCTGTTGAATGTTGCCGAAGCCGATCTGGATACCTCATTCGAAATGCCGGTTATCCGAAATAATGAACTTGTCCCCCGCTTTGCAACAATTATTGATAATACGATCAATTCTTCTTCATTGCAGGCGAGCACAGCACGGCTTTCACTCGGAAGGCGATTTGCTCTAACTAAAACAGTACTCCTGGATAAGGAACTGGAAGAATCTAAAGTCCGCCAGCATATCGAGTGGGAACTGGATCAGTATCTTATCTCGCCTCGCGATGAACACAATGTTGGCTTTGAATATGTTTCACCTCCCGGAATTGCAAAAGACATTGTGGTAATTGTTGCTGTTAGAAAAGCAGTGGTGAAATATATTCAAGAAATTTTTAAAAAATCAGTTGTCTCTCTGGATACGATAGATCTGGATATTTTTTCTGAATTGCGAGCTTTGAAAAAAGGTGCCGAAGAGATCCGACATGGACTGAATGCGATTGTTAACATTTCTGAGAACGGATTGAATCTTGTACTGCTGGAAAACGGACACTTTATGATTTCTTCCGAATATCTGGAAGATGATAGCGGTCATCTGGAAGGCACAAGTAGCCAAATTGCCCAGACGATTCACAGCGAACTGAATAATCTGTCACAAAAGATGGGGCGACAAAATGCCCAAATAAGTAATATCTATTTTTCTGGAGAATCTGTGGAATCTTCGGTGTTGTACGAAGTCGGAAATATTTATAATGAAACAACGGTTCGTAAAGCAAATCCATTTGATAATGTTCACCGTCAATTGAATCTTGAAGCTGAAGATTTTATTCAAAATATTCCGGAAAAATTCGTCGCCTCATTTGGAATGGTTATTGATTGAGGGGAGTGTCTTATGAATTTAATGAATGATAAAAGGGAGCAAGAACGCTCCCGAGGTTTCGGTCCGATAGAAGAATCGGGAAAACCACAAGCATCCTATCAACAGCGACAAGGTCAGTCCCAAAAAGAAGGGCAGTATCAGGCCGAGTACCCAAAAGCCAAAAAAGGCTCACCAAAGCTTTTTTTCGGCACGTTATTTTTGCTGATTGCAATTACGGCGATCATCTATTTTGTTTTTTATAAACCCAGACAGTCGCCGATTACCGAAGAACAAGGGATAACCGAACAAAGGGATGTCGAGAGTGAAACAGATGCGTCGCCCGGGCAAGAGACGACTCAGCAACCTGAAACCGTGCCCCGGGAGGAAATGGCCCCACCCAGCGCTGAGGGAACAACCGCTGTGCAGGAAGAAGCTCCTGCTGCAGCGCAGAAACCTCCCGCTACAACAGGTACGCAGACGACCGATGCAGCTCTTGCCCAGATAAATTCCGTGATGAGTGTTTTTCAAAATACCCTGTCAGATGATGTGGATCTCGGTTCTTTGATTTTTGATGAAAGTACATTCACTGCTGAAGTGAACGGCAATAGCCGTCAGGCAGTGCAAAACTATTACAACAAGATTCAATCTCAGTTGCCGGGATTCGCTTCTGTAAACACACTTGCCCCATCGAGCGGCACACAGGCGCTGATCACTGGCACAGTAAAATTGTCAACTGGCGGCGGACAGACTCCGGCTGCAGATCAGGTAGAATCTCGCATCAATGCCCTGGTTAACTCGACGAACGTGAGGAAAATATCACTTTCCCAGTCAGCAGCTAATGGCAGAACGTCTTATTTTCTCAAAGTGGACGGAAGCTTGAACGATTGTATGACTTTTTATAACAAGGTGGTGCAGGAAGGATGGAATTTGAAAATATCAAAAATTCTTTTACTGCCTTCCACATCTGATTCGAATCGAATATTAGTAATGCGTTTCCTCGTATGATCAAAATTCATTCTTTTTGTATAACCTGAAAAAATGCGCCCCTTGTCTTCATTTTGCTCATTGTCAAGGGGCTTTTATATATACGATTGTTTATGCGAATTATTGCAGGTCAAAATAAAGGTATGAGATTGGTGTCGCCAAAAGGTGACACCATCCGGCCGACAGCAGATAAAGTTCGAGAATATATTTTTTCGTGTTTGTATGTTGATGAAAACACAAATATCCTGGATTTGTTTGCCGGAAGCGGTGCATTTGGACTCGAGGCTCTGAGCCGCGGAGCAGCTTCCGCTACTTTTGTGGATATTTCCCGCTCGGCGTTAGAGCTTGCCAAAAAGAATGCTGAAAAGGCTGGCGCAAGTTCACATAGTTCTTTTTATCGAAAAAAAGCTGCTGCATTTCTAAGAGAGTGCAACACAAGATTTGATATTATTTTTTGTGACCCCCCATACAAATATGAAGGCTTTGACAGGATACTAAAAATTATAGACGAGTCTCAAGTTTTGCAGCCAAAAGGATATATCATCTACGAATCTGCCAGGTACCTGAATCCACCAGCATTCGGTGTGTTCAAAGCGGTTCGGCAAAAGAAAATGGGAAACACAAGGATTATTTTTTATCATTATGAATAGACCAAAACGGATAGCCGTATATCCGGGCACATTCGATCCGATTACGAACGGGCACATTGATGTCCTGGAAAGAGCAGTTGAGCTGTTTGATGAAGTGATTATTGCTGTGGCTATAAATATAAATAAAAAGCCAATGTTCACGGCTGAAGAGAGAATGGACCTGATTCGCCACTCGATTGACGGTCTTGGAAACACTTCTGTTGATCGTATTGATGGCTTGCTTGTCGAATACGCGGCAAAAAAACAAGCTTGCGCCATAATCCGCGGCTTGCGGCTCATTTCCGATTTCGAGCACGAACTGCAAATGACGCAAGTGAACCGAAAACTCAACAACAAGTTGGTGACCGTTTTTATGATGCCGCATGAGAGCTATTCTTACCTCAATTCAAGCGTGGTAAAAGAAGTGGCATCTTATGGCGGGAAGATTGATTGTTTTGTGCCCGAATACGTAAAGAAAAAGCTGTTTGAAAAGTTAGATGAAATGGGCGGGTTAGAACAAGGATCGAAGGAACTCCGGTCATAGAAAAAATATTACAATAGCATTTTTAAAATGGGAGATATTATGCCACACATCTCAAAACGATTTGCTAATATTAGTGAGTCTAAAACCGTTGCTTTGAACAGTGTTATGGCTCAAATGAAACGTGAAGGTAAAGATATTGTCGGGTTGGGTGCGGGGGAGCCGGATTTCGATACACCCGACCACATCAAAAACGCGGCTATCAAAGCGATTAAGCAGGGTTTTACCAAATACACCCCGGCCGATGGCTTGTTTGATCTGAAAGAAGCGATCGCCTCCTGGATAAAATCGGAATATGATGTGACCTATGCTCCCAAAGAAATCGGAGTGACCTGCGGAGCAAAGCACGCTGTTTATCAAAGCATTGCCGCGGTTTGCGATCCGGATGATGAGGTTATCTTGCCCCAACCCTACTGGGTAAGCTATCCGGAACAAATCAAACTCGCCGGTGCAGTGATAAAAACGATTGAACCTGAACCAGGAAACGGGCTGAAAATAACTGCGGAACAGCTCCGCAATGCTATTACGGATAGAACGCGACTTTTGATACTCAACTCGCCCAACAACCCATCCGGAGCTGTCTATGATGAGAATGAACTGACCGCTTTGGCAAAAGTGATTGCAGACACAGGAATTTATGTTTTGTCCGATGAAATCTACGATCAAATCATTTTCGACAACATGTCTTTTGCCAGCATGACGGCATATCCTGAGATCCGGGAGCAGCTCATCTATGTCAACGGTGTGTCAAAAAGTTTTGCCATGACCGGATGGCGAATCGGTTTTTTAGCCGCTCATGAGGATATTGTTACGGCTGTTAAAAAGTATCAGGGTCATAGCACGTCAAATCCGGCTTCGATCTCGCAAAAAGCGGCTCTGGCCGGGTATCTGGAAGAAAAGTCATTTTTAAATGAGATGAGGGCAGCATTTGAAAAACGCCGGAATTATATACACGAGCGTTTGAATGCCATGCCCGAGGTGTCGTGCATGTTGCCAAAGGGCGCTTTTTATGCTTTTCCGGATTTTTCTGCCTATATGAACGGAGAGATTTCATCTTCGCTCGAATTTTGCAGTTATCTCCTGGAAAATCATAATGTCGCTATCGTACCAGGCGTTGCTTTTGGTATGGACAGTCATGCGCGGCTTTCGTTTGCAACTTCTATGGAAAATTTGCAAAAAGCACTGGACCGAATCGAGAAAGGTCTGAAAGCCATTCACTAAGGAGCACAACTATGCCAACATACGAGTATCTGTGTCAGGCCTGTGGTTACAGGTTTGACAAATTTCAAAACATAAAAGACGATCCCGTTAAGAATTGTCCAAAGTGTAATGCGGAGCACGTCAGTCGATTACTCACCGGCGGGAGCGGACTTATTTTCAAAGGCTCAGGCTTTTATATAACTGATTATAAAAACAATTCAAATACAACCAAAACTGAAAAACCCAAAACGGAAACAAAGAAAGAAAAGCCGGCTGAAAAAAACAGCCAGCAATGAATGATGCTAAACAGCCAGGTGGATTTATCATCCACCTGGCTTTAATATTTCAAAAATATGCATAATAAAATGCCCGCATAGGCTGTGCTTATGATGCTTGCTGGAAATGGCAGTTAATTAATCATCATTCCCAACAGCTCAATGTCTCGCATTTTTACCCTCGCAGATTTTCTGTGTCCTGCCGCCATCACAGATCAAGATTAAATTATTTATAAGCCCTTTCGCTTCTATTTTTCACTGACAAATCGTTTTTCTTGAACTCTTGTTGCAGGGATATTTGTTAATCCTACAAATTCAGTGTCATTTAATATTTTAATGAAAAATGAATATTTTTTCAGCAACATGAGTAATTTAACTTGATATTCTGTATAGCAATTGCTATTTTTATGTCTTGTTTAAAAAAAATCAGAAAAGGTAAACACGATATATGAATCTTGAACATTTTTTTAACCCTGATTCTGTTGCGATTGTTGGCGCATCTCAGAAAAAGGGAAAAGTGGGTCACGAGATTTTAACAAATCTTGTACATTCCGGTTTTAAAGGGGAGCTTTATCCCATAAATCCAAAAGCGGAAAAAATTAAAGGTCTCAAAGCTTACCCGGATTTGAAATCGATCGGCAAAGTGCCTGATCTGGTGATTATTATCGTACCGGCCAAAATTGTGCCATCAATCATGGAGCAATGTGCAAATCTTGGAATAGATTCGGCCATCATTATTACTGCTGGTTTTAAAGAAGTTGGCAAGGAAGGCAAAAAACTCGAAAAAGAAGTATCACGTATTGCCAGGCGCGGAAACGTGCGGTTTATTGGCCCCAACTGTCTGGGTGTCATATCAACATCGACACATTTAAACGCAAGTTTTGGCGGTGCCCTGCCGGTTGAAGGCGGAATTGGCTACATTTCTCAATCTGGCGCTTTGCTGGCTGCTATTCTTGACAAAGCGAACGCCCAGGATATTGGATTCAGTAAACTGGTAAGTATCGGCAACAAAGCAGATATTGATGAAATCGATATGATCAAAGCGATGGGGCAGGACCAGGATACAAAAGTTATTGCCGGTTATCTTGAAAGCATTACTGATGGCAATTCATTTGCCAGACAGGCAGAAAGCATTTCAGGCGAAAAACCTATTATTCTGATCAAATCTGGTGGCACGGCTGCTGGCGCTCAGGCGGCATCTTCTCATACCGGGAGTCTTGCTGGTGGTGAAACGGCTTATGAAGCGGTATTTAAAAAATCTGGTATTGTACGCTGCAAATCTATTAGCCAGCAATTCAATTACGCCCGGGCTTTTGCCAATCAGGCATTGCCCAAAGGGCCAGGCGTCGCTGTCATCACCAATGCCGGGGGACCTGGAATTATGACAGCCGACGCTGTGGAGGATCACGGCCTCGATTTTGCCTCTCTTTCAGAAGAGACGAAAAATAAACTGGCAGAGCAACTGCCTCCGGCTGCTAACATGGAAAATCCTATTGACGTTTTGGGTGATGCGCTGGCTGACAGATACGAATATGCCTTGCGAGTGGTGATGGACGATGACAATGTCCACTCTGTGATTGTACTGCTCACTCCGCAGGCTATGACGCAATCAGAAGAAACCGCCAAAGCTATTGTAAAAATATCAAAAGAAAAACCAGAAAAACCGATTCTGGCTTGTTTTATGGGCGCATCCAAGGTTCAGGAAGGCATTAAAATTCTTCACAAAGGTAAAATCCCCCAGTATGAATCTCCTGAAGATGCGGTTGATACCATTCAGGTGATGAATGATTATGTGAGATGGCGTGAAAGACCAAAACGGGTTGTCAAACTCTTTCCGGTTAACAGACACAAAGTTGAAAAAATTATTAACAAACACATTCGTGAGCAAGTGCGTGAGATCGGTGAAACCGAGGCTAAAGATATTCTTGAGGCGTATGGATTTGCCACACCTCCCGGGAACATTGCAACAAGTCCGGAACACGCTGTGACCATCGCTCAGCAAATCGGTTTTCCTGTAGTTATGAAAATATGGTCTCCGGACATCATTCACAAATCGGATGTTAATGGCGTCAAAGTCGGTTTGCACACAAACGATGAAGTGAGAGATGCTTTTGATTTGATGATGTACCGTGTGCCCAAAAAGAGACCGGACGCTGACATTTTAGGCGTTCTGGTCGAGAAAATGTCAATCGGTGGTAAAGAAGTTATTTTAGGCATGAATCGTGATCCGCGTTTTGGTCCGCTGATGATGTTCGGCATGGGTGGAACCATGGTCGAAGTATTAAAAGATGTTTCATTCTCTCTTGCCCCGGTCACCTCCGATGAAGCCAAGCAGATGTTGAAAAGCACAAAAACCTATCAAATGCTGGAAGGTGTCCGGGGAGAAGAGGGAGTTGATATTGATGCATTGGCAGAGGGTATCCAGCGGTTATCTCAGCTCGTCACTGAATTCCCGCAAATTCAAGAGCTGGATATCAACCCGTATGTGGTGGGCCCTCCGGGCGTTACGCCCATTGCAGTTGATGCAAGAATGAGTGTTGAAGAAAAATAAAAAGAAGGTGACCATGCAACACGATCCTAATTGGCAAGAAAAATATAAAAGCAAAATCGTCAATGCAGGTCAGGCGATGAAATCTATAAAGCCCGGTGACAATATATTTATCGGCACCGGATGCGCTCAGCCACAGCATCTTGTACATGCTCTGGTGCAGCACTCCAGCCATATTTATGATGCCCGTATTGTACATTTGCTCACGGCCGGAGAAGCGCCCTATGCTGACAAGGAATTTAGTGAAAAATTCAAAATGAACAGCTTTTTTATAGCAGATAATGTTCGCCATGCCCTTAACGAAGGTTTCGGCAATTATACACCAATTTTTCTATCAGAAATTCCTGCAGAATTTGAAAGCGGACGCATTCCTCTTGATGTAGCACTAATAAGCGTGACACCACCGGGTACGAATGGACTCTGCAGTCTTGGTGTTTCTGTCGATATTGTGAAATCTGCTCTCGCAAATTCAAGGTTTGTCATTGCCCAGGTTAATAATAAAATGCCGCAGACTTTTGGTGACAGCTTTGTTCATATCAATACTATTGATATGTTAGTTCCTGCTGATGAAGACATTGTCGAAACACCGGTGCCAGAATCTGACGAGGTTTTGAGAAGGATTGGAAAAAACCTTGCCCAGTTGGTCGATGATGGAAGCACTATCGAGTGCGGTATTGGTCGAATTCCGCAGGCAATGGCCGAGTTTCTTAAAGATAAAAAAGACCTTGGTGTGCACACGGAAATGTTCAGCGACTGGATTATTGATTTAATCGAATGTGGCGCTATCACGTGCGCTAAAAAAACATTGAACAGAGGCAAAGTTGTGGCCAGTTTTTGTATGGGCTCTAAAAGATTGTACGACTATATCAATGAGAATCCATTCTTTGAATTTCATCCCACCGAATATGTCAATGATATTAATGTCATCAGTCAGCATGAGAAAATGGTTGGCATCAATGTCGGACTTGAAATTGACCTCACCGGCCAGGTTTGTGCGGATTCAATCGGTCATAAATTTTATAGCGGTATCGGCGGGCAGGTTGATTTCATCAGAGGATGCGCACGCAGCCGGGGCGGCAAGCCGGTTATCACCATGCCCTCAACTGCCAAAAACGAAACGATTTCCAGAATCGTCCCTCACCTCACAAAAGGCGCCGGTGTCGTGACAACCCGCGGAGATGTGCATTATGTTGTGACAGAATACGGCATTGCCTACCTGCACGGTAAAAGCATCCGTGAACGGGCGCTGGATTTGATCAATATCGCCCATCCAAAATTCAGAAAAGAATTGACCCGGGCAGCGAAAAAACTCAATTATATTTATGAAGATCAGATCGAGATTTCATGGGACAAGATTGAATATCCAACCGAACTTGAACGCAATGAAGCGCTGCGGGATGGCACAGAGATTTTTTTCCGACCGGTGAAACCGACCGATGAATTTGCGCTTTCAGAAATGCTTTATTCGTTGAGCGAGGAATCGGTCCGCAAACGTTACATGACTCGTACAGTGGCTTTTCCGCACCGGGATGTCCAACAGTTAACAAATATTGATTATGAGAATAAACTAGCTATTGTAGGGGTGGTACCTGGTGTTGCCGGAGAAGAAATTGTCGGCATTGGTCAGTATTTTATGGAGCCTGGAGAAGAACAGGCTGAAGTTGCTTTTATAGTCCATGATGAATGGCAAAAAAAAGGCATGGGCACCTTGCTTCTTAAATTCTTGAGCGAAATAGCGCAGAAAAAAGGTGTAAAACGATTCCACGCCAAGGTCCTGCCGGAAAACAAGGCCATGTTGGCAGTTTTTAACAATTCCGGTTATAATGTGAAAACAGAATTCGATGGTGAAGTCTACGATATTACCTACAACTTGAAGGATAAAGAAGACTGACAGAGGTGCTTTTTGAAAGAACGCCAGGCTGCATTTATCCATTCACAGCAGCTTGAAAAATATCATTATCCTCCCGATTGTCCTTTTAAAACTGAACGTGCTGCGAAAACCCGGGAGGCCCTGAAATCAATGGGCCTATTAGGCGGCAACAGTAAAAAGGAAGTCGCTCCAATACCTGCCGGTGAAAAGGTGTTAAAAACATTTCACACCGAAAAATATCTCCATGCTCTTAAAAACAGTCAGGAGGGTGAGTGGGATATTGAAGCTCTGAGAATGGGAATTGGCGGCCCGGATACACCTGTTTTTCGCGGGATGTACGAATATGCCGATTTGGCCTGCGGCGGTTCATATAAAGGCGCGCAACTGCTGCTTTCCGGTGAAATTGATATCGTCTTTAATCCTTCCGGAGGCTACCATCACGCCTTCCCGGAACTGGCTGCTGGCTTTTGCTATATTAACGATGCTGTGATTGCTATTAAACATCTTGCCAAGCAGAGAAAAAAAGTTCTTTATCTGGATATTGATGTGCATCACGGGGATGGGGTGCAGTATGCTTTTTACGATACAGATGATGTGATGACAATTTCCTTACACGAAAGCGGGAAAATGCTTTTCCCCGGTACCGGATTTCCTGAGGAAATCGGCAAAGGCAAAGGTGAAGGGTTTGCTATTAACGCACCTCTTCCCGAAGGGACTTATGATGCCGCGTACATGAAACTTTTTAATGAAATAGTCCCTCCGCTTATCAAGGCATTTAATGGGGATATTATTGTTCTTGAACTTGGCGCCGATATCCTGTCTGGTGACCCGTTAGCTCACCTCAGTCTCACGAATAATGTCCACAGCAAAGTTTGTGACCACCTCAGAAAGTTAAACAAACCCATTCTTATATTGGGCGGGGGCGGCTACAATGTCGAAAACACTGTCAGAGCCTGGTCACTTGCCTGGAGTGTGATAACCGGTGAAAGTCAAAAGTTTTCGGATTTGAGTATGGGCCTTGGCGGTGTGATGATGGAATCTACCGACTGGATGGGTGGACTCAAAGACAGAAATCTGCCCGCCACCCAGGAGCAAAAAGATTTTGTTGATCCAAAAATCGAAACAATTATTCAAAAAATCAAGAAATTGATTTTCCCGATGCATGGTCTTTGAGAATTAAACCCTATTGTTCTTTATGTGAAATATTATATTCCGGGAGATTTTTTTTAACTCTTATTTTCAAAATGTAAAAACAGGACTTTGTATTAAACAAGGCCTATGTGATGTGAATATTTCTTGAATAGAAATCATTTTTCCTTGATATTATTCCGCAGTTTTACTAAAATTAAGGACGATTGGGTCAAAAAAAATAGTTACGACAACAACATTATGAACGAAACAGAACTGTTTTTTTGTTATGTAATTTAAAAGCCAATCTTTGATAAATGTAATACCTTTGGTATTTGTTTAAAATAATAGTTCGAAAGATTAACTTAATATGTTCATCTGAAATCATAATTAAAAGGAGTGTGCTATGAGTGAAGAACAAAAAGATGTTGGTATGAAATCACTAATGCATGAATCGAGAACATTTCCACCCCCCAAAAATATTCAGAAAAACGCCCATATAAGCAGGATGGAGCAATATAAGGAAATGTGGGAAAAATCTGTAGGGGAAAATAGTGATGAATTCTGGCTGGAACAGGCAAAAACATTGGATTGGTTCAAAGAACCCACCGAAGGCCTGGATTATACCTGGGATACAGAAGGCCGTGTCATTGAACATACCTGGTTTAAAGATGGCACGTTGAATGTCGCTTACAACTGCCTGGACCGCCATCTGGGTACGCCGACGGAAAACAAAACAGCAATTATCTGGCAAGGCAACGAAGACAAGGATGCACAAAAGCTAACATATAAGGAAATGCACCGGGAGGTTTCCAAATTTGCCAATGTGCTCAAGTCTAAAGGTATTAAAAAAGGCGACCGGATTGCCATATATATGCCCATGGTTCCCGAACTTGCCGTCGCTATGCTTGCATGTGCCAGAATCGGTGCAATTCATTCTGTTATTTTTGGCGGTTTCAGCTCTGATGCAATTGCTGATCGAATTAATGATTCTGACTGCAAAATGCTGATCACAGCAGACATTTCCCGCCGCGGAACAAAAAGTATAAATCTGAAAGATATCGCAGACCAGGCGCTTAAAAACACATCAACTGTTGAAAATGTGGTTGTGATAAAAGTCGATGACGCTGATCAATGTAATATGCAGGATGGACGTGATGTATGGTACCATGATGAAATGGAAAAAGCATCGGCTGACTGCCCCGCAGAAGAGATGAATGCAGAAGACCCTCTTTTCATTCTGTATACATCCGGCTCTACAGGTAAACCCAAGGGCGTTGTACATACGACCGGCGGCTATTTGTTGCATACATCAATTTCTTTCAAACACGCATTTAATATCCACGAGGGCGATTTATACTGGTGTACCGCTGATATCGGCTGGGTGACAGGACACAGTTACATCGTCTACGGTCCGCTTGCAATTGGCGCTACATCATTGATGTTTGAAGGGGTGCCCACTTATCCGGATGCCGGGCGTTTCTGGCAAATCTGTGATAAATTTGGTATCACTGTATTTTATACCGCACCAACAGCAATCCGTGCCCTCATGCGCCAGGGTGATGAATGGCCGGCAAAGTACAAGCTTGACACCCTTCGCATCCTCGGAACAGTCGGCGAACCTATCAATCCCGAAGCCTGGATGTGGTATTACAAAAACATTGGCCATGAAAAGTGCCCGATCGTTGATACATGGTGGCAGACAGAAACCGGTGGATTTATGATCACCCCGCTTCCGGGTGCGCATACCTTAAAGCCGGGCAGCGCCAGCCGGCCCTGGTTTGGCGTCGATCCGGTTGTCCTCCGGGATGACGGCAGTGAATGCGAGCGCAACGAAGGTGGCAAACTCTGTATCCGTAAACCCTGGCCCGGCATGCTGCGAACCATGTGGGGCGATCACGACCGTTTTATCGATACGTATTTCACCATGTATAATGATATTTATTTCACAGGTGACGGTTGCCGCGTTGACAATGATGGCGATTACTGGCTAATGGGCCGCATCGATGATGTGGTGAATGTATCTGGTCACCGAATCGGAACCGCAGAAGTCGAAAGTGCGCTCGTCAGCCATGCAAAGGTCGCCGAGGCCGCTGTAACGCCAATCCCTCACGAAGTTAAAGGACAGGCACTTTACGCTTATGTTACGCTTGTCGGTGACGAAGAGCCAAGCGATGAGCTGAAAAAAGAGCTGGTCAAACATGTGCGCTCCGAAATCGGCCCGATAGCCACGCCGGAAGCAATTCAGTTTACTCCTTCTCTTCCCAAGACACGTTCTGGAAAAATTATGCGAAGGATTTTACGCAAGATAGCGGAGCAAAACACTGACAACCTGGGTGACATCTCCACTTTGTCAGACCCCAGTGTTGTCGAAAAACTCATCCAAGACCGAAAAAAGAATTAGTATTCTCCACTAATAAAGGTGCCGGCATTACGGCCGGCACTGTGTTCTTAATCTAACATAACATACAAGGAGGATAAAAGTGGCTGAAGAACAAGTAGTGAGACAAGTAGACACAACTGCAAATCCTGCCCCCTTAGGGTTGATGGGATTTGGTATGACCACTGTGCTGTTAAATATTCACAATGCTGGTTTTTTTGATCTTGGTGCAATGATCCTTGCTATGGGCATTTTTTACGGCGGTGTTGCACAAGTTATTGCCGGGATTATGGAATGGAAAAAGAAAAACACATTCGGTACAACGGCATTTACATCTTATGGACTTTTCTGGCTTTCGCTTGTGGCTCTGATTATTTTGCCGGAACATCAACTTGTTAATGTAAAAGCTCCAGCTAATGGAGCAATGATTGCCTATTTTATCATGTGGGGACTCTTTACATTTGTGATGTTCATCGGCACCCTCAAGCTGAACAGAGCTCTTCAGGTTGTCTTTCTTACACTTACCTTGCTTTTCTTTTTGCTCGCTATATCCGACGCGACTGGAAGTGAAGCTCTTCTGAGATTCACCGGCTGGGAAGGTATCGTTTGCGGTCTTTCCGCTGTTTATACGGCACTGGCTCAGGTATTGAACGAAATTTATGGCAAAACTGTACTGCCTATTGGTCCGGTGAAATAATATTTCTTTGTTTAAACAGGTAACAATGTATTAGCAAAAGTCAAAGCGCATCCGGAGTTTGGATGCGCTTTTATTTGGTGAACATATAAATTTTGCACAAAACAGGAGTTGATATGTTACGCACATTAAGTATCAGTGTTTTTTTAATATTTTCCTTATTGAACGTTCTGCCCGCCCAGCAAACTGGCTCCGGATTTGGCATAAAGTTTTCCGGTTTTGTGAAAACAGATGTCATGTTTGACTCCCGTCAAACCGTTGCCGCGCGTGAAGGGCATTATTTACTTTATCCGACAAACAAAATGAAAGATGTGAATGGCGATGATATCAATGCAAAATCAACTCTTCACATCCTGGCTATACAGACTCGGCTTAAAGGTGATATCACAGGTCCGGATGCGTTTGGCGCAAAAACCAGCGGGCGCATAGAAGCAGCGTTTTTTGGCACTACAGAAAATGATATTAATGGATTCAGATTACGCCACGCTTTTCTAACTCTTGACTGGGAAAAATCAAGTTTAATGATTGGCCAATTCTGGCATCCCATGTTTGTGACGTCTGTATTTCCCGGAACAGTATCTTTTAATACCGGCGCGCCTTTTCAACCGTCTTCTCGAAATCCACAGGTGCGCTTTACCTACCACCTTAAAAACATCAATATTATCGCTGCTGCCATGTCGCAACGGGATTTTGCCAGTACAGGTCCAGAAGGGACAAGCACATCCTACTTGAGAAATACAGCAATCCCGAATATGCACCTGCAACTGCAATTAACCGGCGAGAAAATGCTCTTAGGTATTGGCGGTGACTGGAAAGCGCTGACCCCGCGACTTGAAACACCTCATGGGCATAAAACCAGCAATACGGTTAACGGCATGTCGCTGATTGGTTTTGCAAAGTTTACATTTCCATCATTTCTGTGCAAGCTCGAGGGCGTTTACGGCCAAAACCTCACCGATCACCTCATGCTTGGCGGCTATGGCGTTGAAAAAGTCGACCAACTGACAGGTGAAGAAACATATCTGCCTACGAATGTGTTTTCCGCCTGGACCGATATTTCGACCGGTGATAAAATTGGACTCGGATTGTTTGCTGGCGTGACCAAGAATATAGGTGCCTCGAATGATCTTTCGGATTCCTGGCAACGCGGTTCAAATATCGACATGATTTATCGCATCTCCCCGCGAATTTTATGGAATTCTGGCAAAACTCGCCTGGCTGCTGAGGTTGAATACACGGCTGCAAGTTATGGTTCCATTCTCTCCGACCGAACCGTTGAAGAAGCCGAATATATCGGTAATTTGAGATTATTATTGGCCGCTTATTACTTTTTTTAATATCTTGCCCCTGTCAATTTAAATTGGCAGGGGAATACCTTTGCCCCATGTTTTTCGTGTCACGAGTTGTTATCTCCTCTTCCCCCACTCTGCAAAAGAGACGAATATTTACAGAGCATTCGATACAGAACTTTCATTACATGTCGATTCAGCCGACTGACATAAGCATTGGAATATTGATTATTTTTCGTATATTTATTTTTAAATCAGGTTAATCGAATGAATGAAAAAAATATTTGAAAAAAGACGATAAAAGTTTATAATTATGATGTCTTGATTCAAATTGATTTTTAAACAAGAATGAAAACTTTCTGGCTATGAGCAAAGACATCGGCTACAACAGCGACATCAAAGTGGCAAAAAGAAAGCTGCATGTGCAAACCAGCTATCTCGAAGAAGAAGAACGCGCCAGTGTGGAAATCTTTGAAGGCGGCACCCTTGTCAGCCGGCGCTATTACAATGTTGAACCGGTCAAGACCGATAAAAATTTGTCTCAGGAGGTTGACACGATTCATGAACTGGTCAAATCAGATATAGAACTATTATTCAAAGTGGCGCCAAAGGTCCGGGCAAGAAAGCATCTGCCGGCGGTTATTCACCTGGGCAAACTATTTCTACAACGTGGATTTTATAATCAGGCCATAGAATTTTTCAGGATGGCAAAAAAAATAGATAAAAATGCTGATGTCGATTTTTATCTTGGACAAGCATTTTATTATCACGGAAATTATGAAGAATCTATCCGGTGCTTTCAACACGTCGCAGAAAATGCCAATGGTTATCCTGATGTTCACCTGGCACTCGGAAAAGCTTACTGGAAAATGGGAAATTATACCAAAGCTATCGAAGAAATGAAACAGGCTATCGAGTTGAATCCGGATTATTCCAGGGCAGAATACTTTCTTGGTTTGCTTTTAGTTGATAGCTGCGTTTATGCGCCGACGGTAACCTCCCTGTCACCCCCGATTGAGCGCCTCAAGAAAGCGGAAACTCATTTTAAAAAATCAATGCGAATGCCAGGACTGGATATTGAGGCTGTTAACAAGGGCCTCGAGATACTGAAAGAAAACGGCGGCGCTGCAAAAGCTTATAGTTATTTGGAACAAGCGGCAGGTTCCGAGAGTTTGAATAAAAATTATATCTTTGATAGCGAGTTTTACATCAAATTTATGTTTGGAGACTTGTATAAAGATGATGAAAACCTCGAATTCTGTATCCAGCGCTTGCAAAAGCTTTTAGATATGAATCCTAATTATGCTGATTTACGTCACAGTTTAGGCATCGCCTATCTCATTAAAGGATGGCATTTTTTTGGCAGAGCAACTGACGAATTTCACAAGGCAGTCGAAATTAATCCTGACTATGACAAGGCCAGTAAAAAATTGAAATTAATGCAAAATGACGGCAAAGGGCTTTTAATTCTGTTACGCGCTATCCTGAATTGATTGTGCCATCCTTGTAATATTGTTCCTTTTTGTCCTTAATTATCATCTCAATGGCATTAATATTGCAATTTATTCGATGCTATATTTTAACTAACAAATTAGACGGCGTATTTCGACAAGCAACAACAGAAAACATACGTGAAAAAAGAACGGTATTGTAAAAATTATGAAAAAACGCGGCTTTTTACTTTTTATAACCGTATTAATTACAGGAACATGCGTTACTGCAATATATGCCGGCGAGGTTGAATCCGTACAGGCTACCCAGCTTACGCCTCTTAAACCGGCTGCTTACGTGTTTCACCTTACTTTTGATGCGCCTGTTTCGCCAGCGTCTCAGATTGAGATATCCTTTCCAAAACAATTCACTTTGAATCAGACTGTCATGGCAGCTTCTGAAGCAATGGATGGGGGATTTACAGTAAATGTCAGTGACTCTTCCGTTTTCTGCCAACGAACCGGAAAGGGCGCAAGCATACCTGCAGGCCGGTCTGTTGATTTAAAAGTGGCGACAATTGTCAATCCTGTGGATATGCAAAATTCTTTTGATTTACAGATTATTTTAATGAATGGAACCGAAAAAGTTGAGATTTTGGAATACCGTGGAACGATCGAGAAACTATCACAACAATAAGTCGAGTGGGTCTGGTTTGAGACGAATAATTTTAATATGTACTTTAAGTTTTCTGGCATTGTGGTGCGGCACCGCCAATGCAGATGAGCTGGATGATCTCGTGGTAACGCCGCAATCTGATTTGACCGGGGAATTTACGGTTTACACATTTGGATTTACCACTGCTGGAACTATTCCGCTCAAAGGATATTTTCGTATTATCTTTACACCAGAGTTCGACCTGGGACAATTAGTTATGGCATCATCCAATGATCAGGAAACATTGGATGGAGGATTGAGTATTGAAAGCATCTCCGGTGACACACTTGTACTTGACCGAAATTATGCAGATAAATCACCAGCTCTTGGCGATTCCATTTCAATATCTGTTGCCATGGTTGGAAATCCCGTTGTTGCAGGTGAACACCAACTGACTCTGGAAACCTTATCCTGGGATCCTGTGACCGTCATAGATTCAGGCACCACCGCCCCATTTCAAATTCGTGAGCCAGGAAATATTGCCAGTTTCCAGTTAGAACTTTTAAATCCTCCGCAGCGTGCCGGAAAACCATTTCAAATACAAGTGTCAAATGCCCGAGATGACAGCAATAACCTTGTTAGTGGCGTCGTGGATATTGATTTTGCTACCGGAACGATAAATGATCATGCCGCACCGAATGGCGCAACGCCTTCACTTACTCCTGTTTACGTTTCCAACGGCTCTGGCACGGCCTGGCAGACATTATATAAAGCAGAAGATGACCTGCAACTGAAAGGTACGGCTCAGGGGACCGGAGCGACTCAACTTACCTCACCTTTTGATCTGCTTCCCAATGATCTCTCACGGTTTGAAATGACCGGTTTTCCGGATTCCGTGGATGCCGGGGAGACATTGGCGCCCAGTAACATCGAAGTTGCTGTTTTTGATGCCTGGATGAATCCAAAGACAGATTTTTCCGGCGGTGCCATTTATTTCGAAAGCAGCGATCCGGCTGCGCAACTGGTGTATAATGCATCAAATCCGTACTGGTTTACCGATGCAGATGGCGCATCACACACGTTCAGCGGCGATTTGTTCGAATTGCGCACTGCCGGCTCGCAAACAATAACAGTGAAAAGCGGAGAAATTACTGAACAGGGGGCACCTATTCAGGTTGTACCAGGCCCTGTTAGTTCTTTTGATTTTGCGACTGTGGATCAGCAAAAAGCGGGTACGCCATTCACTCTTAATGTGCGCAATGCAGTTGACCAGTTTGGCAACAGAACCTCCGGTCGTGTGTTGATTACCGCAAGCACCGGAGATCACAAGGCGCCCAACGGCCAATCGCCTATTTTGCATGCCATTAACGTATCCGGAGGCCAGGGGAGTGCGGATCAGACTCTGGTAAAAAGCGAAAACGTTCAACTAATCGGAACCGAGGAGACATCCGGAGCAAACAAAACGACCAACAGTTTTTTTGTCTCACCGTCGGACCTGCATCATTTTGATGTACAGGGATATCCTCAACTCGTCACTTCAGAAGCTCCCTTCCCTGATCCGATTGCGGTGACCGCTTTGGATGAATTTGAAAACGAAAAAACCGATTTTGACGGCATGGTTACTTTTACATCAACAGATGACAGTGCTGCGCTTCCTGATCCCTATACTTTTAATAATAAAGCGTCCCATTCTTTTCCCGGGTCTGATTTTGTATTAAAGACTGCCGGAAATCACACAATCACACTAGCGAGCGGCGAAGTTCAGCACACCAGTCCGTCAATCGAGGTGAGGCATGAAATTCCCGTAATCATCAGACGAATCCAAACCGATGTGACAACAGTGAGTCAGGGGCAACAAAATATTGCCGTGACCATGCAAGTTGAAAATACCGGGAAAAGCCCGTTTACAAATTATCAAGCCAATCTCAAATTCCGCAGCGGAGAAAATAATGTTGATGCAGATTATATCGCTCCGGCTCAGGAAGGTGTATCCATTCCAGCACAACAAACTCTGACATTGGGTTTTTCTGTCAATGTCAATGCGTCTGCAACGCTTGGTGAGATTGATCTTGATGGCATCATTAGTGGTACGTATGAAGACTCGCTTTTAGAGCAGACTGTCGCGCAAATCACGGACAGTTGGACCGTGCAGCGTCAGGCCAACATTGTCATTGACCAGCTTGATGTTGAAGATGATTCTGTTTCCCGCAATGCTTCTGGGATTCCGATAACATTGCATCTGCAAAACAATCTCAATCAAAACTATCCTGCCAATGCGGTTATAGATTCGGTCGCATTTTCATTCTTGAACAATTCTTTTGTCGAAATTTCACAATATTTTGATATTACCCGCGATCCTGCAAATCCACAAATTATTGCCGGTGGAGATTCGCTGTCATTGCGCTATTATCTGGCATCTCATCCGGATACTCCTCTGGGCACAATTTCAGTGCAGACATCTCTGTATTACCGGGATGCCAATTCGAATAAAAATTTACAGGTCAACACTGGTGTTCTGGACACGTTTGAGAGCATACAGGAATCTTCAATTTCGCTCACTGAAATTACACCTCTCAACCAGCCGGCTGTGACCCAGGCCCAAACCAGACCGTTTACCGTTCGCATGGGTGTGCGAAACAAGGGCAATGTTCCTGTCACTCTCTCCGTGGAAAAAGCTAAAACCTATATAAAGTTTAAAAAGGGCAACAGTGAGTATATTTCACCGGATGATGTGATCTGGCCGACTGAACTTGTCAGCGGCGGATTAACTCTGCAACCCCAAACCACAGGTTATCTCGATTTTGTGGTAGAGCGAATTGCAAGCGATGTTCCTGCAGGCAATTTTATCATTTTAGGACGTGCGGAAACAACTCAAGGGTACTATTCAACTTCAGACCTGTCTGATGTTTACGGTGGTCTTGAGGTACAGACCCCGGAAAATATCAATCTCATTGTGCTTGGACCGTCTCAGCCAAAAATTACGGTAAATGATAATTCCTATTCGTGGTCCGTTCACGCTGTTCTGGCGAATTATGGCGGCAGTGATGTCCGTCTTGATTTCCAGCAATCGCAATTGACGTTTAAAGATGCATCCGGCACACCTCTCACAGGGATTCAGGTTGGCGATCCATATCTCCACAAGGGTGATTCAACCCTCAGTGCGCTCGAAACTGATACATTGACTTTTCCTATAACTGCAACAAACACCTCCAGCGGCACAGCTACCATTGATGCGGGCATTCAATATACCGTGCAAAATACCAGTGAAACTAAAACGTTGCAAGCCTCAGCCGTTGGCAAAGAGGGTTCTGTATTATTTCAACAGCCAGGCCAGCTTGATATCACCTCTGTTCGTGCGTCTCAGCCGACACTTTCGCAGGGGAGTACTATCGACTGGTATGTGTCAGTTGTGCTCGAGAATGCCGGCGAAGCTGATGTTCAAATCGATGTCGACTCTCAGGATCAAACCTGGGTCAAGTTTTTTCAGAATGGCATAGAAGAAACCGGATTCCAGGTTCAACGTCCGGCTGCGCTGGCATCCGGGTCCACTTTGCTGGCAGGCGGCCAGACAGACAGTCTTATCTTTGCGGTACAGAGCATCCCCAACACGACCGGATCATTTGCCATTAAATCCCGGGTGCGAGGTGTGGAGCTGAACCGGTCTCTTGCTTTAACTGATGAGACAAACGATGCTCAAGCCGGCAGTGTCACGTTGCAGCAACCGGCTGCGCTGTCCTATCAAACTGGCAGTCTGGTGCCCACCAATGTTTCGCCTGGAAGTTATGTTGAATTTCAGGTTAACGTTCAAAATAACGGCCAGGCTGATGTGCTGCTTGATTCCCGGAACACCACGATTCAACTCACTGATGGTTCTGCTACTTTTATCGCTCAACTCGATCCCACTTTTACGTCTGTGTTAAAAGGCGGCGAAACGCGAACACTGCATTTCCAGCGGGAATATCTGGGCAATGCGTTCACATTCGGCACGTTCCAACCCCAGGTTTCACTATCCGGTACTGAAAATGGACAGCCTGTTAATTTTCAACTCGATCTGCAGAATGACATGGTCAACGTCGGAGCTGCCGGTGAATTTTTGGTGAAATCCCTGGTACCGAGTACGCAAAATGTCACTCAGGGACAGACCAGACCCTGGACTATTAATATCGCTGTCCAAAACAACGGCATAGGTACTTTAAAATTCGACCGTCTCAGTCTCACATTTAATTACAATACCGATAAAGTCAGCGACAGGTTTGTTGTAGACGTGGATGAAAATTTTATCAGCGGAAATCCTTATCTTCCCCCACAATCGACGGATACGCTGCAAGCCACTGTCACATCGGTTTCCGAACAGGCACCCGCAGGCCAGATCCTCATCTCATCCACAGTCTGGATGACAGATTCGGTTGATGTCGGTAGCGAGTACGAAGCAACAATTAATAACGCCGGTATTATTTACGTTCAGGAGCCCGCTCAATTGGCAATCGACAAATTAACAGTTAGCCAACCCAGAGTCACCCGCGGCCAGACATCTCCGTGGTACGTTGTCGCGCATGTCAGCAACAACGGCGGGAGCACCCTGCGTCTGAACGACAGCGTAGACCAGACCTTTCTTACGTTTAGCTCAGGAAACGCCAACTTTGAGGTGACACAACCCTCAGTTTTTGTCGGCAGCGGGAATTCCAGATTGTCTGGCGGAGAACAAGATAGCGTGTTTTTCCAAATTAACCGGGTAGCTGACAACCCAGCTATTGTCGGAGAAACAACGATCAACGCGCAAATTACAGCACAGGAAATAAATACCGCCAATATGCTGACCGTTACGTCGCAAAATAATAGCGCAATGGTAACGGTGCAGGACCCGGCGATCGCCCGGATTGATTCCCTGATCGCTTTTACTGATTCAGACTCTTTTGTTAATGCGGACGAAACGTTCTATTTAAAAGCCCTGGTGACCAATACTGGCACATCACAAGCAGATCATATTAAAAAAGCTGTAATAAAATTTACCTCAAATTTCAATCCCTCCACATTTATTAATGGCGATACTACAAGTGTCAGTCAAATTGCCCCGGGCGAATCCAAATGGACAGAGCCTGGTCTTTTGGTCAAAGCATATCAATATCCGGATTTCCGGGATGTGATTCACGGCGGACTGGAAAGCGCAATTGCCAGAAATACAGGCGAACAAACCACGGTCCAGCCTTCGCAGTCGCGAGAGGACACTACCACTGTGGTTCGAACACAAGTGCCAGGAAAGCTGCGGCTTTTAAATGTGTATGCTGACACAGACACGGCAGGCGCTGGTTCATGGCTGCCATGGCACGTGTACGCCGTGGTGAGAAATTCCGGCGGCGGAGCTTTCCGGCTTGACCAGCCGGATTCCACAAGTTTAAATGTACTGGGAGAAGACGACTATCTCATCGATCCACCACAGTTAACGCAAGACGATCTGCGAATAGATGCCGGCGAAACCGATACTCTGATTTTCACCGTTAAGCGAACGGGATTTGTTAACGGACCCAAAACCGTTCGCCTGACTCTGACAGCGAACGAACTCAATGCCCCGCACAAGGATCCTATTGAGCTATATGAAGAACTAACCATCATTGTCACCTCAAATTCTGCCGTGCAAATTGCTTCCACTTTTGTGGATTCGACACAGTTCAATGTCTCGAAGGACACGGCACATGTCAATATAAATCAAACGTTTCAAGTAAGGGTTGGTGTTGAAAATGCCGGTGGCCAGGATTTGGCTAAGGTGCGGGTTCGTCTGTTGACAGAAAATTCGCAAATTTCCGGCGACACTGAAAAAACAATCAGCAGTATCGCTTTTGGCAAAACAAAAGAAGTTGCTTTTACGGTTGTTGCAGATGATATCGAAAATTTAACCGGCGAAACAATTACATCAAGAATTACAGCGGCAAAAGGAATCGATAATTCCAATGCCCGGCAGCTCATCCCAAAAGATTCGACTGTGACTGTCCGTATTCATCAACCTGCCAGGCTGCAAATCGTCAACACAGAGAACCTTGCTCCGAATCCTGAAAACCGGGTCAGCTTTGGCCAAACATTTCAAGTTGCAGTAGATGTGTACAACGCTGGTTCCGAATCAGCACGGGATGTGGCGATTCAACTTGTTGCTTCTGACACCACTCTTGCCAGGGTATTGGAAACGCCGTTACCTGTGCCCAATCCGATTGCTGGCGGTGATACCAGCCGTGTCGTTTTCAACGTCATGGCCGGCGAACAGCTCGAGACTGTTGCGCTGAACTCGGCTATTTCTTCCGCGTTTGGCGCCAACTCGGGTGAAGATGCAACAATCATTGACCCGGGCGACAATGCATCCACTTTTGCCATTGTAGAGCAGGGAGCGGTTCTTGAAATCACCGATATCATCGATTACGTGGACAATATCAATGCCGGAGATAAATGGCAGCCCTGGAGTATTTTTGTCGAGGTTAGCAATCCGGGAACAGCCGATCTTGAATTTATCGAAATTACTGAAGATAATATCACATTTAGCGTAAACGGCCAACTTGATGACGAATATGAAATTCGTCCGCCATCCGGTTTGGAACATTCAGGTAATTTTATTCTTCCAGCCGGGCAAACCGATACGCTGAAATATATTGTCTCTCAAAACGGCGATATTGCCGGACTTGCCGAGTATACTGTGTTTTTAAAAGCTTATGACTTGAATGTGGGAAAAGACCGTTTAATCACTCAGATGGGCAAGGACACTGTCTTTGTCAACAGCGAGGCTCTCATCCAGATTATAGATACCGAGGTGAATAGTCCGCTTCACGACGAGACCGGCGCCGGACTTGTTAATCGAGGGCAGGAGTTTGAGATCCATGTGAAAATGCGCACCGGTCAATTGCTTGGCGTCGACAGTGTGGCCGTCGAGCTTACATCCGAAGGGTTATCTCTAGCCCGGCCGGAAACGACCATCGTAGAGAATATTGACCGCGATAGACGCGCTACGGCTGTGTTTACTCTGACGGCTGATGATTCCTGGGATATATCACAAGGTGAAGTTGTCGAGCAATTTTATGCCCGAATTATCTCTGCTATTTCGGCGAACAGCAGTTTGCCCGCTCAGATCCGCGAGCCCGAAAATCCGGAAGACCTGACCACGCGACTGCGGATACAAGTGCCCGCCCGGATTGCTTTTAACATTCGATTGGCTATGGATAGTCTGAACGCTGTGGTCACCGGACAAGAGTTCGATGTAATCGCGCGTATTCGTAACCTCGGAACTGCCCAGGTCGGTTACGGCGGATTAAAACTGACACCGCCCGCCGGTTATTTGCTCAAACAGAACGATCAAAATTTCTCCAGCGAACCTGTTGAAAAGAGTTTTTCGCTGAGTGACCGCCAGGATACGCTGGATGTTCCGTTTACGTTGCGCGCACCTTCTGCAGAATCGGGGCCAGATTCGATTGTCGCTTTTATGACCAGGCTGCCGCGTGATCTCAATGCTAACGATTCCGCCTATGTAGAAAATCGCGGCGATACACTTGCTATCAGAACGGCCGGCAAGCAACTGACAATTCAAACGCTTTCCATATTCCGTCCGGACGGCGCAACTGACGGGGTGTTGTCTACCGGGCAAGATATCACTATCCGGGCCGTCGTTGAGGCAACTGATAATGTACATAACCGGAGAGCTAAACTCTCACTACCCATTTTGCCGGGTGATTCAAATTACGAATTTAAAACACCGCAGGAATTAAAAGTCACTGAAAACAATTCAATTCTGGAATGGGTCTTAAAAGCTCCGGAACAACGTGTGGTTGAGCAACACGATTTCGAGCTGAGCGTCACTGGCACAGCATCCGACGGTTCAAACATGAACCCGAAACGGACCGTCTCGATAAACCGAATTGTCAAAAAAGCAGATTTGTCAGTGGAACCGCTCCATGTGAGTTGGCCGCAGACAGCCATGAAAAACAGCGAGGCCTTTTTTGCGGCAGGTCGAACGGCCATCCTGCGTACCCGCGTTAAAAACACTGGTGAAGCACAACTTGCCGGTCAGGGTCGGATTCGCCTTGACCTCAGAGACAGCGGCCTGACACTTGGCGACGGCGAAACGCTGGAAAAAGTATTTACAGATGATTCCAATATCGAGTGGAATGTGACGGCTCCCCAGATTCCTAAACCCGAAGCCCATATCATTCGTGTTCAGATTGTTACGGCTCCTAATGATGAAAACACAGGACAGCAAGCCAGTGTCACTTTTAATACCCGGGAATTAACCGTTCACACAGAACGGGCTGGCACGGTTCAGGTGGCGAATATGATGATTAAATCACCAACAGGAACCGTTATTAACACAGTTTCCACGCAACAAATTTTTAAAGTGACCGCCACGGTTAATGCTTTTAATGTCAAAGATAACCAGGTACTGGCACGCCTGTATTTCTCATCACCGGCTTTTAGCATCTCTGGACGAGAAAAAGTGTTAGAATTTACCGATGAGACACTGGAGACAACCTGGGAGGTGACGGCACCTGCAGAAGCCAGCACCGGACCAGACAGCATGTGGATTGTAACCCATGCAAAAGATAAAAACTCTGGACAGGATATCGATGTGACGTCAAACAAGGTGATGCTGTATACCAACGAACGAACGTCATTCTCAATCGAGCCGTTTATCTCTGCACCGGATAGCATGACATCTCTGGTGTCAACAGAGCAGGAGTTCTCATTAACCGCGCGTATAAAACACAAGGGCGCACCTTATTTAAAATCAGACGAGTTTGACATAAATCTCACGCCACCTGTCGAGTATGAATTGTTGACCAGCGCTCGTCAAAGTGTGACTGGCCAACAGCTTGCAAACGGTATTTATCCGACCTGGCAGTTACGAGCGCCAAAGAACCGGCCAGAAGATTTATCCCGGTTCATCTTTACAGTGGAAAATGTACCTGCCGACGTAAATACCGGCCTGGAAGCCAAAGTCCAAAAAGATGAAGTAACTTACACCATTCAAACGGTTGAGCGAGCGAAAATCTCGCTGGATGCTTATCTACATGGTCAGCCTGGTGTGGATTCGTCCACGGTGCGTTATGGCAATGTGTTCATTGTAACCGCTCATTTATACAATGAAGGTCAAGCCGGGTTTCACGGCGAGTATAATGTAAGACTTGAGTTGCCGCCACTCTACAGTTTGGCAAGCACCGCTGATTCTCTGGTCAAATCCGGGCAAACAGAGACCGTAACCTGGGTGGTCAGAGCACCGCAGGAATTTACCCAGGTTCGGGATACGCTCACCATACGATTGCTGAACCCGCCGCTCGACGATCTAGCCAAAACGCCAGCTCTTGTTCAGGATTCTCTTGCGCATGTCCACACAATTGTTGAACGAGGCACCTTGCTCGTGGATGACTTTGTTGTGCAAAAGAAAACCGGCGTGATGAAAGGTGAAACCAACGTTCCGATTTTGGGTTTAACGTTGTGGAACAAAGACGGTGGTGATGGTATCAATTCCTTGCTCGAGGGCATGCTGCTCTCTATAAAAGACAAGCAGGGCAAGCTGCTCTCGAAACCAGGAGATGTGTTCTCGCGAATCGCGGTTGTCAAATCCGATTCGAGCCAAATGGTTCTTGGCGAAACCTCCCAGTTTGGCGATGCGGGCCAGGTGTTTTTAGACTTTACAAAAAATGCCGTGGATACCATTTCGGGAAGAACGCCAGACTCGCTTTATGTTATGGTAGATATCAAAGAAAAAACCGACATTCTGGAATTTATTATTTCGCTTGATTCGACGTCAGATGTGCGTGCGCATGATGCCATTTATCAACCCTTGAGAATAGCAGATTCTACCGGGTCTGACAAAAAGTACCTCGGACTGGCGTCGAAACTGGCCATACTTGTAGAAAGGGATCCGGATGAAGCGTTTTTCAATTATCCGAATCCATTTGGCCGAAGTGATAAACCGGTCACTCACTTTTTATATGTTTTGGAAGAACAAACGAATTTTACTCTTGATATTTTTACCCTGACCGGTGATCTGGTTCGCTCCTGGTCCTATACTCAGGCAGAACATCCCGGTCTGACCAGCAATGGCATGCACCAGGCTGAACTCGACTGGGATGGAACAAATGGCATGGGCGAACCAGTGCTTAACGGTGTTTATATCGCTATTTTGTCAACAGATAACGGACAAAAGTCAATGACAAAAATTGCTGTTGTACGATAAGTTGCACGATAAAATGTAAATTCTTATGTTTCAGAGAATGATTGTGAAAAAATACCTGTTAATAATCCATTGTGGCTTTTTTCTCACGGCCAGTGCCTTGTTTTCACAAAGCGGCAATACTGACGGGCAATGGGGTGGTGTCACGGACGTTTTCGATTTTCCCGTTGGAGCCAGAGCAATGGCCATGGGCGGCGCTCATGTTTCCGTGGTTGATGATGCCTACTCGCTGTACTGGAACCCGGCAGCGCTGGAAAACGTGCCCACCATGGCACTGGGAATGTATCATACAAACCTGCCTATGGGTACGCAATACAATTATCTGTCGTTTACTTATCCCACGTTGACCGCCGGCACCTATTCGGCTGGTGTGCTCCGGCTCACTACGCCGGACATTGAAATCCGCGACGATAATGCGTCCCTTATCGGCAGCGAAAATTTTGGCCGCAGCTTGTACATGCTGGGGTATGGAAAAAAGGTTACGGACTGGTTTTCATTCGGAACGACCTTGAAAATCGACCATATGCGGATTCCCGGATACAGCAATGTCGATCCGAGTGTCTATTCAGAATCCTCTGTGGGAGCGGATCTCGGTTTGCTCATGATGCCAAACTGGCAAGGCGGACTTTTGAGGAACTGGGTGTTTGGTCTCAATGCGCAAAATTTATTTCAACGAACCATGCAGTTTGAAGAAGAACGTGAATACAGTCC
The DNA here is from genome assembly GCA_964607755.1 of uncultured Cytophagia bacterium. Taxonomy (GTDB): domain Bacteria; phylum Zhuqueibacterota; class Zhuqueibacteria; order Residuimicrobiales; family Krinioviventaceae; genus CAZSMC01. Next base: position 10,282 of record CAZSMC010000017.1, on the reverse strand, counting down.
GCGAATGTACCGATTTGGCATCTCACGTGCGTTTTTCAGCGACGGGAGTAATTACCTTCAAACAGCATTCGAGCTGGACATTAACGAAAAACAACACGTGCCGAATTATGTTCACCTTGGTTTTGAATACAGTTTTCAGGGTGTTTTTATGGCGCGTTTGGGATGGAATCGCCGCGGCAATTATGATGAAGGATACGGCTTGACCTATGGTCTCGGTTTTCGCTACCTGGGTATTCAGATTGATTATTCGTACTGGAATGGCCGGGATACATTCAGCGGCAGTCACCGCGTTTCGGCTGCGCTTTATCTTGGCAAGACAAGAGAGCAAAAGCTGGCTGAGCGTCAGGAAGCGGAAATGCGGCGCATCCGCGAACAAGCGATCAAACAGCGCCAGGAAGAACGCCGAGAAGCGATTTATAGCGGCCTGGCCAGGGCTAAACAATATTTCGAGGAAGAAGATTATCCCCGTGCATATAGCGCCATAAATCGTGTTTTAGCTTACGATGAAAGCGGCGAAGCTCCAGAATTTGAAGAGGCGCGCGAGCTGGCACAAAAGATCAATAAAGCCATGGAAAAGCGTCGCGAAGAAGAAATATCTGAGCAGTTACAGGAGGAACAGCGCAACGAACAACGCGAACGGCAGCGGCAACAAGTTAAAGAGCATTATGAAAAAGCATTGGCTTTTTATGAAGAAGAACAGTATCACCGGGCAATCGAAGAATGCGACCAGGCGCTTCAGTACGATATTGACAGTGGACTGGTCAGAGACCTGCGCACAAAAGCAGTCGAAGATTTAAAAAATAAAATCCTTGATCTTGTCGAAAAAGCTCATAAATTGGAAAAGTCAGGCCGTATTGATAGTGCGCTCGACCTTTTCCGTCAGGCTTTACCGCTTTCCAGAAATTATAGAGAAATGGAAAGTTTGATTTCTGAAAAAATAAGACAGTTGGAAGGGCGGCTGTCATACGAATCCAAAATACGCCAGGCTTCAGAATATGAACTTGACAAAAAATGGTCAGAAGCTGCGACATTATACCAGGAAGCGCTGCAGATCGCGCCAAATAACAAGCTTCTCCGCCAAAAATACGAAGAAGCCCAAAAGCGGGCCAAGTCAAAACGAATGGATATGACACCAGAGGTTCGCGAAATCTATTTAAAAGGCTATAATGCCATGACGAATAAAAATTATGACCAGGCTATTCAATATTTTAAACAAGCCCTTGAATTGCAGCCTCATAATGCGAATTTGTGGGGAGCATTGGATTATGCCCGATCTGAGCAGAGAAAACAGCAATCAGCCAGTGAATAGAAGAAAAGGCGCGCGTGTTTAAACGAATCACAAGCGAAGAATTAAGAGTTCCTGCCAGGATAGAATCTCTCGGTGAACTGCGCGATTTTGTCACTAAAATCGGAAACCGGTGGGGTATCTCCGAAAAGGTGATTAATGCCTTTAAACTCTCTACCGATGAAGCGGCAACAAATATCATAAAACATGCCTACCGTGACTGGGACGGTGATATTACCATTCGCGCCATTTCCAAACGCGACAGCTTGTCCATTGTGCTGATTGATCAGGGTAAATATTTTGATCCACGGCAGGTCTCAGAGCCCGATCTTTCCAGGTATGTAAAGATCGGTAAAAAAGGCGGGCTTGGCATTTTTATGATGCGTCGTCTGCTGGACGATATCGATTACAGAAAAACTGAATCCGGTAACGAACTGTGGATGACAAAACAACTTGAACGCCCGCACAAAAAAATTGCTGTCACGACTATCCCAGTCAGCCTCAAAATGCGTTACTGGCTTTATGCCATGGGAATTTTTGCTGTCGTGCTTGTGCTTGTCTATTTCTATCTCTTTTTTAATCAAAAACAAAAGATTTTAAACGGGGTTCTGGAGCAAGGCAAAAACAGCGCTTCGGTTATCACCCGGGAAGTTGCCAACAAATGGCAAAACCTCGACGATCCCTCGCTTATTCGTTATCTGAAAAATGAAGGAAGCGAAGACGTGCGCGTGTGGATGACAGCCCAGAATACAATCAATACGTTGAGAGAATCGGATGAACTCGCCAATATTGTCGATATGATTATTATCGACAAAACTGGCCGTATTCTTGCGAGTTTTGATAGCACAAGAATCGCTTCGCAATTTCAAATGCCGTCTTCTGCCACATCATTTCGAGAGAATGTCTATCTGTACACTCCACCGGACAAACCACGCGTTGTTGATATTGTTATGCCTGTCCAACATCCTGAAGATAACGCTGTGCTGGCAAGAGCTCATTACCAGATGAATTATGATATTATCTATGAACAGATCAACGACGTGCGAATGTCTTATCTGCGTGGCATGGTGTTGGTGTTTGTCATCGGCGCAGCCAGTTTGTTCCTGCTCATTTATCTGGTCATGAATCCGTTTCGACGTTTGCAGGACTGGGTCAAGCGACTGGGCCAATCCGGTGTGATCGAAGAAATGGACATTGACGATTCAACCGAAGTCGGATCAATTGCCAAAGCATTCAGCGATATTACTATTAAACTGCGCGAGTCCCAGGCCAACCTGGCAGAACAGGAACGCCTGCAGCAGGAAATGCACGTCGCCAAGGAAATTCAGCAGACTTTGTTGCCTGCGGAATTCCCTCAAATCGAAGGCTACGATATTTCTTCCCATTACGGCGCAGCCAAAGAAGTTGGCGGTGATTATTATGATTTTGTTGAAGTCGATCAGGATACCCTTGGTATCGTTGTAGCGGATGTCTCTGGCAAAGGCGTGCCCGGTTCTCTGGTCATGACTATGATTCGGACCGCCCTGCGTACCGAAGCGCGCGGCATCAAAGACGCAGCCGAAGTCCTGGCGCGTGTCAATGACTTTGTTGTTGATGACATGAAAAAAGGCATGTTTGTCACCTTGTTTTACGTTATTGTGGATTCCCGGCATCGCCGGCTGAACTTTGCCAGCGCCGGACATAATCCGATGATTCTTTATCGCGCCAGTACAAACAAAACCTATTACCTGAATCCCCGCGGATTCCCGATTGGAATTTCTCTGCCGGACAGAAACTTGTTCCGCCATTCGCTGGAATCCGATACCATTGCTTTGACAGAAGATGACACGTTGATAGTCTACACAGATGGTGTGACCGAAGCAATGAACCGGAAACGCGAACTTTTTGGTGAAGAACGCTTCCTGGAAACAATCCGTAAATATGGCAACCGGGATGTCGAGGATTTTGTCGATAGCCTGCGAAAAGAATTGAATACATTTACCGAAGGTTTTCCCCAAAATGATGATATTACCCTGGTGGCACTGAAAGAAAAAACCTCGGTTGAAAAAGTCGAGCTGAAACGTGCTAAAAAAGTTTTCGGTGCGGTTCAAACCGGCATGAGCATCAAAGAAGCGTGCCAGCAAGAGGGCTTGTCCACTTATGCTTATTATAACAAGTACAAAGAAAGATTTGAACAGCAGGGTGTTGAGAGCTTTACTCTGGATGATGAAGTGGAACCGGTCGAATCTATACATCTCAGTATCGAGGAAAAGACCAAAATTTACGATATAGTTCAACGGCATCCCGACTATGGAGCAAAGCGAATTAGTGAAGAACTGAATACAGAACGTTATGGATATCTCGAACTTCGAGAATCTAGAATTTACGATGAACTGGTTCGGATGCGTTTGAACACCAAGGAATTGCGCGAAGCTTTTGTTGCCCGCGGCGGCAAGCGCAAGAGACGTATGAAACCGCCTGGTACGCCCATGATGACAATCGACGGCAAAGTGATTATGCAAAAAGATTTGATAACCGAGCCTGAAGTTGAGCAAGATAAAGCAGAGGAAAAAGAAAAATTAGAAACCGGGAAACCCAAAGAACCTCAGAAAGAACCCGAAGAAAAGCAACCTGAAACCACGGAAGAATCAACTGTTTCAGAAGAGGAAGAGTCGCCACAACAAAACGTCTTTGAGCTGGGCGGAGAAGAGATGTTGACCGTTCCTCTGGAAAACCTGCTGGCCAAACCATCAAAACGACACGAGGAACGGACTAAAAAGCCGGTCGATGATTTTACCGCGGCTTTTGGTCAATCCGAAGAACCAAAAGAAAAAACAAGGCCGGAACCGGCGGAAGAAAAAAGTGAAGAATATCAGCCTGTTGAAGAAACTGAAAAAGAGGCCGAACCAAAAGCTGAGCAGGAACTTGAAGAACACGAAGAGCAAATAGATAACGAGGAAGAACTTTTTTCCATGCTCACCGGTTTTGAATTTGCCGAGGAAACCGAAGAGGAAGAAGCTGAAGAAGAATACAAACTTGAATTTGAACCGGAACCAGAGGCGGGAAAAGAGTCGGAAGAAGAGGCTGAGCCCTTTGAAGTTGAGCATTCTGAAGAAGAAAAAGAGATGCCGGACATTGAAGGACTCGAGCATGCCGAGGAAAAGCACTCAATTGAGCAGCCAGTTGAAGAAGAACTTTCTAAAGAGCTGGAACATGATATTGATATTTTGGACCTGTCCGAGATCGATTACAGCACAGAGGAAAAAACATTCGATTTTGATGAAATCGTCGAGAGCGAGTTGGCTCAGGATTTTGCCGAACATCTACAAGAAGAGGATTTTGATGAAAACACCAAAGAACCCATTTTTGAAGATACCCCGGAACAACCAGGCATAGAAGAAGAGGAACAAGAGCCTTTAGATTTACCTGATACAGAAGCGGAAAATCCGTTCGAAGAATTCTACGACGAAACCGTACCTGTTGACCCGTTTTCGGCATCCGATTCTGCGGGCGAGCAAAAGAATGTCTGGGAAGAACCCGAAAACATTCCTGAAAATGAAGACAAAAAGCCGGATATATGGATCACCCGGGTTGATGAAGAAGAACCCTTTTTCTCACGGCAAGATGAGTCTTTTGATCAATTGCTGCAAAAAGCTCTTTCGAAAAATGCGCATGCTGAGAAACCGCAGCAAGAACAGCAAACCAACGTGCACGTGGCTCAGGAGTGGGATGAGCATGAACACAAATTAAAAATCGCAAAAAAGTTATACAATACGGAGCGCTATGATGGCGCTATCGAAATGATCAGGCAAGTCCTTGCGATAGCCCCGGACGATGATTACGCGCATTATTTACTGGGAAATTCATATTTTCATAAACAGCATCTTGACAAGGCAGCTCAGGAATATGAAAATGTATTGAACATGGATCCATTGAACGAAAGTGCCTGCGAGAACCTGGCAGTGGTTTATGCCAAACAGGGAAATTTACAGGCCGCTATCCAGCAGTGGAAACACCTTTTACATATTTCGCCGGGCCGGACCGATATTAAAAAGAAAATTAGCCGGGCCAGTGAATTCCTGAAAAAGTGATTCTACGATTTTTAATTAATCATTGACAATTATTCTTATAAAGATTATCTTTTTAGATACACAAAATTGAAAACAGGGGGCTATTAAACGGAGAATCATAATGGAAGGAATCCAAATTTCAGTTGAAAAGACAGGACAACGTAACAATATATCTATTATCAAAGTTGGTGGCTATATCGATACGACCACATCTTCGGAACTGGAACATGTGCTGAGCAAACTGTTAAAAGAAGGTTCCTATTCTATCATTATCGATTTGGCTGATGTGGATTACGTAAGCAGCGCCGGTTGGGGCATTTTTATCAGTGAAATTAAAGGAATCCGCGAAAAAGGTGGCGACCTGAAGCTTGTTCGCATGATTCCAGAAGTTTATGAGGTTTTCGAACTTTTGGAGTTCCACTATATTCTAAAAGCTTTTGATTCGCTGGAAGAAGCGATCAAAGATTTCGAACGAAATAGCCAGGCTGTTGGTCCACAGTTTGAGGTGACGACTGAGCGAGAAGACGAACAGTCAGACGAACAGGAACAACATACCGGGAGTTCTTTTGCGCAAAAAAGCGCGGATACTTTTGATTCTGTGGATGAAAAGATAAAACAAATTGTAGAGGAAAATCCTCAGGCCGGAATTACGCAAATTTCCCGCACACTGAATAGTCCGCGATTCGGAAATGTGAAAATGGGATGGTTTAAAATTCGCAAAAAACTTAAACAATTGGGGTTGGATAGCAAATCAAAACGATCCAGGCATTCATAATCTTTTTAGAGACCTTCTTGAATCCACCGGATGCACATTACTGCATTCGGTGATTTATTTTTATCCATGTTTATTGACTATGCCAAAATAACAGTTCAAGCCGGTGATGGCGGAGACGGGTGCGTCGCTTTTCGGCGGGAGAAATTCGAGCCAAAAGGCGGCCCGGCCGGCGGAGACGGGGGCAAAGGCGGCGATATTATTGCCAAAGCAGACGAGCATATTCATACCTTGCTGGATTTTCGTTACAATAAGTTTTACCATGCGCCCAAAGGTAACAACGGCGGGGGAGCAAAAAAAACCGGCAAAAGCGGTGACGACATTGTGATTAAACTCCCGGTGGGAACCATTATCAAAGATGAATCTACCGAGCGTATTATCGCCGATCTCACAGAGCATGGTCAGCATACCGTGATTGTCAAAGGCGGCCGCGGAGGTAAAGGCAACGCCCGTTTTGCCACGTCGACAAATCAGGCGCCGAGACATTTTGAACATGGCGAAAAAGGTGAACAACGAAACATCATTTTGGAACTCAAGCTGATTGCTGATGTCGGTCTTGTAGGTTTGCCGAACGCTGGCAAATCTACTTTGTTGTCCAGAATTTCTGCCGCTCGGCCAAAGATCGCCGAGTATCCCTTTACAACCCTGTCTCCCAATCTGGGCATCGTAAAGGTAGATGAATTCAAAAGCTTCGTCGTCGCGGATATTCCCGGCTTGATTGAAGGCGCTCATCAAGGAAAGGGCCTGGGACATCAGTTTCTCAGACACATCGAAAGGACAAAGATTCTGGCTATGCTTCTGGATGCAACGTCAGAATATATCGGAAACGATTATTTGACTCTTTTAAAAGAGCTCGAATCATACAGTAAACAGCTCAGCCACAAAAAAAGACTCGTCGTTTTTACCAAAGCTGATCTTTTAGACGAGCCGAAAAAAGATTATGGCGCAAACCTGATCCGGGACGCTGAGACAATTTTAATTTCATCGGTAAAAGGTACGAACATCAAAGAAATGCTTGCAAAAATATGGTCTTTGCTTGAAGAGGAATCCTGACTGGGAGGGGGCTATGCCATTTCGTTCTCATTTTGATCCATCATCACTTTTAGAATTATGTACTGTTCCGCGAATCGGATCAGCGCGTATTCGTAATTTGATTTCGAGGTTCGGATCGCCCGCTGCTGTGCTCTCGGCATCACCCCGTGAGCTTATGGAAATTAACGGAGTTGATAAGAAGGTGGCTTTTAACATTAAAAAAGGCGGGGATAAAAAACTTGTATCTGAGCAGCTTCATTTGCTTGAAAAAGCCAGTGGCTCGCTGGTAAGCCTGTGGGATGAATATTATCCACCACTTTTGAAAAATATCTATGATCCGCCAATTGTGCTGTTTGTCCGCGGCAATTTAAAAGCGCTTTGCTCGAATTGTTTCTCCATTGTCGGCACCCGTTATCCCAGTTCCTACGGTAAAGTCAATGCTGAAAAGTTTGCCAGAGAACTGGCTCAGCAATCATTTACCATTATCAGCGGTTTAGCCCGCGGAGTGGATACTACGGTACACATGGCGGTGGTTTCTGCCGGCGCTCAAACACTGGCTATTCTTGGTTCTGGAATTGACACGATTTATCCTTATGAAAATAAAAAATTAGCCGAACAGATTACAGAGCAAGGCGCACTCGTCTCCGAGTTTCCTATGGGCACAAAACCTGATGCCCCGCATTTCCCCAGACGAAATCGAATTATTGCCGGAATGAGTATGGGAACGTTAGTCATCGAAGCGGGTGAAAAAAGTGGTGCCTTGATCACAGCAGACTATGCCCTGGACCAGGGACGCGAAGTGTTTGCTATGCCCGGCTCTGTGAACAACCCCAAAGCATTGGGTACGAACCGGCTTATCCAGCAAGGTGCCAAGTTGACGATAAATGTAAAGGATATTTTGGATGAGCTGCATGTGCAAATGAAAGAAACGCAATTTTCAAAAAAACCAAATGTGCCATTGTCTGAGGTTGAGAGCAAAGTTTTAGATTTCTTGACAGCGCAACCGGAGCATATCGACAATATAGCTGCACAGTGCAGCATGCCGACTTCGGAAGTTTTGGCAGTGCTGTTAACTCTGGAATTGAAAAATGTGGTAAAACAACTGGTGGGCAAGAACTTTGTGCGAATATAAGCGTTCTATGTATATAGAAAATTGAGAAATAATATTTGACTTGCAGAAATAAAATTTGTAAATTCTGTTCTCTTTGTGAGGAGGGCTAGACCTAATTGGTAAGGCAGCGGTCTTGAAAACCGCCGGGTTCACGCCCTTGGGGGTTCGAATCCCCCGCCCTCCGCTTGCGACGTGGATACACGAGGGCGGGAACATAATCGGAGAGGTGCCAGAGTGGTCGATTGGGGCGGCCTGCTAAGCCGTTGTAGGAGTATTTTCTACCCAGGGTTCGAATCCCTGCCTCTCCGCTTTTTAAATTAAAATTCGAAAAGCAAATTCGATATGCTTTTACCTGTTTTTTGTTTTCCTGATGGCGCTGATAAAGCGCCTTTCTTTTTCTATGTAGTTTAATTTTAATGCCCATCAATAATAAACGGAGTGCGTCAATCGTGAATCCAAGAGTCCGATTTGCACCAAGTCCGACCGGTTTCGTTCATATCGGCGGATTGCGTACAGCGCTTTACAATTATCTTTTTGCCAAAAAGCATAACGGGGCGTTTATTCTCCGAATCGAAGACACAGACCGAAAACGATTTGTCAAAGGTGCGACAGAGAATCTGCTTGAGGTGCTGAAATGGGCTGGCATTCAGCCGGATGAAGGTCCTTTCCAGGGCGGTGAATATGGACCGTATTTTCAATCAAAACGGCTCGAGCTATACACGCGGTACGCCCGGGAGTTGCTCGATAAAAACTATGCCTATTACGCTTTTGACACACCAGAAGAAATGGATGAGGTTCGCCGCAAGGCAAAAGAAGCGCATGAGCCTCCGCCCAAATACGATGCTTCTCTTCGGATGAAAATGCGAAACAGCTTGACCTTATCTGAGGAAAAAGTAAAAAAACTCCTCAATTCTCAGACACCCTATGTTATTCGATTGCTGATCCCCGAAAATCGAACTTTTACGTTTCATGATAAGGTCCGGGGAGAGGTCTCTTTTGAGAGCAGCCAGGTGGATGACCAGGTACTCATAAAATCCGATGGTTATCCCACTTATCATTTGGCTAATGTTGTGGATGATCATTTGATGAACATTTCTCATGTCATTCGTGGTGAAGAGTGGTTGAGTAGCGTGCCGAAACATCTCTATCTCTACGAATGCTTTGGATGGACCCCTCCGGTTATGGCTCATCTTCCGCTGATTTTCAATCCGGACGGTTCGAAAATGAGCAAACGCGATATTCAAAGTATTGATGAATTGCCCAGCGGCAAAGTGGACCCTGACGTGCAAACATATATCAATAGCGGTTATGAAAAAGAAGCGATCATCAATTACATTTCTCTGCTGGGATGGAATCCCGGTTCTGATCGGGAAGTTATGGATTTGAATGATTTGATACGCGAATTTTCCCTGGAAAGAGTTATAAAGTCCGCTGCTATATTTGACCTGCAAAAATTAGACTGGCTAAATTCAGAACACATTTCACGGAAAGACACAACGGAACTGGCAAAAGAGCTCAAGCCAGAAGCCATTAAAACAGGTTTCGATATTGGCTCAGAAGATTATTTTCTCCGGGTTGTTGATTTGCTGAAAAGCCGGTTGCACTTTCGCAGAGAATTTACAGAATTTGCCGGCTATTTTTTCAAAGATCCGCAAGAGTATGATTTAAATGTGGTTAAGAAGCGGTGGAAAGACGATTCTAAAAAATTACTACTTGAATTTGTGGAAAAAATTACTAAATTATCAGATTATAATAAAGAAACCATCGAGCACGAGCTTCGCGAGATTGCTAATAATCATAATGTTGGAGCCGGCCGGATCATTCATCCGGTTCGATTAGCAGTCTCCGGTGTGGGTGTAGGACCAGGCATTTTCGATCTCCTGGAAGTGCTGGGTCAGGAAACGGTGATCAGGCGAATAAAAAAAGCTGTGCAAGTTATTCCCGATTTAAAACAATAAATTATGGGGTGTCGTCCAATGGCAGGACACATGACTCTGGATCATGGTATCGGGGTTCGAATCCCTGCACCCCAG
>CAZSMC010000016.1:0-70548 GCA_964607755.1 uncultured Cytophagia bacterium | reverse complement strand
ATGAGCAAAACAAAAGTAACTGATAGCAATACTCTTTTCATTAGATTGACTCCTTAATTTTTAAAAGATTTTGTTATCCATTGAGACTGACAATGAATCAATTAAAAAAATGCATAACAATGAACAGAACGAATATAACGGAAAGAAGATTCTTTTAAGACACCGTTGACTATGAAAACATATTCAGAACCATTAGCAGAAGTTCGGTGGAAAAGAAATGCAGAGAAATTGTCTTCAATAGATTATAATTCAAAATAATAATATTATATAGTCAACATGTCTATATATACAAAAAATAATATGTTTTGTCAAGGAAAATTTTAAGTTTTATGGCTTTTAAAAGATAAATTGTGTGAAAAATAAACTACTGTATGTCTTTTGATGAGATGAAAATCTCGTTATGAATATTTGAGTTATTTTATGGAGGAAACATTCAAATACCGATCCACTTTTTAAAAAAAAATTGTTGACAAGAAAAAAAAAATTATTATATTTAAACATATTGACTATATAATAAACATAAGGCAAGATACATGTTTCGGGGTCTTTATTATTTATATATATATGAATTCACTTGATGGTTTTCGTTGTATTAAATTTTCCATTATATAACCAGATAATCAAATGAATGCTTGTTAAAAAATTGGGCTTTTGTATGGAATTGAAGGAAACGAATTACGACCGATTAAAAGAAATTGCGAATGAACTACGGATTAAAGTCTTAGAGATGGTTTACCAGGCGGGATCAGGGCATATAGGCGGATCATTTTCTATATGTGAGTTATTGTCTGTGCTTTATTTTCAGGAATTAAACGTAAATCCACGAAATCCAGGGGAGACAAATAGAGACAGATTTGTCCTTTCAAAAGGGCATGCGGCTCCGGCACTTTATGCGATTTTAGCTAAGAAAGGTTATTTCCCGGAACGCGATCTTTATACCTTACGCAAAATCGGCAGTAAATTACAAGGTCATCCTGACATGAAAAAAGTACCCGGGGTTGAGATATCCAGTGGTTCGCTGGGCATGGGAATATCATTTGGTATAGGCACTCAATTGGCCGCCAGGTTGGACAGCAAGAGTTACAGGACATTCGTTCTAACAGGATGTGGTGAACTGGACGAGGGGCAGAATTGGGAGGGATTCCTCACCGGGGCAAAATACAGGCTCAATAATCTTATTGTTATCATCGATTATAACAAGGTGCAACTGGACGGTTTTAACAGTGAAATCTTGCCATTAAATAATTTAAGAGACAAAATACAAAGTTTTAACTGGAATGTTCTGGAATGTGACGGGCATAATGTCAGGGATATTATTGAGAAAATTTCAAGAGCAAAGGAACATTCAGTTGGTCCAACAGCGATTATTGCGAATACGATAAAAGGGAAAGGGGTTTCATTTATGGAAAACTCGCACGAGTGGCATGGCAAAAATCCATCTGAAGAAGAGTATCAACAAGCGTTAGCTGAGCTGAAAGGGGTGTTGGTATGAAATGGGACATGAGTCCTCCTCTACGAGATGTGTTTGGTGAGACGCTTGTAAACGCCGGTACTGAAAACGAAGATGTTGTTGTTTTGGATGCAGATTTGGCTGGTGCAACCCGCTCAATATTTTTCGGAAGAAAGTTCCCGCATCGTTTTTATGATGTCGGTATAACAGAAGCGAATATGGTTTCTATAGGAGCAGGATTGTCAACGTGCGGTAAAATTCCATATGTTTGTACTTTTAGCTTTTTACTCACATTACGTGCTGCCGACCAGATAAGGAGTCAAATATCTTACCCGGGTTTAAATGTCAAATTGATGGGTACAAATGGAGGTTTATCCGGGTACGGCGATGGTGTTACTCATCAAAGTATTATGGACCTTGCCATTATGCGAGCTATGCCAAACTTTACTGTGATTGTTCCTTCTGATAGCATCACTCTACAGCACGCCGTATTCGATGCTATGGAGATTAACGGACCGGTTTTTATACGAGTACCGCGCGTTGAAGCTCCAATCATTCATCCTCAAAATACAAAAATGGATATTGGAAAAGGATTTTTGCTACGAGAGGGGACAGATGTAACCATTGTTGCCATGGGAATGATGGTAAGCTACGCGTTACAGGCGGCGGAAGAATTGGAAAAAGAAGATATATCCTGTGAAGTATTAGAGATTCATACGTTAAAACCAATTGATACTCAACTTTTGGTTCATAGTATTAGCAAAACAGGAGCTGCTGTTAGTGTGGAAGAACATTCAAGGTACGGTGGATTAACGTCGGCTGTGGCCGAGATTGTCGGGCATCACCATCCGGTGCCCCTGGAGAGCGTTGCTATTGAAGACCGGTTTGGCGGGTCAGGGCAATATACAGAATTGCTTGAAGAATGTGGCTTGACTGTTTCAAATATAATCCGTAAAGTAAAATCAGCTATCAGGCGAAAGATAACTGTTACAGAAAAGGAGTGATTATGGTTACCGGACTGGGGTTATTGGGTATTTTTTTATTTGTCATCACTTTTGTTATTTTCGTTATCATTAAATTTCATCTCAATCCATTTATCGCGCTTTTGATTTCATCCTTGCTAACGGGATTTCTTGTTGGCATGCCGATCTTAGAGGTCAGTGAACAAATCGCTGTTGGATTTGGCAACACATTAAAAGGTATTGGTATTGTCATCGGATTGGGAATTATTCTGGGACGATTGTTATCGGAATCGAGGGCGACAGAAAAAATAGCTCATGGTCTGGTTAAACTAGTGGGGGAAAAGCATGCGCCATTGGCTGTTGTATTCACTGGTTATCTTGTTTCTATTCCGGTTTTTATGGATGCTGCCTTTGTTATCCTCATCTCTATTATAAAAAAATTGTCACATCTAACAAAAACGCCAATCATTACGTTGGTGGCTGCTTTATCAATTAGTTTATTGACTTCACATAATCTCATTGTTCCGACACCAGGACCTGTGGATGTGGCCACCAATATGCAAATCAGTATGGGGATGTTTTCTTTATATGCGATTATTGTGGGGCTGCCTGCTGTATTGGTTGGAGGATGGTTGTATGGAATTTTTCTCGGCAAAAAAGATACACGTCTTGCGCAAAACCAGATAGAAGAAGAGGATATTGCAACTCCAAAAGAGCAACCATCAGGCTTTTTATCATTTTTTATACTTTTGCTGCCTATTTTATTAATTTTGTTAGGAAGCATCATGAGTTTGACGCTCGATGAGGGCACAAAGCTCTATTCTTTCTTTTCTTTCATCGGTGATAAAAATATGGCTTTATTAATTACTGTATTGATTGGAGGCATAGCACTTCGAAAATACTTTGTACGGCCCGCTAATCAGATTATGGCAGAGGCGGCGGAGAAATCCGGTATGATATTATTGATTACGGGTGCCGGGGGAGCGTTTGGTTTTATTATTAACAGCAGTGGTATTGGCTCGTATCTGGTAGAGACACTTTCTTCAGGTCATTTATCTGTTCTGTTAACCGGATTTATTTTGGCAGCTGTTTTACGAGGTGCTTTAGGCTCATCCACAGTGGCTTTGGTAACGGCCTCGTCAATTTTGGGTCCGACGGTTGTCAATGCAGGGGTTTCACCTATTTTGGTTGCCATTGCCGTATGCGCAGGCGGCAACTGTTTATCGTTACCAAATGATTCTGGTTTTTGGGTCGTGACCCGATTTTCAGGATTTAAATTAGCAGAAACTATGAAAGCATGGACACTGGGTGCGAGTCTGGCAGGTGTGGTGGCGTTTATCGGTGTGTTGGTGCTAAGTCTATTTTCCGGTATTTTACCAGGATTGCATTAATAATTCAAAGCACTGAAGAGAAAAGTCAAATAAAAAAACAGGAATGCGGTATGATCGAACAGATTTTCGATGTAAAGGATAAAAGAGTTTTAATTACAGGATCAAGCCGGGGATTAGGATATATCATCGCACAAGGTCTTGGCAGAGCCGGGGCTACAATTATTATTAACGGACGTGATGAGCAGAGGCTATCAAAAGCGCAAACGTCATTAGAAAAAGAAATAAAAAATGTTCATGGTTATGCCTTTGATGTTCAAAATGAAGATGAAATTCAATCGCAAATTTCGTTAATAGAACAAAACCTGGGATCGATAGATATTCTCATAAATAACGCCGGCATACAAATCCGGGGGCCGTTGGAAGAATTTTCAAAAAAAGACTGGCAAAAAATAATGAATATCAATTTGATGGGAGCCTTTTTAACATCAAAAGCGGTAGTCAAAGGCATGATTAATCGACGTGCCGGTAAAATAATAAATATATGTTCATTACAAAGCGAACTGGCCCGTCCCACGATTGCGCCCTATACTGCTTCAAAAGGAGGGCTCAAAATGTTGACAAAAGGAATGGCAACAGACTGGGGCAAACACAATATTCAGGTCAATGCCATAGCGCCAGGATATTTCAAGACCGAAATGACCCGTTCACTTTATAAAGATGCAAAATTTGACAACTGGCTCTGTTCCCGTACACCTGCGAACCGCTGGGGAGACCCGAACGAACTTGTTGGTGCGGCCATCTTTTTATCTTCTGATGCGTCAAATTATGTTAATGGGCATATTCTTTTTGTTGATGGTGGTTTGCAATCTTGTGTTTAATTTTTTATATTTATATTTTTGATTACGTAGAATATGCTTACAGAGGACCGTATGGCAATAACCTTACCTATTGCTCATCGTGAAGAAAATTATACTGTTAATCCGAGCAAGATTATAGCACTTGGATTGAATTATAAAGACCATATTGCAGAGCACGAGAAAGTGAATGTTCAGGGTTTTAAAAACGAATTACCCGGGGAGCCCATTCTCTTCAACAAGACACCGAATGTATTAATTGGACATGAGCAAACAATCATTATCCCTGCTTTTTTAAAAAATTACAACTTTGATATCCGGGTTGATTATGAAGCAGAACTCGCGTTCATTATTAAGGAACAGTGCAAGAATGTTCCAAAGAAGGAAGCTTTTCATTATATTTTGGGCTATACCTGCATGAACGATGTGAGTCAGCGCAATATTCAAGCATCGGATAAATCCGGATGGTTTCGCGGCAAATCATTAGATACGTTCGGTCCGATAGGGCCTTGTTTGGTATTGCAGGAAGATATTGGAGATGCGCAACAATTAGATATCACCTGCTGGCTGAACGGGGAGCCAAAACAACAGTCCAATACACGGCATATGATATTCTCTATTGCTGATATTTTGCATTTTGTTTCGATAAATTTTACGCTTTATGCCGGCGATATTATTATGACCGGTACGCCCTCCGGAGTGGGACCCTTGAAACACGGTGATCTTGTCGAGATAGAAATAGAAGGAATCGGAGTTTTACGTAATGATGTCAAAGAGGAGGGAAAGTGAAATGATATGGAAATTTAAGTCATAATTAATTGGAAAAAGGAGGTAATAGATGGCGTCATCAAAATACCATGTACCTAATCTTGAACGTGCATTAAGTATAATCGAGTTATTAGCCGAACATCCGGAGGGGCTCTCAATAAGTGAAATCACTGATTATTTGGAATATCCACGAAATAGCATCTTTCGCATCACTTCAACACTCTTAGACAATGATTATTTAATCCGGGATGAAGAAACAAAAGTTTTTCAACTTTCTTTAAAGTTGTTAACGTTAGGACATGCAGCCATTAGCGAGCAAAATCTTGTCGATAAATCGTTGCATGTTATGCGGCATTTAAGAGACATATATAAAGAAACGGTGCCTTTGGGGATTTTGAGTGATACTGAAGGGATAACAATTGAGGAGGTACAAGGCACCCATCCATTCAGATTCGTACTGGAACCAGGAAAGCGGTTTCATCTGCATACCTCAGCGCCAGGCAAGGCGATGGTTGCTTATTTACCTGATAATGAACGCGAAGAATTATTAGATAAAATTGATTACATTCAATTTAATGAAAGAACTATTACGAACAAGGAAGATTATCGACGAGTATTAGAAGCTGTAAGAGAAAAAGGATATTCGACAGATTGTGTTGAAGAGACGGAGGGTATGAACTGTGTTGGGGCGCCGATCTTTAACAGAAAGGGATATCCTGTAGCGGCTATATGGATAACAGGTCCTGCCAGTCGATTGAAAAAATCTGATTTTGATAAAATCGGCAAAGATGTACGAAAGCATGCGGATAAGATTTCTGCGGAACTTGGATATCGAAACGATTTAACTCTACAAAATCCAGCAAAAGCAAAAATTGCCTCTTGATTTTTAAATACTAGGTATAGAGATTAAAAGTTATTTTATTAAAAAGGAAATAAGGTGTTTCATATTATCAACATTTTGCTCATAGGAATTCAGTTTCTCACTTTGCCAAAACATTCTGAAGAAATTTTTAAAAGTTCAGAATATTGGAAAGGTGAAGATAAAATTGTCAAACATACTATAGTATTAGATGATTCTCAAGATTATTGTTTATACGAAAAAAGGAATGAAAAAGGAGAAACGCAATGGTATGAAAAACGGATTTATACTGATGTCTGTATGACCGATAAATGCAAGTTTATTGATATAAAGATATTTTGGGATGCCATTGGAAATTATATGGGATTTGAATTGTTTCCAGGTGATTCATTGACAAAATCTTTGCATAAAAAATTCACAAAAGATGATTATAAGAAACTGGATTCCATTTTATCAAATCCTCATTCAATACTGAAAAATTATACAATTAAAGAACTCGTTAAATCAAAGAATAAAAAAGAGAAATTGGGGCTTGATGCTACTACCGGGGCAACGATAAAGAGTATAGAGAATTATATAGTAGAAGATGCCGTTTACACTACGTATACATTATGGCACATTGTGTACGGGCAAACACAGAAAAAAATACATGATATATTGGAAAATAAGAAAAGCCCAAAATTCTTATTATCAATGCTGAACAGCAATCAACAAGACTATCAGATATGGGCCATTAAAAATGCCGATGGTAATTTTCATCAGGATTCCTTGCTTTTTTCAATCTTAGAACTTGTAGGTGACAATAATGCCCATGTTGCTCGTGAAGCTCTTAACGCCCTTCCGAGTGATATCATATCAGATCCGAAAATACAAAAAAAACTGATAAAGTCATTTAAAAAAGTAAATACTTCACGCAAGCTACAAATTTTATTTAGATTAAATGAAATAGAAAATGTAAGTGATTTCGTCATTGAAGAAATACTCGATCAATTTGTTGATAATGAGTTAGGTGTAGCTATATTTAAACATACTATGGATTTACTACAAAAAAAGCAAAAAGTAGGATCTCAGATTAAAAAAAGAATTATAAATTTTTTGGATCATGATAATTTGTATGTTTCAAGAAAAGCATATTTTTTTCTGAAAGGATGTCATAATCTTTCTTTTCAAGAGAAGAGAAAACTGAACGAATTTTAAAAAAAAGTTGATTTTTTATAATTGAAAAAGGCGCCGGGACCCCCCTCGTCAGTGGCTGACCCCCCCTAGGCTTACTGACAGCCGGCGCTTTTTTTTGTTATCTGCCAAATTTGTTTAATAGCCGGAAAACATAGAAGAGGCGCCTACGCCGATACGAATTATTATTTGTAAATTTTGAAATTCGCGGTACGAACCATGGCTTTTTTGTCCCATTCATTCGGCTGCCAGGCAGGGACATAAATCAATGGATTTTGTTCAGTAAAGTCAATGAGCAAAAATAAGTAACCCTCATCCGCATACGTTGTTGAATTGTAACTTTGGCGCATTTCCATACCGTAAACACCGGGTGCGTTGTTTTTCTTGACGATATCGAATGAACCGAAATTGAGGCAAATGTCGGCCTGGGATTCGAAAACGCGCTGCTGGCGACGGAGATATCGTTCTTTTGTCAGGAGCAAGTAATTGTAATCCGGTTCGTTTGAAAATGTTTGATATTGTATCCGGTCATCACTTAATGTTCGGCGTTGAATCTTCCGGCCGATTAAGATAAGGGCTCCCTCTGCAAACATCATATCTACGGTTTCAAGATCGCGAGTGAGATAGGCTGTGCGGTATTTTTCGATAAACTTGATAATGTCCTGGCGGTTATCCCAGTCCTGACCGTATTGCGCTTCTTTTACAAAACGATGGTACAATCGTTCAGTGATACCAAGATTGAGGTCTATTAATTCTCCTGTACCGGAAAAATCCAGTACAAGGAATTCGGTCGTTTGTTTGCCAATGGAAGGATTAGATTCTTCCAAATTTCAAGCGGTCAATGAACGAGCGCTAAAAACTTCATTTTCTTTCAACGGTTCAATTTCAGATTCTGACACGGTAAGCACTGTCAATGTATCACCAAATACATTAAAAATCTCTAATGTATACCCATCTTTCCCATTCGGTACAGGATGATGTTCAACGATTGTCGCAACATCACCTTTCTTAAGATTCTTTTCCGGTACATTTTTTAAAAGTACAACCTCTTTAAACAACTCGTATTTCATGAACGATAGCTCCTTTTATCTGGAAACATTGTAATAAACTTTGTCAGTCAGGCCTGTACTAAATTCTTTCATCCATATTGTGCATACAAACAAGGACTTGCCATTTGGGCCAATTATGGTTCCTGTGAGCTTGAATAATTGGCCGAATTCTGTGGTTTCCACAAGTGTTGCATCTTTGGATAATAATTGATTCATTATATCATTCTTCAGGACCTGCCAATTGTCACGTTCATATCCAGCTTGGCCCAGCCAGAAAGATTTATCATTCCTCTTCTTTGGCTTTAATAGATATTCTTTTATCTTGTTATCTGATATTTTCGAATCTGAAGGCAATTTCATTAGTTATCTCTGCTTAAAATACAGGTTTACCCTAAAGATTACAAATATTTTTTTATCTGACGGATCAAACACCTTCCTCTCCTGTCAAACCTCGGGCTTGGTAAGCATAAGACGTTTTTGACCTTATTTTTGCTTTTACACCTTAGTAGTAGAAAATTATCTACAGGTTTTACCTTATTACCTTATTCTTGTCGCTCGTTTGTAGTAAACACAAAATGGGTGTACAAGTTATTATATTCGATTTTCATATCGATAAGGTAATAAGGTTAAATTCGTTTGGCTATCATTGCTACTAAGGTTCAAAAAATGAAAATAAGGTTTTCTCAAAACGATTTTACAAAAAATAACATATGAATAGATCGTAATTTCATAAACACTTTTTCGAATTTGTATTGCATCTGATTCTATTATTCTGTTGCTGATGTCAAGTGATGTAGAGCATCACCGCAGGGTTACTGCTGCTTTTCTGTGTCCGCATGCGCCCCCAGTTAGAGGCTAATGTAGGTCGACGAGTTCGTCGACTCATAAAATCCATGCACTACGAGGAGTTTGTCGACATGTAAAATTCAATTATATTATAGCATGACCAACAGCAAAGTGGGTTTTTGCACTCGCTGTTATGATTTACATTCTTTAGTCTTGTCGCGACGAACTCGTCGCGACACAACTCATTGCATTCCCAGCCAAAGGCTGGGGACGAGATGAAAATTTATTCCCTCAGTAGTGTCCCATTAGAATGTTATTGCCAAATTCATAACAAAACTACGGGACACTACTGAACGGATAATGAATTACACTCGTTTTGGGACGACAAACGGTTCGCGATAGTTTCTGCTCAGCAGTTCATTGGCTTCTTTATCGTCTACAAAGCGTTCGCTCAATCCATCGAACCTCAATTCACGGCCGACTCGGTACGAAACATTTGCCATCAGCGGTAATATAGTGGAGCGATGCCCAATCTCCACATCACAGGTCAAATCATCAGGATTGCCGGAACGGACAGCGGCAATAAAGTTTTCAAAATGTCCGCCGCCGCCAGTGCCTATCAGATTCATGGCATCGTATTCTTCTTCACTGGTTTCTTCTGATGAAGGACCGGGTTCGTACTCTCGGCCTATCCAGGTTTTCCAGTTTCCGCCAGCATCGATTTGCAAGATGCCTTTGCTGCCATAAAAAATGTTACCAATCGTCTGGCCAGGCTCGCCAAATTCACCATTCGTTAAAAGTCCGCGGGTTTCGAATTCTAAAATAGTGCCGTCCTGGTATTCAAAAATCGAGGTTTGCGTATTTGGTGTTTCCTGAGTCGAGTCGAAAACAAAGTAACCGCCTTTTGAAGCGACTTTAACCGGGGCTTCTTTTTTGTTCAGACCCCACCTGGCGACATCAAACTGATGCGGCCCCTGGTTGCCGGTATCACCGTTGCCAAATGCCCAGTGCCAATGCCAGTTATAATGCACATAATTCGGATTAAAAGGACGTTCCTGAGCTGGCCCCAACCACAGATCATAGTGCAGACCGTCCGGCACCGGCTGATTTGAAGGTTTGCCGATGTCTCCTCTGGGTTTGAAACACAGGCCTCGCGCCATATATACCTTTCCAATGCCGCCTTCGTGGAGAAACTTTATGGCCGCATTGGTATTCTGTCGCGATCTGTTCTGAAAGCCAATCTGCACAATTCGATTATATTTCCGGGCTGCTTCTATCATTTTTCGTCCTTCCCAAATATTATGGGACGAAGGCTTTTCGCAATAAACGTGCTTGCCAGCCTGGCATGCCCAAATCGTTGCTAAAGCATGCCAATGATTTGGTGTTGCGATTCCAACCGCATCAATGTCCGGGTCGTCCAGTACGCGCCGGATATCATATTCTGTTCCGGGACGGGAACCCTGGACTTCTTCTGCCATTTTTGCCCGTTCGGGAAAAAGTTTTTCATCCGCATCGCACAGCGTTTTTATACGGACATTCTTCATCCCGCCAAAGTTTTTAATCAGAGATTGTCCCCTGCCATGAATGCCAATTACAGCCAGGTTAATTCTATCGTTCGCGCCGATAGGATTGCTCGACCCCTCGTTGCCGGAAGCATGCAAGCGACTCATAACGCCCATTCCGGCTGTCGCCAGGGTCGTTTTTGTAATAAAGTCTCTGCGCGTGACTGAGTTGAATTTTAAAGCCATAACGTTTCCTCCATATTTAGTAGTTTAACTTGATGATGATAGTATGTCAATTTTTTAGTTTTAAAAAATAAAACCATTCAGGCATCGAAAATATGGTCATTTTTTAAACGTCGATGCCCTCTTTTATAATTGACATAACCTTGAATTAATAATAGAATTTATCCAATAACCGATCAATTTATCATCTTTTCTCTTACCTGATAGAATATAATAAAGAATGAAATTTATAACAGATATGCAAGCAATTTATCGCTACAATGAATAGAAAGCCAAATACAAAAATCGAATTACCTCAATTACAATCCCGACAATGGGTCACAAAACGAGTAAATTACACATTATCATTTCAAGATTTATAGAATGATACAACATCGATGCAGAAAAGATTTGTGACCCATGGTTTAGTTTAGATAAAGCATATCAACCGATAACTGATCTTATACCAACAATCACCATTCGTCATTGTTTTTTTATCATATTTATTATTATCTTGTCTGCAAAGCACAGGAAAAATCAGTGCCCCTGCCATAACTGGTTTGGCAGGAAACAGAATAAACTAAAACTCGAGGCCAGAAACTCATGAAAAGACAAGCCAGTATTATCAAGTTGTTAATGGTGATGGTTATCATGGCCATGTTTTATCCCTACGCACATACGCAGGATAGACAACTGGAGCAAACCCGTCCGGGTTGGCCGTTAAGCCGGAACACTGTAAAGCCCTGGACCCGGTGGTGGTGGCCGGGCAGTGCTGTTGACAAACAGAACTTGACTCGCCAACTCGAGGAATTCGCACGTATGGGGCTTGGCGGAGTTGAGATCACGCCGATCTATGGTGCACGAGGTTATGAACAACGCTATATTGACTTTTTATCGCCCGAGTGGATCGATATGCTCGAGTATACCTGTTGTGAAGCCCGGCGGCTCGGACTTGGCGTGGATATGGCAACCGGTACAGGTTGGCCGTTTGGCGGTCCCCAGGTCAGCGAGACCGATGCAAATACGCGGATCGTATTGCGTGATGGCACATTAAAAGGCCGCCCCACTCGCCAGAGGGTCAAGCGGGCTGCGCCGGGCGGCGAAGGCCTTGTACTTGATCCGTATTCTTCCAGAGCAATCCGGCAGTATCTGACAAAATTTGATACCGCCCTTGCGCCGCTATCCCGCGACATGATCCGCAGCCAGTTCCACGATTCATTCGAATACTATAACGCCTCGTGGTCGCCAGGTTTGTCAACCGTTTTCCAACAGATGCACGGCTATGACATTCAAGATTATGCTGCCGAGCTGATGGGCGAAAAAAGTATGGCACCAGACAAACGTGCCCGGCTTAAATGTGACTACCGGGCGACGCTGGCAAAGATGCATGCCGAGTATCTCAGCGTCTGGGTAGAGTGGGCGCATCATCGCGGAGAAGTGACGCGCAACCAGGCCCATGGTGCGCCAGGGAACTTGCTTGATCTGTACGGCATGGTCGATATTCCGGAAACCGAGATTTTCGGCAACACGACATTTGCCATTCCCGGTCTCAATCCTGGCGAGGCGATTCAGCCAGGCCGTGATATTCCCGAGCAACTGGCTGGGCGTTTTGCTTCATCGGCAGCTCACGTGATGGGCCGGCCCCTGGTCTCTTGTGAGAGCTTGACCTGGCTGGGCGAGAACTGGACGAACTCGTTGTCGAAAGCCAAACCCGAACTGGACGCCATAATGCTCGATGGAATCAATCACATTTTCTATCACGGCACGGTTTTTTCTCCAGAGGATGCCCCCTGGCCGGGATGGTTTTTCTACGCTGCTGTGCAATTCAACCCCCAAAACACCTGGTGGGAGGATTCCAGGGCGCTCAACGTGTACCTGGAGCGGGTGCAATCGGTTCTCCAGTCGAGTGAGCCAGACAACGACCTTTTAGTCTATTATCCGGTTTATGACGTCTGGGACGATACAAGCAATTCCAGGGGCAGCGACCATCCGATGCGCTTGTGTTCCGCTCACAGGCCATCATGGGGAAGCGACCTGTCCATCCGCAAGACGGCGGAAGTGCTGGAGGATAACGGATACAGTTACGATTACATCAGTGACGCTCAACTGAACCTCACGCGCGTGAGCGACAAAATGCTGGTCACGCCCGGCAGTCGATATGCCGGGCTCATCGTTCCGCCGGCGCGCCGAATGCCAGTATCCACGTTAAAGCAGATTCTTGACCTGGCAGAAGCCGGTGCGACCGTGATTTTTGAAGCTCTCCCAAAAGATGTTCCCGGATTGGGTGATCTCGATGAACGCCGATTGGCGATGAATGAACAGAAGAAGCGGCTGCAATATGGTAAAGTCACTGAAAGCAGCCAGGCACAGAGTTATTCAATCGGTAAAGGAACTGTGTATCTGTTGTCAGAGGCAGGTGAATTGAGTTCTGTTCTTGAACAGCTCGGCGTAACCCGCGAACCCATCGCCGGGCATGGCATCGACTGGATTCGTCGCGCCAATTCTGCCGGGCATGATTATTTCTTGGCCAACCTGAACGCCGAATCGCTCGATGACTGGGTTTCGCTTGGCTGCCGTGTGCAGTCCGCCACAATTCTCAATCCGCTCAACGGCAACATTGGTGTGGCAAAGGTGCAGCCTGGCAGGGATGGAGAAAACCGCATCTATTTGCAATTGCGCCCCGGTGAATCGCTCATCGTTCGCACGCTCAGCAGCGGCGAATCTGCTGGTCAGCCCTGGCTTTACAAAGCCCCTGCAGGTCCGGCTATGCCGCTTGGTGATCACACCTGGGATATCGAATTTATCAAGGGCGGTCCAACCATTCCGGACAAGATCACCACTCGATCATTTGCCGATGGCGCGCTGCGATCCTGGACTGATCTGGGCGGCGAGGCAGCTCAAAGCTTTAGCGGCACAGCGCGCTATACAACCACCGTGCGTTTACCTGATTCACCGGCTGATACCTGGGTACTCGATCTCGGCGACGTGCGTGAAAGCGTCCGCGTTTCAGTCAACGGCAGGTTCGCCGGTACGCTATGGAGCCCGCCGATGCGCATCGACATTGGCGATTATGTGCACGCCGGTGACAACGAATTGCGGTTAGACGTTACAAACCTTGCTGCCAATCGCATTCGTGATATGGACATTCGCAATCGTGAATGGAAAATCATGCGCGACATCAATATTGTCACCAGAGCTTCTTACGAGCCATTTGATGCCTCGGCCTGGGACATACAGCCTTCCGGCATATTAGGTCCGGTTCAATTGCAGCCAATGGCACAATCACATGATCCAGCCCAGTTGCCTGACAATGAATAATCTTGCATTGTCAGGCATCGATATGCCGTGCTGGTTAATCAATCCCAGCCGAAGACCGGGATTGATTGAGATAAAAAATTATATAATAGTCCGTTCTCCCAAATTTCCATAACGGTGATAGGTGTTACAAACGGCTTGCTGCTGGAAATACTGCAGCAGTTCGATCCTGCCTTCCATCATCACCGGGGTGCGGGATATGTAGAATCCGGTCTCTGCCGCAGCTTCGAACACCTTTTGCGGCGCCCGCTCCTGAGCTGCATATCGAATCCGCTGGATATCAGGAATCATGCCAATTACTTCATCATCACTTTGAAGAGTCAGCGGTATGTCTCTGAGCATGCGTTTGCCCTCTTCTCCTCGCAGAAACCGGGTCACCTTGTTGTCCAGGTCTTCCGGAACACTAATGATCAGTTCACACCCTGACACCAGTACCGCAGCGATCCTGCCCAGCACCTCGAACAGACTGTCATTTTTATGCACACGCACCATCACTTTGCCGACCGGCAAATAGCGCAGCACATTGTCCTGTCCGCGAAGGTGAAAATAATCGTTTTCAATGCCGAATTCCTGTTCAAAATGATAAATATAACTCTTGATGGCGCGGATCGTCTTTCGCAGTTCCTTTTTGACGTCTGTCATCATACCCCAGTCGAGTTTCAGTTTCCATTGATGCGCGACTCGATGCAAATGGTGATCTTTTTTGATCGGACCGGTGCGCGGAAAATCCGTATCCTCAAAGTCCATGAACTGCGCCACGTAACTCGGACTCCCGGCTTTGATGCCGGCGCCCAGAGCCGATTTTCCCATGCCGCCAAACGGCTGACGCAGCACAACGGCACCGGTCGTGCCCCGGTTGATGTACAAGTTTCCGGCCCTTATGCCCTGTTTCCATTTTTCCTGCTCGCGCTGATCCAGGCTTTCGAGACCTGAGGTCAGTCCGTAGCCGGTCTGATTGACCAGTTCGATGGCGTGATCCAGGTCATCAGCGCACATGACACCAATCAGCGGACCGAAAAATTCGGTCATGTGCGTGTAGCTTCCGGGCTGCACACCCCACTTGATGCCCGGACTCCAGATATAGGGATTGTCATCCACCATTTCCGGTTTCAGCACCCAGGATTCGCCCGGCTCCAGTTTGGTGAACGCATTTTCCAGATCGCCTTTGGGCGGATGAATAAGAGTACCCATTTTGTTGTGAAATTTCCAGGCCGATCCGACGCTATAACTTTTGGCTGCATCAACGAGCTGTTTTTTGAACTTTTCATCCTCATACACCTCTTTTTCAAGAATGACCAGTGAAGTTGCAGAACATTTCTGGCCGCAGTTGCTGTAGGCCGAGTGCATGATGTTCTTGACTGCCTGATCCCGGTCGGACATGGCTGTGACAATGGTGGCGTTTTTACCGCCGGTCTCAGCCGCCAAAAAGGCGCCGGGACGGTTTTCCAGAATCTTCATGCCGGTGTCTGTGCCGCCGGTGAGTATGATATAATCCACATCCGGGTGTCCGGTCAGTTTGTCGCCGAATTTGGAGCCGGAACAGGGAACAAACTGCAGTGTTTTCTGAGACACACCAGCCCGCCAGAAACACTGGCAGAGCACATAGGCGGTAATTACAGCATCTGAGGCAGGTTTAAAAATCACCGTATTGCCGGCGGCCAGACTGGCAACGATTCCGCCGCACGGAATAGCAATGGGGAAATTCCATGGTGAAATGACCAGTCCCACGCCTTTGCCGCGGCATTTAATGTTTTCGATGTCTTCGTAATTGACAGCAGAACAGGCGTAAAATTCGACAAAGTCAATGGCTTCCGACACCTCGGGATCCGATTCAGTGAAGACTTTGCCCGTATTCATGGTTGCGGAACCGATAAGATCACCGCGGGCATAACGGATTTCCATAGCCACTTTGGAGAGAATCTCTTGCCGTTCTTTGGCAGATTTTTCCCGCCATTTATCCGGATCTTTTTTTGCCGTCTTGACAGCCTGTTCGATATCATCCGCATTTGCCATGTTATAGACTGCAGTGGTTATTTTTTCAGGAATCTGCGAAGGATCAAAGCATTCCAGTGTTTCCCGCTTTTTAGAGATTTCTTTGCCGCCGATTACTAGGGGAATCATCATCGGTTGGTTATCCGGTACTTTTTTCCATTTTCTGCGGATATCCTCTGCCCATTTACGGTTTGCAGAAAGTGACCAGTCAGTATCTGGTTCATTGTCAAACTCGCCAGTCACCAGCGGTCCCATTTTCTCCGGGAATTTTTCGCGTTTGCGATTCTGAGTGCGGCGCGGTTTATCGCTTGCCTTGTCCTGGTGCCCACAGGAAGCGATAAACTGCTCTTTGAGAAACTGCCATTCTTTAGAACCAACCTTGAGATTCGGTGAGTAACGCAGAAAATTTTCTTCACCGGTGTTCTCATCCAGGCGCCGCACCAGGTAGGCGATAGCACTGATAAACTGTTCCTTTGTGGATACCGGCGCGTAGAGCACCATCTCTTCGTCTGTTTCCTGAATGGCACTTCTGACGTGATCGGCCATGCCTTCCAGCATCTCAAAGCTGAAATATTGCGTGACGTGCTTTTCTCTAGCCAGCGCATAGGCATAGGCCAGTTCAAAAAGGTTATGAGAGGCAATGCCGAGATGCACTGCCTTAATATTTTCCGGTTCCATGCCAAAAGTGACCATGCGTTTGTAATTCGCATCTACATCCAGCTTGTTGTCGTAGGGTGCCAGAGGCCAGTTTTTAATCGAGGATTCGACCAGTTCCATTTCCATATTTGCGCCTTTGACGATGCGGAGTTTTATCGGTGCGCCGCCGTCCGCTACCCGGGATTTTGCCCAATTGGTGATCTCTTGCTGCAACGGCCAGGCATCCGGGATATACGCTTGAAGCACAATGCCGGCGGAATGGTTCTTGAACTCGTCTTTGTCCAGCGTACGCATAAACGCTTCTTTGGTAATCTCCATGTCCCGGTATTCTTCCATATCCAGATTGACAAATTTCTGCACCCGGGTGCCATCGGGGCGCACAAATTCGTTGTCCCGGGCAGCACGGAACAGTTGAGAGAGGCGGTCCATGAGGATTTCTGTTGTGTGCTCAAAAGCCAGGGAATTGATCTGAGAATAAATAGTCGATATTTTTACTGAAATGTACTCGATGTCCGGCCGTTTCAGATCCTCAAGATAGGTTTTCAAGCGGAACAGCGATTCTTCTTCGCCGAGCACGACTTCACCGAGGTGGTTGATGTTCATGCGCACACCCTGTTTGCGCCGCTTTTGCAGATGTTTATCCAGGAAGCCTTTTTCCGAAGGTAGCACAGACCGGCTGCTGTCATCGCGAATTCTGTCTACAACTCGGGGGACAGAAATATGGGGGAACTTTTGGCCACCGCTCAAAAACAACTGCATTAACATATGCTCTGTGTTTGAAAAAAACTCGGGTATCCCGTATTTTTTGAGAATAAAATTAAGTTGATCGGCGACACGCTGGTCGTCGTGCGACCGGAAACTCTGGTCAATCATCTTTGTCAGCACAACCTTATCCGTGGGATGGGTTAGCAAACTCTCCATTTGCTCCTGAATCTTTTTTTCTTCCCGGGTCAACAACTTATCAGCCCGCTTTTGCCATTTTTCAGCCAGGGAAATTGCGTCCTGGAGGATCTTGTCCTGTGCGCACATATCATTCCTCCTGTGGGTTGGTCGATTGAACTTTTTTTATCCTGCATGCAGACCGCGAAAATAAAAAGATTGCGGCCGGTTATTGTGCCCCTTGCCGGTTTGATCACAAATTCATCAAAAACATATTAGAGATTTTTAAATTAATAATCAAGGGTATTATTCAATAATCAACGAACAGTGATGAATGAACAATTATTCTTGTATTTAGATCATTTGGTCGAATTGATTAACATTGTTGGAATAATGTAAAAATGCAGGATGGAGCTGAAAATTATCAGATATTACAGAGGTATGAATTCAATAATTTTTAATCAAATCACAAAAAATACTTGACAAACTGTTTTTTATTTATTAATATCTCGAAGCGTTTTAATAATATTATAACTTTGAAAGCATTATGAAATATATATAAATGAATATATATCAACAAGTTGTGTCGATCAGCTATTAGTTCTGTACAGTTTTAGAGACTATTTTACTCGAAACGTTTCGAATTATTTTGGAAAAATTATGAGTCCAACAATCAAAGATGTCGCAAAACTGGCAGGTGTTTCATTATCCACTGTATCTCTGGTTATTAATGGCAAAAAACATGTATCAACATCAACAACCCAAAAAGTTCAGGCTGCCATTGGAGAGCTTAACTATCATCCTCGCCATCAAGCAAGGGGACTTGCTTCCAAAAAAAGCGGTAATATTGGTTTTATTCTAACTAATGATCATTTTAATAGAGCTGAACCGTTTTACACAAAAATATTTTTAGGGTCTGAGCTTGAAGCCCGGAATCATAATTTTTATATCCTGCTCACAACGGTTGAGAACAAATTTACAAAAAAATCAATTCCCCGGTTCATGCTCGAGAAAAATGTTGATGGCGTTATTTTAGCGGGAAAAGTTCCGAATAATTTAGTTAAATACGTTCAGCATTTAGACTTGCCAATTCTCTTTATTGATTATCTGCCTCCAAATGGAAAGTTTCCAGCCATATTAATCAATAATATGGATGGGGCAACCCAGGCGGTTACTCATTTGATTGAAAAAGGCCATCGAAAAATTGCGTTTATTGGAGGGGATATGACCCACCCCAGTATCAAAGAAAGATTTGAGGGATATAAAAAGACTCTCTCTGATTATGACATCCCATTTGATGATAAATTAGTTGTTATTGATGAACCTTATACTGACAATAAACACGGTTATAGCGCCGCTGTTAAACTTTTAAAGCAAAGCAGGTCATTTACTGCACTATTTGCCGCGAATGACGCTATGGCATTCGGCTGTATGCGGTGCTTAAAAGAGAACAACATTAAAATTCCAGATCAGGTCGCCCTTGTCGGATTTGATGATGTGGATCTCGCGATTCAAGTCGAGCCGCGGCTTACAACTTTAAAAGTCGATAAAGAGGAAATGGGTCTGATTGCTGTAAAAAATATAGTGGATATGATTTTGACAAATCAAAAGTCATCCAGAAAAATTTTAGTTCCTGTTGAATTAATTGTCCGCCAAACCACATAATCAAAATGTTAAGGAGGTGATGCTGTCTTAAGCGTTAATCCAAATATCAGCATTTACATCAACAGAAAGGAGGTAAACCAACTAAAAAATTGATGCAACTTTTACTTGAAATTTGCCGCGAATACCGGTATAACATTCCCTATTCTTCTCCTTAATGTGTGAATACTATGCTTCCGCGACTGATTCGGTTACTTAAATTTTGCACCTTTTTTTCGGCTAATTCATTCAAAAATTTTAAACTTTAGAAACAGGAGAATTCACGATGAAAAGAAAGTTTCAAATATTTTCTCCATATATGTTGATGGTTGCTGTTTGTGTATTCATCGCGAATCCAGCGATTGCACAAACAAACTTGCTGCCGAATGGAGACTTGGAGACAGTTGCTCCTGCCTTTTGGAACAAGTTAAATGAAGGTGATGGTAGTGGTGTTTGCAGTTGGGATTTGGCAGATGGGCATGAGAGCCTGCGTTCGGTAAAAGTGGAAAAGCCGAACGCCTCTGGTGATGCCGTTGGCTGGAAGAGCGTGGACAATGCTTATTTGTACTGGAATCATGCCAAAGCGGATCGTTTGTACAATTTGAGTTTTTGGGCAAAGACGGAAGGTGTGAACACGGACCCGGGGTCTGACGATGCCAGGATTGGGGTATTATTTCAGTTTTATGCTGGCGGAACGTTATTGGGCGAGCAGTTTGTTCCGGTGGATCAGAGTTCGGCGAGCAGCGACTGGACTGAATACACAGATGGATTATTGATTCCGGCGGGGACTGATCCTGACGAGATGTATATGACGCTAATGATGGGCAAGGATGCTACTGGTACGGTGTGGTTTGACGATGTTGGTTGCGGCACAGATCCGTGGGAGATGTGGCCGTTTAACGGAAATTTTGAAACGCCAGTGGGGTGGATGGAATGGCATGCTGCTGGTCAGGCTTTTGCCAACACGGTGAGCGACACGGTTCATGGAGGTGACTGGTCTGTGTTGTTGCATGAATGGGATGACAATGATGATGAGATGGTATTTTATTCAGCGCCGGTGGCGGTTGAGCCGGATACCTGGTACAAGATCAGCGTGTGGGCCAAATGTGACAGTGTGAATTCAGATGACAGTTATTTGCCATCGAACGTTGTATTAGACCGGGATGACAACCGACTGGGCATGTGCTTTTTCTATCACAAGGCGCCGCTTGAAAAGAGCTGGGATTTGACCGGTGGCGGTGATCAATTTTTCTATTTTGATCAGCGTGATTCTACAAGTGACTGGGTTCAGTACAATGTTATTTCCAAATCACCAGCAGATGCGGCTGGTCTTTCCGTTCGTGCACGCTTTACCTCATATGCGGTGGGTAAAGTCTGGTACGATGATTTTGCAATCGAAAAGCTTAAAGTCAATCCAAATATTCTTGTTAACGGAGACTTGGAGACAGTTGCTCCTGCCTTTTGGAACAAGTTAAATGAAGGTGATGGTAGTGGTGTTTGCAGTTGGGATTTGGCAGATGGGCATGAGAGCCTGCGTTCGGTAAAAGTGGAAAAGCCGAACGCCTCTGGTGATGCCGTTGGCTGGAAGAGCGTGGACAATGCTTATTTGTACTGGAATCATGCCAAAGCGGATCGTTTGTACAATTTGAGTTTTTGGGCAAAGACGGAAGGTGTGAACACGGACCCGGGGTCTGACGATGCCAGGATTGGGGTATTATTTCAGTTTTATGCTGGCGGAACGTTATTGGGCGAGCAGTTTGTTCCGGTGGATCAGAGTTCGGCGAGCAGCGACTGGACTGAATACACAGATGGATTATTGATTCCGGCGGGGACTGATCCTGACGAGATGTATATGACGCTAATGATGGGCAAGGATGCTACTGGTACGGTGTGGTTTGACGATGTTGGTTGCGGCACAGATCCGTGGGAGATGTGGCCGTTTAACGGAAATTTTGAAACGCCAGTGGGGTGGATGGAATGGCATGCTGCTGGTCAGGCTTTTGCCAACACGGTGAGCGACACGGTTCATGGAGGTGACTGGTCTGTGTTGTTGCATGAATGGGATGACAATGATGATGAGATGGTATTTTATTCAGCGCCGGTGGCGGTTGAGCCGGATACCTGGTACAAGATCAGCGTGTGGGCCAAATGTGACAGTGTGAATTCAGATGACAGTTATTTGCCATCGAACGTTGTATTAGACCGGGATGACAACCGACTGGGCATGTGCTTTTTCTATCACAAGGCGCCGCTTGAAAAGAGCTGGGATTTGACCGGTGGCGGTGATCAATTTTTCTATTTTGATCAGCGTGATTCTACAAGTGACTGGGTTCAGTACAATGTTATTTCCAAATCACCAGAAGATGCTGCTGGCTTTTCCGTTCGTGCACGCTTTACCTCATATCCGGTGGGTAAAGTCTGGTACGATGATTTTACTATTGAACCTGTCGATATATTAACTACAGGCGTAAAAGATATTTCGAATTATGCCAGGATTGATATGCCAAACGAATTCAGGATTACGCAAAATTATCCCAATCCATTTAATCCTGCTACAACCATCAACTATTTTGTTCCGCGGAACGGAAGAATTCAAATTGAGGTTTACAATATTTTGGGCAAAAAAGTAAAAACTTTATTTGATGGCATCAAAATAGCAGGGAATTATGACATCAATTGGGACGGACGCGATGATTCTGACAATCCTTTATCTTCAGGAATTTATATTGTCACATTAAAAAGCGGTCATTACATAACCTCCAAGCGAATCACTTTATTGAAATAAGATTCTGCTCACTGATTCACACGGGTTGAGACATCGGGCGCCTTTTGTCTGGTGTCTCAACTTTTCTCGTTCATTAAACCGGGAAAGGAATGAAGAATGAGATATTTCATCCCATGTTTATTTTTATTGATAATGAGTTTGTTCATTCCACATTTTCTCATTGCGGGAACTACCGGCAAAATATCCGGAAAGGTGACTGATGCGGAAACCGGTGAACTTTTGCCAGGTGTGAATGTCATAATCGAAGGCACGACTTTAGGGGCGGCAACGGATACCAGAGGTGAGTATATAATTTTACGAGTTCCTCCGGGCACCTACGTTGTAAAAGCCTCAATGATCGGATATAATAGTCTTCGTTATGAAAATGTCAAAGTTTCTATTGATTTAACAACGAAATTAAATTTCAAGCTAGAGCCCACTGTTTTGGAGATGGGGGAAGAAATAACAGTTATTGCTGAAAAACCTCTCGTACAAATGGATCTAACATCAACGTCGGCTGTGGTTGGATCCGAAACAATTTCAAGACTACCGGTCGATCAATTTGAAGATGTCGTTAATTTGCAGGCAGGAGTTGTCGACGGACATTTCAGAGGCGGACGGACTGGTGAAGTTATGTACATGATCGATGGTATCCCGGTGAATGATGTTTATTCCGGTTCTTATGCCTTTCAGGTTGAAAATAGCGCTATTGCCGAGCTTGAAGTGATCAGCGGCACATTTAATGCAGAATACGGTCAGGCCATGTCAGGGGTGGTGAACATTGTGACAAAAGAAGGAGGTGAAGGTTATAGCGGAGAACTCGCCACATATTTTGGAGATCGTGTAAGCAATCATACCAATATTTTTTGGAATATAGATAAAATTAATCCCAGCTATAATTTTGAAGCCAGCTTGAGCGGGCCTGTACCATTTACAAATAACAAACTCACTTTTTATCTAAACGGTCGCTGGCTTTACGATGAAGGTTATATTTATGGAAAAAAAGTGTTTGTTCCTTCTGATCATTCTGATTTTGAGGCAAGTCAGATGAGTGATTGGACCCTCATGTCGCAGGGAAAAACCTATACTTTTTCCCAGGAATTGGCAGATGAACTTGTAGATAAAGCAGAAGCCGTACCCATGAATCCGGAGAAACGAATAACTGCTCTGGCCAAGTTGAGCTACAAATTCTCTGCATCCGACAAAATCAGTTACGAATTACTATTACAGGACACCTATTCCAAATCGTATGATCATCGTTTTCGCCTTAACCCTGATGGAGATTATAAACGTTATAACAATGGCTATCACAACAGCCTGATATGGACTCATGTTATCAGCAGCCGCACATTTCTAACTCTGAAATTAAATCACTTTACAAAAGACTACGATCAGTATGTTTATAAAGATCCATACGATCCAAGGTATGTGCCAAGCAGGAGGCTGCAAGATGCCGGAGCTAACGCCTTTTTATCGGGTGGTATGCAAATGTGGAGCTTTCAACGAAGCACCAATACCACACTCGGTAAATTAGACCTGACCAGCCAGATCACCAATACTCATCAGATCAAGCTCGGAGTCGAAGCCAAACGCCACAAATTGTGGTTACATGAATATGAGGTTGTACCTGACCGGGTGCAGCGCATTCCTCCACTAACAGCATTTAATAATAACAAATATACCCACTATCCCAGGGAATTTTCCGTTTATCTTCAGGATAAAATGGAATTTGATTACATGATCGTCAATGCCGGTCTTCGTTTCGATTATTTCGATCCAAGTGGAGAGGTTCTTGTTGATTATGCCGATCCTGCGCATTCCGCAAGAGAGGACGCCGATATCACAACTCAGTTTAGCCCGCGATTGGGTCTCGCCTATCCAATAACTGATCAAGGAGTGATCCACATCTCCTATGGTCATTTTTTTCAGACTCCCAATTATGATTATTTATATGTCAATCCGGAATTTGAGCTTTATCCCTTGCAAAGCACGGTTTCACCACCTCCGAACAGTTTGCTGAATACATTGGGGAATTCAGCACTCAAACCTCAAAAAACAGTTATCTATGAAATCGGTTTGCAGCAGCAGCTTGCAAAAGATTATGCGCTGGATGTCACTGTCTATCGAAAAGACATTATAAACCTGCTCAGTACAAAGGTGCATCGTCTGTTTACCGGCGGTTATTACGCACAATACATAAACCGCGATTATGCCAATATAAAAGGGATCACAGTTTCTATGGAAAAACGCCAGACACCCGGAATTACCGGAATGGGTGCGACTATTGATTATACGTTTCAAGTCGCCAAAGGAAATGCGTCTGATCCGAATGATGCGTTCTTGAACGAAAAATCTGGTCGCGAAACACTCAAACAGATGCGGCCGTTGGATTGGGACCGCCGGCATCAATTAAATGCCACGTTGACGATGGGAAATCCGGAAAATTATAACTTTAGCATTATTGGTCGTCTGGCAACAGGTTTTCCCTACACATCGGTGCGGGGCAGTGGTGCTTATATCGAAAACAATTCAAGACAGCCATTGATTTACACGTTTGATCTCTATTTCAATAAAATGTTCAAATTTGCCGGTTTCAACTATGTGGGCTTTGTCCGGATTTTTAATCTCTTTGATCGATTGAACGAGATCAATGTATTTCCAGACACCGGACGAGCAGGATATACATTGACACCATTTGACTTGAGCTATATCCATCCGAGAGGTATTAATGAACTGGAAGACTATTTTATCAGACCAGATTTTTATTCTGCTCCTCGCGAGATTCAGATAGGATTGAGGGTGAGTTTCTAACCAAGGGTCAATGAAATAGCGCTCATTTTGTCAGTATGAATAGTAACAGGGTCAGTTTGATAAAATAAATTGACAGGTTTTCGTTCTATATTTTCAAAAAAGAGGTAAAAGATATGAAGCTGAAATATCAGATTATATGGTTCATGCTTTTCATTTTCTGCATCATTCCGGTTTTTCCACAGGAAGTACAGCAGCGTGAGCCAGACCCAAATACCGGAGATCTAAAGATGTTGCGAACCGGTATTATGGATGGCAACCGAATATCGACGCGATTTAAAAACTGGGGAGAAATTGCAGAGCATCCATATAGTCCGTCCTGTGAATGGCCGCAAGGAACCGGGCATGAATATCAGGATGGCGTAGCCCTGATTGTGTGTGTCGCTACGGATGATACCAGCGGCAAGCGAATCCATCCCATGGAAACGCAATACCGTGAATTTGTCGACCTCAATCCGGAGAATCCGAGTGAATTGTGGGGATGGGCTCCCTTGCCGGGCTATTTCAGTGAAGGCTCAGATTCACCGGCAATGAGCGACGACCCTTCTACCTGGCCAATGACATGGCCGGATAAACCACATTCCTGGGATGGAAATTGGAATGGATGGTTTGGAAAAGGAAAAACCCAGGCTGAACTCGAAACTTACTTTGTATTTGATGACGATCTTGATGAAGAATGGGAATTCTTCCCGGATCCTACAGATTCGTCACGCCGGGGTGCAGGACTTGAGGTTGCCGCTCGTTATTTTCAGTGGGCTCAGGTATTAGCTCGTGATGCAATTTTTGCCCTCTATTTTATCACTAACGAAGGCAAGACCGATTATGACAGCGTCTATTTTGCCTTCTATACTGACTGGGGATTGGGAGATCTGCCAGGTGAAGATATGGATAACATGGATGACGCCGGCTCTTACGATCTGGAATTGGACATTGCCTATGCCTGGGATTCCAATTACACAGGCTATCGGGGCTGGCCAGTCGGTGTCGGCGGTTTTGCATTTTTAGAAAGCCCTGGTATTACGTACGATGATAAAGATAATGATTACGATGGTCTTTTGAATGAATCGCGCACCAACCCTGCCGGTGTCTGGCTGGATCAATATCCCTATGGGGTGTACGATGTGGAAGCATTCGAAAGGCATTATAACAGAAAACCAGCTCCCCATTGGTCTGGCGATGAAGATGGCGATTGGCGTCCTTTTACTGACCTTAATGGGAATAATCAATGGGATCCAGGCGAACCACTCAATGATGATGTGGGCATGGATGGCATCGGACCTTATGATGAAGGCTATGAAGGTCCAGATGAAGGCGAGGGAGATGGGATACCCACATTAGGAAGAGGCAATCTGCCGGGCGAACCGAATTTTGGAAAAACAGATAAAGACGAATCAGATCAAATCGGTCTCACTGGTTTCGAGATATTTAATGTGCACTATTATGAATTAACCAATGATGAACAAAACTGGAATGTATTCCGCCGTTCACGCAGTCCATCAGAACGTAAACCGGATCCGCTGGTCGGCGGCAATTTGGGAATGTTCTTTTCTTCAGGTCCATTCAAGCTCCGGGCAGGGCAAACAGAAAACTATTCGATGGCGCTTTTATTTGCGGATGATTTAGAAACCCTTTCGAGACGAAAGAAAACGGTTCAAAGTATTTATAATAATGACTATCGATTTGCTGTTGCCCCCAAAAAACCCCAATTAACAGCCACACCAGCCGATGGCAAAGTCATTCTTCGATGGGATGATGCTGCTGAAAGCTCCTGGGATCCATTTCTTCAGGAATATGATTTTGAGGGATACCAGCTCTATCGCTCTTCCGAAGCCAAGTTCAGAGAATCTCTCACTATCACAAACTCGTATGGCGATGAATTTTATTATTTGCCCCATAGTCAAGGGGGTATACTGGCTCAATTCGACAAGAAGAACGGCATCAAAGGATTACACCCGGTCGATACAGAAGGAATTAAATTCAATCTCGGTAACGATACCGGTCTGCGTCACATGTACATAGATACGACCGTACAGAATGGTCAAACCTATTTTTACGCGCTCGTTTCCTACGATCACGGTAAGGCAGACACCACAGACACGGGCATAGAAGGGATTACACCTATGTGGTGCACCAGCAATATAGAATTGGATCCAGCCGGCAACCTTGTACCGGATATCAATTGTGCGGTGGTGACGCCAAATTCTTATGCTGCTGGCTATGTCCCTCCTGGATTGGATGATAAAAAATACCCTGAGCGTGACAATATTCATAAAATCGGGCCCGGAACAGGTCAAATAAAGGTTCATTTCATTGAGGATGATTCTGTCAAAGATGGCCACACCTATGAAGTCGTGTTTCGAGATACCTCAAAATTCCATCACGAAGGCGCGGTTTTCTATACAATCGATGACTCGACCAGTAACACCCAATTATTTCCTGAACAAATTATTGGAGAACA
Source organism: uncultured Cytophagia bacterium (assembly GCA_964607755.1). GTDB lineage: Bacteria > Zhuqueibacterota > Zhuqueibacteria > Residuimicrobiales > Krinioviventaceae > CAZSMC01. Next base: position 43,078 of record CAZSMC010000016.1, on the reverse strand, counting down.
TGTTGAAACACCATTATTCAATGGGATCGCATTGGATATATACAATGCACCATCTGTCAAGTTGGATTATAACAAAACAGGATGGCTCAAGAAATCAACGACCTATCAAACGATTGTCGATTTTCATCCGACTTTTTCAAGTGAATTCCAGCCCACTTACAATATAAGCATACCCTATCCGGCAGACTTTGAAATTACTTTTTCCGATGAAATTATTGACTCCTCCGACGCTGGTCTGGGAACGTATAAAGTGACACCAACAAAGTTTTCTGTCTGGAACGTGACAGAGCAAAAGCCGGCCAATTTCTTTTTTACTGACATTATTAAAGATTCGACATTGTCGCCCGACACCACAGAGTCCATTCTCCTGTTCATGAAAAATCCTGAAATACCATTTTTCAAATTAAATGTGAGCTGGCGAATACATTTCGCGAGCGACACGTTAGAAGCGCAAATTCCCCCTCAGCCCGGTGATGTATACTATTTGGCGACTGAGAAACCATTTCGCACCGGTGACATATTTAGATTTACTGTTGAAGGGGTCAAATATGAAAAGGAAAAAGCAAAAGTCGAGTTAGACGACGTCTTTGTCGTTCCCAATCCTTATGTGGCGACTGCATCATGGGAACGGAAAAATCCTTTCCTTAAAGGAAGGGGAGAACGGCGTATATGGTTTATGAACCTGCCGGATAAATGTACCATTCGAATCTATACCATCCGTGGCTATCTCGTCGATACCATCGAATACGATGGCTTTGGCTACCACAGTCCTGAATATGATCCAGGCTACCAGACCTCTGGTACACCAATAGGCGCTGTTCCCTGGAATCTGGTTTCAAAAGATGGAATGGACATTGCCTATGGTGTCTACATTTACCATGTCGATGCACCTGGCGTTGGTGAAAAAATCGGCAAATTTGCGGTCATAAAATAAGTGAACGGAAAATGAGAACGAGTCCAATCATTATCACTATTCTCATCGTGATTTGCCTTTCGTTGCAAATCACATTGGCAGAGCAAATCGATATTTCCAGAATCGAGCGCATGCCAAATATGCCAGCGCCATACAAAATGCGGAACTGGAAACAGGTTGCTATTGGCTATGATTCGCTGGTGTTTAATTTCGACCTTGAGGGGACACATTTGCCATTGATCTGGTGGAACACGGCAACGGTCAATTATCCGCAGCACAACAGCTTTGGACTGATGTCGGCTGTTGGTGCCTATAATCAAGGTAGTGCCGAGGCGATTAATGTTCTGCCAGCGGTTATCGGTGCCAGTCTGGTCGGCATTGACAAAAGCAACCAGGACGGTGTTAACTGGGTGCTGATGTGCGAAGAGTTTTTTAACAAGCGGCCATCTGAAAATGTGTATCTGAATAATCCGATAGCCTCCAGCGGCTATGATTGGTGGTACGATACCATGCCCAATGTTTTTTTCTATCAACTGTATGATATGTACCCGGAGACTGGCGATTTTAATTATCAGTTTAAAACGGTTGCCGATCGCTGGCTGACGGCGGTCCAGGCAATGGGGGGTGATGATGCGCCCTGGCAGGTGCCCAAAATGAATTATAGAGCCTGGTCACTATCAACAATGTCGCCGCTTGCATCTGGCGTAACACAACCGGAAGCAGCAGGCGCTCTGGGCTGGCTGTTATTCAATGCCTTTGTAGAAACAGGTGAACTAAAATATCGAATCGGCGCGGAATGGTGTCTCGAATTCCTGAATAATCGCTCCCGCAATCCCTCTTACGAACTGCAATTACCTTATGGTGTCTATACCGCTGCCCGGATGAATGCTGTCCTCGACACTGACTATGACATTGAAAAAATGCTCAACTGGTGTTTTGCCGTCACCGGCAATGTGCGGGATTGGGGGGCAACGTTGGGGAACTGGGGCGGCTATGATTGCGATGGATTGATCGGCGAGGCAAAATATGCGGGCTATGCATTCGTCATGAACGGTTTCGAGCAGGCCGGAGCGCTGGTGCCGCTGGTACGCTATGATGACCGCTTTGCCCGTGCCATCGGCAAGTGGATGCTTAATCTTGCCAATGCCAGCCGGCTTTTTTATGCAAACTATTTACCGGATGATCATCAGGATTGCGAGAGATGGGCTCATCAATACGATCCGCATTCATATATTGCCTATGAAGCCCTGCGGGAATATGCGCTGCACACTGGCGATAGTCCGTACGCAACTGGTGATTTCATGATAAACGGCTGGGGTGCCACCAATCTGGCGCTCTACGGCGCTTCGCATGTCGGTATTCTGGGCGGTATTGTCGACACCACCAATATGCCAGGAATTTTAAAACTGGATGCGCTCAAAACCGATTATTTTAACGATCAAGCCTATCCAACTTTTCTCTATTTCAATCCTTATAATGAAGAAAAATGGATTGATATTGACGTCGGTGCCGGGAATTACGATCTCTATGATACAATTACCAACACCTTTTTAGCAACCAATGTGAGTGAGAATACCACCTTTCCCATTCCTGCGGATGCCGCTGTTTTGCTGGTTGTTGTTCCCGGAAACGGACAGATTACCTATGAACGTGATACGATGCTCGTTAATAAAGTTGTGGTGGACTATCGTGCTGGCAGGACGGTCTCAAATTACCCGCCTCGCATCAAGAGCTTGGCAGCGGCGAACAAACAGGTGGTCATTGAAACAGACGCTCAGCTTTATTGCACGGCTACAGATCGGGACGGTGACGAACTAGATTATACATGGCATAGAGGGGATAGTACTTTATCAGGCACCTCTTCACAACTGACCTGGACTGCTCCCGCGCTACCAGGAGATTATACATTGAGCTGTATTGTTGAGGATGTGAACGGCAGTCGGGACAGTGCGGTAACCTGTATCGAGGTTGTGGAATACATCAACCATCCACCCCTCATCCTCGATTTACAGATAAATCCAGCCAAAGTGGGAATCAATGAGACGGCACAGCTCACCTGTTCAGCAAGCGATCCTGACAACGACGTGCTGTCCTACACATGGAACGCTTCAGATGGCGAAATCAGCGGCAGTGATTCTTCTGCGACCTGGAACGCGCCTCCGAGTCAGGGATATTATTTTATCACCTGCCGGGTCAGCGATCCGCGCGGGGGAGAGGCTGTTGACAGCGTTGGTGTCATCGTGCTTGATTATTCGGACATTCGAACCGGGATTCCTGTTGCCTATTACCCGTTTAATGGGAATCCAAACGATGCGAGCGGTTTCAATCTGCACGGCACTGCCTACGGACCAACTCTGGTTCCGGATCCGCTGGGACAGGATGAGTGTGCCTATTATTTCGATGGTGTTGATGATTTCATTCTTGTCCATAATCAACCCATCCTTAATTTCACAGACGACATTACTGTCAGCTTTTGGATCAAAGTGGATGAGTTTTTTAGCGAGGAAATGTATCCTCTATCCCATGGAAATTGGGAAAATCGATGGAAGGTCTCTATTACTCCGGGCACACAATCTATTCGATGGACTATTAAAACAACCAATGGCATCGTTGATCTGGATTCTGAGACGCCCTTGATCAAAGATATTTTTTACCACCTTATTGTACTATACAACGGCACGAACTTGGAAATCTATGTGAATGGCAAGCTGGATAATTCCACGACATGGTCCGGGTCTATTTGTAAGACGGACATTGATCTAACAATCGGCCGGGTGCTGCCGAACAATACCAGCCACAATTTCAAAGGCATTCTGGATGATGTCCGCATTTATAGTTATGCGGTCTCGCCGCAAGAGATTGCCAATATTTTTAATGAATTGACGAATGTGGAAAACAATCATCATTTGAATGAAATCCCGGCCAACCACTATTTACATCAAAATTATCCCAATCCGTTCAATTCAAAAACCACTATTCGTTATCAGATTAAAGAAGCGGGTCGTGTTTACATAGATATTTATAACATGCTGGGTCAGAAAGTCAAATCATTAGTCGATTTGGAAAGACCAGCAGGATATCATAGCGTTTCGTGGGATGGAAAAAACGAATCCGGACAACATATCAGTTCGGGTATTTATTACTGTGTCATGAAAATTAATGATTTTTGTGACAGGCGAAAAATCGTAATTTTAAAATAAGGAGCAAACCATGTCAGGAAGAGCTTTGTACCTTATTTTTGTCCTCATTTTCCTTGTTATTAGTATTGGACATGCTCAGTTTGACACTGATGTATCCAAAGTCGGCATAACTGCAGCACCTTTTTTAGAAATCGGTGTTGGTGCCAAAGCAATGGGTATGGGCGGTGCGTACGTGGCCGTTTCCAATGAAGTCAGTGCGCTTTACTGGAACGCCAGCGGCATTGCCCGGATGCAAAATCCAGAGGGGATTTTTGTCCATATCGATTGGCTTGCTGATATAAACTTTGATTTCATTGGATTTGTCATGCCAACAGGGAAATACGGGACTATTGGGGTCAGCATCACTTCAATGAGTATGGATGACATGCTGGTCAGAACCGAAGATCGGCCGCATGGTACGGGTGAATATTTTAAAGCAGGAAATTTAGCCCTGGGCTTATCTTATGCTGTCAATCTGACTGATCGATTTTCAATCGGATTTACCGGCAAATATGTACGCGAACAAATCTGGAAAGAAAGTGCGTCTGGCATGGCTGTTGATGTGGGCACATTGTTTACCACTGGTTTTTATGGTATGCGCATTGGTGCTTCCCTCTCAAATTTTGGCACAAATATGAGAATGTCGGGCGAGGATTTGATTGTCTATCATGATATTGATCAACAACGTTTAGGCAACAATGACGAGATATTTGCTGAACTAAAAACCGATTCCTGGCCCATGCCGCTTTACTTTCAGGTTGGCCTGGCAATGGAACTCGTAGAAAACGATCTTCACCGTTTGACAGTTGCACTTGACGCCATTCAGCCGTCAGATAATACAGAAAGTCTGAATATAGGTACAGAATATAGTATGAAAGAGTGGTTTTTCCTCAGAGCCGGCTACCGGAATTTATTTTTAAGAGACTCGGAAGAAGGTTTAACCGTTGGTGCCGGTTTCGATATGAAATCCATGTCAAATATACCGGTCCGGCTGGATTACGCATTTGCTGAGTTTGGCAGATTAAACAGTATCCAGTGTTTTTCTCTGGCTGTAGAGCTGTAAATATTTTTGTAATTAAATCTGGCACAGCCAGAGTGGCAATTCATTTCACCCAAAAAAGATGTTTGTAAAAAAAGTCCACATCCTTTTTTCTATTTTAGTTGCATACAGTTATATCAGTATTGCTCAACAGCCTGCCGATTCCAGGGCTGAAACGCTGGCGGTTCAATGGGCAGGCAACCCGGCACAGATAGAAATCGGGGGGCCTTTTGTTGGCATCGAAATGCATAACAGCTCACCTCTACTGAATCGAATCAGTTTTTTCTATCCTGTTGCCAATAGCGTTGATGCCAGTACTGATTATTGGACCAGAGACCAATCGCACGTTCTGTTCCTTGGCCTCAAAATTGACGAAAAGCCAAAGGAATGGATTGGCTTTGAACCATTCGAGTACCAGCTCACCCCGTATTCCGTGCTTTTCACAAAACATTATAAAAAAGTTTCAATTCAAGCAAGTTACGAGTTTTGCATATCCAAACCGGCAATGGTTATTAAATATAAAATTACCAATACATCGGCAAAAGCCATCTCCTGTGAGTTCTACACACATTTAGACTTGACTCTCAAAACCTGTCATTCCTACAAAACGAAAAATCTTGCCTGGAGCGACTATGACAGGTCCACCGCCACGCTCTATGTCAATTACGATGACCCCGAGACTGCAAACGCCCAGCTCTTTGTTACAAATGCGGGTGAATCCCCGCAGAGTTTTGCATCCAATAGAAATACAATAGATTTGCCGAAAAGTGGTAACAATTGGTGGATGAGGTGTTCCTCTCTGTTGCCGCGAGATGTGATTCCCAGAACGAATCAAGCGCCGCCAATTACGGCTTTTGTTTATTCAAAAAAAATAGCGGCTGATCAGTCAATGCAAATTATACAAATCATCGGTGCCTGTCGTCAGGGAGAGGAGCTGGTAGATGATGTGCGAGAGCATTATCAAAACCAGATTGATGCATATCAGCAGTCAGTGCTGCACAAAGCTTTTCAGCAGAGTCATTTTGAAACCGGTGATGATGTCCTGGATCATTCTGCTCGCTGGGCGCAGGCGATTCTTGCTGTCAACAGGCATTACCTTGATGGAGCAATTGTTCCCATGCCCTGTCCGGCAGAATACAATTTTTATTTTACCCATGATGTCTTGCTGACAGATTTAGCCGCCGTTCATTTTGATATCGAGCGGGTCAAAAATGATCTCAGTTTTATCATCGAGCATGCTGATTCAAATGGAATCATTCCCCATGCCTATTATTGGAAAGATGACGGTTATAAAACCGAATACGCTGGCTCAGACAATTGGAATCATTTCTGGTTTATTATTCTTTCTGCCAGCTATTTTCGCCATTCGCATGACATGCCCATGCTTGTAAAGCTTTACCCCTATTTAACCACTAGCCTGGAAAAAACTCTGCTCAACATGAAAGACGATCTGTTCTGGGCGTACCGTCCGGATTGGTGGGACATCGGCAGGAGCTTTGGACCACGATCATATATGACCATTCTGAGACTACGTGCCATTCGTGACTATATTTTTATTTCTGCAGTTCTGAATAAAAATCCTGCAAGCCTGATTGATTATGAACAAATGGCAACAAAAATTGAACAACAATTACACGATAAATTATGGGATTCTGACCTGAACTATCTGATCAATTATTACAAAGATGGGACAAAAGATTCACACTATTACGCCGGCTCTCTTCTTGCCGCTCACTTTGATGTCATTGATTCAGCCAAAAAAGGTTTACTGGTTCAGACAGCCAGCGATAAATTGTTGGATGAGAATATAGGGATTTACAATGTTTTCCCAATGGATTTTCACAAGTTAATTGACTATCTTTATTTAAATGGTAACGAAGCGGGAGCCCCGTTTACATACATCAACGGCGGGGTGTGGCCGCATGGCAATGCATGGTATGCAATGGCACTTATGTCCATTAACGACAGAACAACCGCTCGACAATTTATAAAAAGTAATATGACCCTTCATGGCATTATGAACAGTCCGAATGGCCAGCCGGCTATGTATGAATATCGTAACAGCAATTATCAGAATCCCGAGCTGTACGGTAAGGTCGACAAACCTCAATTTTTATGGGCTGCTGGCTGGTATCTTTATTGCCTGTACAATTTATCTGGCGTCACTCAAAACAGTTGGAATATCATCTTCAAGCCCTGCATGGATAAGCATCAACCGGGTGTGCGCTATCCTCTCTATCTTTACGGACAACACGTTACTGTAAACATGGCTGGTGCGGGGCACTGGATTAAAACTATCAAATACAACAGTGAACCCTATCCATCTGCGGTTGTTCCCAGAGAACTATTCAAGATAGAAAACATCGATATTATTCTTGGTGAACCAGAGTCCCCTTATATCATGGAGATGAACTCGATATTAGAATCATGTCGATTAAGCAAGGATAGAAAAATATTGCAGTTTGTTATCAGTGCTTTTCGCAAGCACCGCAATTCGATGAAAATCGTTTCTCCATGGAAGCCGTTATCCGTTCAGATCAATGGCTTAGCATTTCAACAGGACTGGAAATTGGATAAAGAAGGCCAGTTCTATGTAATGAATATTGAACACGAACACCAATTCGATGCTGATACAGTGGAGATTCGATTCCAATAGCGCAGGAATTATTTTGATGGATTGGATAAAGATAGCATTGTTCATTTTGATATTGTTCGCTCTCGAATGTGGAAAAAATTCGAGTGACAGGTCAGAGCGAAATCAGGTGACTATTACCTACTGGTCAGCAAATGATCAGTATGAAATCAACCTGGCAAAAAATATTATTGCGCGCTGGGAAAAAATCCATCCGGACATTCGTATCAAGCATCAACCGATTCCGGAAAGCCGGTCCAGCGAGGAGGTCATTCTGGCTGCAATAGTCGGAGGTACAACCCCGGATGTTTACTCAAACATGTGGCCCGGCGACTATGCGCTGTATGTTAAAGCACAGGCGTTGCTGCCGCTGAGTCAATTTTCTGATTTCGATTCCTTAGCATCCAGTCGATATGCCAGCGAGATTTTAGAAGAAGCACGATTTACCGACGGTCATGTTTATCAAATTTTGTGGAAAACGAATCCTATCATGATGATGTATAATAAAAATATTTTTGCCCGGTTTGGAATTGATGAACCTCCCAGGACCTATGATGACTATCTCAAAGCCGCTGAAAAAATTTCCAGAGACACCAATGGCGATGGATATATTGACAGATGGATGGGTATCACGCAAATATTGGTCACCTGGTGGCAGCGGTTTTTTGATTATTATACGCTATACATCGCTGCCTCTGGCGGCAACACATTACTGGATAATAATGAAATTATTTTCGACGGCGAGGCATCAGTTAAAGTGTTTCAATTTTTAAAAACATTGTTTGAAAACAATTATTTTCCAAAAGAGCGAATGGATGCGAGAGCAGATGTCTTTATCCATGAAATTGTCGCTACCCGGTTTACCGGACCGTGGGCGACAACACAAGTCGAAAAATTTAAACCAGAAGGATTCGAGTACGACTTTGCACCTGTTCCCCGCCCGCAAGGTGTGGATGGTCCAACGTTCACTTATGGTGATTATAAAAGCATTGTTATTTTCAGCAACACAAAACATCCAGAGGCATCCTGGGAATTTGTCAAATTTTTGATTTCTGAGCAAAGTGATCTGGAATTATTGCACATCGCAAACCAACTGCCGTTGCGGAAAAATATTTTGCAAAATGAAAAATTTCAGCCTTATTTTGAACAAAATCCGAAAATGAAAATATTTGCCAATCAGGCAAAGTTTGTCAAAGGTGTGGATAATTCACCGGTTCTTAGAGAAATATTTGATGCCATTTCTCATGAATTTGAGGCGTGTGTGATATACGGCACCAAATCTCCGGAAGATGCCATTCGCGATGCAGCAGCACGCGCGAAATTGGTTATGGATTAGACAAAAAAATTAACAGTAGATTGAAGAGATGTTAAAAAGCAAACTGAAAACAGACCGTACAGGATACCTGTTCATTCTACCTTATGTTATCCACTTTACTGTGTTTGTCGCATTTCCATTACTATTTTCATTTCTGCTTGTTTTCCACCGTTGGGATATCATTTCTCCTATGCAGTGGGTCGGATTTGATAATTTCATCAAACTATCTCAAGATATGCTTTTTTTCAAGTCAATTCGAAACACAATTGTCTTTTTGCTCATTCACATTCCGTTGCAAATAGGCATCGCCCTGCTTTTAGCAGAATTTTTAAATCAAAAAATCAAATTTCGAGGACTTTTCCGCGCGTCATTTTTTATGCCTGTTATTGTTTCCGGTGTTGTCATAACCATCTTGTGGCAGCAATTATACGCCCAGGATACAGGTGTTATCAATAGCCTGCTCGTCAAATTAGGGGTGCCAAAAATTCCATGGTTGACCAGTGCAAAAGTCGCCATGCCATCCATAGCTATCATGGCAACATGGAAAAATGTTGGCTTGTATATCGTTTTGTTTCTAGTTGGATTGCAGAATATTCCAAAATATATGTATGAAGCTGCCGATATTGAAGGGGCTACCCATTGGCAAAAATTCATTTATATTACCCTGCCAATGATCAACCCCACGATGATCATGGTTGTTATCATCTCAACAATTGGAGGATTTTCATTGTTCATCGAGCCCTATATCATGACCGGCGGCGGTCCGCTGAACAGTACATTATCAGCCATGTTGTACATCTACAGACAAGCATTTTCGTTTTATCACATGGGATATGCCGCTACTTTAGGATTTTTCTTTGCATTAGTGGTTTTCTCTGTGGTACTGGTACAAAAAAGAGTGATCGAGAAAGATATAGGATATTAGAATTTAACTATACCATGAAAAAGTTTTCATTTTATGCCATACTTGTCTTTTGGATGATTATCTTTATTTACCCATTTTTGTGGATGATCTCTGCCACACTGCGGCCTGAAAGTGAAATCGGCGGCTTTGGAATTATTCCGTCATCTGTCTCTTTGACCAGCTATATCAAAGTCTTTGAAAAAATTCCCGTTCTCCGAGCGTTTTTCAACAGTCTGTTGGTGGCTTCATCGGTTACTGGCGGTGTTATTGTGTTTAGCTCCATGATCGGATACTCTCTGGCACGGCTTCGTTTCAAAGGACGGAATTTCCTGTTCGGATTGATCCTGTTCACCATGACTCTTCCGTTTCAAATTACGCTCATTCCGCAATACATTTTAATAGTTCGTTTTCAATGGACTGAGACATATTTAGCGCTCATCGTGCCATATATGGTGAATGCATTTGCTATTCTACTATTTCGTCAACACTTTTTAACGATTCCACAGGATCTTGTCGACGCTGCCAGAATTGATGGCTGTTCAGAGGCGCATATTTTGTTTCGTATTTTCTGGCCGCTATCCATTCCAGCTATTATAACTGTAGGAATAATTACGTTCATGACGATTTGGAACGAGGTGCTGTGGCCTCTCATTGTAATCCACGAACGGGAACTGATGACTTTACCACAACTCGTGACCATATTTGTCGTTGGTGGTCAGGCAGAAGGCTTGATGGGGGTAAAATTAGCAGCCGCAACCCTGCTCGCTCTGCCTATCATCGTCGCATATTGTATATTTCAGCGATATTTCATTGAAAGTATGGCTACCTCTGGGTTAAAAGGGTAGAGGCTTAATCTTTTATTTGTAACACATCTTGAATAATGAGTCAAATGTTTTATGCAATGAAAATAGTTGGGAAACATTCTTGCAAGCTTTTAACGAACTGGCCCCACGCTTTGAGGGGGCTCGTGCCGTGCATAACGGGACTATTAATTTTAGCTTGTTCTGTACATGAAAACACTGTCCACAAGCATTCATCTGTCAATTTTAATCATCTTGAACATCTGACTGAAACTATATGCCTGAATAATGATTCCTGCGCTATAGTGCATATTTACGCTGAATATCCTTCCTACAATTGGGTGGAAGCTCCGGGTGAAGGAATTGCCTGCGTTGATGATGTGGCACGGGCTGTCATCATTTATTTAAGATTTTATGAAATTAGCAAAGCGGATTCAGTTTTGGAAAAGGCCAGAATGTTTCTAAAATTTGTTTTAAAAATGCAGACAGAAGAGGGGAGGTTTTATAATTTTATCACGCCAGAGTATGAAATCAACAAGACAGCCCAGACCAGTTCCCCATCTTTTAGTTTCTGGGCTGCTCGGGGCTATTGGGCTTTAGCATCTGGATATCGGATATTTAAATCAATAGATCAAGAATTTGCAAAGAGATTAAAAGATGCTTTTTTAAAATGCAAAATCCCGCTCGCAAAAAATCTTGAATTATACCCGGAGCATAGTGAGATAAACGGAAGGAGATATCCGCGTTGGTTAATTGGTGAATATGCCTCAGATGCAACCTCAGCTTTTTTATTGGGTTTAGCAGAGTATTTTAAAGTTGAAAAAGATACAGAGCTGGAAAATATGGCGGCTCTATTAGCTGAGGGCATAATAGCTATGCAAGTTCAATCGGACCGCAGTTATGAAGGAGCGTTCCTTTCGTGGAGAAATATCTGGCATGCCTGGGGGAATATGCAAACACAGGCGCTTGCTTCATTGGGAAAAATTCTCAGTAATCAAATATTTATCAATGCTGCAAAACAAGAAGCTGATCACTATTATATGTATCTTTTAATTCATGGTATGCTTCGAGAATGGCACCTGACTCACCCGGAAAAGGCCAGTGAATTTCCCCAGATCGCCTATGACATCCGTTGCATGGCAGTTGGTTTAATACGGCTTTACGAAGCGACCAATAACGAAGATTATGCAAAAATGGCAGGTCTGGCAGCGTCATGGCTGATGGGTAACAATGCAGCGAATTGTCAAATGTATGATCCCTGTACTGGCCGTGGTTTTGACGGCATTATCGATAGGTCAGCAATAAATCTCAATTCCGGTGCAGAATCTACCATCGAATCACTTTATACAATTATCGAAATCTCGAATAATCCAATCGCGCGGCAGTATTTAAATTATAAAACCGTTGAAACTGGATATGACAAAGATAGCGTCGATCAAACAATGATACCTTATCGAATTTTTGCAAATGAATCTGGTGAAAAGATAAAGATAGCACAAACAGACAATTCAAAATAGGAAAAAAAATGCCAGAATCCAAGATTGTACAGAGACATCCAGAAAATCCTATTCTTCGCATAGATGATTTCAAACCATCCAAAACAGGTTTAAAAATTATTGGAGCGTTTAATCCCGGAGCTTGCTATTTTAACGGGGAGATAATTCTTTTGGTACGCGTTGCTGAGGCCTGGGAAGAAAAACAGGGATGGGTGCGGGCACCTGTCATCAAACAAACTGTTAATACGTATGACATTACTTTTTATGAATGGGAAACGAATGGTCTACATGCCATTGATACGAATGATCCGCGTAAATTTTCAATCGACGGAAAACATTATCTTACTTCAGTTAGCCATCTTCGCCTCGCGAGGAGCAAAGATGGTGTTCATTTCAAGGTAGATCCAGAACCTTTTTTGTTCCCATCAGCATCCGATGAAATTTATGGCGTTGAGGATGTCCGCATCACTCAAATTGCGGATACTTTTTACATGACATACACTGCTATTTCAGGAGATGGGCATGGAGTGAATTTGGCCTCTACAAAAGACTTTATTAATATCAAACGTCACGGAATGATTTTTCCGCCTCAAAATAAAGATGCATGTCTCTTTCCTGAAAAGATAAATAACCGGTACGTCGCATTTCATCGGCCATCGCCGGATTCGTTCGGCAAACCATCAATATGGTATGCAGAATCACCTGATCTGATGCACTGGGGGCAACATTCCTGTGTCCTTCGTCCCCGGAATAATAAATGGGAAAAAGAAAAAATTGGGGCTGGACCACAACCTATCAAGACACCGGAAGGATGGCTGTTTCTTTATCATGGTTGTGGACATGATTCTGTTTATACGCTGTCTTTATGTTTACTTGATTTTAATGATCCCCGGCGCATCCTGAAACAGAGCACTACCCCGATGATCTCTCCTGAGAGAGAATATGAAAAAACAGGCTTTTTCGCCAATGTTGTTTTTGCGAACGGCTGGGTCGAGTATCCGGATGGGCGAGTTTTTATTTATTATGGAGCTGCGGATTGCAGCGTGTGTCTCGTTGAAACTTCTGTGAACGAACTTTTAAGCTTTTTAGAATAAATGCGGTCAAAATGAAAAAATATCACATTGGAATCATTGGTTATGGCGGATTTGGTAAATTTCTACACCATAGCTGGAGAAAGAAAGACAACCTTGAAATTGCTGCTGTGGCTGATCTAAACCCTGAAAACAAGCCAGCAAAAAATATCAGATTCTATAAACAGTGGCAAGATTTGCTAAAAGATGACGACATTGATATTGTGTCAATTGCTACCCCTCCGTCAACTCATGCAGATATGGCCTGTGCTGCTATGAAATCACATAAAAATGTCCTTTTGGAAAAACCACTGGCAATAACGATCAAAGACGCGAATCGTATCATAAAAACGCGTAAGCAGACAGGTAAAATAGCAACAGTTGATTACATGTTGCGATTTAATCCTCTTTTAGAAAAACTACAATCATTGACTCGCAAAAAGACATTTGGTGAACTGCGACGTGTCAGTGTTGAAAATTATGCGCAAAGCAGCTCATTGCCACCTGATCACTGGTTTTGGAATACTAACATGAGCGGCGGCATTCTGATTGAACATGCCGTTCATTTCATTGATCTTGTACACTTTTTTACACCGGCAAGACCAGAAAAAGTGAATGGCCTATCTTGTCCATCTAAAAAGAACCATGAGAATCCAGTTCTGGCAGATATTTTGTACGACAATGGTTTAATGGCCACACATTACCATGCATTTTCCCGCCCTGGATTTTTTGAAGAGACAACCATTCGGATGATTTACGATCTGGCACAAATTGAGTTGAAAGGCTGGATTCCTTTATCCGGTATAGTAACTGCACTGACGAATTCCAAAACTATAAAGGATTTACAGCAACTTTATAATTTTCGAATCACAAATTCGAATGCCATAGAAAACATAAAGGACGATTCTCGTCCAGAGGGTTGGGGAGAACAACCCGGGGAGATGAAAAAAAGAATTATTTCCAGCGGAATTGAATATCAGGTCGATAAAATGATCAGCGGAATATTTCATCTGTCTATGACAAAAGCGGAGGCATATTCAGAGTGTTTGCGAGCTATCTTGAACGACATTGTTCTGGCTATTGAAAATCCCGGTCATGCTTTGCGTGTTAGCTTAAACGATGGATTATCAAGTTTAAAAATAGCAGTGAAAGCGACTGAATCTGCCCAACATAAACGCGGGATGGCAAATTTGTAGGATTAGATTTTATTGCACTTTCGATAATCACTTCCCGATGCAGTGGATTTCGAAAGTGCAATAAACTTAATTGATCACTAACATTTTCTTTTTCTCGAAATAATTACCCATGCGCAGGCTGTAAAAATAAAGACCGGAACCAACTCTTTCCCCAAAATCATCTCTACCGTCCCAGGTTATTTTATGATATCCTGGTTTTTGTTGTGTGCTAACTAACTCTCTGACTCTTTCTCCCAGCACATTATAAATATTCAAGCTTACTCTGCCATGCGAATTTTGAGGCAGGAAATATGAAATGACAGTGGATGTATTAAACGGATTTGGGTAGTTTTGCAGCAAAGTTAATTCTTTAGCAGAATTCACATTGACTTTAATCATGTTTGAATAACAACATGAACCATCTGTATCGATCTGTTTGAGACGATACCAATAAGCAGAAGAGCTTTTCAGCGAATCATCTGTATAAAAATAATTTTGAGGCGTGCTTGACGTTCCTTTGCCCCTTATAAAACCGATTATATTAAATTTTGATTTACTATCTTTTCGTTCGATTTCAAATCCATAATTATTACTTTCGCTTGCGGTTGACCAATTTAACAAAACACGACCATTACTAAATGTTCCTGTAAAAGATTGCAGCTCCACAGGAATAGGATCAAGCGGGGTGAGAGTAATATCATCGTACCATGCTTTGCCGGAAACCACACTGCCAAAATTTCCCAGGCGGCAGGCAACAACCTGGTTGCCATTCGCCGGCGTGACGAATTCGACTTTAGTAAAAGTCCAATCAAATGTTCCGACCAGAGAAGGAGAATTGGCGTATAAATCAATCACACTAAGATTGGCCCCATAATAACCAGTAACCGGTACGATATTTTCTCCTTTTATCCACCCGCTCAATTTATATCTGGTATACGGCATTAGATGAACATATTGAATCCATCGCGCATCATCTGATTGGTTCGCAGCCACCTCGATACGTGCACAGCACGAATTATTTCGTCCTTTTCCCTCTAACCAATCAAAGACTGCAGCTTTGCTAAATGATTCAATACCCCAGTTTTCAGGCGTATTGCCGGAACCGCATTCAAAATCGCCGTTTGACAAAAAAATCGGGCGACTTCCCAAATCAATCAAACGAAGACCCGAAAGTTGAAGTATACCGGATGTGATGTTACTCTCATCACCTGAATAAAGACAAAAAGTCAGACTATCGTCATCACCTGTGTAAAATTGAAAAGTAGCGTAAAAATTATCGTCATAGCGGATGCTGGGATCAATGATCTCATTGATGGGATATTTTTGATTCAACTCGTTAATTTTAATATAGGCATTGCTCGGATTTATTGTCAAACTATTATTTATCCACAATTCAAGTCTGTAAAACCGGAACGGCTTAATTTTAACAGCTTGCTTTAATGCTGCCCAGGATAGATCCGTTTCAATACGAGTTGCCTTGTTTTTAAACGGTTCAGCATCAAAACCCGTTAAATAGATATTTCCATTTCCACATTGTGTCCAACCATCGAGATTATTTAGCAGCCCATTTTTTATGCGATTGACATACACTGAAAACGCAGCCGTATACGAATTGGTATGATTATCTATTGCTTTTGCTTGTAAATGAAAAGTTGTGCCAATCTGGTCCTGTGAGGGTGTCCACAGCAAACTGGTGCCGTTAATAAATGCATTTTCCGGTAAACTGTCAATGTGAACGGTCACCGGGTCATTCTCATGATCGACGATGTTTAAGTCCAATCGAAACCCATCTCCAGCATAAGTTTCGAGGTAATTCAAATGATTTTTGATGCAAGGTGGTTTGTTAACATTATTTACATCGTATTGAATTAACGGATCACCGTGCAAAATACCTTTTGGCCAACCATCTTCGCTGGGTGAATTCCTGTTAATATAATTTCTAATGACAATGCCAACCGGGATGCCATCGTTCAATTCCTGGCCACACGTTTCGTCAAGCAAAACACCCCAGGGTCCAGAGCTGCCAATCACATTGAGGGTATAATCGGAATGGAACAGGTAAGCGGCTCCAAAATTTTTTGCCGTAAAATCTGCAGCGTAACAGGCAAACAAAATAACAAAATGCACTTTGGGATTGATCTCATTTATTCGTTCTATCGGAAATCCCTGAAAAGTCCTCTCGGCGTTTTTCCATTTGAACATGGCATGATTATCATTGCCTGAATGAGTGGCGATTGTGGCAGATAAATATCCTTTCTCCAGTTCTTCAGCAAGGTCATCAGGACTGCTGACCATTATACCGTGATTACAAAATAAATGCGGCACAAAATGGCCATAGACCAGATCCCAAACATTCGGACAATATTCGTCAGCCCGAAAAAACAAGCCTCTGCTAAATTGTTCATTAGTAAGATGACTTCCGTTTGTTCGATAATCGTGAATTTTGTCCAGATAAAATGCGACGTGAGTTGCTTCTTCTTCAATGGAAGAGGAAAGCGGTCCGGCTGTTATTCTGCCAAAAAACAGTTCAGGTGAAAAATGATAATTATCCGGATTGGCAGGCTTGCTAAAATCAGGTTCCCAGGTTCCGTTGACCAGTTTTGAGTCCCATGTTTCATAAACTCCATTTCCGTCCAGGTCAACCCACTCATCCATATCCGCATAATATAAATCTGTGGGATTATCAACAGTTCTTTCACGGTGATGATGCCAATAGGCTGTTGGGATATCATCCGGCGAGCCAACGATGACAAAACCCGCTACACCGATTGTGTCAGCGTAGAATTGCCGAATAATCCTTTTCAAATCTGTTTCATCCGGACAATGATAATCTGCATCCGGATCAACATTTTTATTGACAGTCATGACAACGGACGTCCAATCCTCATTCCTCAAATCATTTTGATAATTCTCAAGCCCCACGGAGATGAGGCCGGTTTTCATCAACTTGCTGCTGACGATGATCAGGATAGTATCCTCTGGTTCTTCCTGAGCGTGGGACACTGTGAAAAAGAAACAGAGAAGAGCAAGTGATACATTGAGACATTTTCCAAACTTTTTCATTGCTCCACTCCATTTGGCAAAAATATGAATTATATCCGAATATAATAATAATCCGAATCAAAATTTATTATTAATTTTTCAAAAGATATTCATGGAGCTATTTTATTATCATCCTATTTTTTAAGATATCCAGAAAATAGAAATCATTGTAACAGCAACATTTAAAGAATCAAAAGGCATCCTGCTGGAAAACAATGTGGTTTATGTTTTGGAAAGTGGTGAAAAACCTTTCCGGCGCTTGCAGTATTCTGAGACAAGTGGTAATGTGAATCTTAAAAAATATGCAATAAAAAAGAAAAGTTGCGAAATGTTTTATAAATTGGTAATTTAGACATTAAAAGGTCATTGATTCAAGAACAGTCATCTACCAAAAATAAAGCTTTGCTTTGAAAAGCTACTCTCGTAATATTTTAAACGCACTCGTTGTCCTTCATGATCTGGCTGAAATGTTTGGCCGGTCTCTGCTTTATTCTTTCACTCGACCCTATTATTTTCGCGATACATTAGAACAAATGCATGCCATCGGTGTTAAAAGTCTCGTTATTGTTATTATGACGGCTACCTTTAGCGGACTTGTACTGGCCCTACAGTTCGGCCACGAGATGGCAATTTTTGGCGCCAAAATGTACACCGGCTCAGTGCTCAGCGTGGCCATTGTCCGTGAGCTAGGTCCGGTGTTGACCTCGCTCGTTGTTGCCGGACGCGTGGGGGCAGGCATCACTGCAGAACTTGGTTCGATGACAGTTACAGAACAAATTGAAGCCATGCGGGCGATGGGCACCAATCCCTATAAAAAGCTGGCGAAAACGCGTTTTATCGCGCTTGTTATTATGCTTCCTGTGCTGGTCGCAATTGGTGACCTTTGCGCAGTGATAGGAGGGTGGGTGGTTTCAACCAGCGCGCTTGGTATCAGTACGCAATTCTACTGGTCTATTTCAATACGGTATTTGTTTTTTTCAGATATTCTTTCCGGAATGATAAAGCCGTTTGTGTTTGCCATGGCAATTTCTACTGTGGCGTGCTATCTGGGCTTTACTGTAAAAGGAGGAACCAAAGGAGTTGGGGAGGCTACCACAAGAGCTGTTGTCTATTCGTCTATTTTAATATTTGTTCTTGATTTTTTAATAACCAAGGTCACTCTAACAGTTTCGTAAAATGATCTCATGAACAACAAGCCAAAAATCATATTTAAAAATATTTACAAATCCTTTGAAGACAATCGTGTTCTGCGAGGACTTTCATTGACGGTATATGAAGGGGAAACCCTGGTCATTTTGGGACGTAGTGGCTGCGGCAAAAGTGTCCTGTTAAAAATATTATTGGGACTTTTACTGGCGGACAGCGGCACTGTCACGGTAGATGGGCAGGACATAACCCTAATGGCAGAAAAAGATATGTTTCAGGTCCGGCAGAAATTTGGCATGCTTTTTCAGGGGTCTGCTCTGTTTGATTCTTTAACCGTCGGCGAGAATGTTGCTTTTACACTCACCGAACATTTTGACAAAGAGCAATCTGAGATCGACCAAATTGTCGCGAGAAATCTTGAATTTGTAAATTTGGCTGGAACTGAATTGTTGATGCCGGCTGAATTGTCCGGCGGCATGAAAAAAAGAGTTGCTCTGGCACGGGCTATGGCTTATCAACCGCAAATTATGCTATACGATGAACCCACAACCGGTTTAGATCCCATCACATCAACGACAATAAATGCACTTATCCGGAAGACGCAAAAACAATATGGCGTGACGTCGATTGTGGTTACACATGAACTCGAAAGCGGTTTCGGCGTGGCTGACAGGGTGGCAATGATCGATAATGGACAAATAATCGAGTGCGGCTCTATTGAAAATGTTAAAAATAGCCAAAATGAATTTGTTAGAACTTTTATCGCAGGGGCAAAATGAATAATCGACAGCTTGAAGAACGCAAACATGAAATTCGCGTTGCCATCACGATTTTGATTGGCATAGCCATTATTATCTTTGTCATTTTTGCAGTTGGTGACCAGCAAGGGCTGCTTCGGGAACGTTACCGGCTTTTTGTGCAAATGTCCCGGGTGAATGGTTTGCAGCCAGGTGCACCAGTGCGGCTAAATGGGGTTCATGTTGGAACAGTCACTAGTGTGGATTTTAGTCAAAAGTTGGAGAATCAAAAAATACAGATCGAGTTGGAAATATTCAGAAAAGTTCAGCAAAGGATTCGTCAGGATTCTAAGGCACATATCGGCACACTCGGACTTTTAGGAGACAAATTTGTTGGCATTACCATGGGACATCCTGAACATCGCGTTCTCAAAGACGGTGATGAACTCGAAGGTGCGGATCCGGTCGATATTGAATTGTTAGTGGATGAAAGTACAGAAGCGCTTTCACTTTTGAAAAAAGCGGCAGAAAATCTCAACAATCTATCCCAAAAAATGACTGATGGAGAAGGCACTATCGGGAAGTTGCTCAATGAGTCACGCCTATATTTTACATTGGATACACTTTTAACTGATCTTGTTGGTTTGAGTAAAAAGCTGAATGAGAACCGAGGCATCTCGACAATGATCAAAGATAGCACATTTTTTTTCAGTCTAACGAATCTTATGAAAAACTCGAATGATTTGGTCGATAGCCTAATTAGCGGCAAGAGTACAATGAGCAAACTTTTATATGACGAGAAATTTTATGACGAAACAATGACCGGATTACATGAATTAAATGCATTGCTCGAGAATGTTAACAGCGGCGAAGGAACGCTGGGACAATTGGCAAAAAACAAGGAACTGTACATGCACCTTGTGACTGTAACAATGAATTTGGATAGCTTGATAAAAGATTTAAAGGAAAATCCGCATCGGTATATCAAAGTAGAGCTTTTTTAAATTATGGCACACATTGGAGATGAAAATGGTGTTCAGCGAATTGATAAATGGCTGAACATTTCTTGTTTGTTTAAAACACGCGCACAAGCAGCAAAAGCGTGCGATGCGCGCAGAGTTAAAGTGAATGGTGAAACGACAAAACCATCAAAAATCATCAAAAGAGGCGACCGGATTACTGTAAGAAAAAGAAACGGAAAGTTCGTGAACTACACGGTTCTGGCAGTGAGTGAACAAAATGTGTCATCAAAAGATGCGCGTTCATTGTATGACGAGGAAAAAGTTGAATTATCTGAAGAAGCCAAAGAACTGGCACGTCTTCATGAACAATCATACAAAATAAAACGCCGTAAAAATAAAGGTCGTCCCACAAAAAAAGAACGCCGTGAAATAGAAAAAGCAAAAAAGCAAATATTCGGTATGTAAAAGAGTCGAAAAATAAGGAAAAAGGTTATGGTTAAAAACGGCATTCATTCGATGGCACTGCAGCAACTGAAAAGTGCTGCAGAGAGATTAAAGCTCAATCCAAATACTTATCAAGTTCTTGCTCACACAGAACGCGAGCTCACAGTTTCATGTCCGGTCGTTATGAACGATGGCAGCATCAAAGTATTTACCGGTCACCGGGTGCAGCATTCTAATGCCAGGGGACCGTGCAAGGGGGGTATCCGTTTTCACCAGAGCGTCACCATAGATGAAGTCAGAGCACTGGCTATGTGGATGACCTGGAAGTGCGCGGTGGTTAATATTCCCTATGGCGGCGCCAAGGGCGGAGTTCAGGTTGACGTGACGCAAATGGAAGAAGAAGAAATCCGCCGGTTGACTCGCCGGTACACAGTGGCCATCATGCCGATTTTAGGGCCCCACCGGGATATTCCGGCACCGGATATCAACACAAACTGGAAAACCATGGGTTGGATCATGGACACTGTGAGCATGTACCAGGGCTCAACTGTTCTGGATATTGTGACCGGCAAAGCTGTCGAACTCGGCGGCAGTCTAGGGCGCAAAGAAGCTACCGGCCGGGGTGTAATGTTTAACACGATTGAACTGTTAAATCGCCTGGGGAAAAATCCAGGCGAGACGACAATTGCCATTCAGGGTTTCGGTAATGTGGGCAGTGTTAGCGCGATTTTGCTTTATCAAAAGGGATGCAAGATTGTTGGGGTCAGCGATGTTTCCGGTGCTTATTATCAACCTGACGGACTGCCGATTCCTGCCATGCTCGAACATTGTCAGACTACAAAACACAATCTCCTGGCCGGATTTGATGCGCCGGGGGTTTCTAAAATATCAAACAAGGAGCTTCTGGAACTTGATGTGGACATATTGATTCCTGCCGCAATAGAAAAACAAATAACTCTTGAAAATGCGGAAAACATCAAAGCCCGTGCCATTGTCGAGGGCGCAAACGGTCCCACTACCCCCGAAGCTGAAGAGGTTTTACTGAAACGAAATAAAATCATCGTGCCGGATATTCTTGCGAACAGCGGTGGTGTGGTTGTTTCATATTTTGAATGGGTGCAGAGTATTCAATCCTTTTTTTGGGATGAAGACGAAGTTAACTTTAATCTTGAAAAAGTGATGAAAAAGAGTTTCGCTGCGGTGTGGGACATTACGTGCCGCGAATCCATTGACATGCGCAGCGCAGCAATGATGATCGCTGTGAAACGCGTGGCAGACGCTATTGAAGCACGAGGTATTTTCCCGTAAAAAAATAAAAGTAATCAAAGTTATTTATAAACAAAAAACAGGAGTTAAAAAGATGGCTACCAACGTGACAATTGGCAACAAGGAATATTTTCCCGGTATTCAAAAAATTAAATACAAAGGACCTGATTCCACAAACCCTCTGGCTTTTAAATGGTACGATCCCGAGAAAGTGGTTGCCGGAAAGCCAATGAAAGACCATTTTCGTTTTGCAATTGCGTACTGGCACACCTTCTGTAATGCCGGCGATGATCCGTTTGGACCAGGTCCGCAACCCTTGCCGTGGCTGGAAGGCGATGATGCCATGCAAGTTGCTTACAATAAACTGGATGCTGCATTCGAATTCATTACCAAACTTGGCGTGCCGTTCTATTGTTTTCACGATCGTGACATGGCACCCGAAGGCCGGACAGTCGTGGAATCGGAAGATAATTTAAAAGACCTCGTTGAAAAGGCGAAAAAGAAACAGCAAGAATCGGGTGTTCAACTTTTATGGGCAACAGCCAATGTCTTTTCTCACCCGAGATATATGAACGGTGCGGCAACGAATCCGGATTTTCATGTTCTTACTTTTGTCGCTTCACAGGTCAAAGCCGCGCTTGATGCCAACGTCGAATTAGGCGGACAAAATTATGTGTTTTGGGGAGGACGGGAAGGCTATTTTACTCTCCTTAATACGGACATGAAAAGAGAAATCGATCACCTTGCCATGTTTCTTAGCAAAGCCCGTGATTATGGCAGAAAAATCGGTTTCAAAGGGAATTTTCTCATCGAACCAAAACCCATGGAACCAACAAAGCATCAATATGATTACGATACATCTACTGTGATCGGATTTCTGAACCGGTACGGTCTTGATAAAGATTTCAAGATTAATATTGAAAACAATCACGCCACATTAGCAGGGCATACGTTTGCTCACGAAGTACAAACTGCTTTTGATGCCGGTTTGTTCGGTAGTCTGGATGTCAATCAGGGAGACCCCTTTAACGGTTGGGATACCGATGAATTCTTGCATAATTTGTATGATGCTGTAGAATTAATGATGGTGCTGTTGCGAAACGGCGGTATTGGCCAGGGTGGCATGAATTTCGATGCCAAGATTCGGCGAAGCTCAACCGATTTGCAGGACATTTTCATCGCTCACATCATGGCGATAGATACACTGGCTCGAGGATTGATCATCGCTGACCGCATCCTGCAGGAATCCGATGTGCCCAAATTACGCAAAGAACGCTACGCCTCTTTTGATAGCGGTGACGGCGCCGCCTTTGAAAACGGCAAATTGTCTTTGGAAGAGCTTTGCAATTTGGCTGTTAAGAAAGGCGAACCAAAACAAATAAGCGGGCAACAAGAGTTGTACGAAAGCATTATTAATCAATTCATATAAGCATGTCCCAGGTCCGGTGGTAATTGCCACCGGACTATTCTGTCAAAGATAGTCGTTATTTTTCTTGATTTTCGTTCCAATAATAGTCATATTTAATCCAGGATAGAGCTGATTATGGGAAAAGCCAGAACTCCCGACAAGGTGTGTCTCATTACAGCAATATGCTACAGCGATGCAGAAAAAGCGCGATATGCTGAAAATGAGCTGATTAAAAATTTTGGCAAATTGTATACAAAATCCAAAATCTTTCCGTTTCAACATACGTCATATTACGATAGCGAAATGGGAAATCAGCTTCAAAAGTACTATTGCTCTTTTAAACGATTGATTGATCCGGCTCTTATTGCTGATATCAAATTAATTTCAAACAAAATAGAAGAAAATATGAGTGTAAATGCCACTCGTACAGTGAATATTGATCCGGGATATATTGAAAAACCCAAACTTGTGCTTGCTACGACAAAGAATTTCAGTCACCGAATCTATTTAAAGAACGGTATTTATGGCGATGTTGAGCTTTATTGGCGACATGGCGCTTTTCGAACTTTTTCCTGGACTTATCCGGATTACAAATCGGATGTGGCACTTTTATTTTTCACAAAACTGCGCAACGATTATATAGAACTTTTAAAATTAGGACGAGACTTTTGGGAATGAATTATAAAAATTCTGGTGTTGATTTGGAAGCGGCTGAAGCGTCGACAAAAAATATAAGCGACCTGGCCGATGCAACGAAAAATGAAAACGTTCTCGGCGGAATTGGCTTGTTTTCAGGGTTTTACGCCATTGACTTAAACAAATATAAAAAGCCAGTTGTTGTAACAAGTATCGACGGCGTTGGTACCAAACTTAAAATCGCCTTTGCCATGAACAAACATGATACGGTGGGGCAGGATCTGGTCAATCATTGTGTGAACGATATTATGTCCTCAGGAGCGGACCCTGTCGCTTTTACCGATTATATAGGTACTGTAGACCTGAAACCTGACATTATTAAAGAAATCGTAAAAGGCATGGCACTGGCGTGCAAGGAAAATTCTTGTGCGCTTGTTGGCGGTGAAACGGCTGAAATGCCGGGATTTTATTCGCCAGGCGAGTATGACCTTGCTGGTTCGATTATCGGATTGATCGATCGGGAAAAAATAATTACCGGTGACCGTATCGAAAAAAATGATGTGTTGATCGGAATCCCCTCCAATGGTCTGCATACAAATGGATATTCCCTCGCTCGAAAAATCCTCAAAGTGAAAAAGATCGAATTCACGGATTATGTGCCAGAACTTGAAAGCTCATGGGGAGAAATCTTATTAAAAGTGCATAAAAGTTATCGTAAGTGTATTCAGGCTGTCAGAGACTATTCAGGATTACATGGCATCAGCCATATTACCGGCGGCGGATTGGAAGGCAACACAAAGCGCCTCTTAAAAAACCTAAATCTCCAAATAGATTGGCAAAGCTGGGACATTCCAACTGTATTTAAACTTTTTCAGGATTATGGGAACATCTCGGATAAAGAAATGCGGCGAACATTTAACCTTGGTATTGGATTGGTTTTTATTGTATCGAAAGACGCCGTTTCAGAGGTTACAGAAAAACTTTCAAGTGTCAATGAAAATCCCTTTGTCATTGGCAAAGTAATATAACGGAGTCAGATTGTATAACGCCAATAAAATAAAAATAGCCGTTCTTGGCGCCGGAGGGTGGGGAATTACATTAGCTAATCATTGCATAAAAAGCGGCCAACGCGTTTCGTTATGGGAATTCGATTCTCAAGCCGCCCAGAAATTGAACCGCGAACGGAAAAGAGACAAAGTGCTGCCTGGTATTCCTGTTCATCCTGACATTGATATCACAGATGATATTGAAAAAGCAGTTTCAGGCGCAACCATGATTTTGCTGGTAGTGCCTTCGCATGTCGCCCGTTCCGTCATTAAACAATTGCACAGTCTGCCAAATCTCGAAAAAAGTGTCCTTGTGAATTGTGCCAAAGGGATAGAAAACGATTCTTTGTGCCGTATTTCACAAATCGTTGAACAAAAACTGCCGCCCATTGTGGCATCCAGATATGCTGTTCTCTCCGGACCGAGTCACGCCGAAGAAGTCAGCCGGGGCATTCCCACGGCAGTTGTCGTAGCATCCAAAGATGACCCTTTAGCACGCTTTGTACAAGAAACGCTCACCAGCCATTTTTTCAGAGTGTACAGAAGTCATGATGTGGTAGGTGTTGAACTTGGCGGCTCTTTGAAAAACGTCATTGCTATTGCCGCAGGAATTTGCGACGGCGCTGGCTTTGGCGATAATACCAAAGCCGCCTTGCAGCCTCGCGGCCTGGCAGAAATTACCCGCCTGGGCCAGGAGATGAAAGCCAATCCGATGACATTTGCAGGATTATCCGGAATCGGAGACCTCATTGTCACGTGCATGAGCAAACATAGCCGCAATCGCTATCTCGGTGAGCAAATCGGTAAGGGCAAAACCCTGGATGAGGTTCTAGAAAATATGGTGATGGTGGCAGAGGGTGTACGGACGTGCAAATCTGTTATCGCATTAGCTAAAAAATATAATGTTGAAATGCCGATAAGTCAGGAGGTATATAACGTTCTTTTTGAACAAAAAGATGCCAAATCAGCATTGGAAGATTTGTTTAATCGAGAAGTAAAACCGGAAATTTGGTACTGATGATTCCAGGGCAAATCCGCGAATAGAGCCGAGAAAGGAAGGAGAATTTTTAATGGCAAAGAATATTTATATTTCTGATATTTCGAATTATAATGGACAAACTGTAACGCTATCCGGATGGGTTTATAATAAAACAGGTAAAGGAAAACTTCAGTTCATTATGCTAAGAGACGGCACCGGAAAAATTCAGGCTGTTGTTTTTAAAGGCAATGTTTCTGAACAGACATTTGAAGCATGCAAGAATTTGACCCAGGAAAGTTCCTTAAAAATAACCGGTACGGTTAAAGCGGATGCCAGAGCAAAAGGCGGTTATGAACTTGATGTCTCGGATGTAGAAATCGTTCATATTGCAGAGGAATATCCAATCACACCTAAAGAGCATGGAATCGAGTTTCTCATGGATCACAGGCATCTGTGGTTGCGTTCATCTCAGCAACATGCCATTCTTAAAATTCGACATGAAATAATAAAGGCATCTCGAGATTATTTCGATGAGCTGGGGTTTACCTTGATTGATGCACCTATTTTCACTCCGAGCGCCTGTGAAGGTACAACCACACTCTTTGAAACAGATTATTTCGATTCCAAGGCTTATCTCACACAAAGTGGCCAGCTTTACATGGAAGCGGCTGCAATGGCGTTTGGCAAAGTCTATTGCTTTGGCCCGACATTCCGGGCAGAAAAATCCAAAACCCGCCGGCATCTGACGGAATTTTGGATGATCGAACCGGAAGTCGCTTTTTGCGACCTTTACCAGGACATGGACCTGGCTGAAGGTATGGTTGAATTCGTTGTTCAGCGAGTACTCGAGAACCGCCGCAATGAGCTGGAAGTGTTAGAAAGAGACGTTTCAAAACTCGAAAAGATCAAACGCCCGTTTCCCCGAATAACTTATGACGACGCTGTACAACTGCTCAAAGATGCAAACGCTGATTTTACAGACGGTGATGATTTTGGTGGCGCTGACGAGACCATCATTTCCAATAATTTTGAAAAGCCGGTTATGATTACCCATTATCCGACAGATATCAAAGCCTTTTACATGAAACGCGATCCTGAAAGATCAGACCGTGTGCTTTGCGTGGATATGCTCGCTCCTGAAGGTTATGGCGAAATTATAGGCGGCGGGCAGCGTGAAGATGATCTGAATGTCTTGTGGGATAATCTAAAAAAACATGAGTTACCAGAAGAAGCCTTTCAATGGTATCTTGATTTACGACGATATGGCAGTGTCCAACACGCCGGGTTTGGACTCGGCATTGAACGTACCCTGGCATGGATTTGCGGACGCAGGCATGTGCGCGAAACAATTCCATTTCCTCGAATGATGTATAGACTTTATCCATAATAATTGTCAAGGATCAAGTTATGAAAAAAAGAGCAAAAATAACGGTCAAAGGACGTGTCCAGGGCGTCAATTTTCGATATTTTACGATGAAAAATGCACGTTCATTGAACCTGACCGGATATGTAAAAAATATGCCAAATGGAGCTGTCGAAACCGAGGTGGAAGGCGAAGAAGCCGATATTGTCGAATTTATCAAAGCAATCAAAACCGGACCACCCCTGGCACGCGTTACAAAGATCGATACGGATTGGTTAGAATATGAACAAAAATATAATGATTTTCGTATAAGCTTTTAACTGACAAGGGATTAAAAATATGAATCTGAAAGAAAAGATACGAAATATTCCGGATTTTCCAAAACCAGGCATCGGATTCAAGGATATAACAACTCTTTTAAGTGACGGACCCGCTCTGCGAAAAGCGGTGCAAGAAATGCTTGAATTGTATAAAAATCAACACATTGACAAAGTCGTGGGCATTGAAGCGAGGGGGTTCATTTTCGCAGGAATATTGGCTCACGAAATGGGCATCGGTATGGTACCTGTACGAAAACCGGGTAAATTGCCGTCAGAAACATTGACAGAAACTTATGAACTCGAATATGGCACTGACTCACTGGAAATTCATGCTGATGCCATAAATAAGAATGACAGGGTACTGGTCGTTGACGATCTGCTGGCAACCGGAGGAACGATTGAAGCAACTATCAGATTAGTAGAAAAACTTGGCGGCAATGTAGTGGGCTGCTGTTTTCTTATAGAGCTCGATTTTCTTAAAGGTCGTAGTAAAATAAACAAGTATCGAATAGATTCTCTGATCCATTTCGATTCCGAATAATTTATGCAGTTTTTCATCTTTTTTGTATAAATCACTAGAATATAGTAACTTGGCAAAAAAGGAAAATTAATGTATCGTATCTTTGTCATCAATCCAGGTTCGACTTCAACGAAATTGGCATTTTATGAGGATGACAAAGAGCGTTATTCTAAAACTGTGTCACATTCAGGCCAGGAACTTTCTGCTTTTTCAACTATCGTTGATCAGTTCGATTTTCGTGCCAAATTCATTGAAGATTTTGTTCAACAGAACAAGATCGAGTTGGAAAAAGTTGACGCCTTTGTTGGCCGGGGCGGATTGCTTCGTCCCGTGGAAAGTGGCACTTACCGCGTTGATGCTGCCATGCTTCATGACCTTAAAATTGGCGTATCAGGTGAACATGCTTCAAATCTGGGAGGAATTTTAGCTGATTACTTTGCTTCAAAAGTAACAAAACCTGCCTATATCGTCGATCCTGTGGTGGTTGATGAATTAGATGATGTATCCCGGTTTTCCGGACATCCGGAAATTCCCAGAAAAAGCATTTTTCACGCTTTAAATCATAAAGCAGTTGCCAGACAAGTATCCAATGAACTGGGCAAAAAATATAAAGACTTGAATCTCATCATTGCCCATCTGGGAGGCGGTATTTCAATAGCGGCTCATAAAAAAGGCCGGGTTGTTGATGTGAATGATGCCCTGGAAGGTGACGGACCATTTAGCCCCGAACGTTCTGGCGGGTTACCAGTAGGTGATCTTGTACGATTATGCTATAGTGGCACGTATTCGAAACAGGAGGTACTCCGGCAACTGCGAGGACAGGGAGGGATGGTCGCATACCTTGGAACGAACAGTATGACTGAAATCAAACGCAGAATTTCAAACGGTGATGATTTTGCCGAACGAGTATACAAAGCCATGGTTTACCAGATTTCCAAGAGCATTGCTGCATTGAGCGCTTTGTTTCACGGCAATGTCGATGCCATCGTTCTCACCGGGGGAATTTGTCATGATACTCATATTGTTAATTTAATTAAACAAAATGTTTCATTTATTGCTGTAACTTACGTAATCCCAGGAGAAAAGGAGTTACAAGCTTTGGCAGCGGGAGCTTTGCGAGTTTTACGAGGTGAGGAAAACGAAAAGACTTATGAAGGAATCCACAAAGTATGATTACTTCATTCGACATGATGGTGGACCGGGTTAAGAAACGCCCTAAAAAAACAATTGCTGTGGCGATGGCTGAAGGAAAGGACGTGCTAAAAGCTGTTTCGCGTGCTCATAAAGAAGGATTAGCTGATGCTGTTCTGGTGGGTGATAAAAGTAAAATTATCAAGATCAGTGAAGAGCATGAGATCAATATCAGTCAGTTTGATATCATCAATACCAAAGACGAAACCCAAACCGTGGTTCGATCTATTCAACTAGTCCGGGAACGCCTGGCCGACACATTGATGAAAGGCGTATGCTCTACAGCAACATTATTGCGAGGCGTTTTGGATAGAGAGCACGGCGTGCGTGCGGGAAAGCTGCTTTCGCATGTGGCTGTATTCGAACTGGAAACTTATCACAAAATTCTGTTCATGAGCGATGGTGGAATGAATATTTACCCGGATTTAGACGGAAAGATTGCCATGATCGAAAACGCTGTTCAAGTGGCCAGGGCATTCAAAATTCGCAAACCCAAAGTTGCCATGATTGCAGCTCTTGAAAAAGTGAATTACCAATCCATGCCGTGCACAGTGGATGCAGCCGTCATTGCCAAGATGTCGGAACGCGGACAGATAAAAGGCTGCATCATTGACGGTCCTCTTGCATTAGACAATGCTATTAGTGCCGAAGCGTGTGAGATTAAAGGCGTTAAAAGTCCTGTCGGTGGTGATTCCGATATCCTTATTTTTCCGGCAATCGAAGTAGGTAATGTGTTCTACAAAGCGCTGAATTATCTCGGCCAGTGCCGAACAGCCGGGATTGTGATGGGAGCAAAAGTGCCACTTATCGTGACATCACGATCCGATCCTGAGGATATTAAATACTATTCCATAGCATTAGGTATGTTGGCAAGTTAAACAGAGAGATTGTTATGAAAAAAACACAATTTATCTTTATCTTATTTTTGGTCGCAAAAATTTCTTTTGCAGATGTGGATTATGCAGGTATTGCTCCGCAAATCGGGCTGATGCAACGTTATGGGATTGATAAATTTATGAATTCCTGGGGTATTCAAGGTCGACTGAAAATGGATGACCGGGGCGTGGATATCGAGGCTGGCTATCTTTATGAAAATCATACAAAGTATGGAGTGAGAGTCAATACTTTACCTTTGACCGCGTCTTATCTCTACTATCCGACATACTTTTTATACCTCAAAGCTGGAGCTGGATTTAATTTTGTTGAATATATCGAATCTTATGAGCAAATTATGGATGAATACAAACACGAAACGATCGGTGTACTTCAATTCGGTGTCGGTGGCGAGCTTGAGCTTAACTCCTGGCTTTTATTGAATGCGGAGACACGGTACGTTTTACAGGACAGTGATGTGGAGTATTTACCATTGCATAAAGATTTCAATTATTACTTTTGGTTAAACTTTAATTTATTTTTCAAGATCTACTAAAAATGTTTGCCAAAATCAATAATTTTAAAACAGGGTGGATATGAAAATGAAAAAGACTTTTATTATCGTCTCATTGTTTTTTTCTTTATTATTGTTATCCAATAATATGAGAGCGCAAACCACTCCGACAGAAAAGTGGGACGATGGTGATCCGGTTTTCGCAAAAACCATCGGTGAAAACGGTGTGACAATAAATTCCGAGGCAAGCCTGGAACGACAAATAGCTATTAAAATGGATACTCTCTCCTTAAAATTCACATTGGAGGGCGTTGAATGGACCTATCCCAGTGGATATACTCAAGGCGATGACAGGTATCTGGGTTATGCTGTTGATATTGATAATTTCTCCAAGACCGAAGAGCAAATTCTCTATCTCATAACGGATAAATTTGAAAACAAAGTGATCATTTACAATGCCAAGACACAAGAGGTTGTTTTTCAATTCAGCAAAGAAGGATTACAAATTCCCGTTGATTCGCATTCTTTTCTCCTGAATGGTAATGAAAAAATTCTCGTTACCTATAGTGGGAGTCACAAAGTTGTTCAGATCAACCTACTAAAGCATGTGGAGTGGGAATATGGTGAAGGTGTGGCCGGAGCCGGTGCCAATCAGCTTGATCGGCCAACAGATGCTGTTTTTATCGAAGAGACGAACGAATATCTGATTGCGGATCAGGGCAATGATCGCGTCATTATTGTTGATGAGAACAAGACGATTCAGTGGGAACTGGGTTCGGACGTCCTCAATGAACCGGCTGATGTCGAATACTTGCCCGATTCGTCAGAAGTGCTGATTACGGACAGCAAGAATGACAGAGTTATCATCGTTGATCGAACGACCAAACAAATCAACTGGCAGGTGGGAAGCGAGCCAATTGGTTCTTCCCAAGTTGGGCTCTCCAACCCTGTGGATGCCGATTATCTCCCTAATGGACATATCCTCATTGCAGATGCCGGAAATAACAGAATCATCGAACTGGATCGTCAAGGTTCTTACTTTTGGGAATATGTCCATCCTGTTAAAGGGCTCGAAGATGTCGATATTGAACCGGACAATAAAATGCTTGTGATACAACACAGACAAGATCAACCGCTCGGCACACCGGCATTGCTCGGATTCACGAGCGGTTCAGTCGTTTCCGATCCGTTCCAATTGGATCATAACGCTAATTTTACGCATATTTTCTGGCAAGCCGATTCGGTGGTACCTGGCACATCCATTCAGATGCAATTTAAATCTGCAGATACAGAACGCGAACTGGCAAATGTTCAATGGTCTGGCCCGGAGCCGGATAACGATACATTGGGCTATGATACCTCGGGTGATTCGCTGTTAACCGAACATATCGGTCACAAATGGTATCAATTCAGAGCCTTTATTGAAACGAACAATCCACGCATCGTGCCCGCTATAAAACAACTGGGTGTCAGATATTATTATTATGATTCGGCAGGAGATCCGGCCCCTCATATTTATTCCAAACCCATCGGTGTGACGCAAGAAGTCAAGGAAAACGCAACAGTCGTTTGGCGGTCGCTTACCTATCGACAAATTCTGCCGGAAAAGATCGAAGATCGCACGAATATCCGTTTTGATTTCTGGATAACACGAATTGACGGACAAGAGGTTACACCTGTAGTCAGAGAAATCAGGTACAGTACTCTGGAGGATTCGATTACAGTTAATCTATCCAATAAGAGAAACCTTATCGGTGCCAAGAAAATCGAGCTCCATGCCCGGCCTCATAATCGTAATGCAGACACCGGCAAATGGTCTCCTGCTTTTACGCCTATTCTGGATTATTGGAAAGTCGAATACCAGATTATTGAAATGGCTGGCTCGAACATTCAATTTGTCGACAGAAACGATATAGAAGTAGAGTCGTATTCTGGTTCGTCAACACTGCCGCCGCAAAACGAGGAAGAAGTTGTCGGAGAAGCAAGGATTGTTTTAGACGACAATAACACCGAACAGATGCAAAGCTCGCTCGAATGTGACATCCATTGTATCGAAACTCAGGACGTCGAGACTATTCAGCTTTCTCTGAAATCACCTTTTCAATATTTTTCCACTGATGAATCTATTCCCATTCTGATTGTGGATTCTACAGAACAGGTCCAGGAAAATGACGGTATACTCCAGGTATTTGACCGCAACCACCTTACCGTTCAATACCGGGACGAAACCGATCCGGAAGACACCTCAGCAGATACTGTCATTGTCATTAAAGGAACAAAAGGCGTACTGACGATTGAAAACTCGGACGGTAAAGAAATCACAGAGGCTATCCTTGGACAATCACTTTATCTTCGTGTCGCCGAGGAAGATGATAAAAATTTAAATTTAAATGGTCTTGATTCGTTAACAGTGCTATTACGAAATCCAACTACACCAGATAGTGAAAAAGTTAAACTTTACGAGATTCCCAATGAAGAAGGCGTTTATAACACAGGTACATTTATAACTCCTCAAGGCATTCCCATCAGAGATGATAAAGACTGGTTCCCAAATGATGGTTTTATCTATGCCAGGTGGGGAGATATTGTTCAAGCTATTTATGAAGATAATTTCACATTGAGAAAATCTATTCGGATTCCCGAGCAGGAAGAAGTAATCAGTTACTTGGGTGACAGACCTTACCTCATCGAAGTGGGGCCGAATCCGTTTTATGAACAAAATCATGCCAATTTCCGCATTCGAATTGCATCCTCTGCCGGAGATCTCGAGTTGAAACGACTTTTCGTGTTTAATCTTAACGGAGAAAAAGTGAGAGAGTTTAACGAGTCAGAACTTAACCTGAGCAATACATCAGGAAATGTCATCAAAGCCAACAGCTACGGGATTCTGGAAAATTGGTGGGATCTGCATTCCGATACCGGCCATCAGGTGAGCAGCGGAACGTATTGGGTTAAATTTAGCGGAGCACTGACAGACACGGAAACAGGTGGAACAAAAACTGTTTCCTCTTTTACCAAATTTGTCATTGTAAGATAACTTTTCATTAAATTTTATACTGGAGAAATAATGAAAAATCAGTTTATGAATTCAATGACATTGCTTGCAACTTGTATTTTCATGTTGACGATCCTGCCATTAACGGCTGCAGATAACACCGGAGTAGGCTATCACGGGGCCAACTTTTTGCGCATTGTCCCGTCAGCCAGACAAGTCGGAATGGGGGAAGCATTCACAGCGCCGGGACATGATATTAACACCATGCGTTTCAACATGGCCGGTCTGGGAAGCATTGAACATCCAAGTTTTGCTGCAAATTTCCACAACTGGATAGACGACACTCAGCAGGGTTCGATGTCCTTTGGCATGCCGTTTCCGTTCGGTACGTTCGCCATCGATCTTGCCTATTTCAATGAGGGACAAATCAATGAAGTCAATGCCAATTTTGAAAAGACGGGCATTCAATCGATGAGCGGCGACGTTTTAATGTCCGTGGGCTATGGTAAACGTGTGCTTGATAACAACCTAACGTTGGATATTGGTATTGGTGTCAAATACCTGCATCAAAACCTTGTCGGCGAAATAACAAATGCGACTGGCTTGGATGCCGGATTGCAGATGCATCTGAATCAGATGTTATCGGTTGGCGCCGCCATCCAAAATTATGGTCTTCAGGAGGTAAAGTTTGACAGCAAGCAGTCACCTTTGCCACAGACACATAAATTTGGTATCGCTGGCTATCTGCCCGTGCAGAACACAGCCCAGATTATGCTCACCGGCGACGCATCGTGGACGCTTAAGGAAAAGCCGCGATATTATCTCGGCTCTGAAGTGCTCATCAGCGAGCTCTTTGCGCTCCGCGGCGGCTATAAACTAAGCGAGATCGAGGCTTCTCCCTGGGCGTTCGGATTCGGTCTCTATGCCCCTATGGAGTGGCTGGGAAATGCCATGACTCGTTTTGATTACGCCTATGCGCCGGTGCAAACTCTTGATGTTTCAACCCACCGGTTTTCTCTGCATTTTGCATTCGGGGCTATGGAAGAAAAGGTGACAGCTCAGGCCGGTGTGGACGATATACGCAGAGAATTGCAGGAAGAACTGGAAAGGGCGAGAAAAGCACGTGAAGAATTTGAGAATCTCAAAGAAGAACTGCAACGAAGGTTGGCAGTAAGTCGGGAAATTGCGGACCGGGATGAACGAATTGAAGTTGTTGCCGATACCACAAATCCAAAAAGACTTAAGGTTATTTTAAGACACATTAATTTTGATTTTGACAAGTATAATATCAAACCGGAATTTTTCGATACCATGCACAATATCGCCGATATTCTCAATACCTATCCTGAGGCACAGGTTCAGGTTTCAGGTCATACGGATTGGGTTGGTGATGAACGCTATAATATTCTCCTGTCCCGCCGACGAGTTAACAGTGTTATTGATTATCTGGTTGAAAAAGAAAATGTAAAGCAATCCCGGTTTT
Source organism: uncultured Cytophagia bacterium (assembly GCA_964607755.1). GTDB lineage: Bacteria > Zhuqueibacterota > Zhuqueibacteria > Residuimicrobiales > Krinioviventaceae > CAZSMC01. The sequence goes on along the minus strand of CAZSMC010000016.1, from coordinate 7,630 downwards.
TCATGCCCATTGGCTACGGTGAATTGCGTCCCGTTGCCACCAATGAAACAGCAGAGGGCAGAGCCCAGAACCGACGCGTCGAATTTATGATCTTTAGTTTCGATGAAAAGCCAGAAATACCTGAAGGCTCAGGCGTGGAAGGTATCGAGGTTATCGATAATCAAACTGTGCGCATTGTCTGCAATGGCAAAGTCGAATTTACCACATCCACTTTGACGAATCCTGACCGTTTTATTGTTGATATTAAAAATGTCTACCTGTTGTCGGAAAAGCACACATTTGAAATACAGCGTGGTCCATTCATTCGAGCCCGGCTTGGTTTTCATTTAGAAGACCGGTTTACCAGAGTGGTATTTGATCTCAATCGCAAGGTACAACTCAATGCAACAGCAGAAAACCGGTACGTGATTGTCAAAGTGCAATAGACTCATGCAAATTTGCAGAGTGGAGAGGCCGGATCTGCGTCTCACTTTGGCATTAAAATAATTAATAAAGAAATTCCGATACTTGCATTTCAGTGAGATATTTGTTAAAATAAAAAAATTTATCGTCAAAACCAGGTGATGAAAAAAATGCAACGTTGTATCTATTTGTTAATCGTAATTACGCTGGCGATTTTTAGCTGTCATTCCTCATCAGAGGAGTTGTTAGAACAACGAGTGAAACTGGTCATTTTTCATTCGAATGATATTCGGGGTTATCTGACCCCATGCGGGTGAAAGGATGCACGCTACGGCGGGTTAGCTCGGCGAGCAACCTATATCGAACAAAATAAAGACAGCTCCGATTTTCACATTTTGCTGGATGCTGGCGGATTTTCACGTGGTCATGGGCAGCACAGCGGCCTACAGACAGAGTATCTGCTGAAAGGAATGTCCATGCTCAATTACGCGGCCATTAATTTGGCACAGCGTGACTTTAGCAATGGTGTGGAATTTATGAGAGAGTTGAAATCACAAAGTGATACGCCTCTCGTTTCGGCAAATATATTTGATCCGCAGTCCGGTGAACTTTTTACTGAACCTTTTCATATTGAAAAATTGGATATCCATCCGGCAGCAGAGAATCCTCCATTCCGTCACTTAAAGATCGGTATCATCGGATTGACTGAACCGCGAAATAAACTTATTTTGCGTGGAGAACCAGAAAAAAATCTGACAAGCACGGATCCGGTGCCGGAAGCTCAAGAATACGTCAAGAAATTATCCGGGAAAACGGATCTGATCGTCGTCATTTTTAACGGCCGGTTCAATACGCTGCAATCACTTATTGACAATGTTTCCGGGATTGACGTTATTGTCATGGGAGGCGAATATTATCGCATTCGTCATCTCGAGGAACCAGAACCAATAGTCGTGAGTTCTCCAAGCCTGGGCAAGTATGCAAGCTCCCTGACACTTGTACTGGATGGTCATAAAAATATTGTCTCCCATGAAGCAAACCGGTATCCGTTGAACGAGAAAATACCTGATGATCCTCAAATGTCAAAACTTGTACAGCAATTCAATCAGGCGCGTCAACAGCAGTAACTAAAAGACAGTGAATAAAACTGAACAGAATCCTGTGTGTTATTTACGATATTTCACAAAATATGATTTTGAACACATTTATCTCTCAACAAAAAGCCCACAAAAAGAGCAAAGCACTTTTAGGGGGAAAGGGTTTTGCTCTCGCACAGCTTTCGCATGCCGGATTCCCGGTGCCAGAGTTCTTTCTTGTCACAACCAAAGCACGTAACAAGAAACAAGATTTTGCTTCATCCTTGCAGCATTTTCTGCGCAAACAGTGCTGGACCATTTCTAACCAAAATCCTGTAGCCGCCCGCTCATCAGCGCCGATTGAAGACAGCGCTATGTCGTCATTCGCTGGCCAGCTCGACACGGTTCTGAATATCACGTCTTTTGATGAACTCTGTCAAAGTATTTATCATATCTGGGATTCACCGCAAAGACAAAATGTCCAGCATTACATAAAACGGTTTTCTCTCACAAAATCTGATGACATTGCTGTTGTTGTCCAGAAAATGGTGCGAGCAGATTTTTCCGGTGTTATTTTTACCTCCAATCCTCTGACAAACGACCATTCCTCTATGCTTGCCGAAATAGTCCAGGGAGCAGGGGAGAGCCTGGTTTCAGGGAAAAAAACACCCATTTCTTTGTGGATAAACAAAAAAGATAAATTTGTACAAAACCTTTCAGAATGTGCAGATCAAGAGATTTCAGCCTTTATCCACTCAACCCTTTTGCAAGGACTGTTCAATCTTGCCATTTCTATTGAAAAATATTTTCAACTTCCACAAGACATAGAATGGGCTGTTGAAAATAGCAAACTCTGGCTCCTTCAGAGCCGGCCCATTACCTCAACGTATAGTCGCATTAAAATAGACGCTTCCGGCCAGGCCTGGACAGATTACTTTTTTGCCGAGCGCTTTGTGAGCCCCCTTTCGCCGCTTGGATGGTCAATCATCAAAAAATGGGTGATGAAAAATGCCTTTATTGAACCGCTATGGTACCTGGGTTATGATTACCGTTATCAACAAGAAAAATCAGCAAAACTGATTCACGGTAAACCTCACGTGCGGCTCGATCTGTTTCATCACTTGTACGAACCTGTGCCAAGCAATTTCATTTCCCGGGATAAAAAGCTTGCACTTAATTTGAATTATTCATCAACACATTGGCTTCCTGCGTTCCTCCGGTCACTTCCGGCCATATTATCGCGAATGATTCTTTACGATGTGCAATGGTTCCCGTTATCGAATCTCAGGGCCTGGCGACGGTTCTCCAAATGGCTGCCTTTTAAACTAGCTGCCCTAAAAAAGCAATTGAATGACAATGATTCTTTGGAAAATTTTAAAAACGTTTTTCAGGAAACAGAAAATTTAACGGATTCCTTTTTATCAATTCATCGCTGGAGCATTACTTTTGCTGATATTTTTGCCTCTTTGCTGCAAAAATTTTTAAACGGCATCATGCCAGATACGCACCGCATTGATGCTATTGATCTGCTATCCGGACTTGAAGACAATGTTACTGTTAAGACAAATATGGCATTGAGGGCGTGCGAGAGCACATCCGAATTACTGCACGTTATAAACCGGTATGGCTATCGTTCAGAAAGTCTGGATATTGCTCAGCCTACCTGGTCTGAAGAAACGTCGCAGATCGAAAAACTGTGGTCAGCGCTCAAGCGAAATAAAAAGTCAAAAATCGGTTCGCTGCAAAAAAGGCGGCTAAAAGCTGAACAGGAATGCAAAGCACAATTACGAAAGACCTTTTTTTTGATGAAACCCTTTGCACTGGTCTTGTTCAAAGTGCTTATGCATTTTGGACAAGAATTTGCCTTGCTGCGCGAAAATCAACGCGATTCCTGGCACAAAATACTGGCGGTTATGCGAAGGAGTGTTTTGCTGTCGGGCCGTTATTTACAGAGCAAAAGAGTACTTGAAGAAGTGAAAGATATTTTTTATCTGACTCGAACCGAATTCCTCCAGGTGCTTGGCGGGACATTCACACCCTCGCAATTTCTCATCGAGAAGAGAAAAAGTAATTCCCGCCGCCAACCCGAAGTATCTCAAAAAACCTCCGGATACGCTGAAAACCGGTTTCGCTCTCTTGATTACAAATCGAATTCATTTACAGGGATTGGTGTCAGCAGGGGGCACGTCATTGGAAAGGTTCATATTTCGAGATCTTATCAGGAAGCGTTTAAAGCCCGGGAAGGTGACATTCTTGTCACTCACACGGCTGATCCGGCATGGTCGCCGGTCTTTGGTCTTATTTCCGGTTTAGTCATGGAAACCGGGGGCGTGTTATCGCATGCGTCAATTCTGGCGCGTGAATTTGGCGTGCCTACGGTTACGTGTGTAAATAATGCCACCGAGTTGTTTCATGACGGTGACATGATCGAACTTGACGGCGAGCAGGGAATCATCAAGCGTTTAGAAAAAGAGGCCGTCCATTGAGATTGACGATCGAACAAATAATTGACCGGCTTGAACGCAATCAACGGTTTATGGATCATGTCACGGAATGGAAAAAGATTCCGGCAAAATCAGCGGAATTTGGCCCGGTGCCGGCATTGAATCCCAAACTTGTTGATGCGCTGGCCAGGCACGGAATCGCAAAATTTTACACTCATCAATCTGATGCTATAGAACACATTTTGGCTGGAGAAAACATTGTTGTTGTCACTCCTACCGCATCAGGAAAAACCTTGTGTTATAATGCGCCTGTTTTGAACAGCATCATCGAAACACGCGAATCCCGGGCGCTGTATCTTTTTCCAACCAAAGCGCTTTCTCAAGACCAGGTCAAAGAGCTTCATGATATCATTAGCATCGCGAATGAAAAAATCAGCTTTGGCATCAAGAGCTATACATTTGACGGTGACACGCCGGTCTCGGCGCGTAAAGCGATTAAAAGCTCCGGTCATATCGTGGTTACAAATCCTGACATGCTGCACACCGGCATTTTGCCTCATCATACGCAATGGGTGAAACTTTTTGAAAATTTGCGGTTTATTGTCATTGATGAGATACATCATTACCGTGGCGTGTTTGGCAGTCACCTGGCGAATACTGTTCGCCGGTTGAAGCGCATCTGTCAGTTTTACGGCAGCAAGCCTCTTTTTATTTGCTGTTCTGCCACCATTGCCAATCCAAAAGAACTGGCGGAAAACCTGACAGGCGAATCTATGGTCCTTGTTGATAATAACGGAGCGCCGCACGGAGAAAAGCACTTTGTCCTTTATAATCCGCCGGTCGTGAACCAGGAATTGGGCATCCGCCGTTCCTACATCAAAGAAAGCCAGCGTATTGCTGAAGATTTTATTCTCAACAATATTCAGACCATCATTTTTGCGCGCAGCCGGATGAACGTCGAAATTCTACTGACTTATTTACGGGGCAGTATGAAACGTGGCAGAAAATCGCCATCACTTGTGCAAGGCTACCGGGGCGGTTATTTGCCTCTTGAACGCCGTAAAATCGAACGTGGCTTGCGCAATGGTGAGATTACCGGAGTGGTATCCACGAACGCTCTTGAATTAGGTATTGATATTGGCCAGTTGCAAGTCAGTGTTATCGCCGGTTATCCGGGAACGATTTCCAGCACACTTCAGCAAGCCGGACGAGCAGGAAGACGCCTGGGCTCTTCGTTATCAATCATAGTCTCATCGTCTTCACCGCTCGATCAATATATTGCCAACAATCCGCACTATTTTTTTGAAAAGTCTCCCGAATCCGGCATTATCGATCCGGACAATCTGGTCATTTTTTTGAGTCATATAAAATGCGCCGCATTTGAGCTGCCGTTCACTTTAGACGAACGTTTTGGCGCGAACTGGCAAGGCAATGGCGGTCTCGACAGCACACAGGAAATTCTGCAATATCTGCAAGAGATGAAAATTGTCCATCAGTCCGGAGAAAAATGGCACTGGATGGCGGAAACCTATCCTGCAGAAAGCGTCAGTTTGCGCAGTGCAGCCGAAGAAAATGTGGTTATCATTGATCAAACCACACCCGATGAAAAAGTTATCGGCGAGATCGACATTTTTGCCGCTCAGCTCATGGTTCACGATGAGGCGATTTATCTGCATAGTGGTGAGCAGTACCATGTCGACAAACTTGACTGGGAACGGCGCAAAGCCTACACGCACAAAGTCAACGTGGACCATTACACAGACGCGCAACTGAAAACAAATCTGCGGGTGCTCGAGGTTTTTGAAGAATCCTCAAATGAGTATGGCTCCCGGGGACACGGCGAGGTTGTGGTGACCAGCGTGGCAACGATGTATAAAAAGATAAAGTTTCAAACCCATGAAAATATTGGCTGGGGGAAAATTTATCTTCCGGAAATCGAACTGCATTCCAATGCGTTCTGGTATTCTTATCCCTCTGATATTGCCGGCCGCCTGGGCATTGATAATCAAACACTCGGAGACGGGCTCAAAGGAGTCTCCAACGTGCTGCGTAACATCGTGCCGCTTTTTATTATGGGAGACCGCCGCGACTTTGACTCGCTGCCCATGATGCGCTCGCCTTATTCGGATAAACCATGCTTTTATATTTGGGAACACTATCCCGGCGGCGTCGGTTTTAGCAAGAAACTTTTTTATATTTATCAGGATGTTGCCAAAGCAGCACTTGAATTGATTGACCAGTGCGGATGCGAGCATGGTTGCCCCTCATGTGTCGGGCCGGTGTTGGATGTGGGAGAACAAGGCAAATCAACAGCGAGGCTTTTATTGAGTTATCTTTTGCAGCAAGTACCTTAATTATGTCACTATCCATTAAAGAAAAATTAAAGCATCTCCACGGATTTTCACCTCCCGATCCAAATCCCGCCAGAACGCCATGTTTTTCCAGAGAAGAACAATTTGATGCTATTGGAGGAAAAGTATTACGGACTGACATCGGTTCAGTCGTTATCCGGGAAAATTCCTTTCCTTTGAATTTTCGTCACGGCCCAAATCGATTGGATGAACTGTTAGAATTGAATCCCAATTATTTTGCCTATATTGGCAAAGATGCAGCGCTGTCGAATTTGGATATTAGAAAAGCTGTTTTTATCGATACTGAAACGACTGGTTTAGCTGGTGGTGCGGGAACATACGCGTTTCTGATCGGCATCGGTTATTTTACCCAGCACTCATTTTTTGTCAAGCAATTTTTCATGCCGGATTACCAGCACGAACCGGCTGTTCTTTCCCTGCTTGAAAAAAAATTGCACGAGTATTCCGCTTTTATCAGCTACAATGGCAAGTCCTATGACATACCAGCGTTAAAATCACGCTTTGTACTCAATCGCTTACCAACCCGATATGCTGCCTATTTACATCTGGACCTGTTGCATGCGGCCCGGCGCTTGTGGAAAAAAAATATTGGCGAATGTTCTCTGCAAAATATTGAACGTCATATTCTCGGATTTCAGCGTCATGACGATATACCTGGATACGCCATTCCGCAAAAGTACTTTAATTATCTCTATTCCAGAGATGTAAATTCGCTTCTGCCGATCTTTAAGCATAATGCTATGGATATTCTGTCGTTAATCTCTATAACACTGTCAGCGGGCAAAGCTTTTGACAAATGCGAGTATCCCTCAGACAGCCTTGCCGTTATGAAAGTTTTGTATCATCTCAATGAGTTTGAAAAGGCCGGGCAGTTTTTGAATAATTTGAATTCACAAATGAATGAAAGTTTATGTGCTCTTTATCAGGCGCGCTTGTTGAAAAAAATGTCATTAACTGAACAAGCTGAGAAACAATGGCTCTGGCTCATCGATCAATCCCAAAATTTTCACGTCGAACCTTATATTGAGTTAGCCAAGCTTTATGAGCACAACCATGGTAATGCCTGCAAAGCTCTGGACATTATAAACCGGCTTGAGAAAAGATTAAAAATTCGCCAGGAACTCTTTTCATCAAATGAAAGCGAACTTTTTAACGACGACATTGCACATCGCAAAAAAAGATTGAACCGGAAATTAAGAAATGCAGAGAAAGCAGGAGGGAGGGATACAAAAAAATGCCATGAAACAACTTGACTTTATATTTAAAAATGAGTAAATTTATAGATTATTAAAGGGGCTATAGCTCAGTTGGGAGAGCGCTTGAATGGCATTCAAGA
>CAZSMC010000015.1:69456-73584 GCA_964607755.1 uncultured Cytophagia bacterium | reverse complement strand
TTTGAATGGAGCCCGGAACAGGGACGCTATGTCGCGCTGCATCATCCGTTTACCTCGCCTGCTCCTGGTGACGAGGACAAACTGCAAACAGATCCGGGCAATGTACGTTCCCGCGCTTATGACCTGGTGATGAACGGTATTGAAATTGCCGGCGGAAGCATCAGGATTTCCAATCCGGAACTGCAAAAGAAAATGTTCGATGCGCTCAAAATTTCACCGGAAGAAGCCGAGCAGAAATTCGGCTTTTTGATCGAAGCGTTGAAATACGGCACGCCTCCTCACGGTGGTATCGCCTTTGGCTACGACCGCCTGATCATGATTCTAACCGGCAACACATCGATTCGGGATGTCATCGCTTTTCCCAAAACAGCCAGCGCCACGTCCATTATGGACGGTGCGCCTTCACCGGTCAGCATGCAGCAGTTGATAGAATTGGGTTTACGGATCAAAAAATAAATTACCAATCTCGAATTATTACAGCGAGGCATACGGCGCGCTTCTACCGGATTCTTTGTACTGGTTTAAAAGAGCGTCAAGTTCCTGCACAATGTCCTGTCTTTCATTGTACAAATTATGCTGTTCGCGGACGTCGTTTTTCATATCATACAACTGCCATTTGGGCGCATCCGGCTCGCAATCCTCTTCGGGCTTTGTCCAGCCGCCGGAGCCGCACGCATAAATCAGTTTCCATTGTCCCTTGCGAATGGCAAACGTGCCGTTCACCGAATGATGAACTGTGGCTTCGCGAATGGACCTGTCTGTCTCGCCAAGCAAATATGGTAAAACATTATAACTGTCTTCGCCGGCGTCTTCGGGTACAGGTTCATCGATGATCGCCGCAAATGTAAGCAAAAGATCGTTCAGGCAAATGGTTTGGTTGCACTGACTGCCGGCTTTAACATGCTGCGGCCAGCGAGCAATAAACGGAATGCGATGCCCGCCGTCCCAGGCATCTGATTTTTGCCCCCGGTAAATATGATTCGCGTCATGATCTTGAGCTTCGATGAAACGTTCATCCGCACCGTTGTCGCTCGAAAGGATGACCAGTGTGTTGTCCGTCAGATTATGACGATCCAGCGCCTCGAGCACTCTGCCGATCATGTGATCGACCTGATGAACAAAGTCACCGTAAAGTCCGGCACCGCTTGTGCCGCGAAACTCCTCTGTCGGCACCCAGGGTGTGTGCGGCGCACTCAGCGGGAAATAGAGAAAAAACGGCTGATCGGGTGTCTGGTCCGCGCATTTATCAATAAAACTGACAGCTTTTTCTGTAAGCGTTGGCAGCACCTCTTCAAAGTCGAAATTCGGCGCGATAGGACCTCCGCGCCAAAACACGCCTCCCTCCCGCTTTTCTTCGATCGTCTCGGTGGGCAGTTCCACAACATGATCATTTTCAACATAAACGTAGGGAATCATATCGAGCGAAGCAGGAATGCCGAAGAAATAATCAAATCCCACATCCAGCGGCCCGGGACGGAGCGGCTGCGAATAATCTGTTTCTTCTTCACCACCAAGACCCAGATGCCATTTGCCGACACAGGCTGTCCGGTAATTGTATTTTTTCAACAAAGATGCGGTGGTCATGCGCTGCGGATCGATAAGCATGGGCGAGTAGCCCCACAGCACACCGCTTTTCAGATGGGTTCGCCAGGAATACCGGCCGGTCAATACGCCGTAACGGGTTGGTGTGCACACCGCTGAACCAGAGTGTGCATCTGTGAAAACCATGCCCTCCTCAGCCAACCGATTCATATTCGGCGTCGGGATTTGTGATTCAGGGTTTAAGCATTGCGGATCGCCATAGCCCATATCATCTGCAAGAATAAAAACGATGTTAGGATTCATTAATTTTTCCTGTAAACATCGAAATCCAGACAAACTTGAAGCAACTGCTGCGGATGCAGCGCATTTTATAAAGTGTCGTCGGTTCATAGTAAAAACCTCTTTGAATGTGGATTTATTTTTTGCAGAAATTTTCCCAAATGTAACCGCTCAAAGTTCTCCAGTCGGCATAAAAACGGCGAATACCTTCGGCCAGTTTTTCAGTCGCCATAGCATTTTCGTTTAGCATCCAGCGGAATGTTTTTTCATCAAGCGTTATTTTTTCAAGGTCCATGGATTTTGCCTCATTCGGGTCCAATTTTCGTTCAATAGTTCCTTCTGTTTCTTGCAGTTCTTTTAACAGTTTTGGCGAGATTGTTAGCAAATCGCAACCAACGAGCTGCAAAATTTCTCCGGTATTTCGGAAACTGGCCCCCATGATTTCGGTTTCATAACCGAATTTTTTGTAATAGTTATAAATCGTCTGCACAGATTCAACACCCGGGTCTTCTTCCGGAGGAATATGATCCACCCCTCGGTTTGCTTTGTGCCAGTCAAGGATCCTGCCAACAAACGGCGACACCAGTGTGACGTTCGCCTCGGCTGCTGCTACTGCCTGGGGGAAACTAAACATTAGCGTCAAGTTGCAGTGAATGCCCTCTTTTTCCAGTTGTTCGGCAGCGCGGAAACCTTCCCATGTGGAAGCGATTTTAATCAAAATCCTGTCGCGATCAACACCCTGCTCTTCAAACATGCCAATCAAATGGCGGGCTGTTTCGATCGTCCCGGCCGTATCAAACGACAGTGAAGCGTCCACTTCAACAGAAACGCGCCCCGGAATTATGGTTAAAATTTCTTTGGCAAAGTTGACAGCCAGTTTTTCCAGAAAAGGATTCAAATCTTTTTCTGTATCGCATTCTTTTTCATAATGCCGCAGCGCGTCTTCCAGTAAATACCGGTATTCTTGTTTTTGAGCAGCTTTTAATAAAAGGGATGGATTGGTTGTCGCATCCTGCGGTTGATATTCACGAATTGATTGAATTTCACCAGTATCTGCAACGACAGTCGAGTATTTCTTTAATTGATCGAGCAAATTCACGTATTCACCTCTTTTTTCTTTCAAGTCGATTTCAGTCATAAAAAACATGGATGCATTCAAAAATATTTCATAGCACGCTTTGAAAATTAAGCATTTAATTTTTTCAAATCAACAGTAAGGAAAAGTCGCTGTCCGGCTCTGCCCGGATACGTATTGAATCGTTTTTAAACTAGAGAAAATTTTCTGGATAAGAAGCCATATTCCAGCGCCACATTCCAATCCAGCTATCGATGTTACCAAATCATTTACCCGAAATATGCCGTTTTTTTCCTCAATCAAACTCGGTAGATTTTTGTTTTAATTGTATGGAAATATTTTTATACTATGTTATTCATAAAATCGGTATAAAACGGGAGTTTTGTTCACATTTTATTAAGGAGCACATTATGGGTCACAGCGCAAAGCAGATGTTTTCGCTTTATCTTGTTTTGATTCTTATTTCTCTTTCAGGACTGGCTGTCGCACAAACGCCGATTGCAGAAGGAGCAAAAGTTATCAAACTCGCTGATGGTTTTTCCTTCACTGAAGGTCCTGCCACAGATGCTAAAGGCAATGTTTATTTCACGGACCAGCCCAACAATCTGATTTACCTCTGGACGGTCGAAGGAAAGCTGGATAGCTTTCACACATCACCACAACGGGCAAACGGCATGTACTTTGACAACAACGGGACTCTTTTAGCCTGCGCCGATTTGCACAATCGTTTGGTGGCGATTGCAAAAAACGGTGACATAACTACAATTGTTGACGGATACAAAAAGGCTGCGTTCAACGGGCCAAATGATTTGTGGGTGCACCCCAATGGAAGCATTTATTTTACAGATCCGTTTTACAAACGGCCGTGGTGGGAGCACGAAAATCCACCACAGGAAGTACGCGCCGTTTATTATGTCTCGCCGAATCAATCGACGTTAAAACGCGTGGCAGCAGATTTTGTGCAGCCAAACGGTATTATCGGTACTCCGGACGGTAAAATCCTTTATGTCGCCGATATTAACGCCGGAAAAACCTATGCTTTCACCATCAAAAAATCCGGTGAACTTGCGGATAAACGGCTGTTCGCACCGGAAGGCTCGGACGGTATGACGATTGACAACCAAGGCAATGTTTATCTGACCAATGATGGCGTTTCTGTTTTTGATCCAAAAGGTAAAAAAATTACCAACATTGAGGTGCCCGAACGTCCGGCAAATGTGTGTTTTGGCGGG
>CAZSMC010000015.1:64486-69356 GCA_964607755.1 uncultured Cytophagia bacterium | reverse complement strand
ACATTTTGTCCCTGTTTGTCCATTTCCGCTGATGAGGCTGCAACAAGCTGGCCTTCATTGAACACACCAAAATACCGCACATTCTGCCCCATCGTTTTTTTAATAAAAGCCGGTTCAAAAATCGGGAACGGATAGGTTTTAAAAACTGCAGCATATAATTCAGTTAAAGAAAGAACGTCATGTGTGTCCAACTCACGGATAGCAAAACAAGGCGCCAAATCGCGATTCTTCTTTTTTTCCTTTAAACGCGCAATATTCAAAATATCCGCCATTTTTTGTTTATTATCCGGAGTTATTTTCTGCCGTGCCGGATCGTTATATTTTGCCAGAAAATGAGCGCCTTCATTTCCGTTATAAAATCTCGGAATGTGCGCTTCCTGCTGGTAATGCTCCTGCGGAAATGCAGCCCAGCCCGGTACCTTGCAAAATATTTTGGAATAATCATGATGCATAGCCATATCATCCAATTTGCCCATGATTGTATGTTTATCCTTAGGTGCCAGTTTCATCAGGTACACCCGGTCGTTATAAGGGCCGTGTTGTAAAAGGGACTGGCCAATTTTTTCTATTTTATCGTACATATTTATCCTCGGTTAATATTTTTTTCAATAATCAAAGCACTAAAATACAGCAAAGCTGAAAATGCAAGCCCCCAGATACTGGCATCCAGATCGTATAGTGTTTCAACTTGTGAAAAGATGAGAAAAAGCGTCAATCCGCCACCGCCGAACATGCTCACCAGTGCAGCGCGCGAACTGGTATGACGCGAAAAATAGGCCATCAGCGTTGGCACCAAAAGTCCGGCCACCATAAAAGAGTAGGCGTGCAAGATGATCTCCAAAACAGTGGTATATGATTTGGCGATGATAAAAGTGATAAAACCAATCACAAGTGTCACGCCCTGACTCAGCAGAATCATTTTTTTGTGAGACGCTCTTTTCACAAAAAGCTTCTCAATCACATCATTGACGACATTCCCGGACGAGGCAATTAAACAGCTATCTGCTGTGGACATGATGGCTGAAAAGTATGCCGCAATAACAACGCCCTTGATACCGATTGGTAATATCTTTTTCAGCAGCATGGGCATTGCCATTTCTGAATCCACGGCCGGGAAATAGATTCTGGCAATCATACCCAGAATAACGCCGGCAAATGCCATGAGCGGATATTCAAGGATACCGGCCAGATAAAAAGCCCGTCTCGCTGATTTTACATCCTTGCACGCATAAATTCGTTGATAAAGCGTCATGGCGATGAACCAAATCGGCACAATGGTAAAAAACCAGTTTAAAAATTGCGAGACGGTCAAGTTGCCAAGTGAGAAAAACTCCGTTGGCAATTCTCGCAACAGAACCTGCATCCCTCCCACCTTAACGTAGGCAAATGGCAGTCCAAAAATGATGAGTCCGCTCAGCAAAATCATCCATTGAAACGTGTCGGTATAAATGACCGCTTTTAGTCCACCCATGACGGTGTACAAAATGATAATCGTTGTCATGATGTACAACGATAAATCCAAAGGCCGCATGATCTGGACGTTGGAAAAAACGGTTCCGGCAGCTAACTTGGCACCGGCCAGAATTTGCGCTGATGTGAAACCGAGATAGCCGATCCCGGATATCAACGCGGCAGACACGGCGACCTTTTCGTTATAGTGCAATCGTAAGAAATCCGGAAAAGTCAACAGCCCCTTTTCTGCATCATTTTTTTTGATTTTGGGGATAATAAAAATCGCAGCCAACCAGGCCCCAACAAGACCGGTAAACAGCAGCCAGCTTCCGGACAGCCCCATCACAAAACCGAGTCCGCCAAGCCCGATGGAAAATCCGCCGCCCACATCCGTAGCTACAATGGAAAAACCAATGTGGCCTGCGGACATAGACCGACCGCCGATATAATATTCCTCGCGATTCGTATTTTTGCGAAAAAAGTAAAATCCAATGTAAAGAACAATAGCAAAATAAACTGCAAAGATTACAAAATCTAAAGCATGCATGCTATTCCTTGCCGTTATTATTATCTTTCCTGCGGGTCATTCTGTCGAGGCTTTCTGGTATAAGAGAATAATTCTCATCATAATCGGCTAATAATTCTGCAATACCAGTGGATTTATATTCGTCCGCGCCTTCGAGATACAATTGAATATCGCACGACTTGCAGTTGCGATCACAAAAATAGGGTTCGTAAGAATCCGGTTCCTTGTACGTTGTGATGACACCTTCATAATTTCGCAACACAACCTTATTGGTTGACCATGATACCAGATAATTTGGCATCACCGGAATTTTACCGCCGCCGCCAGGCGCGTCGATCACGTAGGTCGGTACAGCGAATCCGCTGGTGTGGCCGATCAGGCTTTCAATGATTTCAATGCCCTTGCCAACAGGTGTGCGCAAATGTGTCAAACCTTCGGAGAGGTCGCACTGGTATAGATAATACGGCCGAATCCGATTTTGCACAAGCTTGTGCACCAGATTTTTCATGATTCTTGGGCAATCGTTAATTCCTGCTAACAGGACGGATTGATTCCCCAGAGGAAAGCCGGCATTCGCAAGTTTGGCAACCGCTTCTTTTGAAGAAGCTGTTAATTCGCGCGGATGGTTAAAGTGCGTATTGATCCACAACGGTTGATATTTTTTCAACACAGTAATCAAATTATTGGTAATGCGGTATGGCAAAACCACCGGCGTTCTGGTACCGATACGTACGATTTCAACGTGTTCGATGGATGTAATTTCCGATAGCAGCCAGTCCAGATAATGATCGCCTAAAAGAAACGGATCGCCACCGGAGAGCAACACATCGCGTACGTTTGGTGTATTTTTTATATACTCGATGCCCTCCCGCAAAGATTCTTTAGTTGGGATATAGTCCACATCGCCTACTTTGCGTTTCCGGGTGCAATGACGACAATACATGGCACACACATTACTGACATGGAACAATACCCGGTCCGGATATCTATGAGTAATATTTGGGACCGGACTGTCCTTATCCTCTGCCAGTGGATCGGCCATGTCGGCATCATTAATCGTAAGTTCAGAAGGAACAGGAAACGATTGCAGAAAAATGGGATCGTTTTTATAATTTTCAACATCAATGAGCGACAGATAATAAGGCGTTATAGACAAAGGAAATTTACCTGTTGTTTTTTCAAGTTCCTTTCTCTCCGCCGCATCGAAGGTGATGCCGGTTAGTTTTTCAAACTCTGAAATCGTGGTGATCACATGTTTTCTCTGCCATCGCCAGTCCTTCCAGTGTTTTTTCACCGCATCTTTGTCGATCTTTTCAGCCAATGTTTTTTGTTTATCAGTATAAATATGCATTTTAACGTCCCTAAATTATTCATTTAACAATTTTTCAATAACTTTGACATTTGCCCGTGGAAATGCAAAATCCTTCAACTCTTCTTTTCTAACCCACCGCCATTCGCTGCATCCTAATGCTCTTGGATTACCGGATAGATAGTGACAATGAAAAACATGCAGCGTGATTGTAAAGTGAGAATACTGGTGATTCACGATCATAAACAAGTGATCTGTAGCGACTTTCACATCCACCTCTTCTTCAACCTCGCGTACTACCGCCTCGGAGGGGATTTCATCCGGTTTAACTTTGCCGCCGGGAAACTCCCACAACCCACCGAGCATGGCGTCTTCTCGACGGCGATCGATTAAAAGCTCGCCGTCTCGCCACACCAAACCCGCAGCAATAATGTGATGAGGCCGATCGCGCTTTGCAGATATTCGAGGATAAAGTTGCTGCAAATCCTCTTCATAGGCGTCACACAATTCAGCTATCGGACACGCACGACAAGTTGGCTGCTTTGGCTTGCAAATAAGTGCACCAAGTTCCATAATCGCCTGATTGTAATCCCCAGGACAGTTCGGTGAAATGAATTGAATGGCGTGCTGATAAACTATTTCCCGACCTTTGGATGATTTTGGATTGTGTTCGATTTTTAAGACCCGGCACAGGACACGGTTAACATTGCCGTCGACAACCGGTTCGACAGAACCGAAAGCAATGCTGGCAATGGCCGACACTGTGTAAGGCCCGATGCCGGGTAAGCTCAGCATTCCATACAGAGTATGCGGAAACTGGCCGTTCATTTCTTCCATAATCTTTTGAGCCGCTTTTTTCAAATTTCTGGCACGCGCATAGTAGCCAAGACCTTCCCATTTTTTCAACACCCTGGACAGATCTGCTTTGGCAAGATCGGCAATGGTCGGGAATGTCCGGACAAATTCAAGATAATAAGGAATGACTTTTTTAACCTGAGTCTGCTGCAGCATAATCTCGGACACCCAGATTTTGTAGGGATTTTTTGTTTTTCGCCAGGGAAGGTCACGGAATTCTCTGGCGTACCAAGTTAAAAGATTTTTTCGGAGAGTTTTTATTTGTTCAGTCGTCCATTCCATAAGCAGACTCATGTGTGGTTGGGATGTCATTAGTACAAGGATATCGGATATCGAGATCGGTAACTATTTCAAGGGATAATATAGCAAAAGTAGGAAATCGAAAAAACTAAATTTGTTGATATCTGATTTGAGTAATCTACTATATAGGGTATTGTTTTTTTTAAAAATGCTGAAAGCTAAACAGCAAACTATCATATATCCGGTAGAGGATATGAAATATCAGTACCTCACAGCGACTTTGCTTCAAAGTACAGATATTACACTAACACAATCGGCGTCGGGTATTTCACTCTTGCATGCTATGCTATTATTGTTTACATTGAAAATAAATTTTGAAATAAAGGACTTGTTATGAACGCAATAACGACGAAAAAAGCAAAAAAAGAACTCGATAGACTCATCGATCAGGTGCTCGCCGATGCAGAGCCCATGATTATTCTCAACAA
>CAZSMC010000015.1:53073-64386 GCA_964607755.1 uncultured Cytophagia bacterium | reverse complement strand
CAAAAAATAAAAAAGCTACAGACAAAAAAATACTCACACCGCGCCAATGTTGTTTCATAATTTCAACAAGAGATCGTTCGCTGCTCATTGCTGAAAACAGCGACACGGTAAGAATAACCGTAATCGTCGCCATTAATGACGAAAAAATCGTTGTGCCAATGATGGCTGTGGGGTGGTCCGACCCAAGACTGGTTCGCACGCCGATAATCGTCATGGGGATAAATGTGATGCTGGCCGTATTTAGCCCCAGAAACATAATTTCAGCATTCGTCGCCGTTTCTTCTTTGGGATTAAGTTTTTGAAGCTGCTCCATCGCTTTGATGCCGAACGGTGTGGCGGCGTTGCCGAGTCCCAGCCAGTTTGCAGCGATATTGAGCATCATCGAACCGATCGCCGGATGGTTCTGCGGTATATCCGGGAAAAGCCGTTTGGAAACCGGCTTGATACACCGGGCGAGCAGGTTGATCATGCCCGCTTCTTCGGCGATTTTCATGATGCCGAGCCATAGCGTCATAATGCCGATCAGACCAATGGCGATTTCAACGGCCGTACCGGCCATGTCGATAGCGCTTTGGGTGACGTCCTGAACTGTACCGGTAAATATCGCAACAATCACTGAAACGGCAATGAGCCCGAGCCAGACGTAGTTCATCATAACTGAAACTCCTGCATTCGATGGTTGAGAAAATCTAAGGAATTTTGTCAGAGATTCAAAATACTACTTGATTCGTATGATTGATTTGGTTTTAAAAATTGTTATATTCAGTGGTATACAAAAAATGTCAAAAGGCAGGAATCCGCAGGGGTCATAATGGCGAAACCACATATTATCATCGACGGTTATAACTTTATCATGCGATTGTACAAGATCGATTGGGATCAGGACGATGCCTTGCTGGAGGCGAGAGAACGATTAATCCACCAGTTGATTGCCTATCGTGGTAACAAACAAATGGAAATCACCATTGTCTTTGATGGTCAGGATGTGAAAGGAATCATGAAGAAGCACCGGCCAAAGGGGATTCATGTGAGATTTTCCAGAGCACCGCAAAAAGCCGATCCAATGATTTTAAAGATGATACACGCAGCTAAAAATCCCGGGAGCATCACGCTTGTCACCTCGGACCGGGGATTGTCGCGACAGGCAAAAGCTTACGGTTGTCGTGGTGAGAGCGTAGAATCCTTTCGCGACCGGATCGAGGCAAAACCGCAACCTAAATCTCATGGTGCTGAAAAAAAGTACAATGTCAACATGTCCCAACAAGAGCTGAAGGAGTGGTTGCGTTTGTTTGATGAGGGTAAAGAATGATGACAATGCTTTTATGTTATAAAATGTATTAGTTTAGGCAATAGCCTTTTAACTCCTCTCAACAAATTCTCAATTTATTTTCACAAATGATAACAATTTCAAAATTGTTCAAATGACCAATAGTTCTACAAGCAGTTTTTACTACAACATTATTCAATCTGTGATATAACGAACTCGGATTGAATATGAGTCGAAAAATCGATTAATCTTTCACTAATCGTACAGAGTATCCTCGTTCTTTTGAATCCTTGTCACGTTCAACCTCTGACTTGTGGAAAACCAGATGCCGACTCCATGACCATTTGTCATTAGTCTCAGTGACAGACCAGAAGAGAGCGCTGCCGCCAATGCTGGAGAATGAACCATCATAGTCATCACGAAATCCCGCTGGAAGTGCGGTAAAACCACTTTTACCAAACGCGGAATTGTCTATCAAATCCCCGTCTGGCCATAATGACGCATTGCCTGCCAGTTTGCTGCCGACAGGTGAACCGCGCCAATAGTCTTCATCCGCTTCAGAGGGGCTCATACCCAGGTATATCTCCAACATTTTCCATTCATCATCTGTCGGTACATGCCAGCCTTCCGGTGCAATTTTACGGCTGTCGTTCACAGCATACCAGTTGTATAAATAACCATAGGTTTCTGCATAGCTCTCATCATTATCATAAACACAATAGGCACCGGTTGACAGGTTTTCCCAATCATTATTATTGGTTACACTCGGAATCGGATCCCCATTCCGGTAATGCGTCACTTTCAGGTTTTCAGCCAACCACCACTGGTCGCCGATTTTGACGGTTTTATACACATTGCCGTCTATATCCGTGACCGTTCCGGGCTCAGACCCGCCGGCATCTTGAATAGTGAATTCTTCGCTATATCCGACAGTCTGAAAATCCATCGTATGTACCTGCACTCTATAACCCGCACCAGTTGCAAGGTTGGCAGGTACAGTATATCCTTGGTACGAGCCGTTGTTGGGAACATTGTCGGCAATCTCATCTACAGCAGAAAAGCCGCGGAGAAGATTGATTCGTACATAGCTGTGCATATCTCCTGTTGTGGTCCACTGAATCTGTCCCGCCGGTTCACCTTTTGTCCATACTGTTTGTTCGTTGGGCAACGTCACAGTGATGGATGCCTCATCTTTTGCTTTTACTTGAAACGTCTGGCTGGTAGCGTGTTTTCCGGTCGAGGGCGAGGTGATGTAGATTTTATATTCATCTCCGGGCGGGAGCTTTTCCGGTACATCATAGTTATCGTATTCTCCGTCATTCTCTGTATTTTTAATGATGGTTTCCACAAAACTGCTTGCCCTTAACAAGGCAAGATGAACCTCTCCTCCCAATCCGCCTGTTTCCCAGCGAATGGGCACATTCTGCTGTCCCTGCACCCAGGCTGTGGTCATGTTGGGCAAAATGATCTCCAGTTCCGACGATTCCACCTGCACTTTAACCGGAATGCTTGCCTGACCGCCATTCGAGTCCACAGTAATTGTTCCCGAGTGTGATCCGGCGGACAGCATACTTCGTTCGACCCGCACACCGACTGTGGCTTTTTCCGTGGTTATCTCTCCACTGCTTTTAATAATTTTGATCCATTCCTTGTCAGAAGTGACTGTCCAGGTTAATCGGCCTGTGCCGGTGTTCTCAATCTCCAATGTGGCGATACCGGCCTCGGATTGAGGGCCGGAACCACAATCAATGGATGAAGGCGTCACTTTCAGCACCGGATTATCGAACGCTTCAGCGGATTCGCCGATTTTTCGCCGGTAGATTTCTATAATCCCAGGATCGTAATCCAAAACATTCCGGTCGAGAATATCCATGGACACTCCGACGCCAGCGGACAAGCCGCAATACAATTGCCACCACGGCGTGTACTGTATATCGGCATCAAGTTCACTGAATAAACTCATACTCACATGAGGCGCCAACGATTTATAAATCTTGAAATTCAATTGAGGCTTCACATAGATCATAGCTTGTGCGTTACCGGTCAATTCACATTCTTTCATTTTAATCGTGAGAGTCGTGTCCGATTTTGCATTCCAATTCGTATTTTTATAGGCCAGTGTTTGTTCATAAATCAGAGTTTGCTTCAACCCGGTGGTAAGTTCTGAACTCAGGTCAAAATTCACGCCAATGAACAGTTCCATTTCCGGTGTAATCGTCAGCGGTATGCCGGCTCCCGGAACCGGATAGGTGCCAAATTCAATAGAACCCAGAAAATAATCATCAGGCTTGTAACTTAATTCCGCAAAACCGGATGTGACTGTCAAATCAAGGTCCTGTGAAAGGATAAAATCAAGTTCAAGTTCTTCCAAACTGTGATAGCTAAAAAGCAAATCGCCCTTGATTTCCGGTACAATACTGAAACTGCCATTAGCAGTGACAGCGGCGCCTCCCTGCCGCCACAAGTCAACGTCGATGAGCTCAGTGTACATTACTCCTTGTTCTGTCTCCAGCTCAACCCCTTTTTTCAGATTCCTACCTTCCCCTTCAGTGAATTTGTGAGAGAACTGAATACGTCCCTGCTTGATTGCCTCGGCTAAAGACGCGAATCCGGTCTCGATCCACAATTCTTCTGCTTTTTCCGGTATTCTTGTAATTTTCTCGCAAATGCCTTCGCCAATCTTTGCCAGCAGGATATCGCCTTGCTCAAGGGAATAATAATCCTGAATCGCCTTGTCAAAAACGTACCTCATGCTATAGCCATTGCTGACAGATGACTTTTTCAGTCCGCTATCCAGTTGGGTTTGGTAGAGCAAATACTTTTTCCAATCACTCGGACTGATAATCTTGGCTTTTTCAGAAAGAACCAATTCTTCGGTATTTTCCGGACCTGTAACTGAATCCTTTTTGTCATCAGCGCAGCAAATAAAAAGCAAAGTTAAAAGGAAAAAAATAATTGTGAATTGCTTGACATCCATAACCCACCTCCTTTTGAACGATCAAATAAAATAGCTATTAACGGAGCGTGGTGCATTAAAACGAATTCCTGCACATTACAGCTCAAAAGCACAGGAATAAAATTTGATCTTGTCTGATTTTTACTGCTGTACTTTATATATTTTCACCCGCTGCATAATAAAATCTTTCGGCGGCAATGGAATGGGCGGATGTGTTGTGGACTCGGAAATGGAATTTAAAAGTGCCGGATTATTGACCACAGAAGGCACTTTTATGCGTTGATGCGCAGCCGTCTCATCGCCATTGAGCCGGCGGCGGGTTTGCCATGTGCCGTTTTCATAGAATACTTCATCGACTTGCAAAATTCGGGTGATTCCATCCGATTCCCGGAGCGAATGAAACGTCACTTCAAAACCGGAACCGGCGATGAGATATTCATCCGGCTCGGTGTTAATAATAAATCCAAACGACGGTTCTGAATGCTTTGGATAAATATCGTAGTTCACATGTATCTCTGCCTCTCCTAAAACAAATTCCTCGCTACTCTCATCCTCTTCCAGCACACCTTTCATGCGGCCGGTTCCCTGGTATTGAGTGATCACCGGCATGATATTTTCCAAGAATCTGTAAGCAGGAACAAGCACATCAGGATTGTGGATATCATCGATACCAAACGGCGCATAGCCGATTGCGTCGTGTTCGGTAAATGCGTAAAAAGCTTGTCCAGGTGATTTTTTGTTTCGATGTGCTTCAGGAATAAACAGGGGATTATCCTGAGCCGCATATTCAGTGCATTTTTCCTTAAAATAGGGCAAATAAATATCCGGCGCAAAAAGATCGAGGTTCGGGGCAGCGGCACGCCATATATCATGCACCTTTGCCACGGGACCACCGCTGGGATACTCGCCCGCTTTTTGATCATGGGCTCGCAGCCACGCATTGACGAACATGGGCAGCTCGTATTCTTTTTTGCCGGCTTTGGCAATATAATCGATGTAACGGGCAATATGCCACGCCATAAAAAATTCAGCAGCATCGTCACCAAAGACTTCGGACCAGTTACCATCTGTCCGCTTGCCGTTTGTTATCCAGGCGCGCCGGACGGCGAGATGAAGAGTCGAAAAATGGTTTTTCAGATAAGAAATGAGCGAATCCGGGACATTGTTCTTAAACGCCTTTTCAGCTAAGGGATGATGATCGCGAGCTTCGCCAAGGAGTCCGGTTTCGTTTTCGATTTGCACCATAATGACGGTATGTTGTTTATCGACGTTTTTCAAATGACTCATAAATCGGGAAAAAGCTTTTGCGTCGGCATTGCGGTTTGTCCTGCTAAAAGCGGTGAGGATCTCCCGTGGCGTTCCGTCTGTGGTGTGGACGCGCGGAAATCGCTGCTGATCCTTTTTCACCCATACGGGAACGTAACTCGATTCAGTATTTTTCCAGCTTCCGAACCACAAAAGTACCAACTTGAGATTGTGCTCACGGGCGTTCCGGATCAGTCCATCAACCACTGTAAAATCAAACTTATCTTCTTTTGGCTCGACAAGCTCCCAGGAGACAGGCGCAATGACAGTGTTCAAATTCATCGCTGCAAGTCTGTCCCAGACGGGCTGCATATAATCCAGACTGGATGAACTTGAATTGTGCAGTTCACCAGCAAGCATCAGAAAAGGCTCTCCATCGATAAATAATTTTTTGATATTTTTATGTAACGCTAAATGCGGAATGCTGCCTTTATCTGAACTAAAGGCTGTGGAAAACAACAAGGTAAGCAGAATAATAACGAAAACTGCTGAACAGATTTTCTTTGACATATTATCTCCTGATGAATATTAATTTGTTCAAGCCTGTAGACGATACCGTCGCCCTGCGCGCATAAACGCGTCAATATTTTCAAGCGGCGTTTCCTGAGGCAAATCGCAGCCAGTGCTCAACACAAAATTGGGGACCTTTTCCATTCGTTGAAGCAAGTCATCGACTTCATCTTTAACATCTTTTGGTGAACCTGTCAGCATGGTGCCAGTGGGATTAATATTGCCAATAATCACTACATCTTTTGGAAGAAGTTCGGCGACTGTGGGCAAGTCCACCCCGGCAGCCGGCGAATCCAGACTGATGGCATCGACGTCCGCTTCTGCCATTTTCATCGCAAGATGCATGGTGTTGCCGCAGGTGTGATACACTGTTGCCACGCCGCTGTACCGGCAACTGTTGTTGATATGCTTGACATAATGCGCAGAAAATTGTTCGAACTGATCCGGGCCAAGCATCACCGCGCTGGGTTCCAAAACACAGATGATCTGCGCCCCGGCGGCAATGAGCAAGCGCACGTATTCCTGAATGCGTTCGGTGGTAAACTCGCAGATTCGCGCCATTTCATCAGGACGCATAATCGTGGCCATGGCCGCTTCATCTGCGCCCATCATTAACGCCGCCAATGAGTACGGCCCGGTGACATAAGCGCCGCGCAGGACGTTATCTGGCAATCCGATACTCATCAGCTTCAGTGTTTCAACATACCCCAAAAGCCGGGTGTCAAAAGATATATTTATATGATCCAGATTTGGCAGCTCGTTCATGTCAAATTTTCCCTTGACCACCGTTGCAGAATCTTCTTGCGGAAAAACAGTGTAACGCCCCAGCGCATTCGCCTCGACGGCCAGGTCCATGAGTGGAAACATGATATCCGGTTGAAAGCGGTCTGCCAGCGCTTTGACCACTTTGTAATGCTCGCCATAATTTTGCTGAGCCAATTTTATATTGCAGTTGGTGATATTCAATCCCGGAAAACCCATCAACGGTACCACCGGACGCCGGCCATTCTCAAAGACATTTTTGACAAAAGAATAAAGTATCTTTTTCATTGGAATCCTTTTCTATTGATGATCTGTCATTCGTATTTATCGAATAGTCAGGTTGACAATTTTTTATCATGCTGAACAATAGTTATAACAATGGTAAATATGGTGATCGGAACAACAAAAATAAGCATGGCAATTCGCCACGCCATTGGCACACCCTGGTACAAGGCGGTTAAAATCAGATAGCCTGTATAGGCAACATAATATATGAGAAACAGAATACCTTCCCATCTTGAAATTTCATAACCGGTAAAAAAGATCGGCAGGCATGCAACAGCTACAGCAACCATAAATGGCATGTCGAATCGAAGTGCCTGAAGAGAGACATGAATACCATTCGGATCGACAAGGGCAGTTAATCCCAAAACAGACAGGATGTTGAAAATATTGCTGCCCACAATATTTCCGACAGCGATATCGCGTTCGCCTTTAATACTGGCCATTACAGAGGTTGCGACTTCAGGAAGCGACGTACCCAGGGCAACGATGGTCAGGCCAATGACTAATTCACTAAGCTGATAAGAGTGCGCCAGCGCTACAGCTCCGCGCACGAGCCAGTTCGCGCCGATAACCAGCGCAAAAACGCCGATTATCACAAACACGCTGTTTAAAAGAATCGATTGAGGACCTGTGGATTTTTTGGAAAATTCTTTGTCAAATTCAGTTGCAGATTTGGCTGCAGAGTCCTCGTTCCGGCTTTGAAAAAAACTATACAAAATATAAACAATCAACAAAGTGAATAAAACGACGCCATCGAATCTGGTGAAATGTCTATCTATTGCCAGAATAAGCGCGAGAGTGGAACAGCCGATCATAATCGGAACATCGAGGCGTACCAGTTTTTGAGAGATGGCGAGCGGGGTAATCGCTGCAGATAAACCGAGAATGAACAGCACGTTGATAATATTACTACCGACAATATTTCCCAGGGCAATTTCACCGGCAGCGTCAGAGATGAGCGTGGATCTGACGCTAACGACCAGTTCAGGCGAACTGGTGCCGAACGCAACAACCGTCAGTCCGATGAGCAGCGGAGAAATACCCAAAGTCCGGGCAAGCTGTGAAGCGCCGCGGACCATCAACTCTGCTCCGGCGACGAGAAAGGCCAATCCTAAAAATGCCAGCAGTGTGGTTACGATATCCATGTGAAAATGCGCAACCGATACCTTTTAAAATAGAATCCTTTTTAAAATTAATCTGTCCATGTGCCGCACGCCAACGCTCTCGCCCCGGCACGTTTTAATACACACAATAAAGCAACTGTCTAGTGCACAATCAACCATCAGTTCGTTTTTTGGTCATTGCCAGCGCCAAAGTGGAATTGAATTCCTGAACAGCACATTTTAACGGAAGCGTTCGACATGAGCTATTAATTAAGAAAAGTTTGGCAAAAGTGCAACGAATTTATTCAATGATAAAACACGAAACGACACGAAAAACAATTTGGTGGGATTTAGTGTTTTGGTGTTTTTGTGGCGAAAAAAAGACAGCCACCGAAATAATTGATTTGATTTTTACAAATTGTTTTTATCTTATTAAAAACATCGGAAAATTTTGCTCCTGGCGAGTTCCGAATGGCATTTCCTGAAATCTTTTCCGGTGCGCGCACGAATAAAAAGATATTTACAACATTCAAGAGGTGGTTATGCGCCTTTTTATTTCTTTCCCTCTTGTTGTTTTTGTAGACTCTTTTGTTTTCTCGGCAGAACTGACAACAGATATTCACGTCAATCAAACTGGATTTTCTTTATTTTCAAGAGACTGAACTTTTTAACAACATAGCACCTGGAGAAGCCAAGGGAAAAAATAGGACACGGATTGGATGGATGAGTACGGATATTCACAGAGGAGCGTGCGGCACTTGTGCCATTGTTTGATGTAAAACAATCGAACATAACAGTCATTCTATTTATCCGGTTTTTAAAGCAGTATTGCGTTTCCTGAGGAGGCAAGCGCCGATAGTTTTTTGTTGTGAAAGAACCAGTACAGTTCACAAAAACATTATGGAGAACATTATGGCAAGGGCACCAAACCACACTCAGAAAAATGACAAAAAGTCCCTGTTATTGTCAGCACTCCTACTGTCTTTGTATTTTATTTATCTTTTATTGCGGATTGATCCGAAACTCATCTACCAATCCCAGGAACCGGTTTTCTTCTTTGATCACCATTTTATGGCTCAATTTCTTCACGAACCGGGAGGATTAAATGACCTTTTGTCGAGGTTTTTTTCACAATTTTTTTATCACTCCTGGACAGGGGCCTTGCTGCTTGTTTTTATTTTTTGGCGCATTGCCTGGAATATGAAAGGGCTTCTCCGATCCGTAAATGTAAACCGCCCGCTTCGTTATCTGCATGTGGTCCCCTCTGTTTTTTTATTGGCTTTGCACAGTCACTATAATTATCCACTCGTTTTCACCCTTGGTATTCTCTGGATTCTAATCAGCCTGAATATCTACGTTCGGTTCTCTCCATCCAACTGGACAGGGCGAATTTTATTCTATGTGCTTCTTCATACCCTGTTATATTACCTCACGGCAAATCAGGTTTTTATCTTTGCGGCCACGATTGTGATCTATGAAATTCTATATCGCCGCAAAATTGTACTGCCCATAATATGTGTCTTGTATGCAGGTACGCTGCCCTGGGTTGCTGCTTCAACCGTGTTCATTATTTCCATCCAGGATGCGTACAGGCTGCAGTTTACTTTTTATGACACATACCAGGTGAACTGGCTGTCCTGGCTTTTATATGCATTTTTCCCGCTGGTTCTCATTTTAAAAAGGTTCGAGATGAAATATATCGAACAGCAAAAAGAAAACAAAAATGCCTTTCTGGGGAAAATTTTTTGCCGGGATTCAAAAGCAGACCTGGTAATTCGTGGAATGGTGTTTCTTGCACTTGTTACTCTCGTGCTCACTTCATTTGAAAAGAGTAAAAAGGTATTTCTGCAAATCGATTATTGCTCGCATTTCGGAGAATGGGAAAAGGTGCTCGATATGGCAAAAGAGGGGCGATCGGAACGGAGTGTTGTTGAATCTCAGACCTATCGAGCATTATACCATACCGGACGTTTATGTGATGAATTGTTCCGTTACACGCGGCACTTTGGCGGAGATGGTCTTTTCATGCATAGCAGCATATTGGCATTGTTCCCGCGCCAACATAGCGATCTCTTTTTTGACCTCGGCATTTTAAACGAATCAGAACACTGGGCTTACGAGGCTGTGGCAGCACACGGTGAAACACCCTGGAATCTTCAGCGTCTTGTGCTGGTGAATATGTTAGAAGGACATCGAGACATTGCAGCACGGTACCTGGAAAAACTCCGAAAAACAATATGGCACCGGACCTGGGCAGGAAAATATCAAAAGGTACTCGCCGATACGGCTGATCTGACGACTTTTCCGCAATTCAAATACCTGAAAGACGCACTGCCTGAAAACGATTTTCTTGTTTCGTCGATGGAACCAAAACTATGCCTGGAAGAAATGCTACAAACACACGGAAATAAAATGGCATTTGAATATTATATGGCGCAGTGTCTACTCGAAGGAGACATCGGTCATTTTATAGAACAGATTTATCGACTGAACGAGTTTAACTATAGCAGGATTCCGCGTCATTTTGAAGAAGCTATTCTCATCTACATTCAACTTACAGGGAAAAGAAGTATTGGCGTAAAGGGACTGAATATCTCAGATGAAACCATCCGTCAATTTATCGATTTCAATCAAATTCTGACAAAATATGATAAAAATGCAGAAAGAGCCTACAAGGAGCTTGAACAAAAGTATCGACATACCTACTGGTTTTATGCATTGTATCAATACAAACCAAAAGGATACTAGCATGCGCAATAAAAGCCGTTTTTTTCTCCTTTTGTTTTTCACCCATATACTAATTATACTGAATTGCACGCAAGATAAGGCTAAAATGCCGGATATAGAAAATTGCGATTCTATCGCCAGGCAGCCGGTCATTGAACCGGATTATACCAATATCACCATACCTCCCAATATTGCTCCGACCAACTTTATTATCAATGAACAGGGGCAGGCGTACTATGTGCATATTACATCTGATAAAGGTGACGATATTGGCATATTCAGCAAATCTTCCACCATAGAGATATCACCGAAAAAATGGAAAAATCTGCTGAGTCTGAATCGTGACAAGCCGTTGAGCATAACCATTTTTGTGCAAAATAAAAAAGGCCAATGGAGCT
>CAZSMC010000015.1:0-52973 GCA_964607755.1 uncultured Cytophagia bacterium | reverse complement strand
ACGTCCATGATAATGATAGATGGCGATGAGGTCGTCAAGATAGATACCAGCACCCCATTTAATAGAGCGACATCTTACAGATCATGGCATCCCAATGGAGACATCATTGCATTTGCGTTTAATAGCGTTCGGCAGGTTTTTCATGCTGTGGGCGAAAACCGTGATGTTCTGGATCTTGCCTCTGACCTGCTTTTGTACAACGTCAAAACAAATACGATCACCACATCACCTAAAATATGCAGAGATGATCGAATGGAAACCTATCCCGAGTGGTCACCTGATGGCACATACCTTTACTTTTGCAGCGCGCCTGGATTTGCGCATTATGACAAATTCGAACAGCCTTATAAACACATAAAATACGATTTGATGCGGGTCGCTTATGATCTGAAGAACGATTCATGGAGTGAGATTGAACCAATCTTACTGGCAGAAGAAACAGGCTTTAGCGTTGCCCATGAAAAGCCTTCTCCCGACGGGAAATATATTTTGTTTTGTGCATCGGATTATAGCTATTTCCCGCTTTACAGGCCAGAGTCAGACCTTTACTTGCTGGATACGAAAACCAACACTTACCGCAAAGCAGATCCGCTTAATAGCAGTTTCGCTGAAAGTTATCATTGCTGGTCCAGTAACGGTCGCTGGATTGTATTTAGCAGTAAACGCCGGGATGGGTTATGCACCGATTTATATTTCAGTTATTTTGATGCGGATGGACATTTCAGCAAGCCCTTTATTTTACCGCAAAAAGACCCGGAACTATACAAAAGGCTTTTTCGGGTTTACAACATTCCGGAATTTGTCAATGGCCCCATACAAGTCCGCCCCCAAAAGATAATCAAAGTGGCGTGGAGCGAAGAGATGATCAAAGCGCAGCTCGATCCCAAAGTGAGTGTAAAGAAAACAGATCAATCCAAAGAGACAATGTATCAATCATATCCATGAGATATAAACGGCATAAAACGGATTCCCCATAAATCGATTTGATTCTTCTAACATGAGCATAATCGAACTTAAATACCGAATCCCGTCCCTTATTAAAAGTCCGGCAAAAAGCATCAGGATAATTCCCATGATATGATTTACTATTTTGAAAACATAATTTGATAAGATACGCTTTGATTGTCCTACTAGAATTGCAATGGCAACTTTGGCGCCTATCAAACAGAAATAGAATCCTGCTAAAAACAGCACTAATGTTATCTCGCTCATCTCAAGCGCACGCACCATAAGTGGCGAACCGACAGAAAGCCAGAAAAGATAAGGATGCGGACTCAGTGCGTTGGTTACTACTCCTTTCCACAAAGAGCGGGATGAGACAGTGCGAGCCGTGAGGTTGATTTCCTTTACCCGTAGGTTATCAATACCGAGCCATGCCACATAAAGTCCGCCCAAAATAGAAATAACACCGAGTATTGCCGGGATATTGGACACCTGGTTGAGCACCAGAAAGCAGAGCGTTACAATCGGCGCATCAGTAATGAGCGGCGCAAAAGCAACCTTAATACCTGAGAAAGCATGATGCCGGATGGTTTCGCTGATAATCAGCGCCAGCAGTGGTCCCGGACTGATACCGGCTGAAAATCCGAGAACCGCACCTGTAAGCAGGAATTTTAACATCGCCTGTCATTGTTGTTTTATCTGAATCTCGAAAAATGATTATTTACGATTTGAAAACATACAATCGCTAAACGAATTCTTCATTTGATAAAAACATATTAAATAGCGCTGTATCGAAAAACCGATTATGAAACTGAAAAGGAATTGTAAAGGAGGATTACCATGGCGAATACACCTTCAACTATGTTAGACCTGGGCACGAAAATGCCCGAATTTGAATTGCCAGATTTGGATGGACAAAAAGTGTCCACTCAGAATTTTAAAGACAAGCCTGTTCTGGTGATGTTCATCTGCAACCATTGTCCTTTTGTCAAGCATATCGCGCCGACCTTGGCGGACCGGGCAAAGGAATATCAGAATAAAGGAGTTTCCGTGGTAGCGATCAATGCCAACGACATTTCTAAATACCCGGATGATTCTCCTGAAAAAATGAAGAAATTCGCAAAGAAGCATCATTACTCATTTCCGTATCTGTTCGATGAATCACAGGAAACCGCCAAAAACTACAAAGCTGCCTGCACCCCGGATTTTTTCCTGTTTGATAAAAACCACACGCTTGTTTACCGGGGGCAATTTGATAGTAGTCGTCCGGGCAACGACGTGCCGGTCACAGGTAAAGATCTGACAGAGGCAGTGAACAAACTAGTGGCAGGAGAACCTGTTCCGCAGGATCAAAAACCGTCCATGGGCTGTAATATAAAATGGAAACCGGGGAACGAACCTGACTATTTTAAACTAACATAAAATTCAGGCGGCGCAACAACTCGTTGCGCCGCCGGTGTTGTTATTATTCCAGCCGTTCAATAATTTCACCGCTTTCCCGGTCGCGTAGAATAAGTTTTTTACCGCCATCCGGCATTTTTTCTTCTTTCACCAGATCGAATTTTTCATCAACAATGCGGGCGCCGGTTTTTTCTGTTTCCTCGATTTCTTTACCGCGCCAGTCTTCCAATTCAACCGGTTCCCAGCGTTTGTTTTTGGCAGACCGGTAACAGGCATCCAAAATCGCATTGATCACGTAACCATCATAAAATGTTTCCATGGGTTCACGTTTTTCATCCATCGCCTCGAATGCATCGACAAACATGTGCGTGTAACCGAGCTCATTGACTTCATCGCCGACCGGGAACAGCCAGCCAGTATCTCCTTCTGCTTTTTCAGCAATGTAACCTTGCTGGCCTACACTGGTAAACATCTGAAATCCGGTGCGTAAAAAGTGATCCAGCCAGATTGTTCCTTCGGTACCGGAGACTTCGTCACGAAGGTCCATGCCGCCGCGGAACGCCCAGCTCACTTCCAGTTGGCCCATAGCGCCGTTAGCAAAGCGAATCAGGGCAATGCCGTGATCTTCGGCCGGAATGTTATGAACCAGCGTGTCGGTCCAGCACATCACTTCCACAGGACGAATGTCTTTGCCAACGAAATTGCGAATAATCTCGGCACAATGGCATCCCAGATCAACCAGTGCACCGCCGCCGGCGCGTTTGTTATCCCAGAACCAGGCGCTATGCGGACCCGGATGGGTTTCGCGCGACCGAACCCAAAGAATCTTGCCAAGCGCGCCGTTTTTAACAGATTCAAGCGATTTCAGTGTCTTTGGTGTATAAGCCAGGTCTTCCAGATAGGCTGTATAGACATTGTGTTTTTCCACAATATCCAGAATTTGTTTGGCTTCTTCAGCAGTGCGGGCCAGTGGCTTGGTGCACAGAATAGCCTTGCCAGCCTTGGCTGCGTATTCAATAGCCTCCAGATGCCGGTCGTTGGGAATACCGACAATCACGACATCAGTCTCCGGATCATCGATGGCTTTTCGCATATCATTTGTAGCAATGGGAATATTCCACTCCGAGGCAAACTTTTTGGCGTGCTCTTCGGTACGCGAAAAAACTGTGTGCACCCGGTGACGGCTGTGATATTTGTGCAGTGTCATGGTATAAAACATACCGATGAGACCCGTTCCCAGCAAGGTAATGTTGTGACCTTTTTCCATGTGTTCCTCCTGAATTTTGTGAACGCTTATGAATGAAATAGCAGTATTTTTCATTCAACGAATAAGCAACATCTTTTTCATCTCTGAAAATGTTTGACCGACTTTAAAACTGTAAAAATAAACACCGCTGACAAGATTATGCGCGTTAAAACGATACGAATAGTGACCCGGCGTTTGATGCTCATTTACCAGAGTAAAAATCTCGCGACCGGTAATATCATAAATTTTGAGATTTACATGAGTAGCGTGTAGAACATCATACTGAATAACAGTCGATGCGTTGAACGGATTGGGAACGTTTTGATACAGGCGATGCGCCGCCGGTTTTGTCACGCTATCATGAACTTTAGTCATGACCAGAGTGTCCAGCCGGGTGATCCATTGCTGGATTCCGGAGGAATTGTATTTCACCGTGGCAAAGTCGTATTCCGCGGCTGATATTTTTGTCTTACCCGTAACATAGGTCGTGCCCTTCTGGTCAAGGGCAATGGCAAAAGCCTGGTCATCGGAATTGTGCTGGCCATTAAACCGGGCTACCCATTGCTTGACTCCAGAACTGTTGTATTTCAGCGTTGCAAAATCGGAAGACGATTCCGCGCCAAAGCTGTTTCCGGTCACGTAAATATCGCCCAGTTCATCGATAACAATATCATTAGCGGTATCGTTATCATTTTCTACTGCCGGTCCGTCATAGCTCGCCTGCCATTGTTTGACGCCCGAGGTATTGTATTTTAAGGTAACATAGTCATTGCCTGTTTCTTGATTGCGGCTCATGCCTGTCACACACACATTGCCGGATTGATCAGCAGCCACAGCATGAGCAGCATCATCCGCATTAGCTGTGCCGTTAAACCGAACGACCCACTGTTTGACGCCAGATGCGTTATATTTTATCGTCGCATAATCCAGCTCAGTGTCAGGATGGAAGCTTTCCCCGGTGATAAAAATATCATTGTCCACCGATACCGCAATATCATGCGCTTTGTCATCACCATTGTTCGCATCGTAGCGTACCAGCCATTGCTGAACCCCCCAGGGATTGTATTTGATCGTTGCATAATCGAATCGAGTCGAATTCCCGCCATCGCTAAAACCGGTGACATAGACATTTCCATCACTATCCAGCGCCAGTGCAACTGCCTCGTCCACTCCGTTTCCCGGACCATTATAGCGCAGTGCCCAGTATTTTTGTCCTTGAGCATTGTATTTTATGGTGATGTAGTCATAATCTGTTTCCGGATCGTGAGCTTTTCCGGTCACATACACCTCTCCCTTTTCATCAATAACAATATCTTTACCCACGTCCGACTCATCGCCTTTGCCGTCATATCGCGATACCCATTGCCGGATACCTGAATTACTGTACTTTATCGTGACAATATCACCGCCACTGCTGCCGGTGACAAATACGTTCCCCGATTCGTCCAGAGCAATGGCAAAGGCTTCATCGCGCGTATTGCCAGAACCATTATAAGTGGCGATCCACTGTTCTACCCCAACAGTGTTATATTTTACAGTGACGTAATTGTAATCCGTACTCGCCACTTTACCGCTTCCAGCAACATACACATTTCCTGCCGAATCGATAACTACATCATGAGCTTCGCTGTTAAATGGTTGCGCCAGAACGAGCCCTGGGAAAAAGGTCATAAAAAAAATGAAAAATGTCCATTTCATAATGTTCACCTGATGATTTGGTTTAATGACCGGCAAATAATTTGGATTTTTTTCGCTACAAAAAAAAGACTGTTTTTATTTCAGCACAGCCGGAACAATCCGTTGCATGCGTTTCAGCGTGTCGTCGACTTCTTTCGGTTTGGCAAAGCCAATCGTCGTAGCATCGACAGCGCCGCTGTTCCAGACAAATTGCAAGGAACTTTCGCGCTGCACTTCTTCACGGGTTTTGCCACCACCGTAAATTTTCATCCCGATAATGCCCTTCCCGTTTTGGCGGGCTTGCTTGAGCAACGGCACCACTTTATCCGGCAGGTGGTCCATCAACGTTCCAGTGTTGTTGATCCGCGCCAATATGACTTCAGTCCATTCTGATTCTATTGCAGCCACCAGAGCCGGATATGAATGACATGATATACCGAACGTACGGATCACACCGCGTTCACGCAGCTCGGAAAGACCGTCACATACTCTGGCATGATGGTCCTGCCAATCCGGGCGAACCATGCAATGAATCACCACGATATCAATCATGTCGACATCCAGTTCGTTACGAAACCGGTCCACAGCTTTTTGTGCTGTAGCGAACTGCGCCCAGGAAGCAGGCCGCGTCCAGATTTTGGTAAGCAATGTGACTTTTTCCCTTGGAATATTCTTTAGCGCTTCCCGGACAAAAGGATGTGAACCATAAGTATCTCCCATGTCAAACACCCGGATTCCGGATTCATAACAATGCTGAGCCAAATCGACAAATTTTTCCATACCCAGGCGTGTTTGCTTGGAGCTTTGTTCGCTGCCGTGGGTGCCGGTTCCAAACGCGAGCCTGCTGACTTTAACTCCGGTGGCGCCGAGTTCAACAGGGCCCAAGAAATGCGATTTATTAGCAGCAACAGCCGGGAGTGTCACTGACAATGCAGTCGCACCAGCGGATGTTTTGATAAATTGTCGACGTGTTATTTTTTGCATATCCACCTCGCTTTTTCATATTTTCTTACCAATAACGTGACATCTGTTTACCTTATATTTTTCATTTACTAATAATAACAATTTTATCCTCTTTTCAAAATAAAATATACACTTAAAAAAAGCAGCAATCGGTCGTGTCGGAATCAAAGTTACCGTATTTTTGTTAACTCAACAAAAGCCATGAAAAATTCTGCGACTCCGATAAGAGAATGAGGTGAACACGATATGAATTCGATTTCAGACACAGCCATATTGAACGACAGGGTTGAAATGCCCTATTTGGGATTGGGAACGTACCAGTTAATATCTACACCCGATATTACCAATGCAGTTATTTACGCGCTGGACATGGGCTACCGGCATATCGACACAGCGGAAATGTACAACAACGAATCCTTTGTTGCCGATGGCATTCGTCAGACCAATGTTGCGCGGCAAGATATTTTTATCACCACCAAAGTTTGGCCCAATCACTTTGGCTATAATAAAACCATAAACGCTTGCGAAAAAAGTTTGCAACGTCTCAATACAGATTATATCGATCTTTATCTTTTGCACTGGCCCTCACCGGTCACACATTATGACGCATGGGAAGCGCTTATCGAATTAAAGAAGCGGGGACTGTGCCGTTCTATCGGCGTGAGTAATTTTAACAGCGAGCAAATCCAGCGACTAATTGATCAAAGCGATGTTGTGCCTTCGGTCAATCAAGTTGAATTTCATCCCTTTAATTTTAAGAAAAAGATCATGGATTACTGCCAGTCGCGAAACATTTTTTTGGAAGCCTATTCACCCCTGGCTCGCGGCCGGCGGTTCGATCACACTCAAATAAAAGATTTGTCCCGCAAATATAAAAAAACACCTGCGCAGATATTTCTTCGTTGGAGTCTGCAACACAATGTCATTGTTATTCCCAAATCACAAAAAAAAGAGCATATCAAAGAAAATGCCGGTATCTTTGATTTTCAGATTTCAGAAAAAGACATGCAGGTTTTAAATAGCCTGGATGAAGGATATTCTGTCATTTGACAGATCATTTTTTCACTGATCTTCTGACCATGAGCAAAGCGGGTATCAATAGATGTTCAGGCACAAAAGTCCTTGAATGTCATTGCACTCATTATTATTTTATGAACATTGGTGTATAAAAAAACAGTTTCATAGCAAAGGAGAAACAAGAATGGAACGTACGGAATCATTCCCTTCACGGCGCTCATTTTTAGGGTCATTGGGAGCCACTGCTGCAGCATTATCTTTTTTAGGACGTAAAAAAGCAGCGGCACAAACGAAACTAAAAAAAACAGGTGCCAAACCGCGCAATGTGATATTTATCCTGAGCGATGATCATCGCTATGACTTTATGGGGTTTTTGAACAAGCCCGAATTTCTCGAAACACCAAACCTGGACCGCATGGCGAAGAATGGAGCATATATCAAAAACGCCACCGTGTCCACGTCCTTGTGTTCACCCAGCCGCGCAACTGTTTTGACCGGCCAGTACGCTCACAAACACGGTGTGGTGGACAATAACGTAGACATTCCTGAAGGAACGACATTTTTCCCGGAATATCTGCAACAGGCAGGTTATCAGACCGCGTTCTTCGGCAAGTGGCACATGGGTCATGGCCGGGATGATCCGCGTCCCGGTTTTGACAAGTGGGTCAGCTTTAAAGGCCAGGGCGTATATTACGCCCCGGAATTGAACGTTGACGGAGAACATGTCAAACGCGAGGGCTATATCAGCGATTTGCTGACAGATTATACCCTTGACTGGCTGGAAAAAGAACGCGATCCTGACAAACCGTTTTTCGCTTACCTCTCGCACAAAGCTGTCCATGCCATGTTCAAACCGGCCAAACGGCATCTTGGCAAATACGACAATGTCGAACTCACATATCCGGCCAGCATGGCGAACACCGAAGAAAATTACAAAGGCAAACCACTCTGGGTAAAAGCCCAGCGCTACAGTTGGCACGGCGTGGATTACATGTATCACGGTCAAATGGACTTTGATACATTTTATCGTCGATACTGCGAAACGCTTCTTGGTATCGACGACAGCGTGGGCCGGGTTCTGGACTACCTGGAAGAACATGATATGGCCGAGGATACCATGGTCATGTACATGGGCGACAATGGTTTTTGCTTCGGCGAACACGGCCTGATCGACAAGCGCCACATGTACGAGCCGTCCATGCGAATTCCTTTTCTGGCGCATTGTCCGGAGTTGATAAAACCGGGAACTGTGGTTCCGCAAATGGTGCAAAACATCGATGTGGCACCGACTGTTCTGGATCTGGCCGGAATCCAGGCGCCGCCCTACATGGACGGCAGGTCTTTTGTCCATCTTTTAACTGGTTCATCAACCGACTGGCGCGACGAGGCTTCTTATGAATATTATTGGGAATGGAATTTCCCGCAAACACCAACCACCTTCGGTGTCCGGACGGAAAAATGGAAATATATCTTTTATCATGGAATGTGGGCGACAGAAGAATTGTATGACATGCAAAACGATCAGGAAGAGATGAACAATCTCATTGACAGGCCCGAGCTTCAAGAGACTGTAAATCAACTTAAAGACAAATTGTGGCAGTGGCTGGAAAAGACAGACGGAATGAACATTCCCTTGCGCCGGAATCAGGGATTTCAGGGTGGCCAACGAGGCCCGGGTTTTGATTTGTGAGCCATTTAAGCTCCTCTTTTCAGAGGAGCTTTTTTGTTTCGTACAGGCGCATGCTTTATAAAAAAGTATATGCTCAGTGATTGGTTGATATGTTCGATCTAAACGAAACAATGGGTCACAAATCTTTGCTGCATAAATGTTGTATCATACTATAAATTTGGAAATTATAATGTGTTATTTACTCGCTTTGTGACCCATTGTTGGAATTGTAACTGAGGTATTTCATAAAAAATCACAATCTCCTTTGATTCAAATAATAATTTTCTTATAATATTGTAAAATCGGTTCAGATGAAAAAAAGGAGAGGAAATTATGACATCCCGTGAACGTATTCTCAAATCGCTCAATCACGAACAACCCTATGCTATCCCTGTGGATTTCGGCTCGACAGCGGTGACAGGTATCCACGTCAAAATGGTTGCAGCCTTGCGTGATTATTTTGGTTTGGAAAAGCATTTGGTCAAAGTTCACGAACCTTATCAAATGCTGGGACTGGTGGAACCGGATCTACAGCAAGTGATGAGCGTGGATGTCGAACCGGCACACAGCTATAAAACTTTGTTTGGTTTTCGTAATGAGAACTGGAAACCCTGGCGCTTTCACGACGGATTTGAGGTACTCGTGCCTGAACTTTTCAAAACCACCATCGACGATGATGGCAGTTTTCTCATCTATCCGGAAGGCGACACCTCTGCCCCGGCAAGCGCACGCATGCCCAAAGACGGCTTTTTCTTTGATACCATCGTTCGCCAGGAACCGATTGATGACAATAATCTGAACGTAGAAGACAACCTGGAAGAATTCAGCGACATATCTCAGCAAGAGTTGGATTACTATGCTGAGGAATCACAACGAGCCGCCGCAACCGGGCGGGCGGTCATCGCTGCCTTTGGCGGAACAGCTCTTGGCGATATTGCCCTGGTCCCTGCGCCGTCTTTGAAATATCCCAAAGGCATCCGGGATATTGCCGAGTGGTACATGTCTGTCATTACCCGCCAGGATTATATTCGCCAGATTTTCGAACGGCAAACCGAAATCGCTATTAACAATTTGAACAAACTCGCCGCTGCTGTTGGCAATAATGTGGATATCGTTTTTATTTGCGGCACAGATTTCGGCACTCAGGATTCCACCTTTTGTTCCGAAGAAACTTACCGTTCTTTGTACATGCCTTATTACAAGAAAATCAATGACTGGATTCACAACAACCCCAACTGGAAAACGTTCAAGCATTCCTGCGGTTCTGTGGTCTCGTTCATCCCGGCTTTTATCGAAAGCGGTTTTGATATTTTGAACCCGGTGCAATGCACGG
This sequence comes from uncultured Cytophagia bacterium, assembly GCA_964607755.1. GTDB lineage: Bacteria > Zhuqueibacterota > Zhuqueibacteria > Residuimicrobiales > Krinioviventaceae > CAZSMC01. Next base: position 42,725 of record CAZSMC010000015.1, on the reverse strand, counting down.
CAGCGGGAATGAATCCGGTTGATCTGAAAAACGAGTTCGGCCAAGACATTACATTTTGGGGAGGCGGTGTGGACACCCAAACGACGTTGATGTTTGGTTCACCAGAAGAAGTCTATAAAGAAGCAATCGAACGCTGTGAAATTTTCGGCCGCGATGGCGGATTTGTTTTCAATACCGTGCATAATATCCAGGGAAATGTGCCCGTAGAGAACGTGGTGGCTATGGTCAAAGCTTACCGGGAATTTAATGGACGGCCCGTTTAAATAATGCATGAACCTGATAATTCTCCATTATTCAAAAATTAAATTAATCTGGCAAGAGCTCAAATCACAAGGATATATATAATGAAAGACCTACTTAAGTATAAAGAATTTATAGGTTCTGTTCACTTTGATTCTGATGATGAGACTTTTTATGGCAAAATTGAGGGTATAAATGATCTTGTGACATTTGAAGGAAATACTGTACAAGAATTAAAAAAAGCCTTTCATGAAGCCGTTGATGATTATTTATCAATATGATATTTTATCCATGCATGTTGGAGTTACTATGATAAAATATGTTCTAACTTTGTTTATTATCATTATTCTTTTCAGTTCCTGCGATAAAAATCCTGCCGGGCCTTCTGATTACAGCAATTATTTTCCACTCACAGTCAACAAAACATGGACGCTGGAGCACGAGAAAGGGCTTTCAATTCTTGTATTTAGAATCTGGGACAAGAGCAGCCTCAAAGGACACACCTATTATGCATTTGGGGAAATCGAAAGAACCGCTACCCTCCTCCGCCAGGATGACAAAGGTCGAATATGGACGTATGATTCGGAGCGTGATCAAGTCTATCTGGATTTCACCAAAAATGATAACAAGAAATATCTCTATACTCCTACCGGTGATTCCACAGAGGCGGCTTATCAGGTGACAGTCGCAAAAAATGTTTACGTCGATATCATTACCCGGTCTTTTGATGATTGTATCTCATTTTATTTTGAAAACAAACATCGCGATGAGGACGCTTATTGGTACGTTTTTGCCCCAAATGTTGGAATTGTTATGTACGGCAACTCATACATCGGGCGCTGGCGGCTGATTCCAGAGAAAGAGCAAGGAGGATAATTAACACGATTTACCGGTTTCCGCGCGTTTTTCTGGTTTGAAACAAACACTCAAAAGGGATAATCCAGGTGGACTATAGCAAACGATACGTGTTTTTCGCTGCTTTTGTGGCAGCATTGGGCGGGCTTTTATTTGGCTACGATACAGCCGTCATTTCAGGCGGAATCGGTTTTCTGAGGATTCATTTCGGACTCAGCGCTGCCAATATGGGGTGGGCGGCATCGAGCGCACTTTTGGGATGCGTCGGCGGCGTTGCATTTGCCGGAGTATTAGCTGATTTTTTCGGTCGTAAAAAAGTGCTCATTTTAGCAGCGAATTTGTTCGCCGTCTCTGCCATCGGCTCCGCCCTGCCACAAACGCTTGAACAATTTGTCATTTTTCGCATGATCGGCGGGTTTGGCGTGGGCACTGCGTCTATGTTATCGCCGCTATTTATCGCTGAAATCTCGCCACCTCACCTTCGCGGACGTCTGGTATCCTGGAACCAGTTCGCTATTGTCACTGGCATGCTTGTGGTCTATTTTGTGAATTATTTTATAGCCAATTCGGGTGAGGACTCATGGAACATCGCTGTTGGCTGGCGGTGGATGTTCGCGTCAGAAGCGATACCTGCGGTGTTGTTTTTTAGTTTGCTGTTCCTCGTTCCGGAAAGTCCGCGCTGGCTGATCAAACAGGGACAGATTCAAAAGGGGCGCGATATACTGACAAAGATCTGCGGCCGCATCAAGGCCGGCAAGGAAATGCAGGACATCCAGAAAACGCTGGATGAAGAACGAGGCTCGCTCGGCGAACTGTTCAAACCAGGTTTGCGGACGCTGCTTTTTGTCGGCATGGCGCTGGCGATTTTGCAGCAAGTGACCGGCATCAATGTGTTTTTGTATTATGCGCCAGAAATCTTTAAAAAACTGGGCAGCGGCACAAACACCGCTCTGCTGCAAACGGTAATTATCGGCGTTTTCAATCTGGGATTTACGATTGTTGCCATAAAAAATGTCGACAAAATAGGGCGCAAACCTTTAATGCTCATCGGAGCATCCGGCATGTTCATTTGTCTGACAGCGCTCGGACTGGCGGCGTATTTTCAGCAAGCAGATATTTGGGTGCTCATTTTTATTTTGGGCTATATTGCAAGCTTTGCCCTGTCAGTTGGACCAGTAACCTGGGTTATTCTGTCAGAAATCTTTCCGACCCGCATCCGTGGGCGTGCCATGTCAATTTGTACTATTTTGCTGTGGGCGTCAAATTACGTTGTTTCACAAACTTTTCCCATGATGGACGAAAATCCGTGGCTGCTGAAAACATTTCATCACGCCTTTAACTTTTGGTTATACGCTTTGTTTTGCATCGTTCTTTTTGTTGTAGTGAAAACACTTGTCCCGGAAACCAAAGGCAAGTCATTGGAAGAAATCGAGCATTTCTGGCTCGCTAAAGATAATGAATCCATATAATTGAAAGGACCGAATTATGTATCGCATTACATTATCTCTCCTGGTTTTCGCAGGCCTTTTTCTCTTTTCGGGCTGCGATAAAAACAGCACTGAGCCCTCTGATATAAAAAATTACTTTCCTATGGATGTCAACAACACATGGACATTTGTAAATCCAAATACAGACACAGAAACGATGCACCGGATTTGGGCTACACAGTCACATAACAACAAACGCTATTACTCGTATGGCCCAGACCAACAGAGCGCTGATCTGATTCGAAAAGATGACCTGGGACGAATATGGAAATACAAAAACGGCCAGGAAACGTTATGGTTCGATGTAACGAAAAAAGATGATGCAACATATCCGTATTCACCACCTGGCAGCTCCAACAGGGATTACACGGTAACCGTAAGTACAAACGTCACTGCTGAACTTGATTCTTTAAAATATGAAAATTGCATCCAGTTTCTTTTTGACATCCCCGAATCTGTGGATGATGAAATTGTTTATACCCTGGCACCGGATGTTGGGATCGTCCGCATTACCGGGGCTTGGATCTCGCTATTTTTAAAATCCTATTCCTTGAACAATTGATCCGGGAGGAACCATGTTTAAACGCAACTTTTTTTATGTCACATTTTTTATTATGATCTTTATAGTTTCTCTGTGCGCTGACACGTACACAAAAACCTGGCCGCACACACAGCGGATTTGGTTAGCCCCTGAGCTATGGGCTAATCGCCTTCAGGACTGGCAGGTGAACGATGGCCGTCTGGAATGCGTGGTGTCTGACTGGAATCGCAATGTCAATGTGTTGAGTCATCGATTAATCCGATCGACTGGTGATTTCACGGTAAAGGTCGATTGTGGTTTGCTGAATCCGGGCGCACCGCGCAAAGACCACAACTGGTTCGGATTCCGGGTGGCTTCCCGTGGCGAGTTTAACGATTACCGCGATGACGCGATATATGGCAAAGGACTTGATATCGGTCTCACTACTTCGGGCACGCTGTTCATTGGCGAGGTACCGGTGAAGGAAAACAAAAACGGTGCTGGCGTGGCACCTTATCTGCCCGAAGGTGTGCAGCTTGTCGTGCATGCCGAGCCAGACAGTCAATTTTACCATCTCAAGCTCTCTCTCACCCGGCTGGCCAACGGCGAAGAACTGGCAACGATTGAAAAAACCGATATCCCGGCATCAACACTCTATGGCAGTCTTGCTCTGGTTAGTTCGTTTAACAAAGCTGAAAAAAATGACCAGCCGTCAGTGTGGTTTGATAACTGGCAAATCTCTGGTGCAAAAATTAAAAAACATACCGACCGCACCTACGGACCGATCATGTTTTCGATGTATACACTCAGTCGCGGTACTCTGAAATTGACAGCACAAATAGCTCCTATCGGCAAGGACGACGAATGGGGCGTTGCACTTGAGATCAAAGACCAAAACGGAGAATGGCAAACCGTAGATGAAACGTCAATCGATCCTGTTTCGCGAACAGCAACTTTTCGCGTGTCTGATTGGGATGTCAGCCGGTCGCATCCTTTTCGAATAAAACACCGCTATTTCGCTGAAGGTGATTCTCTGGCAACCGATTATTTTTACGGCACTATTCAGAAAGAACCCTGGGACAAGGAAAGTATCAAAGTCGCGGCTTTTACCGGCAACAACGATCTTGGTTTTCCGAACAAGGACATTACCAACCACGTCAAGGCGCACAAACCGGACCTGCTCTTTTTCTCCGGAGATCAGATTTACGAAGGCGTGGGCGGCTATGGTGTGCAGTATGCGCCGCCGGTTAACACGTCGATTCTTGATTACTTGCGCAAGTGGTATATTTTCGGCTGGACCTATCGCGACATGACAAACAGCATTCCATCCGTTGCCATCCCGGATGATCACGATGTTTTCCACGGCAACCTGTGGGGCTGTAGCGGCAAAGCCGCCGGCACGGAAGGCACGCATCACGATCGCCAGGATACCGGTGGTTACAAGCAGCCGCCGGTTTTTGTCCGTATGGTAGAGCGAACACAAACCAGCCACCTGCCGGATCCTTTTGATCCGGAACCCGTCAAACAAGGCATCGGGGTGTATTACACCGATTTAAATTATGCCGGAGTCAGTTTTGCGATTATTGAAGACCGTAAATTCAAATCGGCACCAAAACCGCTGCTGCCGGAAGCGGACATTTGGAATGGCTGGCCGCAGAACTCTGATTTTGATGTGGTTCATGACGCTGATGTCCCGGAAGCGAAATTACTCGGCGAGCGTCAGCTCAATTTTCTCGAAACCTGGGCTGCGGACTGGAGCCATAAAACGTGGATGAAAGTAGTGCTGTCGCAAACCATTTTTGCCAACGTCGCTACACTGCCTATGACAGCTAAATCCGATAAAGTCGTTCCAAAGCTGGACATCGTTCCCGCAGGCACTTATATTGAAGGTGATAAAATCGTTACAGACCTCGACTCGAATGGCTGGCCGCAAACCGGCCGTAACCAGGCGTTGCGTAAAATGCGCAAAGCGTTTGCGTTTCATATTGCCGGAGATCAGCATCTGGGCTCTTCCATCAAGTACGGTGTCGATACCTGGAACGATGCCGGCTATGCCATCTGCGTGCCCTCTGTTTCTAACGTGTGGCCGCGGCGCTGGTATCCACCTCACGAAGGCCTGAACCCTATTCCGGGGCAGCCCAAATATACCGGCAATTATCTGGATGGTTTTGGCAATCACATTCGTGTTTTAGCAGTAGCCAATCCTGAAAAGACAGGTAAAAAGCCGTCCCAGCTTTATGACCGGGCCACCGGTTATGGCATCATCACGTTCAACCGGGAAACCCGTCAAATCACCTTTGCTAACTGGTCGCGGTTTGCCGATCCGGCACAACCGGACGCGGTAGCCTATCCCGGCTGGCCGGTCACTGTGGATCAGCAGGACAACTATGGACGCGCGGCACAAGCCTGGCTGCCAACAATCAACGTAAAAGGAATGAAAGATCCAGTCGTTCGGGTTATTGATGAAAGAACCAATGATACGATTTACACGCTGCGCATAAAAGGTGATTCGTTCACAGCAAAAGCTTTTCACCACGGTTCTTACAAGGTTGTCGTCGGAGAACCGGACACAGAGACCTGGCAAGAATTTGAAAATGTTAAATCTGTGAAAAAGAAAAATGCCAAAACACTGGACGTAAGGTTCTAATGTGAATTTATCCTTTTTACAAAATTTTAGGGAGACGTCATGTCAGCGTTCAATCGCCGTTCTTTTCTAAAATCATTGCCAGCAGGTGCAGGCCTGCTGGCATTTTCATGCTCCCGGGAAAAACCGGAAAAGAAACCGGTCAGGCCTAAAACCGGAGATCCGCTTTACGATGCGTTTATGTCGCCGCAGGCAAAATCGCGGCCGTTTTACCGCTGGTGGTGGAATGACAATCGTGTAACAGAAGAGGAAATACGGCGGGAAATTCAGTTGATGGCAGAAAGCGGCGCTGGCGGTGTGGAAATTAATCCGATTGCGTTACCGGATTTTTATAAAGATCTTTCCGGCAAACCGCTGGAATGGCTCAGCAAAGAGTGGAATCGCATGATAAAAGTTGCGGTGGAAGAAGCCGAATCTCACGATATGATCGTTGACTTGATTGTCGGAACAGGCTGGCCATTCGGCGGGCATTTTCTAAACAATGACGAAACCATCCAGGGCATTGAGCTGGAAATTCAGCAATTTGAAGGGCCGCAAACCGCAGTCATCGACCTGGATTTTCCTGCGGATGAAGATCATAAACTGCTTCAATTGATGCTCTTTCCGGAAAAAATTGACAATTTCAATCAGCGAATCGATTTGACATCGCAGGTCGATAGATCTCATCACGTCGAATTCCAGGTTCCCAAAGGAAAGTGGCAACTTTACATACTGACCTGGCGAAATAAATTCCGGGATGTCATGTATGGTGCCAGGGGAGCAGCCGGACCGGTTCTGGATCATTTTGACGATAACGCGGTGCGCAAATATCTTGACAGAATGTCCGATGCACTGAATCCGGTTTTTAGCGGTTCCATGGGAAAAGGTCTATCTTCGATGTTCTGCGACAGTATCGAACTGGAAGGCGCTAATTGGACGGATAATCTTCTGGTCATCTTTCGAAAACGCCGGGGCTACAACATTCTGCCTTATATTTCACTTGTGTTGAACACAAAAGCTGAGCTTTCGGATGACCTGGCTGAAACCATCAAACGTGTGCGCTATGATTTCAGCAAAACCCTGGCAGAGCTGTTTATGGAACGGTTTATTCTGCCCTATCACAACTGGTGTCACCTGAACGGAACCACAAGCCGGTACCAGGCTTATGGTTATCCCTGGATTTACACCGATCTATTGGACGGCTACCTGGTGCCGGACATTCCGGAGAGCGATCAATGGCTGTTTAATTCGGGCTGGATGCACCGCGTAGCTATCGATGACATACGATATGCCACATGGAACAAGTACGCCTCTTCCGGCGGCCACTTGACCGGCAGACCGGTTATCAGTTGCGAAGCCATGACCAACACAAGAGGCGTGTTTGAAGCCACGCTGGAATATATTAAACAAGCCACAGATTTGAATTTTGCCGGCGGTATTAACCGTTTTGTTTTGCACGGTTTCAACTATTCACCACCGGAGGCACAGTTTCCCGGTTGGATTCGGTTCGGAACTTATTTTAACGAGAACAATCCCTGGTGGCCTTTTATAAAGTATTGGTCGGATTATTGTGCGCGTCTTTGCCAGATTTTTCAGGAATCCCAGCCTGTTGCCGATGTGGCGATTTTAGGTCCCACACCGGATGTGTGGCGCGAACACGGCCTCGACCGCAATCCATGGATTACCACGCCCGGTTACCTGCATGAACTGTGGCAGGCGCTGAGCCATAATGGCTTTGTAACGGATTATGTCAATGCCACCATTTTGCAAAACGCCTCGTTTGAAAACGGTCGTCTCAACTATGGACCGATGAGTTATCAAATTCTCATTTGTGCGGATGTCAAATCACTGCACCCGTTAACAGCGCAGGCTCTGCTAAATTTTGCTGAGAATGGCGGCAAAATTCTATTCATCAACGAGCAGCCTTTTCGGTCGCCTGGCCTGGCTGATCATGAAACAAATGATCTTGTTGTCAAAGAATCCATAAGGGCTATTATAGCGGAACATCAAGAACGAGTCAAGGTTAAGCGCTACCGAATGCGTCAAAACCTCACTGACTGGATTGCCAAAACAATGCAAGAGTTTGGTATTTCTCCGTCCGTCTCGATTGATGAAACGGATGAGCGGTTATTTGTTATCCGACACAAACATAAAGACCGCGATCTTTTTTTCATGTGCAATTCGAACAAAGACAAATCGATTCAATTCCGGGCCACATTTCCTGTTGCCGGTAAAACAGCCTGGGAATGGAATGCTGAAACAGGTGAACGTCGTGTGGTGGAAACGCCAACTCCACATCAGTTACATGTGAAACTCTTTCCTCTTGAGGCGAAATTACTAGTCTTTGAACCGCGTGCCCGGGAAAAAGCTACTCCCCAACCGGAAGTGGATGAGGATAATTTTATTAGCATTCAGGGGCCCTGGAAGGTCACGTTTTCGCCTGTACGCGGGGATACTTTTGATAAAACCATGCTTTCGCTCCAGAACTGGGCTAATGACAATAACTTGAAAACTTTTTCCGGTACAGCGGAATACGCCACCCGGTTTGTGGTGGAAGATGTCGAAAACGCTGTTCTGGATCTCGGAGAAGTGCATGACATTGCCGAAGCTTTTTTAAACGGCACTGCTCTTGGGGTGCGATGGTGGGGCCAAAAACGCTTTCTTGTAACCGGTCAACTCGAAAAGGGACCAAACGACCTGCGGATTAGAGTAACCAATACGTTGTTCAATTACTGCCGATCGTTAAAAGATAATGTTATCGCTCAGCAGTGGATTTCCCGCAGTGACCGCGAAGAACTCATGCCGGGTGGATTGATTGGTCCGGTCAGGTTGTTGAAAATTAAATAAAAGAGAAGGGTTCTTTTATATATTATCGGCTATGGATATACTATTTCAGGCCAAATAACCTTACAAGTCTTTACTTTTCTGGTTGCATCAGATTTTATCCTGCAACCATACTTCTTGCTTTTCAGCGATCTTATTGTTAAATTTCTCACAATTATATTAGCTCGTGCTTTTCATTATGGATAAACTCTATTTTATTTCAGATGCTCATTTAGGCGCTCAAAATGATGCACAGGAAGAATTGAAAAAAGATCGATTTTTGTCTTTTTTAGATCATGTCCAAAAACAAGACGCCGATCTCATCATTGTGGGTGATCTTTTTGATTTTTGGTTCGAATATAAACATGTCATTCCCAGAGAGCATTTTCATATTTTAGCTCGTTTAGATGATCGCACAACAAAACAGTCTGTCCATTACATGGCCGGTAACCATGACTTTTGGATGGATAGCTTTATGGAACAAGAAATCGGTTTGATCGTGCACCCGGATGATTTTATCATTGAAAAGAATGGATTAAAAATATACCTCCGGCATGGCGACGGGCTGTTGAAAAAAGATAAAGGATATCGTTTCCTGAAGCGCATATTGCGGAACAAGTTGAATATTAAACTTTTTCGGTTACTTCATCCTGATATAGGCATTCCCATGGCTCTTGCGTTTTCGCATAAAAGTCGCCAGGCGGGTAAAGGTGACATTTATTATTCCGATGATGATTACCGGGAATTTGCTCGAAATAAAATTCGAGAGGGATTTGACCTGGTGGTGTTAGGGCATACCCACGTTGCTGCTTTGCAAAAATATGAACATGGTTGGTATTTAAATCCCGGTAATTGGATGGAAGACTTTACTTTTGGTGTTTTGCAGAATGGCATACCGTCACTGTATCAATGGGATGGTGAAAAAGAAACGGTTTTTGAACAATCCTGAATTTTTAAAGTAAAATTAATGACCGAGTCAGAATTTCATACTCTTACACAGGTGACCAGGAGGATAGATTGCACCCGATATTATTTCGCATAGGAAGTTTTGAGATCCGATCGTATGGATTTATGTTAGCTCTTTCGTTTTTGTTTGGCATATATGTAGCAACCAGACGAGCCAAAAAAAATGGTATCGATCCAAATCATATTCTGGATTTGTCAGTGCTAATTATTATCAGCGCCATCGTCGGTTCGCGTTTACTCTATGTACTTTTTCATCTGGATGAATTCCGCGGGCGCTGGCTGGATACTATAAATCCTGTACAAAGTGACGGACAAATAGGTATTGCCGGATTAATTTTGCTGGGTGGCATTATCTTAAGTTTCATTAGTTCGTTTATATATTTACGTGTTAAAAAACTATCGTTTTTGAAATTTGCAGATATTGTTATCCCCTCAGTCGGCCTGGGCATCTTTCTCACCCGAATTGGATGTTATCTGAACGGGTGCTGCTTTGGCTTGCCATGTGAGGAGCATTCCACCTTCTGTTCGACATTCCCTCCGAACAGCGCCGCAGGCAGCCATTTTCCAGGTGTCGCGCTCATTCCGACTCAACTCTATTCCTCACTGTATGGACTCATCATTTTTGGCGCCCTGCTCGTACTCGAGCGCTGGAAAAAATTTGATGGATTCCTTTTTCTCTGGTTTTTAATTCTTTATGGTCTATCCCGCTTTATAATAGATTTTTTCCGATACTACGAAGACAGTATGGTCTTGCTTTCATTAAATGGTAGTTATATAAGCTTGAATCAGGGCATTAGCCTTTTGTTCGTTGCCGCCGGCATACTGGCACTCGCGGCCGGCAACAAGTATTTTATAAAGTCCAAAACTTAGGTTTTTATAGCCAAAAATACTCTTGATTTTCCACTAAATCCTGAATATATTGCTATTTAAAAACGGGGATGAGAGCAGTAGATGAAAAGTAATCTATCAAATAAATATATCAGATTACCCGTGCTGATATTCTTCATTTTTTTGTTCATGGGACCAACTCTTGCCGCATCGCCAAAATTAGGACTGGAATCAAGAACAGGCTTTAGCAGATTGGAAGGTGACTGGAGAAAACCGCGCTTAAACTGGAATGGCGCTTTTCTCATTCATTACAGCCCGGCCGAGTATTTTTCACTCGTAGGCGAAATGGGATACTCGCATCTCAGTTCACATTCGGATGCTCCACGTATTCATCCGCTTCTTACCGAATCAGGAAAATACAGAACAGTCACCATGCCTGTTGGTCTGAATTTCCGGTTTAATTTTTTCCCCTTTAAGCGTTGGAATCCTTATTCTCTGCTGGGAACAGGGATCATTGGATGGGAGGCTCAATATGGGGGAAAAACGATCCGGCAAAACAAGGCCCTGCAAAAAGGTTTTGCCACGTATACAAAAGCAGCAGGCGGAGTGGAATATCGTATCAATAATAATTTCTCAGCCAACCTCGAAGTAGATCTCAAATATACCAGTATGGACGAGCTGGATCAAATCGTAACCGGCGATAAACGGGATGGTATTACCTCAATCTATGGTGGATTAATCTATTATTTTCCTCTGAATGAAAATAATGTCACGGATTATAAAGGCATACCCTATGCATTGCAGCATGCAATCACCCAGACAACCAACAAACATCCGTTCGAGAGAAAGGGCGGTCTGGTTAAGCAATCTTACAATCTTCAGGCGGACAGTATATCAGCGCCTCTGGTCATTCACGAACCTGTATTGCGTGTAGAAGAAAATACGGATATCAATATAACAGCAAAAATTATTTCCTCTGTTCCGCTAAAAGTAAATGCACTTTTGTATAGAAATAATCAGCAGCAAAAATGGTCAATAAAAAATCTTGTTAAAAAAGAAAACAACTATGAAACAGTCATCGAAGCAGAAAAGGTGATATATCCGAAACTGGAATACTGCATTGTGGCCCTCAATCAAAACATGAAAGGACTTGGTTATGCCGGTCTTCCTCAGAATCCGATACGAGTCGATATTGTCCGCGAATCTCATGGATGGCGAATTATATCATCTTTTATTGCGCTCATTGGCTGGAGCGCCGCAGCTTATATCATTTTAAAAAAACAGACAATGTAGGAGTGAATTATGAAACGTTTTATCATTTATTTTTTTCTTTTAATGAGCATCTTTCTCTTTGGCTCTTGTGCAGGAACCCGGAATGGATCGAATGGCTCAGAAGAAGAGGCCTGGCAAGAAGGTTCTTATGATGTTGAATCTTCCGAAGAAGCTGAAGTATTAAGGCTTCTCGGGATTAAAGACGAGCAAGCACCAACAGAGATTGATCAGCCGGAAGATACTTCTGCCCAACCGACGAATTGGCAAGAGCTGGAACGGGAAGTGCAACAACTCGAACAAAAATTAGATCAAAAGGACGCTGAAATTTCCAGTCTCCGTCAAAAAATGAGAGAAACCCAAATGGAGATTAACGAAAAGGAAGAAACACTCGAATCGAAAACACCTCGAACAACCTCAACTCCTTCTTCACATTCGGGCGAGACGGGCAGTATGTCATTTAAAGAAAAATACAATCAGGCTCTGGGATTATATCGCGCTCGCGAATACCAGGCAGCACTCGACAGATTTAAGGCTTTATTAGCTTCTGGTGAACAAAATTCGTTAACCGATAATTGTCAGTACTGGATAGGAGAGTGCCACTATGCCTTGAGGAATTATAACCAGGCGCTTTTGGAGTTTAATAAAGTTTTTTCTTTTCCAAATTCAAACAAATGGGACGATGCGCAATTAAAACTTGGAAAGTGTTATATGGAACTCGGACAAACAGAACAAGCAAAAGTTGAATTCAATAAACTCATTGACGAATATCCTGAAAGCGAGTATGTGAGCGAAGCCCGGCGGTTTTTATCCCGGCTGTGATAATATTGAACAGCTAAAACAAGTCGATAATTCTTTTGCTTTTATCTTTATTTTTTCTTACTTTATCGATTGATTTTTAACTATTTTGAAGATCATTGTCGAACAAAATAGGGTATTCCTATGAAGAACAGGCTAAGGATTTTAATGCTGGCCTCAGAAGTAACGCCTTTTGCAAAAACCGGGGGACTTGCTGACGTGACAGGAGCTCTCCCCAAAGTGTTGCATGAAATGGGTCACGATGTTCGCATTATCATGCCGCGATACGGTTCAATTAGCGAACGTAAATTTGTACTGCGAGATGTCATTCGATTAAAAGAAATTCCGGTACAAATGGGAGATAAAGAATATGTGACCAGTGTAAAATCAGCCTTTATTCCGGATTCTAAAGTACAGGTTTATTTTCTTGAATATAAACCACTTTTTGGCCGCAATGAACTTTATGTAGACTCGGAAACAGGGGCCGATTTTTACGATAATGCCCATCGGTTCATGCTATACTGCCGGGCCGTATTGGCAACCATCAAACTGCTGCATTGGAAACCCCAGGTCATACATTGTCATGACTGGCAAACTGCTCTCGTTCCATGGCTCCTAAAACACGATTTTACAGATGATCCTTTTTTCGATGAGACAGCCACCTTGCTTTCCATTCATAATATGGCTTACCAGGGGTCTTTTTCCACAGACCTGTTGGAAGAAATCGGCCTTCCCGATTCATTAAAAGAAAAATCAGAAGAACTTGACAGTGCCGGTAATATCAATTTTCTCAAAGCAGGCATCCTAACGGCTGATGCAATAGCCACTGTCAGTCCCACTTATAGCCAGGAAATTCAAAAAAGCGAAGAAATGGGAGCCGGATTACGGGATGTCCTTATTCAAAGAAAAAAAGATATATTTGGCATTTTAAATGGTGTCGATTATGATGTCTGGAATCCGGAAACAGACAATTTCATTAAAAAAAATTACGGACCCGACACTTTGGATGACAAGATCGAAAATAAAAAAGACCTGCTCGAACAAGTCGGCTTACCCTTTGAACCGGAAGTCCCACTGGTAGGCATAATCTCCAGACTCGCTGAACAAAAAGGTTTTGATCTGATTGAGCAAGCCATCGAACAGATGATGAATCTGGGGATCCAACTTGTGGTATTGGGAACCGGTGATCCAAAATATCACGAATTGCTGGAAAAGATTAGCCAAAAATATAAAGGCAAGGTAAAAGTTTTTCTCACATTTAGCGAAGAACTTGCCCACAAAATTAAAGCTGGCAGTGATATTTTTCTTATGCCTTCCCGATTTGAACCAGGTGGATTGAATCAGCTTTACAGTCTGCAATACGGCACCATTCCTGTGGTCAGAAAAACAGGTGGATTAGCTGACACGGTAACCGATTTTGTGAGCAATCCGGAAAAAGGTAACGGATTCGTTTTTGAAGATTACACGGCAAATGCCATGTTAGCTGCTCTGCAAAATGCAGTCAAAACGTTTTCTGATAAAAAAACCTGGACAACGATCCAAAAGCGCGGCATCTCTGCGGATTTTTCATGGTACAAATCATCTGAAAATTATATTGAACTTTATAAAAAAGTGATTCAAAAGAAAAAGACCTCGTAACGTCAGTACATTTTTCGGCTGTATTAGACTGGAACAACAACGTATCGGATATTGACATCCTGCCAGTTACTCTATGATGCGTTTCCTTCCAGTCTTTTTTTTGTGAATATACACACTTTTTAAATAGTTATAAATATTAATTTAATAGTATTTCAATTTACCTACTCCTTACCACAAAAGGCTTGACATACGCCCCATATATGGCACTAACTTTGTAATGAATAAGAATTCTCTGTTCTGCACAAAGCATTGCTTTTTTGTATTATGACAGAGAAACATTTTAATAGAAACGGAGAATAATTTTTGAGATACACAGGTAAAGCTCTTACATGGATGGCATTGATATAAAGGTTCACCGGGTCGGGTTGTTAAATGATATTATTTTATTTAAAGTATCAGGTTTTATTGACACAAGCACAGCCGCAGACTTTCACAAAGAATTAACCCAATACATAGACAAAGGCAATATTCAGTTTGTCATTGATTTGGAAGATGTGCAGTATGTCAGCAGCGCAGGATGGAGCGTTTTTGTCAGCGAAATACGTGGCATCCGTGAAAAAGGCGGCGATTTGAAATTAACCCAGATGCTGCCGGAAGTATATGAAGTTTTTGAAATGTTGGAATTCAATCGAATTATCTCCAGTTATGACACGATCGAGGAAGCCATTGATGAATTTGACTTTTGCCGTGACTTGCATCCTTCTTCTGTTCCAACCTTTAAGGAAAGTAATACAATTACACTGCAAAAAACACAATTTGTGCAACCTGCGGATGGACAAAGTTTTACTCCACCCAGTGGAAAAATAGCCAATAATTCTGATGTCGAAATAAAACCTTTCACACCGGCAACATCGCGAAAAAAATCACCCAAAGTAGACGAACCCAAACTGCCAATTAATGAAAAATTAAAAAGAATTATACTGGAAAATCCAGGTCTTGGAATTCGAGGCATAAAAAGTGAGTTGAATTCGGAGAGATTTGGTTATACAAAATTGGGATTCTTTCGGATCAAAAATCACCTTAAAAATTTAAATCTGGAAACAAAATCAAAACGGTATCGTTATTTTCGTTCACGATAGCGCAACAAAATGAGGTTCGAATGACCACGCAGCAACTAAATTTTAAACGATCTTTTTTTTTATTGATTGTTGTGTTTTTCACCATAAACACGGCTACAGCACAAACAGAATATTTTGACTATCTATCACCAGCCTCCCCCGATTCGTTCACCTTTGCAAGAGGTGATGGCTTGCGTCTTCTCATATATGAAGAAAATGTTGAAGCGGCACAAAACAGATTTATCTCCAATTTCCATAATAAAGAATTTGCAATAGACGGCACAGGCAATATTCGATTAGGTTCAATAGGTCTGGTAAAGATAGCCGGCCTTTCGGTCGAGGAATCAACTGAACTCCTCATGGAGAAATTAAAACCCTATTCCAAAAATCCTCAGATTGTTATTATACCTCTCATCCGCATTATCTTACGGGGAGAATTTGGCCAACCTGGCATGTACAGGTTTAATCCTTCGACCTCTTTTTGGGATATGATTGCAGAGGCTGGTGGTGTAAGTAATACTCTGGAATTGGAAGAAATGTTTGTCATTCGCAAGGGAAGTGTACTCCACAAAAATTTTACTGAAGCATTCTACCATGGCGTATCGCTTAGAGAACTTGGATTGAAATCCGGGGATGAGATAATTGCTCCGAGGGTGAATAGAGTCAGTTTTTATTCGATAATGCGCTATTTTAATTTTATAACTTCATTTGTAATTCTGTATTATACCATCAAGAGAAGAGGATAGTATTTAGGTCTATGGCATACGAAGACTATGACATTGTGGATCAGCAGTTGGATCCTCGCGAAGCCCCTCAACTTGACTTTTCCAAATATTTTAAAGGTATGTGGGAAAGGAAATGGATCATATTAATTCTCATGATACTCACAGCTGTTCCTTTTTACTACAAAGCCAAGAGCGAAATACCTGTGTATAAATGTCAAGTAACGATCCAATCTAAAAAGTTTAGCAACGAGGGCAGACGAATACTCAACGATGTCAGACAGGCGGAAATGCGCAGCCGTATGTTCTCTGAACGGCTGGCATCGTCGCTGGGTGAAGGGTTCGTACTCGTGGATAGCGTCCATCAATCACTCGATAATGTATTTGAAACATATCACACAACCAAATCTCCAGAGACAGGTACATATAAAGTAGTGGTTACAGAAATAGGTGACTATTATCTTTATAAAATAGACAAAGATGGCAAAGTGTTAGTAGATAGCGCAGCGGTCTGGTCAGCCGTTGAAGAACCACGTTCAGTGAACGGCATGACGTTCCGCTTAACACCAGAATTTGTAAAACTTTCTAATGAAGCGACGTTTAAAATCATACCCTTTCCACAGGCTGTCAATAATATTGAAAATTCTCTTACGGCACGATTTTCTCGCACTGGAAACTTTATGATCCTTGAAATGGTAGGTACCGATCCTGAGGTATTACCTAAAAAGCTGAATAAAGTCGCTCAAGTTTATATGGATGAAGCATTAAAGCTCGAATCCAGAGATGTAGATAATCATAGAAGAATGCTTCGCCAGAGATTAGAAGTCGCTGAAGAAAAAATGCGAAAAAGCGAAGCAGCGCTTCGTAACTTTTATGAAAAATACCCACTTTCTCTGGATGCGGAAAAGCAGGATCTATTGCAGCAAATGAAGCAAAATGACCGTTACCTGGAGCTATTACCCCGTCAACGTCAAGAGCTGACTAACTATTTGGAAAAACTTGAATCTGTTGATGAAGAAGATAAAGATCTTCGTCGTCTTATTGTGCATCAAATTGCGCGTTTTCCGGCAATGCAGGATGAATCTGAACTTGTAATTTATCGGGGCAGACTGGAAAACCTTGAAGAAAAATATGCTGATCTTTATCAAAGATACTCCATCGATAATCCAGAGTTACAAAACATACGTGCGCAAATTGATTCAACCCAGCAACAGATCATATCCTTTGCCTCGAAATATCGCAACACCCTGGCAGCCAGAGAAGCAGAATTAAAAAGACGGGCCGAAGAGTTACAGGAAAAACTGCGTTCTTTGCCTGACGATGAATACCGCCTGATGGAATTGGAGCGAAGTAAGAAAATAGATGAGGATTTATACACTTATCTTTACACCGAAATGCAAAAAATAATCGTCTCAGATACCGTAGAGGGTGAGACAATCGGCATCATAGAACCAGCAGAAAAACCGCATTCACCGATTAATCCCGGCAAAGAAACCCGTGCGTTATTAGGTGGTGGATTGGGCCTCTTGCTTGGCCTTTTGCTTTCGGTGACCATCGATGCTTTGGACCGATCAATTTATACGGTAAAAGATGTCGAGAAAACTTTGGGATTGAATATATTAGGTAAAATACCTTTCGTTGCTTTTCAGGATATTCCTGAATATTCTGACTATGAAAAAGCAAAACGAATAGACAATCAATTAGTCACGCACGATTACTCTCCCACGGCAATCGGCGAATCATATAGAGCGCTCAGAACTCATCTCATGTTCTCAAAAGAAACCGGCCGGATACGTTCTCTCTTGATCACAAGCACAAAACCAGAAGAAGGTAAATCGTTTACAGCCAGTAATCTGGCAATCATCATGGCCCAGCAGCGAAGTTATACTTTGCTGGTCGATGCCGACCTGCGCAGAGGCGTGCAACACAATACCTTTGGCTGTAAAAAGACACCAGGCTTGACAAATTATTTAAGTAACAGTGCCACACTGAGCAGTATTGTTCAACCTACTCATATTCCGAATTTATCTACGATAAGTTGCGGTTCAATGATTCCTAATCCATCGGAACTGTTAGGTTCTCGGCAAATGGAGAGATTTCTACTAGAGGCTGGACGGAAGTTCGATTTTATCATTTTTGATGCTCCCCCTCTCGAAGCGGCGACTGATTCTGTAGTCCTGGGCACTCAGGTCGATGCCGTCTCTATAGTCGTCCGGGCGGGTGATACAAATAAAAAGGAAGCTAAAGAAAAATTGGAGGTTTTTAAAAACGTACCTGCCAATGTCATTGGCGTCATCATTAACGGAACCGAAGAAGAACGAGTTAAAAAATATTACAGCTATTATCACTATTAAACGAGTATTCGAAAATGAGATTTCTTGTTACTGGCGGAGCTGGTTTTATTGGATCGCATCTCTCTGAAAGTTTACTGAATGATGGTCATTTCATTGTTTGCATTGATAATTTTAATACTTATTATAATCCTGAAAGAAAACGACAGAATATCTCAAAGATTGTAAAGCATCCAAATTTTCGGGTCATTGAAGAGGATATTTTAAATTTTAAAGCATGTGAGAGATTGTTCAAAAATGAGGATTTTAATGTCGTTGTCCATTTAGCAGCAAGAGCAGGCGTTCGCCCTTCTATCGAACAACCTTTTCTATACCAACGGGTAAATATTCAGGGTACGATGAATCTTTTGGAACTTTGTAAAAGATACCAAATCCAAAAGTTTATCTTTGCATCATCTTCCTCTGTTTACGGTGCCAATAAAAAAGTTCCCTTTCACGAGGACGATCCTGTGGACAATCCTGTGTCAACCTATGCCGCGACTAAAAAAGCAGGAGAACTTGTTTGCTATACCTATCATAGTTTGTATAACATCTCTGTTAACTGCTTGCGCTTTTTTACTGTCTATGGTCCTCGGCAACGGCCGGACATGGCCATTCATAAATTTACCCGTTTGATTGATGAGGGCCAGGCTATTCCTGTATTCGGCAGAGGGAACAGTCAAAGAGATTATACTTTTATTAAAGATATCATTCAGGGTCTCCGTGGTGCAATCGATCACTGCAACGGATACCGGATTTATAACCTCGGTGAATCTCATACAGTAAAATTACTCGACCTGATAAATGTAATTGAGGACTCGTTGGGCAAAGAAGCAAAATTGAACTTTTTACCAGAACAAAAAGGTGATGTCCCGATTACTTTTGCCGACATCGCCCGTGCTCAATCTGAACTCGGTTATCATCCAAAGACACTGATTAAAGAGGGGGTAAAAAAATTCGTACAATGGTATAAGGCTCAATAAAAAGATCGATTCCAAATGCTATCAGATAAAGATAAATTTATCACAACTTTGATGAAGATCCTTGATATAGCGGTTCTTTTTTTATCTTTTTTTGTTGCTTACTTTTTGGATGAAGTTATTCGCCATCTCTTTGAAATCAATGTAAAGGCCTATGCCATTGATACCACTTTTCAAGGCGCATTGTACTTTACCCAACAATACTGGATGATGTTTTTAGGCTTTCCCCTTATTTGGTCAATCCTTTTCCATCTTAATGGACTTTATGTAAATTTCCGCCTTCGGTCTATTCCGGAATTATTAAAACTATTGTTAATTTCAAGTATTTGGGCTGGTTTTGTTGCGGGCAGTTTTATCTTTATGAGCAAAATCGAGATGGCCAGCCGTTTATTCTTTCTGGTTTATTCAGTCACTGCCTTTTTACTCGTGGCTCTTGAAAAGATAGGATTTAATTATTTATTAGAACAAATCCACTCCAAAGGATATTATCAAGAGAATTTGCTCATTGTCGGTACAAATAAACGGGCAGTTGAATTTATAAAACGTGTTAATAACCATGCCAATTGGGGGCTTCATATCGTCGGTCTGGTAGATGACGAACCCGACCATTTTGGCAAAACTATTGAAGGCGCCCGGGTGGTGGGGCGAATTCAGGATATACCTTTTATCGTCAACAGACTGGTCATTGATCGGGTCATTTTTGTCGTCCCCCGGCTCTGGCTGGATCGAATCGAAGAAGCAATTTTAGAGTGTGAAAAACTGGGGGTGGCAACGTCCATTTCATTGGATTTGTACAATCTTCACATTGCCAAAGCCCACCAAACAGATTTTGATGGATTTCCGTTATTAGAGTTCAAAACATTCTATGCCAAAGAGTGGCAGCTTTTCCTGAAAAGGATCATGGATATTATCGTCTCGTTTACTGCTATTGTTTTTTTCTCTCCCCTGATGTTGATTGTTGCTATTCTGATTAAAACCACATCAAAGGGACCGATATTATTCAAACAGGAAAGAGTTGGCTTGAACGGTCGCCGTTTCACCCTTTATAAATTTCGTTCTATGGTGGCCGATGCAGAGGAACTGAAAGCAAAGTTAATTGAGCATAATGAAATGGACGGCCCTGTCTTTAAAATTGAAAAAGATCCAAGAATCACAGCTATTGGCTCTTTTCTCAGAAAAACGAGCATTGATGAATTGCCCCAGTTCTTCAACGTATTAGCTGGCGACATGAGCATTGTGGGCCCACGACCTCCGCTTAAAAGTGAAGTTGAAAACTATCAGGTTTGGCAACGCCGCCGTCTCAGCTTGAAACCCGGCATAACATGTACATGGCAAGTAAGCGGACGTAACCAGATCAGTTTTGAAAACTGGATGAAAATGGACCTGGAATATATTGATAACTGGTCGTTATGGCTCGACATGAAACTCATGGCCCGGACTTTTGTTTCAGTATTATTAGGATATGGTGCCAGATAAAAGGTCTTGCCCATGGACAGCAAACAACAAAAAGGTTTATCAGATATAAATGAAACACACAATTCAGCGCAAAAAAGAATCTCCTCCTTCCCGTATCTTAATGATAGCACCGCAACCCTGGTTTCAACCCCGCGGTACTCCGTTTAGCGTATTGCATCGTATAAAAGCACTTTCTCATTTAGGCCATAAAATTGATCTATGTACATATCATCTCGGCCAGAATATCGCTATCCAAAATCTGTCCATCTATAGGGCTCTTTCTTTACCGTTTATCAAAAACGTAAAAATCGGGCCATCCAGGACGAAAGCATTTTTGGATATTTTTTTGATTTTTGTAACTTTGAAACTGCTTTTAACGAACAAATACGACATCATTCACACCCACGAAGAGGCGGCATTCTGGGGCGTCCCATTGGCAAAACTTTTTCATATTCCTCATCTCTATGATATGCATTCCAGTTTACCCCAACAATTGCACAATTTTAAATTTACAACCTCCAGGTTCTTTATCCGGCTGTTTGAAAAACTCGAGTCGTGGGTTATAAAAAACTCAGCCGCTGCAATTACAATCTGTCCGGAATTACAAAATTATGTCGAACAACATTTTCCTGAAAAACAGAGCCTATTGATCGAGAACGTTGCAGATAACAGCGTCGTTTTTCCACCTTTGGAGAATAAAAACAATTTACAGCAAAAATATAATCTAAAGTCCCCAATTGTGCTGTATTACGGCACGTTCGAGCCATATCAAGGAATTGATCTGTTAATAAAAAGCGCTGTAAAAGTCATTGAGCAACTTGAAGGTCTCGTCCACTTTGTTCTTGTTGGCGGCCAAACAGTACAGGTCGATTACTATTCACAGATAGCGAAAGAACAAAATGTTTCGCCCTATTTCACCTTCACAGGATTTCAGCCGCCTGAGGTCATTCCAGGTTTCGTTTCGTTGGCAGATGTGCTGGTTTCACCCCGCTTGCAGGGTACAAATTCGCCACTCAAAATTTATTCGTATTTACGTTCCGGGAAACCGGTTGTAGCTACCCGTCATGTGACTCACACACAAATATTGAATGACTCTGTGGCCATTCTTGTGGAACCTTCCTCTGAGGCATTTGCCAAGGGCATTGTTGTGGCGTTGACCAATTCGGATAAAACCTCGCACCTTGTAAAAAATGCCAAAAAACTTGCAGAGAATGCTTTCAGTTATCAGTCGTATCTTGACAAAACTCAATTGGTTATTGAAAAAACTTTGGAAGCGACATCCTGATGTGCGGTATTTGTGGTATAGTTTACAGGAATCACGAACGTCCGGTTGACAGGATTATTGTAAAACGGATGTGCGATGTCATTTCTCATCGCGGGCCTGATGACGAAGGTTTTTACATCCATCAGAATGTGGGCCTTGGAATGCGGCGGCTCAGCATTATCGATCTGGTTACAGGCGCTCAACCCATCTACAACGAAGATAAGACAATTGCTATCGTTTTTAACGGAGAGATCTATAACCATCAGGAGTTACGACGAGAACTTGAGTCCAGAGGGCATGCATTTAAAACACACGCAGACACTGAAGTTATTGTCCATGCTTATGAGGAATACGGTACCGAGTGTCCAAACAAATTAAACGGCATGTTTGGCTTTGCGATTTGGGATCAGCATAAAAAGCGTGTTTTTCTCGCCCGTGACAGGATTGGCATAAAGCCATTATATTATTATGTTGACCATACCAGACTTGTTTTTGGCTCAGAACTGAAATCGATAATGCAAATTCCTGATATTCCCCGGGCTGTCGAACCAAAAGCACTTGATACTTTTCTGACTTTTGAATATATTCCCAGTCCGTTTAGTATTTTTAAAAATATTTTCAAACTGCCGCCAGGACACTGGGCAAGCTATCAAAACGGGCAAATAAATATTCAGCAATACTGGTCGTTCAATTATAAAGCGGCAGATCAATCGGAACATGATTTTTGTGACGAATTGCGCAACATTCTGGAAGATGCCGTCAGAATCCGTTTAATGAGTGACGTTCCTCTTGGTGCCTTTTTGAGTGGCGGACTGGATTCGAGTACTATCGTTGCGATGATGACCCGGAACAGTTCGGAGCAGGTAAAAAGTTTCTCTATCGGTTTTGATGAATCCTCATACAACGAATTACCTTTTGCCCGCACGATCGCCAGACACTTTGACACAGAGCATTATGAAGAAATCATCACTCCGGATATTACTCGGCTGACTGAACGAATTCTTCATCAGCTTGATGAGCCTTTTGGTGATTTTTCCGTTTTTCCCACTTTGCTCGTTTCAGAGATGGCTCGAAAATATGTCACTGTGGTTTTATCCGGCGATGGCGGAGATGAGCTGTTAGGCGGTTATGATACTTACCTGGCTCAGCGGGTTGCCCAAAAGTATAACCGGCTGCCTGCTTTTGTGAGAAAGTGTGCGATTGAACCAGTTATAAATTCGTTACCGCCCACTGAAAAGAAAAAAGGATTGATCAATAAAGCTAAACGTTTTACCGAAGGCACGAGATTGCCAGATAATCTGCAGCATGTTCGTTGGATGATCTTTTTACAACAGGCAGAAAAAGAGTTACTTTACAGTAACAGCTTTGCAAAAAGTCTTAATGGTTACGATTCACACGGCTTTATTGAAGAACAGTTTTTAAACGTCACTTCTGATAATCCGCTGGATCAACAAGAATATGTGGATATTAAAACCTATCTTGTTGATAATATTTTAGTCAAAGTCGACAGGATGAGCATGGCTGCTTCCCTGGAAACCCGTGTTCCGTTGCTGGATCACCGTTTTGTCGAGTTTGCAGCGCGTATTCCAGCTCACATGCGAATTCGAGACAAAAAGACAAAATATATTCTCAAAAAAGCGATGCAGGGCATTTTGCCGCAAAGTATTTTGGACAGAGGCAAGGAAGGTTTTAGTATCCCAATAAAAAACTGGATGAAACAGGAACTCAAGCCGTTAATGACAGATGCTCTTTCTGAAAAGAATGTTCGCGAAAAAGGCTTTTTTTCACCACAATATGTGCAACGCCTTATAAAAGAGCATTTGGCAAACCGGGAAAATCACAGTCATCGATTATGGGCATTAATGGTTTTTCATTTATGGTACGACTTTTACATGAAATCTTGATTTGAAAAAATGAAGCGAGAAATCGACAGATTAGCAAACGAAGAATTTGATATCCTGATTATTGGCGGAGGTATTTACGGCGCTATCGCTGCCTGGGATGCTGTCCTGCGCGGCTTTAAAGTTGCCCTGATTGATAAAAATGACTTTGGTTCCGGAACCTCTTCCAATAGTCTTAAAATCATTCATGGCGGACTCCGGTATCTTCAACACGCAGATTTTGCCCGTATGCGCGAATCGATTCGCGAACGCCGTAACATGATGTATGTGGCGCCGCATTTGACGCATCCACTGCCTTGTGTTATGGGAACTTATGGTCACATGGTCAAAGGGCCAGAAGCTATGCGGCTCGCACTGCTTTTGAACGATATCATCAGCGCTGACCGGAATAAATCTCTGGACCAAATTAGGCGTTTGCCGGCAGGCCGGTTGCTATCAAAATCAGAACTGCTTGATATAGTGCCTTATATCGACCAGAACAATCTCAATGGCGGAGCGATGTGGTACGATGGTTATATGTCGAATTCTGAGCGGTTACTGATGTCGTTTGTCCATTCTGCTGTTGAACAAGGCGCCACTGCAGCAAATTATGTCGGGGCAGAAGAATTTTTGTTGCACGATTCCAGAGTAACAGGCGTCAAGGCCAGGGATGTTGTTACAAATACGCCGTTCCCAATACGTTCAAAAATGACCCTGAATACTGCGGGACCGTGGATTAATAATTTGTTAGCTTTATTAAACGGGAAAAAATCCCCTCGCGTGCACTACTCTACCGCCATGAATCTGGTCATTAACAAACGGCTGAGCGATGTGGCTTTTGGCGCTTCGACCAAATCCCGGTTCAAAGACAGGGACGCTTTCATCAGCACAGGCTCGCGGTTACTTTTTTTTCTGCCCTGGCGACATGTCACACTGGCAGGTACAGCACACAAACCGTTTTATGGTAATGCTGAAGACTATCAGCCCAGCGAGCAGGATATTGAAGAATTTTTAGGAGAATTGAACAGTGCGCTACCAGGCACGAGGATAGAACGCAATGATGTGATTCATCAATTAGGCGGATTGCTGCCGATGGCCAACGTGAATGAGAAAACCGGCGATGTTCAATTACAGAAACATTTCCGGATCATTGATCATAAGCAAGCAGACGGCATAGCTGGATTGCTGACTCTGGTTTCGGTCAAATATACCACCTCCCGTGATGTTGCAGAAAAAGCAATCGATCAAATAGCAAAACAGTATCACGTTCCAGCAAGATCAAAAAGCGCGCAGCGTAGAATTTGGGGGGGGGATATTGATGATTATGCCGATTTTATTACCTCACGGCCGGATAAAAACTTTATCAATCCCAAAAGTTTGCAGCATTTAAAGTCTACCTATGGTTCGAAATACAGTGATATTTTAAAATTAACAACTCAGGATTCTCAATTAAGCGAAACACTCTCCACAAAAACGCCAATTCTAAATGCTGAAATCATTTATGCCATTCAACACGAAATGGCAGTGAGCTTGTCCGATGTGGTAATGCGGCGGACGAAATTAGGCACCGCCGGGCCACCAGATGCAACTGCACTGCAAAATGCCGCCTCACTGATGGCAAATGAATTGAATTGGTGCAAAGAAAAAAAGAATGACGAAATAGATAAAATTAAAGATACTTTCATCCCCAAAAAATAGTCAGGAGAACAATGGTAGATAACATTGGTTCCTATTTATGGAAAGGCAGCGAGCATCGCACAATAGACGATGTCAGGAAATACTGGACAGAAAATGTCAATACCACCCAGTTTTGGCAAGGTGATCCGCGAGAGATCGGCTCGCCTGAATTTTTTGACCAAGTCGGAAAATTCATTCGACAGAATTATCAGCATCGCTACCGTCTGATTGATAAAGAATGTAAAAAATTCCCCAACGGCAAGGTGCTGGAAATCGGATGCGGTGCCGGTTGGGAGTCTGTTGCCTGGGCAAAAAACGGTATGGATTTACATGCAATCGATCTTTCTACCGCTGCTCTCAAATTGGCTGAGAAAAATTTTAAATACAATCAAGTGCAGGGGAACCTGCAGTTTGGGAATGCCGAAGACATTCCTTTTGAGAATAACACTTTTGACGTTGTCACCTCTCTTGGCGTACTGCATCAAACGCAGAGTACGGAAAAAGCAGTGTCTGAAGTACGTCGCGTTCTCAGGCCGGGCGGCGAAGCGGTAATTACATTGTATAATAAATATTCCTGGAAAATACTTCTCTCAAAACTTGGCCAGGTGAATTTTGAATTTGCGCACGAGGATGCACCGATTACCCGCCTTTACGATAAAAAAGATTTGCGCAAACTTTTTTCATGTTTCAGTGAAACAAATATTTTTCTCGATTATATCAATGCCACAAAATCACCCCGCACCGGTTTTCTTGCAGGACTTTTCAATTATGGATTTGTTCCACTTTACAATCTGATACCAAAATTCATCCGAAAAAACTTTGGACATGCAATTTGTGTTGTTGCCCGTAAATAATAGAACAAAGAAAGAAAAAGCGAGTTTTTTATGATTGCACTTGTCACAGGTGCCACTGGATTTACCGGCACCAATATGGTAAAAAATCTTTTAGAACACAATTATCAGGTCCGCGTTTTTATTCGTCCTGAAAGCGATATCACGGAGCTGAAAAAATATCCTGTCGAGTTTGCTTTTGGTGATATCCGTAATGCTGACGAAGTCAACGAGGCGGTACGCGGAGTGGATATGGTTTACCACATCGCGGCTTTATACCGGTCCGCCAATATACCGGACAATGTCTATTGGGATGTGAACGTAAAGGGCACCAAACACGTGTTGGATGCCGCTGTGCAATTCAAAACACAACGCGTTATCCATTGCAGTACGTGCGGTGTTCACGGACATATTGATCATCCGCCGGCAACAGAAGAATCTCCTATAAAACCAGAAGATATCTATCAGAAAACAAAGGCAGAAGGCGAACGGCTGGCGATGGAATATTATCAAGAAAAAAGATTACCAGTCACGGTGGTTCGGCCTGTAGGCATTTACGGGCCTGGTGATACGAGAATGCTAAAGATGTATCGCACCATCCAAAACCGCAATTTCATCATGTTTGGTGGCGGCAATGTAAACTATCATCTTACTTTTGTTACGGACACTGTTGAGGGATTTCGTCTGGCCGGTGAAAGCGAAAATGCCGTGGGTAAAATTTACATCATTGCCGGCAATGAATATACTACCCTGAATGAATTTGCAAACATGATTGCTAAAGAACTGAAGGTCAAGCCGCCGCGCCTGCATCCACCGGTTTGGCCATTGTACGTGGCAGCTTTTTTATGCGAAAAAACGTGTGTCCCGCTTCGCGTGGAACCACCGATTTTCCGTCGTCGCGTGCATATTTTCACTCACGACCGCGCCTTTGATATTTCCAGAGCAAAAAAAGAATTGGGCTTTCGACCAAAAATTAGTATGGAGGAGGGGATTCATCAAACTGCAAACTGGTACATAAAAAACGGATATTTAAAGTCAAGATCATGAAAAGAATAACAGTCCTGGGTAATTTTTCCGGCCGGAACGCAGGTGATGCCGCTATTTTGGGATGCCTGCTGAATGATATTTCCTCGAGATACACTGATGTTGAATTCCATGTTCCAACCATTAATACGAATTATGTGACTTTGGCATATAATAAATATAACGTCAAACCTGTCGGTTTGATGCCGTGGAATCTCAGTGTCAAAATATATGGTTTGCCGATATATCGAGCCGCCATGAAAGCAGACCTCATTCTGGTGACAGATGCTATCCTTTTCGACCGCAAGCTTTACAATCCTCTTTTTAATTACTTGTGGACACTTTCAAAAGTGATTCCAAAAGCAAAGAAAAAAGGGATTCCAACAATCCTTTACAATAGCAGTCTGGGACCGATTCGTCTCAAAGCCGGCAAAAAGAGTTTGAAACGCATAACTGATAACGCTGATGTTTTGATTCTCCGAGACAAGGATTCAATTGAACTTTTAAAAAAATTGGGAATTTCTCACAAAGTCGTTCA
The DNA here is from genome assembly GCA_964607755.1 of uncultured Cytophagia bacterium. GTDB lineage: Bacteria > Zhuqueibacterota > Zhuqueibacteria > Residuimicrobiales > Krinioviventaceae > CAZSMC01. The sequence goes on along the minus strand of CAZSMC010000015.1, from coordinate 14,921 downwards.
TGAAGGCGCGGACTGTGCTTTGAATGCTCAACCTGCTTTGGATATTCGGTTCAAGGAAATTCGCAAAACTGAAAAACTTTTCGGATCGGACCGTCCGGTTATTGGCTTTAATGTCAATAGTTATATTGATGCATTTGTCCGTGAAAACGGTAATAAATTTGGCCGCGATCACCTGATTGGAATCTATGCCGAAACTGTTGACCGGATTATTGAGTATTTAGGCGTGGATGTCATTTTTGTGGAAACCCAGCACATGGACATGGCCATTACTAACAGGGTTATTAACAAAATTAAAAATCAAAATCAAATCAGAGTTGTATCGAATAAAAAATACAGTTATAAAGATATCTGTGCTGTTTTGAAGCGACTCGAATTGTTTGCCGGCATGAGAACGCATTCGCTTATCCTGTCTTCTGCAATGGGCATCCCTCCTGTTGGTATCATGACATATCCCAAAAATCTTGGTTATATGCGCACGATTGGCCTTGAGAATAATCTTATCGAGTTCCGGAACCTGACTGCAGACAATTACACGCAGCTCATTATAAGAGCATTTGAAAACCGGAAAAAATTTAAGTCCGAAATGATGCCCCGGGTCGAGAGAGAAAAAGAAAAAGCGAGAGCAGCGGCAAAGACATTGGCACCATATCTTTCCTAACTCGGGTAAACCGAAAAAATGCCGGAAATCTTTTGCCAAATTTGGTCAAAAATTAACTTGTAAGATACTAACAGGTGCAACAAGAATGACTAGAAGAAAAATTAATAAAGGGGTATTTTTTTTCTTTCGCGTTCTTGTGAGCGCTGCGCTGCTTGCTTTTGTTTTATATCGCGCAGGATTAACAGACCTGTGGCAGGCCATTCGCCAAACCGACTATTTCTTTCTAATCATTTCAATCATCCTCACCCCGCTGCTGATTCTTGTCAGTGCCTGGAAATGGCAAGTGATTTTACAAGCTTTTAATATCCACGTTCCGCTTACAAGATGTTTTTGGTTGTACATGGTTGGATATTTTTTCAACACAGTTCTGCCAACCAATGTAGGTGGAGACGTGGTGCGCGCATATTCGCTCGGTCAATCCACCAGCCAGCGAGCCAGAGTATTTTCATCCGTCTTTGTCGAACGATTCACCGGTTTGACAGCTCTGCTCTTCATGGCACTTGTCGCATTCTTTGTTGCCCTGCGCAGTTTATGGGATGTCTGGCTCAGCATTGCACTCGGATTTTGTGTATTCGGTTATGTGGCGCTGCTTATTGTGATCCTTGATCGCAGAATTTTCCAATCCATCCATAAAAAAGTTAATATTGCAATTTTACGTTCTGTACTCCAAAAATTACAGAATTTCCAATCTGCCACATTGTCGCTCAGAAAACAGGTTTCCACCCTGCTATTTGCCATGTTAACATCATTCCTGTTTTATTTCGTCGCCGTTCTCAATGTCTATTTCAGCGCCATGGCCTTTCATGCCGAGATCATTCTGGCAGATGCTTTGATTATCACGCCCATCGTCATGGTCATTACCATGATTCCGGTATCAATCGGTGGCATTGGACTCGCCGAAAGCGCTTACTTTTTTACCTTTGAACGCATGGCGCTGGGCGGGGCATTTGGGCTCTCAGCAGCATTGCTTATGCGCGCCAAAGCATTGCTTGCCGGAATTATTGGCGGGATTTATTATTCTTCAATGGGAATTAGTATTAAAAATAAAATGAATAATCAAACTATGCAACATAATGTCAGTCAGGGAGACGTCAAAGGCGATGTCGGATATTTTAGCGGCTTTGAAGATGTAATGCGCCAGCAAAAATCACCGATAAAAAAATACATGGACATCACCATCGGAACAAACAGTTTCGGTAAACTTTTAAAATATGAATGTCTCATGTTTTTATTCGGGTCAACTCCCGGCATGTTAGGTTATGGTGCGCGACAATTTTTTTTCAAAAAGCTCTTTAAAAGTGCGGGAAAAGGTCTTGTAATTGGGCGGAATCTCACGTTGCAGCACTCGTACAAAATTTCATTCGGCAATCAATGTGTGATAGATGAGTACTGCAAATTGTCTGCACAGGGTGATGAACATTCAGCTATAACTCTGGGTAACGAGGTCTTGCTTGGGCGCGGCACCACGTTAGCAACCCGCAACGGCAAAATCGAAATTGGTGATTTTTGCAATATAGGGTCGCAATGCCGTCTTGGCACGACAACGCAATTGAAATTAGGAAAACATGTGCTTCTTGCTGCCAATTGTTACATTGGCGGCGCTCAGCACCGGTTTGACCGGCTCGACATCCCTATCATGCGCCAGGGATACGACAGCAAAGGCGGCGTAACCATCGAAGATGATGTGTGGATCGGTGCCGGGGTCATCGTTTTGGACGGCGTGCATATAGGCACCGGATCAGTAATCGGTGCCGGTTCAGTGGTCACAAAATCAATGCCACCGTATGCTATTGCTCGCGGAATTCCGGCCCAGGTTACGGGTTATCGAAACGAGAAAACCTGAGTGGCTCAATCACATTAAAATTGGAATGGTTCATTAAAATATGAAATTTGATTCGTTTGCTAAAATAAATATCGGCTTGAATGTTGTAGGAAAAAGAACGGATGGTTATCATGAAATTGAGACCTTGTATCAGCAAATCAGCCTCAAAGATACAATCGACATTCAAACATCAGCAAGTAGCGAGGTAACACTGAGCTGCACCGGCAAAGAGTGTCCGAAAGATGAATCAAATTTGGCGTTTAAAGCTGCGTCGGCGTTGCGGGAAAAGTGCAACGTTAATCATGGTTGTCGCATTCATATCACCAAAAACATTTCGATTGGCGCGGGTCTGGGTGGCGGAAGCAGTAACGCAGCCACAACTCTGGCAGCTCTAAACAAACTGTGGGACTGCAATCTGACGAAAAACCAGCTCAGCGATATCGCCATCAGACTGGGCGCAGATGTTGCTTTTTTTCTTCACGGCGGATTGTCATTTGGCCGGGGTATGGGAGAGCAGCTTACACCGTTATCAGCGCGGCCCAGTTATACCGGACTGCTGGTATGCCCAAACATACATATTTCCACAAAATGGGCATACCAGAATTTGAATTTTAGCTTGACAAAAGCCAATAAAATGAGTAAATTAAAAGGCTTTATCAGAAATCTTTATAATTTTGGCAATTGGTCTTTGTTATCGAACGATCTTGAAAAAGTAGTTTTTCGCTCATATCCCGAACTCGAGCACATTGTACGACAGTTTTATTCATTGGGAGCTTTTTATTCGCAAATGAGCGGTAGCGGAGCCAGCATTTACGGATTATTTCGCACCAAAGCCGAAGCATCGTCGGCTCAGGAAACAATGCAATCTCGTTTTTCTACATATCTCTTTTATCCAAAATATGTATGATGATGGGGCGTCGTCAAGTGGCAAAGACACGGGATTTTGATTCCCGCATTCGGAGGTTCGAATCCTCCCGCCCCAGCTTTTGCGAGGTGTTAATGCATAAAATGACGAAAGTCTCTGATTTTCGTCATTTTTCATTTAAAAATTTAAAACAGTTATAGGACATTTTTGCTATGCCTGTTCGGTCTGTCAAAGCACGGGAGCTTAAAATTTTCACAGGACGGTCAAATCCTGAGCTGGCTAAAAAAATCGCCGATCTTTTGCACAAACCGCTGGGAAATGCAATTACAAAAAATTTCTCCGACGGTGAGCTCTGGGTTAAATATAATGAAAATATCCGGGGCACGGACGTTTTCATCGTTCAAACCACAAACGCTCCGTCAGACAATTTGCTGGAACTACTCATGATGTGCGATGCCGCTCGCCGGGCCTCGGCTTCACGAATTACAGCCGTAATCCCTTATTTCGGATACGCCCGTCAGGATCGCAAAGATCAGCCCCGGGTGTCGATTTCGGCAAAAATGGTTGCTAATCTGATCGTTCAGGCTGGAGCCGATCGCGTGCTTACACTCGATCTGCACGCCGCTCAAATCCAGGGATTCTTTGACATCCCGTTCGACCACTTGTACGGTTCAATCGTGTTCGTTGAACACATTAAAAGACTGAAATTGGAAGACCTGGTGGTTGTATCACCAGATATCGGCGGTGTGCACCTGGCAAGAGCTTATGCCAGCCGGTTGAATACCGAACTGGCAGTGTTAAATAAAAAACGAACTGAACATAATCAATGTACAATCACAGAACTAATCGGTGATGTTAAAGATAAAAACGTGCTGGTAGTCGATGATCTCGTAGACACAGCCGGTACGTTAGTGCAAGGTGTCCATGTTTTGAAAAATAAAGGAGCAAAAGAAATTTCTGTATCCAGCACGCATCCGGTGCTGTCCGGGAATGCGATAGAGAGAATCCAGAACGCAGAAATTACCAAAGTTTTTTTCACCGATTCAATTTCTGTCCCACCGGAAAAACGAATTGACAAAATTGAATTTATAACAGTGTCAAAACTTTTTGCAAAGGCTATACAAAGTATCCATGAAGAGCGCTCTATTTCAAACTTGTTTACGCCTTCTAAAAGCCCGATGCAGTAGTTTTATTTCGAAATCAAAAAACGGAGATAGAAAATGGCCGAGTTGAAATTAAATGTACACAAACGCGACATTAAAGGATCGAACGCTGTCCGGAAGATGAGATATGAAAATAAGATTCCCGGCATATATTACATTCACGGCGAAGAAAATATACCCGTTTATATTGAACGAACGGATCTCCAGTCTATCTGGGGACACGAATCCGCTTTATTAAATGCAGTTTTTAGTGACGGTGATTCGAAAAAGTGCATTATCCGTGATATTCAATACGATCCGGTTCGCGGCACTCCCATCCATGTAGATCTCATGGGGATTAAAATGGATGAGAAAATCAAAGTCAGTGTACCGCTGAATCTGGTAGGTTCTGCCGAGGGCGTAAAAAGCGGTGGTATTCTTCAGCAGCACGTTCGGGAAATTGACCTCGAATGTTTACCGGGAGATATGCCAGAATCAATCGAGATAGATGTTTCCGAACTTGAGATTGGAGATAACCTGTCAATAGAAGTTCTTGACGTAAAGAATGTTGATATTTTAATGGATAAAGACACTGTGATCGCCTCAGTGACCGTTCCGAGTCTGGCTGTCGAGGAAGAAGAGGAAGAAGAAGAAGTCGAAGAAGTTGAAGAAGGCGCTGAGCCTGAAGTTATTGGCCAGGAAACTGAAGAAGAAGAAGAAGAATAATCGATCTCTGACGAGATGTTATGGCTGCGCGCAAACTCATCGTTGGACTCGGCAACCCGGGACGGAAATATAAAAGAACCAGGCATAATTTAGGATTCATGGTTGTTGACCGGTTGGCTGAGCAAAAAGGTCTTTCATACAAAAAAGGGCGCGGAGCCTACGAGACAGCCGGATTTGTTCATAACAATCAATCAATTATTCTTGCCAAACCGCTCACATTTATGAATAACAGCGGTCAGGCAGTTGCAGAGCTCGTAAATTATTTTGATGTCGATCTTTCACAGTTACTCATTGTTTTCGATGATATCGAACTGCCTTTTGGACGTATTCGCCTGCGGGCCCGGGGCAGCTCAGGAGGCCATAACGGTCTTGATTCTGTTCTTCAGCATATAAACACGAAAAACTTTGCTCGTTTGCGCATCGGCATTGGAACCGAATACGCAAAGAGGGATATGATAAAATTTGTATTATCCAGCTTTTCCAGAAATGAGCAAAAGGAACTCGATTCTATTATCGATCGATCAATTGATGCTATACTCGATTTCGTCGAATATGGCATTGATTTTACGATGAATAAATACAATAGTCTTTGAGCCGCTTTCGCTCAAAAAATCGATGTCCGGTTAATTTCATATCCCCTTTGCCCCTTGCTGTCAGGCAAACGACATTTTTTAATTACACACAATTCCAACAACGGAGGAACGCGTTGCGAAAATACGAAACCATTTTTGTCGTCGATTCGCTATTAAAAAGTGAAGAAATCGACAGCATTATCAACAAGTACGAACGATTTATTTCAGCGAACGGCGGCAAAATCGAAACCATTGACCGCTGGGGTAAAAAGCGCTTGGCTTATGAAATTAAAAAACGGCAATACGGTTATTATGTACTGATCCGTTTCGATGGTCCGCCAACGATGATTAAACAGTTGGAACGGGAATATCGTTTGAACGAAGCAATATTGCGCTATAAAACGATAAAATTATCTACCGCTGCTTTGCACGCGCTTGAACACAAAGCTCAACCTCATGCCAAGGAAAGCAAGTTCCAGGAAAGTGAGAAAGAACCTCAGGCAAAGTCTGGAACCGAAGAAACGTCAGAAGAAAAAGTTTCAGAGACAGCTTTATCTGAAGAAGAAAAAGAAGAGCAGGAAAAACCTGCCGAGATCGAAAAAGAAAAGCAGTCAGAACCGCCGGTTGAATAATTTTTCATACCGGTCATCTTAAAAACATACGGAGAATTGAATCCATTAATAAACTATCTGAGCTAGTTTTTCAGATAGAGGAGCGGGATTATGTCAGACTTAAAAATGCCGGACATCAACAGTGTGCTGATAGCCGCCAATGTCACCAGCGAGCCTGTTTATCGCAAAACGTCAAAAGGGACTCCGGTTTTGAATTTTAACATCGCTTCGAACCGGAAATACAAAGACAATTCAGGAATTTGGCGAGAAAGCTTGTGTCAGGTCGGTGTCATTGCCTGGCATAAATTGGCAGAAATAGGCGTCAAAACCCTCAAAATCGGCAGCACTATCCTTGTTGATGGCGAACTGCAAAGCAAGAGCTGGCGAACCGATGACGGCACGACGCGCAGCATTGTTGAAATAAGAGCCCGGCGTATTCAGCTTTTAGAACATCAGGCTTTACAAAATATCGAAGAACAAACAGACGAAATCGAAGCATCTGCTTCTGAACAACACAACCAATCTGATAAAGATGATGAGGAATCATCAAAAAAATCGCACTATGTAGAACCAACTGATTTTGATTTTGGTTATCAAAATCTCAAATTATAAAGGGTAGGAGTTAATATGATAAAAAGAAAAAGAATTTGCCGATTCTGTGAAGAAGGCGTCGAATATATCGATTTTAAGGACGAGAAACGCCTGCAACGTTTCACCACAGAACAAGGTAAAATTATTCCCAGACGAACATCAGGAACATGTGCCAGACATCAGCGTCAGTTAGTGACCGCTATCAAACTGGCAAGAGAGCTTGCTCTTATACCTTATGTTTCGAATACAGCAAAGTAGATAACAGTTCAGGAAGGTCCTATGAAAATAATTCTTAAAAAAGACGTGACAACTCTTGGCGACGCAGGCGAAATCGTTGATGTGAAACCAGGATACGCCAGAAATTACCTTGTACCAAAGGGATACGCTGTACCGGCGACCGGCAGCAATCTAAAAAAGTATGAGCAAGAAAAAGCGGCGCAGCAGCGCCAGGAAGAAAAAGAGATAGAAAAAGCTCGCGCACTTGCTGATGAACTGTCAAAAGTGTCGTTAACGGCTCCGATCCAGGTTGGTGAAGAGGATAAGGCTTTTGGCGCGATTACCAACCAAAACATCGCCGATCTCCTCAAAGAGAAAGGTTATGATATCGATCGGAAAAAAATCCAGTTGGATGAACCTTTGAAAGAATTGGGTGTATTTGAAGTAGCGGTCAAACTATACAAAGATGTAGAAGCAACCGTCAAAGTCTGGATTGTCAGGGAATAAAAAGGACGTTTTTCCCAGCAAGACCATTAGCAAACGTTTTTTCCAGACCATTGTTTTTCATGACGATTCGTGGTTGGACTTTTTAAGCAGGTGGTACCTGCATTGATTTAATTTTGCAAAACTGCAGTTTGATTTTTGAGGGATCTGAGTTGATAGCCATGGAATTACTCAGTCCCTCACTGTTTTTCAATTCACCGTTTCTTGTTTTCGTTTTGCTTTTGCACAGGAGCCCCAAATTTTGTTAATACCAACCTCATTATTCCTCCTGCCATATTTGTTCAGTTTTTCAGGGTACAATTGTTTTCAGGGAATTATCAGGAGGGTCAATGGGTTCATCTGATTGATATTTTAATAAATCGTGTTTTTATAAAGTGATACGAGTGAGACGTTTTGAATTCAATAACAATGTTCTTAAGTAACTGCTAGACAATAATATGGACAGCCAGCGAATAATTTCTTTTCTTAACAGGTTCTTCAGAGAAGATAGTCATGCAAAAATAATTTCTGTCCTGGTGTCTATTATTATTTGGTTTCTTGTCGTCATTGGTGCTAATTACGAATACGTGACAACAATACCAATCAGAATCAGGCCTCAAAATGATGATCATATAATCACCAACTCGATTCCAGAAAAGGCCAAAGTTCATCTTGAGGGGCAGGGCAAAACATTGCTCTCCTTTCTTTTGTTCAAAGAGGGATGGCTGCAATTGAAAATTGACTGGACGTCTGGAAGGCATGTGATTGATATTAGCAAAGAAGATATTTTTCTCACCCGGGATGCAAAAAATCTTTCTGCTCGACAACTTTTAGAACCGGATTCTATAGTGCTCGAGATCGAACCGCGAATTATCCGGCAAATACCGGTTAAAAACCGGGTAACCCTAAAGCCGATCATGGGTTACACCATCGTGAGTGAGCCTATGGTTACTCCTTCCCTGGTGGATGTATCTGGCCCGGAAACAAAAGTTGAAAAAATTGACTCTATTGAGACCAGAGCACAAACCTGGGACGAGCTAAAGTATCCCATAGAACGCCAGGTCGAACTAATCCCACCACCTGATAAACATATCGAACTTTCACAGTCTCAGGTCACCATTAAGGCTGATGTCCAAAAGTTAATGGAAAAACGCATTACCAATGTTTCCGTAGATGTGAGGAATGTTCCCAACGGTGTCAATGCAATCGTGATTCCGTCTAAACTGTCTTTAATCATACAAGGTGGTGTGAACAAAGTTTTCCCCATTACAGCAAAAGATATCAACGCGTATGTTGACTTTCAGGAAGAAGACACATCACGCGCAGGTTATCCTGTAGAATTTGAGCCCATTGAAGGTATTCAATTTCGTAATATAGAACCGCAGTACTTTAAAATCGTGCTGGAAAAAACCGGATAGAAAATAGCATAAAACGAACAGAGAAAACCATAAGCAGAATACTCTGATAAATGAAATGATCGTTCTTGGCATAGAAACATCCTGCGACGAAACCGGCGCTGCGCTCGTCGATGATCACCGACTTTTGTCAAATATTTTGGCAACACAAGCCATCCATGAAAAATATGGCGGCGTGGTTCCAGAGTTTGCTTCCCGCGCTCACATCAAACAGCTCATTCCCATTATAAAAATGGCTCTGAAAAAGGCAGAACTTTCACTTCAGGATGTAGACGGCATAGCTGTCACTTATGGCCCTGGATTGGCCGGTTCTTTGCTTGTCGGTTTGTGCCAGGCAAAAGGAATGGCGCAAAGCCTGGGCATACCCTGGATTGGCATCAATCATATAGAGGGTCACATTCTGGCGAATGCAGTCGAAGGCGAGATTTCTTTTCCGTTTATTGGACTTGTCGCCTCTGGCGGACACACTCTTTTGATCTACGCCAAAGAACCACATAACTATCACATTATTGGTCAAACTATTGATGATGCAGCCGGTGAGGCATTTGACAAGGTTGCCAAAATTCTTCACTTAGGCTATCCTGGCGGTCCGCATATCGAAAAAATGGCGCGAAACGGGGAACCGAGTATCGATTTCCCGCGCGCTCTGTGGGAAAAAAACAATCTTAATTTCAGTTTCAGCGGATTAAAAACATCTGTGCTTTATCATGTGCAGAAAACGGCAAAGCAGAATATAGAGATCAACACAGCCGATATTGCGGCAAGCTTTCAGTCAGCAGTCGTGGATGTGCTTTTACAAAAAGCTTTTTGGGCCCTGGAGCAATGGCAATGCGCCTCACTGGTTTTGGCCGGAGGGGTTGTTCGGAACTCTGCTTTACGGTCTGCGTTTGAGAATAAATGTGAAAAACAGCATATCCACCTCATGGTTCCTTCGCCAGTTCTTTGCACAGATAACGCCGCCATGATCGCCAGGGCCGGGCACATGAGGCTGAGCCGCGGAGAGCAATCCCCTCTTTCGCTGGATGCCGTCCCGAATCTTTCATTAAATACAGAAAAGTAACAACATGTTAAGCTGGTTAGACAATATTTATTTCATTTTTTCTGTTCATACATTTTATTATGTATTATCTGCAATTGCAGCGCTCGCGTTTACGTTATGGATTTACCGCCGCACCAATCCTATCGTTTCGAAAACAACGCGTGGTATCCTGATCCTTTTCAGGAGCATTGCGCTTTTTCTCATTTTGATTGTGCTGTTTAAAACCATTGTTCACCTTCAATTTACCAGGACACAAAAACCGGTGCTTGCTCTGGCGGTTGACTGTTCCGCCAGCTTATCCCTCACAGATCAAATTGGGTCAAGAGAAGAACTTTTGCGAAAAACACTCAAAGATCCTGTTTATACAGAGTTGCAAAAAGATTTTGATGTGCGTTTCTTCTCATTTGCTAATACACTTTCAACATTGAATCCTGACCATCTTGACTCTCTTGCCCTGAACGGCGATGTAACCAATATCGCTGAAAACTTGAAACGGATCAAAACAAGACTTGCTTCGGAACATTTGAACAGCATCGTAGTATTTTCAGACGGCAGCTACAATGCCGGCGGCAATCCCGCCAGATTTGCCGGAGAGATAGGTGTCCCGGTTCATAGCATTGGCATCGGTTCGGATGAACCGGTCACTGATCTGGCGCTTATCGATCTTGAAATGAACCCATTTTCTTACGTGGGTGAAAAAACCCGTGTCAGTGTCAGTATTCGCAATACCGGTTTTGATAACATGACAGTGCCGGTTCGATTGCAGAGCAAAGGCAGCATATTAGCGATGCAAAATGTCGATTTACCAGCCGGGCCGTCTGAAAAATCAATCACGCTTGAATTTACTCCTGATAAAACCGGCCAATTAAAGCTGGATGTCGTTATTCCGTTTCAGGAAAACGAGCAAACCGATGCCAATAATATACGAACCGGGTATATTGATATCTTGAAATCAAAATTGCGTATTTCGCTTCTAGCCGGGCAAATCTCTTCTGACATCTCTTTTATGCGTCGCTATCTGTCCACCTCAGACCGGTATGATGTGCAGGTTTACATTGAAAATCCGGACGGTTCTTATGACAATACGCCGGCGAGCACTCGTCTTGAAGAAACCGATATTTTTATCCTTTACAATTATCCAACATCCAGAACCCGGGCTTCTCTTGTGCAGAACATCCAAGCGACCGTAGAAAAAAGACAATCTTCACTTTTAGCTATTTTAGGTAGAGGCACGAACTATGCCAGACTTGGTTCACTCGCTTCTCATTTACCTTTGCAAATGAACGGTCGGCGCATTCAGACACAACGCGTTCTAGCTGATTTGTCGCCTGCCGGTTTTCATCATCCGATTACACATCTTGACGGCCAGGCAACAGACAGGCAAACCATTTGGAAAAAATTACCGCCAGTGTTTGCATCTTACCGGACCACAGAATTGTGGCCGGATTCAAAAGTTCTGGTTACAGCCCGGCCAGAACGAGGCCAGTCCAACGATGAGCAGCCGATGATCGTGATTAAAAGTCATGACGGTCAGAAATCTGCGGCGATTTTGGCAGAAGATTTGTGGCGCTGGGATTTGATGATGCGCGGTTCCGGCTATGACCAGGATGTCTTTCGGCAGATGTTTAACAACTTGATGCGCTGGCTGGAAACCAGCCGTTCGGAAAAGTTGGTGCGCGTACAAACCGAGAAAAATATCTATAAATACGGCGATGATATCCGGCTTGATATCCAGGTTTTGAATGAAAACCTCGAACCTGTTGAAAATGCCGATGTAGCGGTTTCTTTATCAAATCAATCCGGCGAAAAAAAGTTTAGACCGGAATCTATTGGAAATGGCCGGCATGAATTAAATGTTCGTCCGGACCAACCAGGGGACTACCAGGCCGTGGTTCAGGCGCGTCGTCAAACCACTGTGCTTGGCAATGACACAATACGTTTCAGCGTGGGTGAATACAGCGCAGAGTTGACAGCCTTACGCGCTGATAAAACTGTGCTTAAAGCGCTGTCAACCGCGACAGGCGGTCACTATGTGCCTGCGGATTCCGTAGCCCTTCTCGCTGATATCATTCAGGGCGAACCGCAAAAAAAGGAAACCACTCTGGAACAGGAATTGTGGAATAGCAGTGTGCTTTTGATTCTCATTGTTCTTTTCCTGGCAGCAGAATGGTATGTTCGAAAACGCAAGGGGATGGTCTAAAAATTGTGAAAAAAATCATTTTGGCGCCGGTTTCCAACCGCTATCATCAAATTTTTCCTTTGCCTCAACTTTAATATCTGGATCCAGAATGGCCTGGTAAGTCTGTTCGTTATTCAGGGCTGTCTTTAGAAATTTTTGCGGAGATGTTTTTACCGGTCCGTTGACAGGTTCCGGCAAGTTATAGGTATATAAGAAACTGTCATAAAACGACGGATCCTTTTGCGGCAGAACAAACGGTTTATGAAAATTTCCGGCATCATCAACATAAACAAAATAGGGATGCGCACACAACCCATCTGTTCGTTTACTGCTGAAAATCAACCAGTGACTGTTACTGGACCATTGATGATAAGCATCAACCTGATTGCTATTAAATTCAGGCCGATTTATTTCACCCGTCTGAAGGTTCAGAATATAAATATCGTTATCCGAACGGAAAACCGGGAAATTGCCGTATTGTGCCATATTAAACGCCATAAAGCGGCCGTCCGGTGATACACGCGGTATCAGGCAGGTTTTATCATACTTTTTTGAAGACACCACCATTTCCACATCTCCCCATTCATCGTTCTCTGGATTGTAGGCTATTTTAACGATATCAAATTTAACCTTTTTGTACCAAAATTTTTCAACTGTACTATCTTCACGTATGAAATGTTCTGGCGCTAATGCTCTACAAAAGTAGAGTGTACGTCCGTCAGCAGACCACCCTGGAAATGTCTCAAGCAGATCGGGACGAGAAATGGTTGGCTGGGTGGTGATTTTATTTTGTTCGATGTCATATATAATAATATCCGAACCCCAATCCAGCACATCCCGTATCTCATCACCCCTGGCATGAAAAAACTGTGTTAACTTGATGGAAGCAAAAGCTACTAAACGGCCGTCAGGATGCCATGAGGCATAAGCGCCGGCTTTAAAAGCATCTGTTCCGGTATTGACTTTGACAAGTTTATCTGGCAGGCGAAATATGGTGCCGGAAGTCCGGCCACCGCGAAGATGAAAAAGCATGCGGTCGGGATTATTTTGACAAAATGTGTGACAATTCATGCAATTATTACCCGTCGCCCGGTTTTCCAGGACCGGCTTTTCTTCAAAAGTCTGCACATTGCGCTGGTAAATGCCCATTTCATTCCAATAGGTGAATTGTGGCTCAATCAAACGATAAACCAAATGACTGTCCACTGGATCGGGAGCAATAGGATTGACAATGGTTTTAAAAGCACGCCAGGTATTTTGCGTTTTGACGTAAATATCTATATTTAACTTTTCGCCGGCATTTTCCTGCAACAATCGGCGCCATTTGGCTGCCGGTATCCGAACACGGCCGTCGTTGCAAACGATGCGGATATGTTCTCCCCTTTGTGAACTGATTTCTGCAACATACTGACTGGCGTCTTCGTCAATGACAAAGTTTATAGGCGCGATATTGGGCGGGAGTGTCACATTAATATAGTCCGGTTGAATTGAGGGAAAATGCGGTACTGGTTGTGCGTTATGTAAATCTGTTGTTCGGCATCCAATTGCAAGAGAAATAAAAATTGTGCCAATTAAAGCCAAATACCTCATGAGGTTCTCCTTCCAAAGTTCAACGAGATTGATAACCGCTGAATAATACATAATACCAATACGTATCCCCGAAATCATCTGCTAATATTTCGGCTGCTAGTGTAGGATCGTCTTTATAGCGCGATACTTTTTGGTGGAATTGTTTGTATCGATTCATTGTGTACAATGATGGCAAATGTTTTTTTAAAATATCCGTATTTTTCGTATTTGTCACATACAGGATAATCGCTTCTTCTACATGCCGAGGCACTGAGGTATACCCGACTTGATCAAGCTCATCAAGGTGATTTATGAGCTTTCCGACCTTGGCTCTGAGGAGACAGGCAGCAATTAAATAATCGTATGCCGCGCGATTTTTCGGATTGCTCTCCAATAATATTTCAGCGTCTTCTGCTCTTTCATCCAGCGATCTGACGACGAAATCATCCAAAGTATTATGTTCTCTCACACGTCGCAATAACTCGTTCGTCGTCAATGCCGTATCCGAACGAACATATTGCTGGTATTCATTGGCTGTATTTTCATAGAACCACATTTTTCTTAAAATATTAATGCACTTTTGTGCGGCATTGTATTCTCTTTTGATGATATTGCATTCTGCCAATCGCTGCATATTCCACGGAGTTTCTTTGTTCTGTGAAAACGCCTCGTACGCCCATCGATGCGCTGAATTAACATAGTTTATACTCATCTCAAAATCACTCCGGTACAATGCTTTGGAAACGCCTGGATCTTGGGGCAAATAAAGTGTCTTGTCCTGGTATGGATTCCGGTATGTGAAAAGATCATCAAGTAAAGTGCCTTTGTTCAACAACGCCATATTCCGTAAAAAGCCAGATAATAAATCCGGATTCTCCAGGCTTTTGTAATCCTGTAAAACTTTATCCCACTGCCTGTACCGGGCATGGTCTTGCAGTTCAAGCCGGAGTTTTTGCTGATGATCAAACACACCGGCAATTACAGCAGCAATAGCCGCAGGTATAAGAACGCTCTGCACAAGTCCGGCCCATTT
>CAZSMC010000014.1:0-75292 GCA_964607755.1 uncultured Cytophagia bacterium | reverse complement strand
ACTAGATGCGGTATTGAATGCGGCAAACCTGGCGCCAACAGCGGCAAATCGTCAACCCATCCGTATTATTGTGGCCAGGACAGCTAACCGGAAAGAAAAGTTACGTCAGGTCTATCATCGTGATTGGTTTGTGCAGGCGCCGCTGGTCATCTGTGCCTGTGCTGTGCCGGCAGAGGCCTGGACCCGAAAATTCGATGATGTGAATTACGCCATTGTCGACGCAACCATTGCTATGGATCACCTCATTTTAGCGGCAGCCGAACAGGGCCTGGGTACTTGTTGGATAGCGGCATTCGATCCCAGAGCTGTGCATGAAGTATTTAATATTCCGGATGATTGGCAGCCGGTGGCTCTAACGCCGTTAGGTTATCCGGCCGATGTCCCTAAAGAGAAAAAACGCAAACCATTAGATGAAATTGTGGCTTTTATCGATTAAGAACGAAAAATTGCAGGCAATCCGTTCCCAGCCATCATGGGCTGGGAACGCATACTTTTTATGACAACAGCTTGACCAGGTTTTTATAACTGATTTCGATCGCTTCCAGAATTGGGCGTTCGGAACGATCTTGCTCGACAATGTACCAATCAACGCCGATTTCTTTTGCTTTTCTAAAGATCTTTTTAAATGGTACCACGCCTTCACCTACGGGCACCAACTTGCCCTCTTTGTTGATATCTTTCACATGCAAAAGCGGAACCCGGGTCGGATATTTATCCATGATTTTGACCGGATCAGCCCCGCCTTGAACGGCCCACGCCAGGTCTATTTCAACTTGAACCAGGTCGGGTTCCGAGTTTTCAAAAATGAGGTCGAAAATGGTTTTACCGTCGCGCTTTTCAAATTCGAATGAATGGTTATGGTAGCAAAGTTGCATTCCTGCTTTTTTGAGCTTGTAGCCCACCACATTCAGGTCATTGGCAAAATCCTTAACCATTTCAGCGCTGCCTTTGCGGACCAGGTGCGGCATAGACGGGCAGACTATATATTTGTTGCCAATGGCCTTGTTAAACTCGATGACCGCCTCGGTGTCTTCGGAAATGCTGTTAAAACCTTCATGCGTTCCGCAGGCCTGGACGCCAAGTTCATCCAAGAACGTTTTCAATTCTTTGGCTTGCATACCCCCATATCCGGCAAACTCGAAAGCCGGATAGCCAATGTCAGCCACTCTTTTCAGTGTGTCTTTGAAATTTTCCCGAGTCAGGTCCCGGACAGTATACAACTGAATTCCTATCGGCAGAGGTTCTTCAGTAGCTCGGCTGAACGAGCCAAAGCTCAAAACAGCACTGGCTGCTGCCATGGTTTTGCCAAATTCTCGTCGGGTTATATTTCGTTTTTCCATGAATACTCCTTTCTTTAATAAAATTGCGATATCTGTAACAATTACCTGTATGCCAAATTTACATTATTCTCGAAACATACAAATCCTCTCGCGTGATATTCTGCCATTTGTCCATTTTGCTTTTTTGTTGCGGCATGCCATATCCGTTCTGTTTCAAATCGTGCAGCGCTGCCTGGACCAACTCGCGGTACCATTGAATATATTCACTCTTGTGCCGATGGGCTTTGCGTTCCAGTTTAAGCTGTTGCAATGGAACAAGTTTTTTTTCATAAAGATCATAAAAAAATGAACTGATCTCCTGTTCCCGTTCAGGATGTTCTGCCAATAAATAATAGAGCTCATAAAATATGAGCTGCTCTTTATCATAAGAACCTGTTTTATAATCGAAAATATACATGCGGTTGTCAGAACTGGATTTCAATTGCAAGTCAGCCCGACCATTGATATAGACAGCAATCGCTGCTGCATTTTCATCAGACTTTAGCCATTCAATCTCGCTACCTTTTCCTTTCACTTCTTCCGAAATAATATTCAAAGGTTCTCTGCTCCATTCCTGATTAGACAGTTGCCGGAAAAACGCCAACATGCAATCACGCAAGCGCGGCAGCATTATCTTGTTGAAATATTGGTGAGCGTGATTATGCGGTGATTTAAAGTAAAATTCAGGCTCTCTACATGTTTTTTCCAGCGCGCTTTCGATGAGACTGGCGTCGATGTTGCTGAAATCAATTTCAACTGGCGGCATGACTTTATCGGCGACAAGTTCTTCCCAGATGCGATGAAACGCAGCATGGACGATATTACCGATTAATTTGTTCGAGTAATCGGTTTTGATCTTTTTATTGATATCATTGAGTTTTGCCATGTGCTTTATAAAGAAAGCAAATGGATGCTGCAACAGTTCATGAAGCGCATAGTAGGAAAAAGTGTGGCTGTGAGACGGGAAATCTTTTTCATAATGCAACGGAATTTGGTAAAAATCCGGATTTTTAATTTTATCAGCATTCACAGAATGCGTTTGATTGGATTGCAGCATGACCTTATATACATCCCCGTAAAATTCATCTTGCTTTGGATGCATCTGCAGTAGATTTTCATTATATAGTTTTACTTCTTCCAGAAAAGAACTTGTCTCGATGTTTTGCTCGATATTTTTCTGAGATAAAACCTCCACGTGTGGCGTTGTAAGCATGAGTCGCATGAAATAATATTTTTCACGCAATTTTACGTCGTCATACGTCTTGAGGCCAAGCTGCTGACGCTGCTTTTCAGTGAACAAAAATGGAGTCTGTCTTGCGAGCGGGATTTCGCCTTCGATCACATTATTTAAAAGAACCTGCTGATAATCCATATTGCGGGTGTCCAGCAAGGTTTTAATATCCACAAGCGGTTGATCCGCTGACAGTGTCCGCGGAATGCGTTTCGGTTTCAGATATTCCACAAACAATCGAAGCACGCCGGCTGCTGTCTGTAACTTGTTTGTGCTCGAATTATGGCTAAAAAGCAATGCCCAATTATCAACAAGCTGAAGCTTTTCGATGGCGGCAAAATCTGCAAGAGTTCGGTAAAAATTTTCCAGCATGTCAATCCATTCCGGTTCATCAGCCGGAATAATGTCCCGGATTATTATACCCTCCGGATGATCAATAAATTTGACAAGCGAGTCAATGTTCTGGATATGCAACACACTTTTTGTAAAATCTATAATCGACTCCAGAAGCGACGTTTCCTGGTTGTGTCCGTACAGCCTAAGAAATTCGCCTTCAATGTCAATGTATTTGACATCATCATCCACAAGCTTGTACAGAAACGCCAATGTCCGTTCTTTCGCCTGCGGCTTTTTGGAAAAATAATCACAAAAGTGATGATTAACAACGGCATTCAATAGATTCTCAATTGGCAGCAATGTTTTGCGGCGTGACCGTTCGTAGCTCATAGAGTTGAGCAGATCGAGCGTGGTATAAAAAAAATGATAAATGGGTGTATCGCTCATCGGTGTGAAACGGCCGACGTTAAAGCGAGCCGGCGATAGCATGTAACGGTAGGGACTCTGAAAAAATGAAGAATCGACAACAGTGCGGATCTTTTCTTCATTGATGCGCTGCAATAGCATGGTGAATTGATTAAAGTCATTGCTGCACTCAAAAACTGATATTTTTTCAGTACGCCCGGCTCCGAGCTCGTTCAAGCTAAATGGTTTGATATCCAGGGTTTTGGTGTCCACCAGATGTTCTGGTAACTGAAAATAAACCGTGACCGGTGTTCCGCGGTTGACAAATTGTTTGATGATCGTTTTTTCCAGCCTGGTATAATAAAATTGATTGACAAAAACCACGCGGGCACAATCATGGATAAACCGGAAATCGATATTTTCCGGTTTATACTCAAATATGATATCCGTATAATCTTTTTCATGGATGAACTGTTTGTACTGGCGTTTAATTTTTTGAAAACGCGCATACATCTCCGCCTGCCACCCCACCCATTCGGTGTCTTGAAAAACGTCTGCAGAGATGGATTCATCAACCAGTTCTTCATTGAACTCTTGCCATAAATCAAAAAATCGATGTGCAGGTTCAACCGATTGAAAATAATGACTGATTTGCAGCGCGTCTTTATCGTTTTTAGTTAAAGAACAGTAAAATGCCAGAGTCCGCTTTTCTTCTTTGAGCACCGGTTTGTCAGAAACGAACAGCGCCTGTTTTAGGTCTTCCATAGTAATAAAACGCACGTTTTCAAATTGCCACCTGCATTGAAAAGCACGGATGGCGGCCCGGCAACTGCTTTCATTCGGCAAGACAAACAGCGTGCCTTCCAACGGTTCTCCGGCAATCACGGTTTGTATGACAGATTCTGTAAAGGGAATGAATTTGTGAGTAATTTTTGCCATTATTCTCTCGCATTTTTGAGAATATGAAAAATATCAAATGTTGCCCTGAAATGCAATACAAATAAAAAATAACTTCATGTAGAAAATGAGTAATAAAACTTGCTATTTTTTCCACTGTCATTTATATTGATTTATGGAAAAGTTGTATAACCTTCAATCCAAAATTATGAAAATGTCAAAGTCAAACAGACTGGACACACCATCGAAACGAGTTTTAGAAAGGAAAAGGTATGAAAATCTATATCCTGTACATTTTATTTATACTTCTATCGACAAGTTTGGAAGCTCAGGAGAATCCATTGTTAGCTTTTTTTGATACACCGTTTCATGTTCCGCCTTTTGACAAAATAAAAGTTGACGATTATTTGCCAGCTTTTGAAGCGGCGATTGATGAACATAACTCAGAGATCGAGGCGATTATTGTCAATGAAGACAGGCCGGCATTCAAAAATACCATTGCGGCTCTGGATTTTAGCGGCGAACGCCTTACGGCTATCAAACATATTTTCTTCAACCTCAAATCCGCTTTTACAAATGATGAGATGCAAAAGATCGCTAAAAAAGTCTCGCCCATGTTGTCCCGGCACGACGATGAGATTATTTTAAACGCCGATCTTTTCGCCCGCGTCAAAGCTGTGTATGACAGGTGCGACCAACTGGATTTAACCACCGAACAAAAAACTGTGCTCGATAAAATTTACAAAGATTTTGTTCGAAACGGCGCCAATTTATCAGCAGATGAAAAAGAAAAACTCAAAGCGATTAATGAAGAAATGACGCTGGCGACATTACAGTTTGGCGATAATGTTTTGGCTGAAACCAACGATTTTCAATTGATTATTGATAAAAAGGAAGACTTGGCCGGATTGCCGCAGTGGCTTATCGATTCCGCAGCCGAGGCAGCAGAGCGAGCCGGCAAAAAAGACTTTTGGGTTTTTACGCTTCACAAACCGAGCTGGATTCCCTTTCTGCAGTATTCCGAAAACCGTAAATTGCGCGAAAAGCTGTATAAAGCTGTGATGCAACGAGGTGACAATAATAATAAAAATGATAACAAAGCATTGATTAATGAGATTGTTAACTTGAGAATACAGCGGGCGCAACTACTGGGTTATGAAACTCATGCCGATTATGTTCTTGAACGCAATATGGCTCAAAAACCCAAAGCGGTTTACGAGTTGTTGAACAAATTGTGGGACGCAGCTTTAACTGTGGCAAAACAGGAAGCTTCAGATATGCAGGACATGATTGACCGCCAGGGCGGAGATTTCCAGCTTCAGCCCTGGGATTGGTGGTTCTATGCTGAAAAAGTGCGTCAGGAGAAATATGCTTTGAGCGAAGAAAAACTTAAACCATACTTTTCGCTGAAAAATGTCCGCGACGGTGTGTTTGATGTGGCGGGAAAGCTTTATGGATTGCGTTTTATCCAGCGGCACGATGTTCCGGTCTATCACAAAGATGTGGAAGCCTGGGAAGTCAGGGATGCGGATGATTCTTTTCTTGGCGTTTTGTATATGGACTATTATACACGCCCAAGCAAAAGCGGTGGCGCCTGGTGCACAATTTACCGAAAACAAGTTCGCAAAAACGGCAAGCGAATCGCACCGATTGTCTCTATAGTGACCAACTTTCAGCAACCAACAAAAGAAATGCCTTCGTTACTCAGTTATGATAATGTACTGACTTTTTTCCACGAGTTCGGACACGCGCTGCACAATCTGCTTTCTGATGGCACGTATCCGCGGGTGACATGCACGTCTGTGGCACGTGATTTTGTTGAACTGCCATCCCAGATCATGGAAAACTGGGCTGCCGAGCCGGAGGTGTTGAAATTTTATGCCCGGCATTACAAAACTGACGAGCCGATTCCCCCTGAATTTGTCGACAAGCTGCAAAAAAGTCAGCATTTCAACCAGGGATTCAAGACGGTTGAATATCTGGCTGCTTCTTTTTTAGATATGGATTATCATACCCTGAGAAAACCGGCCAAAATTTCAGCCAACGAGTTTGAGCAAAAGTCTATGAACTGCATTGGCCTTATCGATGAAATTATCCCCCGTTACCGAAGCACATATTTTTTGCACATTTTTGCCGGCGGTTATTCGTCCGGATATTATAGCTATATTTGGGCTGAAGTGTTGGACGCCGATGCATTCGAGGCGTTCAAACAAGCCGGTTTGTTTGACCAGCAAACAGCCACTTCGTTCCGGGACCATATCTTATCGCGAGGCAGTTCTGAAAAAGAAATGACGCTGTATAAGCGTTTTCGCGGCAAAGAACCGAAAATAGAACCGCTTTTGGAACGACGCGGCTTAAACTAAATGACATATGTTTCCTACAAGTCATTCAAGGGCGAAGAATAGAGATTATTTCTGTATTTTTCGCACTTTCTCTGCCAAAAATTTGAATGTGCCACTGATTAACACTGATTTTCACTGATGCACAGTTTCGTTACTTTGGGATTAGTCTCGTCCAGACTTCGGCTGTGGACGACTATAATCGCTGCAGAATTCATGTGGTTATGCTCTGTATTCCCGGAATGAAGTCGTTTTGGATACGTTCATCAGGATTGAAATGGAGTTATAAAGAGCAATACATAGCAATGCTGTTATACATTTGAGCGTCGTTTCTCATTAGGCTTTCTTCCGCAGGCATATTGTTGGGGCAAGATTCAAAATGATGTTTTTAATAGCAGTGTCGATCGGACAAATCAGTGGCTTTAATAAAAATGCAACTCATTTTTCTTAAAGACCTTGAATAACCTTTTATTCTCCTTGATAATTTCATCAAGATTACATAGTTTTTGGTATTGAATATCCCCATTTATCAAACCTTTCCAATCTTAAACATTGGAGGACACCATGGCTATTGAAGGAAAATCTAAACAAGTCACGTTTAACCGCAAGTTACGTTTTGGAATGGTAGGCGGCGGTCGCGATGCCTTTATCGGCGCTGTGCATCGCGCAGCAGCTCAGTTCGATGGCGATGCCGAGATCGTTGCCGGCTGTTTTTCATCAACGCCAGAAAAGTCTAAAGCTTCTGGCGAGGATTTGTTTCTCGATCCGAACAGAGTGTACGGCAGCTATCAAGAGATGGCAGAAGCAGAAGCTGCTAAACCTGACGACGAGAAGCTTGATTTCGTCAGTGTCGTCACTCCGAACCATCTTCACTATCCAATTATCAAAACCTTTCTCGAGGCCGGATTTAATGTCGTCACTGACAAACCCATGACATTTGATCTGGACGAAGCTCACAAGCTGGGCGATATTGTAAAAAAGTCAGGTAAAGTATTTGCTGTCACTTACAATTATACCGGTTATCCCATGGTTCGTCAAGCCCGCCACATGGTAAAATCCGGCCAGCTTGGCAAAATCCAAAAAGTGATGGTCGAGTTTCCGCAAGACTGGCTGATCACCCGCCTGGAAGAACAAGGTGTTAAACAGGCAATCTGGCGAACTGATCCCAAACAGGCCGGTGCTGGCGGCGCTCTGGGCGACATCTGTACGCACGCTGAAAATATGGCCAATTACGTTGCGGATGTGGAAATCGAAGAGTTGTGCGCCGATCTCACCATTTTTGCCAAAGGCCGCCAACTGGACGATGACTGCAACGTGCTGGTGCATTACACAAACGGCGCACGGGGCATCCTCTCTGCGTCGCAAATTTCAACCGGGAATGAAAACGGTTTCAATTTCCGGGTATTCGGAACCGAGGGCGGCTTGCGCTGGGTTCAAGAAAATCCGAATTATCTGTATTATTTCAAACCGGGAGAACCTGCTCAAATTCTCAGCCGCAATAATGGTTATCTCGGCGAATCGTCGTTGCGCGCCTCACGTATTCCTCCGGGACATCCCGAGGCATTTTACGAAGCTTTTGCCAATATTTATATGAATATCATGGACACCATACGCGCAAACATTATGGGGCGCAAACCCACTGAACTTGAGCTTGAATTCCCAAAATATGAAGAAGGATTGCGCGGTATGCAGTTTATTGCAACGGCTGTTGAAAGCCACAGGAGCAAGAGCAAGTGGACATCCCTGGTAAAATAAATGAGAAATGAAACACAAAACTTTGATTAACAGGAGGATATTATGGCTCATCCAATCACTTTGTTTACCGGCCAGTGGGCCGATCTACCGATAGAAACCATGTGCCAAAAAGCCAAAGAGTTTGGCTATGACGGCCTTGAACTGTGCTGCTGGGGCGATCACTTTGATGTCTTTAAAGGCGCCAAGGACAAAGAGTACTGTAAAGCAAAACATGATTTGCTGGGTAAATATGGATTAAAGGTGTGGTCGATCAGTAACCATCTGGCAGGTCAATTGGTTTGTGATCCTAACAATGATTCGCGTTCCGACGCTTTTGTGCCGGATGAGTATGCCGGCGATCCAGAGAAAAAACGTCAGTTTGGTATCGATTCCATGAAAGCGGCGGCCAAAGCAGCGAAAAATATGGGACTCAAAGTGGTGAACGGTTTTACCGGCTCACCGATCTGGCACATGCTGTATTCTTTTCCGCCAAACGATATGAAAGAAATTGAAAAAGGTTATCAGTTTTTTGCAGACACATTCAATCCGATTCTGGATGTGTTCGAAGAGAACGATGTGAAATTTGCCCTTGAAGTTCATCCCACAGAAATCGCTTATGACATTGTCACCACTCGTAAAATTTTAGAGGTCATTGGCGACCGCGAATCTTTTGGTTTCAATTTTGATCCCAGTCACCTGCAGTGGCAGGGCATCAATCCGGTGAAATTTATTGAAGAATTTGGCGACAGGATTTACCACGTTCACATGAAAGATGCCGCGGTAACACTCGACGGCACCAGCGGCATTCTCAGTTCGCATCTCAACTTTGGCGAGCCTGGTCGTGGGTGGGATTTCCGTTCCCTGGGACGCGGTGATGTGGATTTTGAAGGCATTGTCCGCGCTCTGCATTTTACCGGTTATGACGGCCCGTTTTCAGTTGAATGGGAAGATGCCGGTATGGACCGCGAATTTGGCGCCAAAGACGCTTGCGAATTCCTGCAAAAATTTAACTATGAAGTACCGGCTGGCGTTTTCGACGAAGCGTTTTCAAAGTGATGTGTTTGGAGCGTGTTATTCAAATTCCCGGACGCCGTTTATTTTGAATGATTAAAAAAAGGGTGATGCATACAAAACAGATGTGACAAATGATCTGTTACTTGCGTCACCCTTTTTAAACATCTCTATTTCATCTGCAATGCAATCATGTCAATTCTTGACCGAAGAAACGATGTCGGTTTTATTTTTGAACGGAGGTTTTTATGCAAACCTTTTTGTCCTTTCTGCTTTGCTGCATTCTTTTAACCCCTATCGCTTTGAATGCCGAATGGTCAGAAACACCTGAAGAGAAAGCCGAACGAATGTCCTGGTGGACAGATGCGCGTTTTGGCATGTTTATTCCTTGTGGTTTGTATGCCATGCCGGCACGTCACGAATGGGTGAGACACCACGAACGCATTTCCAACGAGGAGTACCAAAAATATTTTGACTTGTGGAATCCGGATTTGTTCAATCCGACTGCATGGGCAAAAGCAGCCAAAAAAGCGGGAATGAAGTATTTTGTCGTTACTGCAAAACATCACGAAGGATTTTGTTTGTGGGATTCCGAATATACGGAAAGTTAACAATACGCTGTATAAAAAAAGTTTATTAAAGCCAATGGTAGAGGCGTTCCGCATTGAAGGCATCCGAGTTGGATTTTATTATTCGCTGATCGATTGGCATCACCCGGAATTCACCATCGATCGCCTGCATCCGATGCGCGACAATGAAGAAATGCGCGCTACAAATCAAGAGCGCGACATGACTGTTTACGCCGAGTATGTGCGCAATCAGGTTCGCGAACTTTTCACCGATTTTGGCCAAATTGATGTGCTGTTCCTCGACTTTTCCTATCCGGGCGAGGACGGCAAAGTCAAATACGCTCAACTGTTAAACGATGCTTCGGAGATCAACATCGCCAACAAACAAAGCGCGTGGATGGCTAAAGAAAAAGGTTTTACAGAAAGCACATTGTCGCTGCGCTTGCCTGTGCGAAAACCGGATGTTGTTGTGCCGGTGATTGAACTGTTTTTGGAATGATGACATTCTGACTGGACGCAACCTGCTCGTGTTCTTTATAACGATTCATCCTTTAAAAACTCGTAGGGTGGGTTCATGACAAGTTTACTCGATATTTGCACAGAAACACTGGATATGTTATTTTATGATTAGACAATGAATTATGAACAACCCACCCTACTACTTGAAAAACGCAAACAAAATCCCTAACAGCGCCCCTACCTGGCCGATCCAGAAAATGAACATCCATTTGATGAGATCGGCGCGGGTATCCGATATTTGATTTTTAACACCAGCAATCTCATCTGTGATGCGTTCGTTGATTTTGGAAATCTCAACTGTGATTCGATTATCCAGTCTCTGTTCTAGATTGGCAATATTCACATTCACTTTGCCAAGTTCTTCGGCCAGTCGCCGCTCAAATTTTTCCTCGATAAATTCCAACATCTCGTGTTTCCGTTGATCAAGTTTTTGATCCACAAAACGAACCAGGCTGTCCGAGGCTTCTTCACCTAATACATCGCGTAATGGTTTTTCTATGGTCTCTGGCATTTTTGATCCTCCCTACAATTTTGTCTGCTAATTTAATGAAATATCATATAAATGCAAGAAAAAAGTGATAGAAAATAGCGATAAAAGAATAGAGAATCATAAAAGTAACCAAAACAGATGTTATATGTGAGAGTCAATGTTTCTTCTTGTCAGTCTATCCGCCAGGACTATAATCCCCAACTCGTACAAGCCGAAACTAAAAAAGTTTGAAATCTTTTACCAAATTTGGTCAAAAATTAACTTGTAAGATGCTAATAAAATGTTGCTCATTTGCAAATAGATTTGGCAAATACGAAAAGTCTTTTTATATTAAATTCAAATCAATGTTTAGAAGCAATTCTTCAGATGAGGAGTTATATGCACACGCTAAACTGGGGCATTCTCAGCACCGCCAAAATCGGTGTTGTAAAAGTCATTCCCGCTATGCAGCAGAGTGAAAAGTGTTCAATACTCGCTATTGCTTCGCGGGAAGAAAAGCGGGCCCGGGCCGCGGCCAAAAACCTCGACATTCCCAGGGCCTATGGCTCGTACGATGAATTGTTAACGGACAAAGATGTTCATGCCATCTACAATCCGTTGCCAAACCATTTGCATATTTCATGGACCATCAGAGCGCTGCATGCCGGCAAACATGTTTTATGTGAAAAACCCATTGCGCTCTCTGCCGACGAAGCCGCAGAATTGGCCGAGAATGCTAAAATGTATCCAGATCTCAAAGTGATGGAAGCTTTTATGTACCGGTTCCATCCGCAATGGATAAAAGCAAAAGACCTGGTAAAGACCGGTGAGATTGGGGATTTGAAAACGATTCAGACATTTTTTTGTTACCATAATTTCGATCCGGAGGACGTGCGCAATATTGCCGAATACGGCGGTGGCGGATTGCTGGACATCGGGTGCTATCCCATTTCTGTGGCGCGTTTCCTTTTCGATGACGAGCCGACCGAAGTTTTTGGTCACATGGATTTTGATCCGGCATTTAAAACCGATATTCTCACTTCTGTCATTTTGAAATTCGATCAGGGTCGTGCAACTTTTTCCGTGGGAACGCAACTGGAACCTTATCAACGGGTTCTTGTTTTTGGCACAGATGGTCAAATTGAAATCGACATTCCTTTTAATGCACCACATGACAAACCGACTCGCCTGTGGCTGAAACAGCAGGGCAACGTCGAAGAAATCAAGTTTGACGTTTGTAATCAGTACAAACTGCAAGGTGATGCGTTTTCCCAGGCTGTTTTAAAAGACGAGCCTGTTCCCACGCCTCTCGAAGACGCTGTTGCCAATATGCGAGTCATTGATGCCGTAATAAAAAGCCATTCTGCCGGCATGTGGATAAAACCATGATCGTTAGCTGTATTTCCTATTGTAGATTATACATTTTAACATTACTATTCGAATAACTTTTGATTAAAAAGGAAAAAGAATGAGCGTACAAGTTAAGTTTTTTGGATTTTTGTTAATCGTACTGCTTGCATTTCAGAGTATCTCTCTTTCTGCTACGTGCGAGGACGGAAACAAAACAGTAGCCACTTTTTCAATAGTGGGTCGGGATCCGGAAACCGGCGAACTGGGCATCGCGGTGGCGTCGCGATTTTTTGCCGTTGGCACAGTCGTGCCCTGGGCAGAAGCGAATATCGGTGCTGTGGCGACACAATCTTTTGCCAATACATCGTTCGGCTGGCAGGGACTTGATTTACTGGAAAAAGGTGCCACGCCCGAAGAGGTCCGGGATATTTTGCTGCGGGAGGACACTCATCCCCAGCGCCGGCAATTTGGCATTGTCGCGGCTGACGGCCAGTCGGTTACTTTTACTGGCGATGAGTGCCTGCCCTGGGCCGGGGGCAGAACCGGAGAAAACTATGCCTGCCAGGGGAACATTCTCACCGGTGAAGCAGTGGTTACGGCTATGGAAAGCACGTTCGTGAACACCAGCGGAACCTTGTCTGAACGTCTTTACAAGGCGCTGTTAGCTGGTGAGGCAAAAGGTGGAGATTCCCGCGGCAAGCAGTCTGCTGCGCTTTTGGTGGTCAAAGAAAATAGCGGCTATGGCGGTTACACGGACCGGGCCATTGATATTCGAGTGGATGATCACAAAAAGCCATTTGAAGAACTTGGACGGCTGTTGAAAATAGCTCAATTGAATTACGCCTGGAACGAAGCCTGGACGCTGTTCACCAGGGGCAAAGCTGAAAAAGCATTGCCACCGATGGAGCGTGCTGCTGAACTGGATCCGGATTACGCGGAAGTGCAATATGACCTTGCTGTGATTCGGGCTGCCGCAGATCAACATGAAAAAGCTATACAAGCGTTGAGAAAAGCGTGTCAGTTGAATCCAAAATTGCGTCATCAGGCACGTAAGGATGACGATCTGGAATCGCTTCGCGATCATCCCGAATTTGACGATATTGTCGGCGAGAAATGAGGAAAGATCATGCGAACATTTTGGGATGACCGCTATGACCGGCCGGAATACGTTTACGGCACAGAACCGAATTCATTTCTTGCTGAGAATGTCCATCACATTCCCAAAGGCCGGGTGTTGTGTCTGGCCGAAGGTGAAGGCCGCAATGCCGTTTATCTGGCCCAACAGGGCTACGACGTGACCGCAATCGACACGTCACGTGTTGGTTTGAGCAAGGCCCGGGATTTGGCTGAGAGTGAAAATGTCAAAATAAACACAATCCAGGCTGACCTTGTTGATTGGCCCATAGATGAGTGGCAGTGGCAAGGCATTGTTTCTATATTTTGTCACTTGCCAATGGAAGCTCGACACGAGGTTTTTCAACGCTGCGTAGCCGGTCTTGCTCCAAATGGCATTTTTTTAATGGAAGCTTTTTCCGAAAAACAATTGCAATACAACACCGGCGGTCCGCCCAACCGTGATTTACTGATCGATTTAAATTCCGCAAAAAAAGAGTTGAACGGATTGTCATTTTTACATGCCAAAGACCTTGTCCGGAATATTCGCGAGGGAATCCATCACACCGGCAAGGCTGCTGTGGTACAGATTATCGCCAGGAAAGAAAAACACCATGATTGATATTTTGTGAAAATTTTGATTAAAACAGTCCGTTGAACAAAAGGAGTGGAAGAATGAAACGACGTGAGTTTTTAAAAACAGCAGGCCTATTGACAGGTTCAGCCATTCTGTCACTATCGTGCGAACAACAAAAAAACGAACAACCAAATATTCTGTGGATTACGTGCGAGGACATGAGTCCGCATTTGGGATGTTATGGTGATGATGCCGCTATCACGCCGAATCTGGACCGGCTGGCCAGAGAGGGCGTTCGGTATGACAATGCCTATGCCACTGCTCCGCTGTGCACACCAGCACGTTCCAGCCTGATTACCGGCATCTTTGCCAGCACGCTTGGTACCCAACATTTGCGGGGCGTGGTGCCGAAACCGGATTCCATAAAGTGTTTTACAGAATATCTGCGGAAAAATGGCTATTATTGCAGCAATAATGTCAAAGAAGATTACAATTTTTCGACTCCGGATGCTGCCTGGGACGAATCCAGTGAAACCGCGCACTGGCGTAAGCGTCCGAAGGACAAACCGTTTTTTAGTGTGTTCAATTTTATGACCACGCATCAGAGCCGGACGCGTTATGGCAAGGACGAACTTCAGAAAGTGAATCAGGAGCTACCGGCATCCAGGCAATATGACCCGGACAACACTCCACTGCCGCCTTTTTATCCGGACACCGAAACCGTTAGAATTAATATGACGGCTTTTTACACGCAAGTGACACGAATGGATCAGCAGGTGCAGAATATTCTCGATCAGCTCGAAAAAGATGGCCTGGCCGAAGATACGATTGTGTTCTTTTACTCTGACCATGGAGACGGCTTACCACGCGGCAAACGCTGGCTGCACGATACCGGCATCAAAGTGGCACTGATCATTCGTTTCCCGGAAAAGTATCAGCATTTGGCTCCGGCAAAGTCTGGTGAGAACACCGACCGGCTCGTCAGTTTTGCCGATTTCGGACCGACAGTTTTAAGTCTTGCCAATATTGAGACGCCGAATATTGCACAAGGTCGACCGTTTTTGGGACACTTTGACGCTACGCCCCGCCAACATATCGTGGCCATCCGTGACCGGGTTGACGAGGTTTTAGAATGCAGCCGGACGTTGCATGATGGACGATATCAGTATATTCGTAATTTCCTGCCGCACCGGCCGCGTATGCAGCGAAGCTTTTATTCCGAGCGCACACCGATTCGCCAGGAGCTGCGACGCTTGCACAAAGCCGGACAATTATCCGGCCCGGAAACCTGGCTCATGCAACCGTCAAAACCGGTTGAAGAGTTGTATGATACAAAAGAGGATCCCTGGGAATTGAAAAATCTTGCCGGACAAGATGAATTTCAAGATCGATTAAAAGAAATGCGTTCGATATTATATGACTGGATTCTGCAAACCCGGGATTTGTCTTTTTTGCATGAAACGCAAATGCTCGAGCGCGCCGATGGCGAGCCGCCATTTTTTGTTGGTCAGGACCCGAACCGGTACCCATTGGAACGAATTCTTGAGATGGCCGACCGCGTCGGAAGAGGACCTGACCATCTTTCGGCATTAAAAGCAGGATGTGCCGATCCCGACAGTGCAGTGCGTTACTGGGCAGCAACCGGTCTGGCTGCGCTTGGTAAAAAAGCTCAACCTGCATTGACAGCGTTAAAAGCCTCTCTGAACGATGTGTCGCCGGCTGTACGTTTCACTGCTGCCGAAGCATTGTGCAATCTCGATGAATGTAGCGCTGCGGTTCAGGTGTTGGCTGAGGGCTTGTCGCATGAAGATATAAGGGTAGCTTTGCATGCTACGGAAATACTCGTGGTGATCGACGAAAAAGCTCGTCCGGCACTGCCCGAGATGCAAGCCACTATAGAACGCACCGAGGACATGCAGGATCATGGCTGGTATATGCGGGAGGCGTTGATGTATTTGGTGGGGAAATTAAAAGGCTAAAGATTGAAATGGGGGGATTTTTGATATACCGGAGATTGAAATTAATAATAATTTCCTATTTCTTTTTTTATGATATTCTCAATCCCGTTATAAAAGTAATGAAGCAATGTGGCTACTCCGGCTAATTCTAATGTTGAAAGCTGATAAAGATCGGTATGATCTGGCATTTCTGCTAATACACGATCAATATTGTCAAGATCATACTCAATTTTTACAAGTCAGCCATATAATTCTATACTTTCTTTGACAATCATTTCCCTGAACCGGGATTTTTTATCAATATCGATCAAATCCACCGGTTTGGATAGATTAAAAATCAACTCGCTATAAAATTTAAAAAAAGCATCCTCTGACAAACCTTCGACAGCTAAATCGATGTCGTTGGAATTTTTATTCGATCTGAGACTGGAACCGAATAGTAAAATTCGTCTTACTCTGTACTTGTCAGCAAGATCGATGATGACTTTTTTATCTTGTTCGGAAATCATAGACAAAATCTAACTGATTGTCATTAAAGTTACAATTAAAAAAACTGCTGTTTCGATCATGTTCCTTTTTCCGTTCTTCGAGTGAAATTGTCTTGGGAATTTTAAACGATTTTATCTTATTCCATTTCAAATAGACTTGAATTGTGCAAAAAGTTTTCAGTTTTCCCCCGTTTCCGGATTCAACGCTTTGAGCAGCATTGTTCGCCACTCATTATTATCCCGATCGTAAGCACCAAATCCGGCACCGAATTCCCAGTACGTCCAAGAAAAACCGCGTTCTTCTGCCGAACGGGCAACGTAATCCGTCCAGAGATAGCGGGAATTCATATCAGCCTTGCTGTAAGCGCCGAATTCGCCTAACAGCACCGGACGATTCGTATTTTGACTCCATTCCGCGGCGATGTCCATATCTTCGTTCACATCCTGCCGTTGTTGTGTTGTCGCGCGCCAGGTTGTGCCCAGCCAATTATCAGCATCACTGCCAACCCAGCTTGCGCCCTGATGGGTGAAATGAAACGGATCGTAATAATGAAAAGTACCGATGATGCCGCGGTCATCTTCCGGCACGTCCAGTTCATCCAGATAATTGTAATTATTGTAATGAATGCCGCCAATGACAATAATTCGATAGGGGTTGGTTTCGCGGATGATGTCGATGCACTCGTTGGCTAACCGGTTCCAGTTATCGGCATTAAAATTCCCATGCGGTTCGTTCAGGACTTCGAAAATTAGTTCATCCGGATAATTTTTATACCGTTCGGCAATTTGCTGCCACAAGGCGAGCTGCCAGTCCCAGTACTGCCCGGGATTTTCATCCAACGGATCAAAATGATGATTGTTCAGCACAACAATTAGGTCGTTTTTCAACGCTTCCTGAACGACGTGATCAACTCGCTTGAAAAAGATTTCATCGATGGTGTGAGCCGAATCTGCAGAAGAATGATGGTACCAGGATACCGGCAACCGGATCGAATTAAATCCGGCATTGGCGATAATTTTCAGATATTTATCCTTGATGACCATGCCCCATGCGCCTTCGCTCGGCGCTTCCAGGGCGTTGCCCAGATTCAGGCCTCTGCCAATCTTTTCGTTCATAGCAAACGCATCTAACGGCTCGTCAGAAGGCGGATCGAACGGCCAATCATTTTGTGTTGATTCCGAGCCAGTACTGTTATCCGAGCAATTGGTGGTTACAGCACCGCCAATCGTAATTGTGAGGGAGATAAAAAGAATACATATTTTATGAGACCACATATTAAATCCTATAATTTTGTTACTATTATTATGCTGCCATTTGTTTAAAAGCTTTTGAATTATAAAAATAATTTAAAAGAAAACCAAATAGATTTGATGAGGGTGTCCACTTGATTTTTATGAAAGAGCAAAAGTCAAATACAAATTACATCGATTCCATTCATTTATATAAATGAGATTATTAAAAAATCTGAGTCATTGATGAAATCTGATTGTTCCAATTTAAATGTTTATTTATAAGCTATTAAAAAACCTTATGCTTTATCTTTCCCCTTGGTAGCAATTAATAAAAAAAAGAAAACCTCATTACCTCATTAAAAACCCTATCATAATCTGGTGGTTCGAATTTTTTATTAGTGGTTCACCATGATAAGGTAATAAGGTTGCCGGGGGGGATTTCTTCGGCTACTAATGTGACGGCCACAGCATAAGGTAAACACCTGTCCAAAAGATAGAGGGGTAATAACTCTGAGGGATATTTATCATACAATCCATTCAATCCTGATAAACTGGAATCAAAACGGGTTGAAATCTTTTGCCAGATTTGGTTAATAATTTATTTGTATGATTTCAAAATTGAACTGAAATCCGGAAAATAGGCAATGTAAGATCAGAAGGTGATTTTTTTGGCTCCGACTGGTGATGAATTATCGGGACTGCATAGCCGATGGCCGAACCAACGAGCGCACCGGCGATGACGTCGGTTACATAATGTTTGCCCGCTCGAATGCGTAAATAGCCGACAAGCGAAGCTGTGGTCAGCGCGCTGCCCCAGACAACTGCGTTCCACTGATTATCCGACGAATAATCAGTGTATGTGGTGCTGAAAAAAACCGCGGATGCAAAAGAAAGTGAGGTATGCCCGGAGAAAAATGACATTCTGGCCGATTTGTTTAGCTTGAGTTCTTGCGGCGCAGATGGATTGAAAACAAAGGGCCTTGGGCGTTTGACTGTGCATTTTGTCAGGTAAACGAGCGCGCCGGTGAGTGTTATCGTTTCGGCATACATAAGCGCAAACTGAAGATTGTTTTTTTGAGCCTCCGGGTGTGTCAAAGTGAGGAGCGGCGATAGTAAACACGCGCTGCCCAAAATATCGCTCCACTGTCCCGCGTTCTCGCTGGACATGCTCACAGCATAGCGGTCGATTGGATTGATCGCGTTTTTTTCGAGTCGATCTATCTCATTTGACGTCAAAGGCTGAAGGTTAGTACAGGCGAACCACGCACCGATGCCGCTAAGCGCACTGATGCCTGCCAATCCGATTTCTTTTTGGGTTGAAAGCACGTACGGCGATTCTGCCGAAAGAATGTTAAATTGAAAAAAGAGTAAAAGAGTGAGATGATAAATTTTGGCATATTTTCTCATGGCAAAAATTAAGTGAATTGGTGTTGAATTGCAATCTTTTTTGTCATACATTCAAGTCCTGAGAGGCGGATACATTCGAGCAACTGAAAGATTATGCCGTTTAAAGTTTTTTTATTCAACCTGGTTTTTGAAAAAGTAATGAAAAGGTGGGAATTTTTCATTCTATCAGGTTGTAAAAGTCTTTAGCAACTTGATTTTAACAATCATATTCTGTTATGAACAGGAGGTCGATATGTCAAAAAAATCAGATGTAAAACGACGCACATTTATAAAATCCCTGGCAATGTCAACGGCCGGGATTGCTGCAGCACCTTATATCAGTTGTGGACGGCAAAAAGTGCCTGCACTAATGACGCGGCAGTTCGGCAGATTAAATTTTGCGACCACCACAATGGGCCTGGGCGGCCAGGCGTCTATTCAGTGGACACCGCAAGATGTAGACCCGGTGCAGATCATTTTAAAGGCTTTTAATAAAGGCATCAATTACTATGACACGTCCAATTTGTACGGACCCAGCCAAACTAATTACGGCAAAGCGTTTCAACAATTAAAACTCATCCCGGGCAAATCCGATTATGACGAAAAGTTACGCCGGTCGATTTTTCTGACCAGCAAAACCCGCTTGCGTATGGGGAAGGGGACCAAAGAACGCGAAAACGTGGGCAATAGAACGAATGGCGACGGCACGAGTGCTGTGGACGATCTAAAACGCACATTATCGCAGGTCTTTGGTGATGGTAAAGGCAATTATCCGCAAGGCGCCTATCTGGATATGATTTTATTGCATTCCATCAGTCACATAGAAGAAGTCGATGCTGTGTATCTGGGCCTGGACAATCCGGATCCGAATGCTGAGGAAATCGGTGCCCTGGCGGCTTTGCTGGATTACCGGGACGGCACGAATACCACCGGACTCAATCCAAAGGAAGAAAAATTGGTTCATCATCTTGGTTTTTCAGGTCATTATTCACCACCGGTGATGATGGAGCTTATCCAGCGCGATTCAAAAAATATTCTCGATGGCATGCTTGTGGCTATTAACGCCAATGATCAGTTGAATTTCAATATGCAGCACAATGTTATTCCGGTTGCATCGGCAAAAAATATGGGTGTGATCGGCATGAAAACGTTTGCCGATGGCGCCATGTACTCAAAGGGGGCACATTTTTCAGGAGAACCTAAACATGTTGTGCGTACTGTGGGTGATGAAAAGTTGTCCAGTGATCTTTTGATCCAGTATTCGCTGACCACGCCGGGCGTTAATAATCTGATTATCGGGATTGGCCAGATCAGTGACGAGCCAAAAAAATGCCAGCTTGTGCAAAACCTGGCTGCTGCGCAGATTGAACCTGACGGGTTGACGGCCAGGGAACGTCGTGAAATCGAAGAAAAAGCCCGTTGGATTAAAAACGGCAAGACCAATTATTTTCAGCGAGAGAGCGTTCCTATGAGCGCCCCGCGCGACATAGAGATCAATCAGAAAAAGCAGGACGATCAGCGCGCAGTCGAATTGACCTGGCATACAGCGTTTGCCGGAAATGCCCCGCTAAAACGCTATGAAGTATGGCGCGATGAGAAAAAAGTGGGACAGGTTGAGCATCAACCGCAAACAACCAAAGAACCTTTTTCATTTGTAGACCATGTTGAGGATCGTCAGAGCCATCAATACACAGTGGTTTCAGTGGATGCGGAAGGCCGGCGCGCAGAATCGAATGAGATGGTTGTCAGGGCATTGGTATAATACAATGTGATAATTAAAATGCCCGAGATTCGATCTCACAAATTTATTTCATTCTGGAGAATAAAATGACAGCAGATGAGATTCTTAAAAATCTAAGGTCCGTCAAGAGAGAAGCCAGGGACAAATATAATGCGGATATCAAAGGGATATTCGGTTCCTATTCAAGGGGGGAAGGGAAAAGCAATAGTGATATCGATATTTTGGTAGACTTTTACGAAGGGGCGACTCTTTTCGACCTGACCGGTCTTGGCATTTTCCTGGAGCAAAAGCTGCAATGCAGAGTTGATATTGTTTCTCAAAGGGCTTTGAGAGATGAAATAAAGGATGATGTGTACAGATATCTGGTATCAATATGACAAGAAATTATAGATTGTTTTTAAAAGATATTTTGGAGGCCTGCGAAAATATTCAGGATTTTGTCGAAGGAATAGATTATGATACTTTTGTTCAGGATAAAAAGACTTCAAGTGCAGTTATTAGATAACTTGAAATAATAGGTGAAGCTGCAAAAAATATCCCGGAACCAATTAGACAAAAATATTCAACAGTTTACTGGAAAGAAATTGCAGGCATGCGTGATCGTCTTATTCATGCTTATTTTGGCGTTGATTATTATCTTTTATGGGATACCATTGTGAAGGAAATTCCAGAACTAAAGAAAACGATTCAAAACATTATAGCTGATTTGAATGAACAAAAGTAAACGACTGGTTATAATAGATGTATTTTTTAATTCTTTTTAACCTTTAACCTGAAAAAGCCGCCCATCACCGGATTTGAATAATATTTTCAACTTTTTGGTTTCCTTTGTGCGCCATGATTCTTCCAATGGAATAGAATCATCTTTAGGAATCTCTTTGATGTGACGAACGGTGTCGGTGAAATAGATATCTGCTTCGCATCCGTTTCTGATATCGGTGTTGACTACCAAAATGTAACGATGCCCGGTATTGTCCTTGAAAAATCCGGCCAGGACAACCGGATTTGATATCTTGTCGATCAAAGACTGGGAGGCCGGCAAACCATGTCCCTTATGGCTATCGTGATTGTAAACACCAGTAGACGTTGATTTTAACAATACTGGAGCGAGTCGCCGGACTTTTGCGTTGATATTTTTAACCATTTGATAAACGTTGGTCGTTTCGTTATTCCGGTTTATCATCGCGTTTCGGTAGGAACGATTATCCGAATTCGCCGGAACCCGGTACGAAAAATATAAAACCCCTTTAGCTCCAAAAGCCAGTGCTGTGTATAAAGGCATTCGGATATGAGAATGCTTGATATTCGGATGCGGATAAAAAGGCGTGACCAGAACAGAGCCCCAAAAGGGAATGTTCTTTTCCAACGAGACCTGTCGGAGCACGGCAAGATTGCTGTAAAAGCTTTTGCGAACCCTGTCCTCGAAAACCGGGAACAAAGCACAACTCAAATGTGCCGGTTTGAGCGAATCCGCGTACTTTGACACGTAATCTATATAGTCCATGGTGTCCGGAGGAGTGGGATGTGCATAAATCGGCTGGAGATTGAGAAAAATGGGCACGTCGAGTGACTTTCGAATCCTCCGCTGTAATGCCGAAAGCTGTGCCAGATCTTCCAGTCCAGGCTTGTTCATCAAAAAAAGTCCTGCCAGAGACTCTTTATCGAAATAGTCCATCATAATCGTGTCTATGCGGGCATCTGGCTGTTCATTCTCGGAAAGAAATAACAACAACCGGTTGTCTTGTAGATAAAGCTTGATGCCCATGGAACTTGCCATGTCAAGATAGCGAAGGTTATCATTTAATGAGCCGGTTTCTAAAAGAATGTGGTTGAAATGAGCATTTTCGAGACGTTCAAAGTCATTCCATTTAACAGGATTTGATAAATTCCCGTACCAGGCTGTAATTGGAAATGTCGGGCTTTTGCCTTGCTGAGGCGTGCAGTGCAAAGAAATTATACATAGCAGAGTGATAATGGTCAAACGTTTTGTCATATTAATCCCGATAATTATTTATCAATGAATATCTCATTTATTATAGAATTCTGTAACAAAAAAAGCAAGCTGTATTTTTAAAAGAGGTAAAATTCTGTGATTTTATCTATATCACCTAATGTTTGAGAATTGCAAATTGATTCTAATTTCAGAAATATGTATGTTATACAAATGAAATAAAAGTTAAGATTAACACCAGGAGCTCATAATGACCACCCGCCGAAACTTTTTAAAAGTATTGAGCATAACCGCTGCCGGTTCGATGCTGCCAACATTGCAGACACGAGCAGCTCAAAAAAAGCAACCAAATATTTTGTGGCTATCCACAGAAGATATTAGTCCTCACCTCGGCTGTTACGGATACCCCGATGCCCATACCCCGGTTCTGGACAATTTGGCGTCTAAAGGGATAAAATATACAAATGCCTGCACCGTGTCAGGAGTATGTGCGCCGAATCGTTCAACGATAATTACCGGTGTATATGCCAACAGTTTGGGCACGCACCACATGCGTTCGGGTGGAGAAGGTGTTAAAGTATCTCATAAACCTCATCTACCTGATTTTATGAAATGTTTTTCCGAATATATTAGAGAAGCTGGCTATTACTGCACCAATAATTATAAAGAGGACTATAATTTTATCACTCCGGATTCTGCCTGGGATGAATCGAGTAAAGAAGCGCATTGGCAAAATCGTCCGGGTGACGACACGCCATTTTTTGCAGTTTTTAACTACCAGTTCACGCACGAAGGCTCGACCCGTTTTTCAGACGAGCGTCATTCCGAGGTGACCAGTAAGTTGACTCCGGATCAACGCCAGGGTGATGGCTTTGATCTGGAATCCTTTCCGCCTTATTATGCCGATACTCAACTGCAGCGCAGTCAATGGGCGCAATACTATGAGCTGATTACCGGCCTGGATTACTGGGTTGGTGATCATCTGAAAGCTCTCGAAGAGGCTGGGTTGGCTGAAGATACAATCGTTTTCTTTTGGTCAGATCATGGTGTCGGCATGCCGCGAGCGAAACGCTGGGTGTACGATTCCGGAACGCATATTCCGTTGATTGTTTATATCCCGGAAAAATACCGAATTAACAATCAGGGTCAGCCTGGGACAGTCGACGATCAACTTGTCAGCAGTGTCGATTTTGCTCCAACAGTTCTGAATATGCTCGACCTTCCCGTTCCGGATTACATGCAAGGTCGTGCCTTTTTAGGAAGGAACCTGAAACCCGAGCGCGAATATGTTTTTGCAGCGCGCGACCGCATGGATGAGCGATATGATATCATTCGAACGGTGCGTGATAAAAAATATCGCTACGTTCGCAATTATCAGCCTTACAAACCTTATCACCAGTATATGCGTTCTTGTGAGAATGGCCCGATGATGACAGAGTTACGCAAACTTTCTGGTGACAACGAACTTTCACCCGAGGCTGCCCAGTATTTCACTCAATGCAAGCCGCTGGAGGAATTATTTGATGTTGAGAATGATCCGCACCAAGTCAACAATCTGGCCAATGATCCGGATTATGCTGATGTCAAGGATCGTCTGTGGCAGGCTCACCTCAACTGGATGCGCGAGATACTGGACCTTGGCTTTATCTCCGAACCAGAGTTGTTTAACATCGACCAGCAGCACGGGCACCGCTATCATTTTTTCCGTGGCCCCGAGGGCAGAGCACTGTTCGACCGGTTGTTAAACGTTGCCTCAGTCGCCGGACGTCCGGATGCAAACGACCGGCTATTTCTCGTTGATTCACTGAACGATCCCGAACCGTCGATTCGTTATTGGGCTGCCATCGGATTGGGTAATCTGGAAAAGCAGGCTCTGGTTTTTTCTGAAAAGCTGATTGGAAAATTACAGGACGATTCGCCAGTTGTGCGGGTGGCTGCGGCGCGTGCCCTGTGTAAACAAGGCAACGTGGAAAAGGGTTTGCCCATATTAATCGATGAGCTCCAAAGCAAAGCAGAATGGGTGCGGCTTGCTTCAGCACTGGTGCTGGATGAGATCGGCTCGGCAGCCCGGCCTGCCATCCCGGTTTTGCAAAAAGCACTCGAAGACAAGGAAAACAAATATGTCGTGCGCGTGGCTAATCGCGTGCTTAATGTGTTGAACAGCACAAAGAACAAAGTTCGCTGATAGTCTGGCGTCTAATAGCGAAAAGTCCTGTTTTTATGCCTGAAGAAACCATGACATTTATCGTGCCAGAGGATGTTTGTAAAGAACGCCTGGACAAGTTCATTGCAGCGAAACTCACCTCTGTAACGCGGGCAAAAATCAAGCGTTTAATTGACACCGGGCATGTCTCTGTTAATAACGAAACCACCAAAGCCGGATATCAGTTGCGTTCGGGAGATAAAGTGGTTGTGCATTTCCCGCCGCCGGAACCTCCGGAGCTACAGCCGGAAGATATTCCGCTGGACATCCTTTTTGAAGACGAGCATTTGCTCGTGGTTAACAAACCGCCGGGGATGGTGGTGCATCCGGCTTATGGGAATAATACCGGGACTCTGGTCAATGCACTGCTAGCTCATTGCAATAGCTTGTCCGATGTTGGTGGCACAAAGCGGCCAGGACTCGTCCACCGGCTGGATAAAGACACCTCAGGGCTTCTTGTGGTAGCCAAGGATGATGTCACTCATGTCGGTTTAGCCAAACAGCTTTCAGCGCGAAAAATGGAGCGTGAATACCGGGCAATTGTGTGGGGGCATTTTGAGGAAAAAACCGGCAAAGTTGAAGCCGCACTTGGGCGGCATCGAAAAGATCGCACAAAAATGCGCATCGATCCGGATGGAAAGCATGCTATCACATTTTATGAGGTCATTGAAGCACTTGCGTTAACGAGTTTGCTCCGGCTTTATTTGCAAACTGGTCGCACGCATCAAATTCGTGTTCACATGGCATCGCTGGGCCATCCTGTTTTTTCGGATACAACGTATGGCGGCCGGGGTAAACAACTTTCTGGAATGACCCCGGACCGGGTTCGTTTTTTCAATCGTCAATTCAAAAAATTCAAACGCCAAATGTTACATGCCATGTCTCTGGCATTTGTTCATCCGGTCACTGGTGAAGAGATGCGTTTCGAATCAGAATTGCCAGAGGATATGAAAAAACTTGTGCATGTTTTGCGAACTGCCCATGTGTAAATTTTACACAGGTGAGTGTTTTTTACTGTGTAAATATCCTACAGTCGCGAATTGAATAAAAAAATTAAAAAACTGCGCAATTTAGAATTTGTTATAAATAGATAAAAAATAATTGTTAAGATCAAACATGAAATACAGATTTTAATCTCACTTTATTGGCACAAGCCTTGCGTAACAAGGAGTGAAAACAGTAGAACAAAGTGAGAGGGTCATCATGAGTGCAATAAAAACAAAACGAATGTTATTTATGTTGTGGTTAACAACCGCACTGATTATTCTTTTTACCCTGTTTTTAATCAATGTGGGCTACGCGCGCACCAACGATGTGTTCGAGGATCTTTCTCCACGTGAGCGGGACATAGCTGAACGCATGGAACGAAAATATCTTGACCGAAATAACAAAGTGCTCAGCTTCAAAGGCAATGCGGAAATCGAAGAGGATGAACGCGTTAACGGCGATGTTCTCGTGGTCAAAGGCACGCTGGATTTGAGAGGCCAGGTTGACGGCGATGTAATGGCAATTTTCGGCGATGTGGATGTGGCAGAGAACGCTTATGTGGAAGGTGACGTGATTAGCGTCAACGGCAAAGTCTGGACAGAAGGTGGAGCCATTATCCGCGGTGACATCGTTGTTACTGATGTGCCGATCGACGACGATTACGAGAATGACGGTGTCTCGATAGAAAAAAGAGACCCGCGCGTTGAAAAGCCGGTAAAATCACACCCGCGCCATGACTGGCCAAACGATGACGATGAAGTTGTCTATGCAGATTACAACCGGGTGGACGGTTTTACCATTGGTCTAAAATTTCCGCAAGCCGGATGGTGGCACAAAAACCGGCACAATTTTGCCTTGCTCGGTAAAGCGGGTTATTCGTTCGGACGTAAGCAGTGGCAGTACAAAGTCGGTTTGGAACGCTGGACAATGTCCGAGTTAATGTTCGGTATTGGTGCCGAGCTGTACAATCTCACCGATACCCAGGATGACTGGATTATTGGCGATCACGAAAATGCCCTGGCTGCCGGACTTTTTAAAAAAGATTTCCGCGATTACTACAAACGCGAAGGTTACAGTTTTTATGTACGCCAGTATTTCGGACGTACAGCAAATCTTAAAGTTGCTTACCAGGACGACGAATTTTCAGACTTGAAAAAAGTGACAAACTGGGCACTGTTTGGCGGCGACAAGTCGTT
The DNA here is from genome assembly GCA_964607755.1 of uncultured Cytophagia bacterium. Lineage (GTDB taxonomy): Bacteria > Zhuqueibacterota > Zhuqueibacteria > Residuimicrobiales > Krinioviventaceae > CAZSMC01. The sequence goes on along the minus strand of CAZSMC010000014.1, from coordinate 48,280 downwards.
TCGCCAAAATCCGAATGCGCTGCCGTACAAGTTGTATGCAGAGTACGGTGACAAAGCAGCGTTGAATATCAAAAGCATAACCGCTAATCTAACAATCGATACGCGAAATGATGATGCCCATCCGACTCGCGGTTGGTACATCCAGGCTTTTGCCGAACACGCCGATAAAGACATGAATAATCTCGATGGATTTCGCCGGTATATTTTAGACTTTCGCCGGTATCAACCTTTGAGCTGGGATGAGAACATTGCCCTGCGACTCAGGGGTGGCACGTCGACTGGTTTGTTGCCGCCGATGTACCTGTTCGATCTCGGCGGCATTTCCACATTGCGCGGCTTTGATTTCAAGGAAATGACGGGTGACCGGATGGTGCTTGGAAATCTGGAGTATCGATTGGGCGCTGGTAATTCCGGTTTTCTGGGACTGGATATCATTCTGTTCATGGATAGCGGTTTAGCTTGGTTTGCGAATGAAAATAACAAAAAATACGCGTACGAATACGTCGAAAAACAGGAAATTGAACCGGACGTGCGGCCGGAAGATACTTTTAAAGACCTGACCTGGAGCGCATTAAAAACAGATGCCGGAATCGGTCTGGCTACTAATGATAATACATGCCGATTTAATATCGCCCGGCGAATTGACCGAAGCGGCGGCGATATTTACATGACGTTACGAATCTGCCGGCCATTCTAATTGTAAACGAACGGGAAGATTGTTCAGTCAATCTTCACGTTTTCATTGTTACTTTTAAGATAGTTTCTCGTAAATAAAATAAAAAATAACACAAATTTCGGGTGCCCTCATGAAATCGTTTTTTTATCTCATTTTTTTAATGCTGTTTTCTGTTGCCTTTTTGTTTGCGGAAAATGGTGTGGTTCATTATGAGGATACTTTTCAAGTCCGTACAGACGATTTGCGAATTGAACTGAATATTGACGGCGCAAAAGTAAAAGTTTTTTGTAACAATAAACGAAATGATTGCTATGTCTCGTTGCGTTATAATGATGAGAAAAGCAACGGAGATGTCCGGTTTAACAAAGCTCGCGGCACCCTAAAGATTTCTATTGACACCGGTTTTTGGCCCTGGAATAAAAATAAATCCGGGAATGGCTACACTCCTGAACTCCGTGTTGAATTGCCATACCATCCAAATATTAATCTGGATTCACGTATTAAAGCCGGTGAAATTAATTTTGAATTTGATGCTATTCGTCTTACGGATTTCAAGTTTCGAAACTGGGCAGGAGAAACGACAGTTGATTTCCCGATGCCGAATCGAGTTAAAATGAATACGTTTGATGTCAACTGCAAAGTCGGTGAAGTAAAGTTGCTGAATCTGGGCAATGCCAATTTTGAAGAAGGCGACATTAATGGAGGTATAGGTGAATTAAGTCTTGATTTCAACGGTGATTTGCCCAAAAAAACAATGGCGCGAATCGATCTCGATATCGGCGAAACGAATATCCGGATACCCGAAAGAGTAGGTTCAAAACTGAGAATTTCCAAGTCTTTTATTATCGCTGAAATAAACGTTCCGCCATGGTTCAGAAAAGAGGGGCACTATTATTATTCGGAAAATTATAACAGTGCCGAGAATTCACTTTATCTTATTATTTCCACAGGTCTTGGTGAACTTTTGATTAATGTGGATTAAATTCAAGGAGGCTTTTTTATGAACGAAGAACAACAGGTTAAAAAAACGGACAAACGGCCAAACGTCAGCGCCTGGTTTAACCGCGGCTGGGAGATTTTTACATCTGACCTGGCCAACTTTATTGTAATCGGCTTGATTTATTTGGTTGTCATTGTCATTACCAGCGGCAGTATTGTAGGAGAATTTTTGTTTATCGGCCCACTTTGTGTCAGTTTTTTCTATATTATCTTTAACAAGATGCGCGGCCAATCTGTTAACATTGGAGACATGGGCAAGGGCTTTAACTTTTTTGTTGCCGCTGTGTTGTCAAATATTCTGATTACAGTTTTTTCGGTCATCGGCTATGCTTTGTGCATTATTCCCGGAATTATTGTCACAGCAATTTATTTGTTGACACCGGCTTTAATTGTCGAGCAAAACCTGGATTTCTGGGCTGCAATGGAAAAAAGCCGGAAAATAACCAGTGCGCATCTGGTTGAATTCTTTTTGCTGGCTTTGATTCTGATCGTTTTAAATTTTGTCGGGGCGCTTGTCCTGATCGTTGGATTACTTTTTACCATCCCGCTCAGTTTTGCCATTGTGGCAGCGGCTTATGAAGATATTGTCGGATTGGAAGGGCAAGTCCAACAAGAAAAATAATTTTATCAAAAAAATTTAATACGTTGAAAAAAACGGCAGATCATAAGAAGACCTGCCGTTTTTTGGTTTAAAAAGTTATCAACGACGTGTTTGAAAATTAAAAGCCAACAATAGTCGCAGATCTCCACCATTCATGATGTTTGCTCTCCATTTCTTGTTCAGAGGGAAATGGATAGAACAGGCATTTCTTGTTATCTCCGATAAAGAAACCGTTTTGAATGGTTCTGTACAAAATATCCTGATGCATGTATCTTATCACAGTTTTTGTGTTTTTCTCAGGCTTTTCCTGCAGACTTTTGAGACAGGCCCGTAAATGATCCATGTTCGGATAGGGCAGGTCTTCTGACGGGGCGTTCTCCGGATCGTCAGCCAGGCCTTTGAGAGAAAGATCAAAAAATGCTATTTTGGGGACAAAAATCGGATTGTCCTCATTCGTAATAAACTCACAAAATTTGTACGGCGAAAGATTGCTGGCAATGAGCGGATTAACCGGCGCCACTTCCTGATACAAATGCAGATCACCTTCTGATTCGAGTTCAAAAGACTGTTGTTCAAGTTCTAATACTCTGCCATCGTCGGTGGTTAAATACAAATTTTGAAGAGCATCCAAAGGCACATTTTCCAGAACACGGTAAATCGAAATATAAACAGAATGCTTGGGGTCTCCATTTTCATGCGGCAGACAGCGCTCCTCAATGTCCTGCAAGCGAAAGTATTTGCTCTTAAATGAACGGTCGACTTGCAAAAAGATGGCTTCACCCCGGGTGCGTTTGCGTGTGCCAACAGCCAGGTAACTGCCAAACTCATGTGGCGGAAGCATTGATGCTATTAGTGCTTCCGGAATGAGTGAAAGATAGAGATAAACTTGCATAACAGCCTCGCGTAAATTTATGAAACTTTATTTTTATGTACCTCTGTTGATCTTTCTGTTTTGCAATGACGATTTTGATGAGAACAAAACTGGCTATGGAAAAAGAATGTGGTCATGTTTTTATCGATTCAAAATTTTCATGTTTCAATTGTATTAACAATGTTATTCTTTGAAAAATTCGAGCAAACCTTATTTTAAAATGAAAAATAAATTTTGAAAATGATGTACAAGTTCGCGTAAAATCATTCCTGTTGCATGCGAGTATATTTTTCCAGCAAGCTTGTTACCGCATCTTTATGAACCATAAACGCCAGGATTTTCAAACGAAGATAATCACCGTGAAAAAAGTGATAACCGTCAAAATCACCGCGCCAGGCGCTTGCTGCCGAATCTTTGACAAGAAACCAATCTTCACCTTTATAGCGCTTGTAGCCGATGAGATGAACGCCATGGTCATCGGTCGAAGACGAGTTGTCAAACCGGAATTCACGCGAATCCTGATCAATGTATTCTGGCGGAATATCAAACGTTGGCACAGCAGCGATATCGTGCCAGCCGTATTTACCCGGCTCGGACACGTCACCGGCAATCGCGACCGAATAATCATTTTTGATGGCGCTTTTTATCGCACCGTAAAAATCCTGTAATGGCACATTATAATAATCTTCAGATTTCCACCAATTATCCGGAACATCGTAGGCCGCCTGAGTCCAGAATGGAACTTTTTTAAAGGAAATAAAAGACACATAATCTTCAAGCGGTAACTGCAGGATTTCTTCCATATATTGTTTCGGAGACATTTCCTTTCCATCAACTGTGATGGTTTCCGGTGGCGCACCGATGTGCCGGTCGAGGATCATGCGCACATTGGCAATGACCTGGTTTTCATGCCACACATTGTTTTCTTTAACATAATCGAGAAAAGTCGTCAATTCATCAAAAAGCTCCTTGTGATCGTAAACAGTGGCGCCCGCGGTCAAGCCGGTATAGTCCGAAGCACGAACAGTGCCATATTGTTTCATCCGCTCGATGACAGCATTGAGTTGGGAACCCTGAGCTACAAGTGATTCGCCTTTTGTTCGCACATAGCGGCGTACTTTTTCGACATATTCCCAGTATACGGTAAACATTCGCGACAACTGGATTTCACCGCGCCCCAGGCGCTCAAGTTCAGCTTCCAGCAATGAAGTGGCAGCGAAACACCAGCAGGTACCGGTGGTGTCTTGCCGGATGGGCGGAAAATGAAAGACCGGACCATAGGCCTCAGGATCACGAACATGGGGGATAGATTTCACGTCAAAAGTGAGAATTTCTTTTTCTTCATTGTAAAAATTTTTGCGGGTCTCATAGTGAGAAACATCTTTTTTAGCTCCAGCCCAAAGCGGTAATGCCAGAGCCAAGAAAAGTAGAGTCAGAACGAACCGGTTCATAAAAAACTCCTTTTTGTTGAGTGATGGATTAATTTAAACGAATTTACAAATTTTTTAAAAGATTTAAAATAATCAGAACAAAAAAAGCTTGCTTCTTTATTGAATAAAAGATATATTATGTACGTTTACTTACATAATAATTAATATCAACATATACGTAAAGGTATATAATGAGCCATTGTATTTATACATTAGAAGAAGTACTTGCAAATACCGGGGTGACAAAAAAAGACCTTGACCTTTGGCAGGAACAAAAGCTGTTTCAGCCTGTCGGATATACTGGCGACAAGCAACCGATTTTTTCAGATGCCTCGGTCGAAGAAATTTTGCACATTAAAAAACTTCAAGACATTGGATACGATACACCGGATATCCGCAAAATCATTAAAAAAGTTGGCTTGCCACATATTTCTGCAAAAGAAAATAAAAACGGTCATCAATTTCTCACGGTCGGGCATCTGGCTGAGCAGGTCGACGTCAGTGCCCGTACCATCAAGCACTGGGAAAATATTGGCATCATCGAACCGGATATGCGCAGCGAAGGAGGATTCCGGCTGTATTCACGGCACTGGGTATATTTGTGTCAGCTTGTAAAGGATTTGCAGCTTTTCGGTTATACTCTCGAAGAAATCAAAACCATTTCGGATTATTTCCGCGAGTTTATGGCATTGCAAAAAGCACCGGAAAGCGATTCAAAACAAAAAGTCGCTGACCGCATCGCTGCCTGGCAAAAAGAGATCGATGCGCTGTTTGAAAAAATGGACCAGTACAAACAGGGCATTCAGCGCTGGGAAGAATTGCTGAAAAAGAAAAAGAAAGAAATCGTTCAGTTGGCAAGCCAAAACGAAAAGCGCCCGGATTCGGGCAAAGGAGACTCCCGTGACTAATCCCTGTCCCACAAGAATACCTAATATTTTGTTGCCTCGTTTTAAGAAATCGTCACTTATACATTTCGAACTGTACCACCACTTAAAATCAATTTATGTGGCTGAAGAATCTGTTATCGAGATTGAACCGTTGCGATGTTATGCGATTAACAAGGCATTCGAATCGAAACGCCAACAATTTTTACCCCATGAAGATGAATTTACTTTTCGGGATCCGTCCTTTAAGGCCCTGTTCAATTATTATCTGTCCCAAAATAAATATTCCAATGATTACATTTTCAAATCCTTGACATGCCGGGATAAGGACGTTATTGAAAACCAGCAATTCCGTTATACGATTTTCACCCCGTCCCAGGCTATTCGTGCGCGGGAAGTCATTTTCCTGTTTCACGGCTTGAATGAAAAATACTTGCATAAAAGCGTATATTTTTGTAATTCTATAATGTTATGAATGCAATGATAAAAATTTCATTCAAGGCATTTAGATCGACGACGAGAACGATCGAGCCTTGAAGATAATTGTTTAAGAAAATTTGATTTTGCTAAAGTCTGCAATAAATAATTTTTCAATAAAAATTCTGGGAGAACTGTCATGAACAGAGAATCTCACTCGCGTCGTCAGTTTTTTAAAAAATTGGCAGCCGGAACTGCCGTTGCCGGACTGATTCCGTCGGCATTATCTTCGCAGCCTCACACTTCACATTCCCCTCAGCCAAAATTAAGTCCTGAACAGCCAAACATCCTTTGGGTCTATCTGGAAGACACCAATGCGTGGATGAGCTGTTACGGTGACAAAGTTGTGGAAACGCCAAATATTGATGCGCTGGCAGACCGCGGTGTGCGTTTTGACCGTGCCTACATGCCAGCCGGCGTGTGCACGCCCACGCGCTCGGCTGTGATTACCGGCATGTATCAAACATCAATCGGAGCGCATGAACATTACAGCTCCTTCCGGGTGTGGCGCAATAACGAGATGGAGACCTGGAAACCCAATCATCTGGGCGTTAGAACGCTTCCCGAAATATTCAAGGCGGCCGGCTATTATACATTCAATGAGGGTAAAAATCATTACAACTTTGTTTTTTCCAATGAAGATTTGTACGACCGCAAGGGAGAGGACGGCTTCAAGGGAGCCAAAGACGGAACGGAATGGACAGGTCGCAAAAAAGATCAACCGTTTTTCGGTCAAATCCAGTTGCGTGGCGGCAAACGCGGTGATTCGCCGCAAAAAGTCGATCCGGCAGATGTGCCGGTACCGCCGTATTATCCCGATCATCCGGTGTATCGCAAGGAAATTGCCCATCACTATGACACTATCCTCAAAATGGATGAAATACTGGGCGACATTATTAAGCGCCTCAAAGAAGATGGATTGTACGAAAATACAGTTGTATTCTTTTTCTCGGATCACGGCATGAGGTTGCCGCGGCATAAGCAATTTTTGTACGAAGGCGGCATCCGGGTGCCGCTGATCGTTGCCGGTCCAGGCCTCCCGGTCAACAAAGTGCGAACAGACCTGGTCAGTGGCATTGACATTAGCGCCACTACACTCAGCCTGGCCGGTATCAAAATTCCCGATCACATGCATGGTCAAAATATGTTTGCCAAAGATTTTCATCGGGATTTTGTCGTTGCCGCGCGCGATCGCTGTGATTACACAATCGACAGAATCCGCGCCGTGGTCACTGACCGGTACAAATACATCCGCAATTTTATGACAGACAGACCCTATCTGCAGCCCCAGTACCGCGATGGCCGGGATTATATGAAAGTGCTCAAACAACTCTACAGAGAAGGCAAACTTGACGAGGTGCAATCGCGTTTTGTCAGCGATGAACGACCGGCAGAAGAGCTTTATGATTTGGAAACTGATCCGTACGAGACAACCAATCTCGTTCATTCCTACAAACGCGAGCATGCTGTAGCTCTGGCAAAAATGCGCGATATTCTTTATCGATGGATCCTCGAGACAGATGACAAAGGCCGTTACCCTGAAACGGATGCCTCGCTCAAGGCTGTGATTGACCGCTGGGGCGACAAAGCGGTTAATAAGGAATACGATCGGGTGCGCTGAGGATTTTCAATAAAATCTGGCTTTTTCGCGGCGTGGTTATGTCAGGAAAAAGTCAGATTTATTCAAGCCGTTTCAAAAGGCTTTTCTGTGTTTTATAGAAAAAATATTACTGCACGGAATACGTGAACTCCCTTTGCTGTTTTTTGAGATTTGTACAATATACCAAATGCCTTATCAAAAAGACTGAAAGGATATTAACGATATGAGCAGTGTGTGGCTCGCCCTTGGTTTGACGCTCTTTGCCGGCATGGCAACCGGGATCGGCAGTGCGATTGCTTTTTTTGCCCGGCGGACAGATTACCGGTTTCTTTCCATCTCTACCGGCTTTTCTGCCGGCGTGATGCTATATGTATCCTTTGTAGAAATATTTTTCAAAGGGAACGAAGCGCTTGCAAAAGCTTACGGCGATTATAGGGCAAGCTGGATTAATGCTGCTTCATTCTTTGGCGGCATTGTGGTTATTGGAATAATCGATAATCTGGTTCCTGCTGCAGAAAATCCGCATGAAACTCCTTCTGAAACAGAAACAGCTCCCCTCCATGATGTGACCGCACCTCTTCCGACAGCAGACAAGCTGGCTTCCCTGAAACGAAAAGAACTCGCACCCTCTGAACGGATTGACCACCATGGCAAATTGATGCGCATGGGGCTCTTTACGGCGTTAGCGATTGCCATTCATAATTTTCCCGAAGGCCTGGCAACATTTCTGGCAGCCTTGCAGGACCCGGGCCTGGGTATTGCCATTGCAGTCGCGATTGCCCTGCACAACATTCCTGAAGGCATTAGCGTATCGGTTCCTATTTTTTATGCCACTGGCAAACGCAGCAAAGCGTTTGTATTTTCGCTACTCAGTGGACTGGCGGAACCAGTAGGTGCCATCCTTGCCTATGCGGCAATTCGAATTATTGTCGGCGGCCAATCTGAGGTTCTTCCGCCACAAATTATGGGCATACTTTTTGGTAGTGTGGCTGGAATTATGGTTTATATCAGCGTCGATGAACTCCTGCCCACAAGCCAGGCATACGGCAAAGGCCATGACAGTCTTTTCGGCCTTGTCGCCGGCATGGTGGTCATGGCGCTAAGCTTATTGCTCATGCAGTAATTATCATATATCCTTCCTCAAAGATTCATGTTTTTATCCAATGCATGATTTAGCACCAAGCATGTTATGAATTTTCTTGTGTTTAAAATTCAGTTTTGAAAAAATAACTATTAATCGAAAGAGGCTAAAATTTATCTTAATAAATGTGAATCTAATTTGCCAATAATGAAATGTTTTAATTTTTTAAATCGTTAAAATAAATACAATAGGGCTGTAAAAGTAAAAAGCCTGAATTCCGGCATAAAACGACGGACAGATTGTTCAGTAAAGATTGTTAAAATATTTTAAAAGCATTATGTGTTACCATCAAAACAGGAGGAAATAATGTATCAAGTCATTAATCAGGAAGATAAAAGCATTGAAATTGCGTTATCCGGTCACATTACCGGCGATGAGTTCAAAGAGGTTTTGCACCAACTGGAATCGCTGTGTCGAACAAAAACACGCATTAATGTACTCATCGATGCTGTCGATGTGGAAAAGTTTGACAGAGCAGTGCTGAAAGAAGAACATGATTTTTATGAAAAGTACAAAATTTATCTTGACAGGATTGCTTTTGTCTCTGATAGCACATTGCGAAATACTATTGTAAAATTGTTCGATTTCTTCCGTGATACAGATACGCGAACCTTTACGACCGATCACATCAAAGAAGCACGAGAGTGGACGTTTCCGTCGAAATTACCCTAGTTGAATAATTCCTGAGAAAAATTAAGCGCACGGCTTTATTATACTTAAAACGGGGATAACAGAAGGATTCGCAGCGGATTTTATCAGTTCATGGTCACGTTTTGTTCACGAAACGAAAGTATGCTTTCGAGCCATAGAAACAACAAAATTCTGAAATTGAAAGGAGTCTTTAATGAATGCAGAGCTTTCTGTCGAGCAACTCAAAAAACAGTTTAAACCTGACGAGCTGGGTATAAAAAGCACAGAAAACATTGAAAAACTCAAAGGCATCGTGGGACAAAAACGGGCCTCAGATGCTCTGAATTTTGGCCTCCAAATCGACGGTGTGGGTTTTAATATTTACGTCTCCGGGCCTCCGGGGATCGGTAAAATGACCTCGGTAAAATCCTACCTGGAACAAATGGCAAGCAAAAAAGACATCCCATCCGATTGGATTTATGTCAATAACTTTATAGATCCGTACCAGCCTAAAACGATTGAACTGCCTGCTGGCCGGAGATGTGAGCTGAAAAAAGACATGGACAGTTTGATCGAGCATGTTAGAAACGAGCTGCCCAAAGCCTTTGAAAGCGATGAATACACCTCGAGACGGGAAGAGATTACCAGTGCCCATAAAAAACAACGTGAAGAGATTTCCAAAGAATTGAACGACAAAGCTCGTGAAAAAGGATTTACCATTCAACCCACTCCGATGGGTGTGGTTATTTATCCGGTAAAAAAAGACGGTAAACCTATGGAAGAACGAGAGCTGCAGTCATTGCCAGAAACAGAAAAGAAGAAAATACACCAAACGCGCGACGAGTTGCAAGAAGAACTCAACGATGCCATGAAACGAACCCGGAAAATTGAACGGGATATTCAGAATGAAGTGAAAGAGTTGGATAAAAAGGTTGCTTTGAATGTCGTTGGTGGCATGATTGAAGACATCAAGGAAAAATATGAAGGACATGAGTGGGTCAAGCATTATCTTGACGAGGTTCAGAACAATATTCTGGAAAATATTGATACGTTTAAAACAAGTCCTCAGCAGCAACAACAACAGGGGGGAGGTGCTCAGGCATTATTTGGCGGCGGTGCTGGCCAACTGCAAGATGACGGCACGTTTACACCGGATTCGATCAACGAGCGAGTTCGCCAGAAATTGCAAAATTACGAAGAAACGATGAGGTCTTTTAACGAAAACGGCGGTTCGCTCTCGGAAAAGAGAGCCACATCTGTTAAAAAATAACCACGAGCTCATTCTATTCAGTTTATGGGAATAGAACAGTGATTTACAGTGAACATACGCCTTGCTCAATTCAGCTATTCATTTTGAAATAAACAAGAGGTGGGCGATAAATGCAAAATGCAAAAATACCATCTGAGCCTCAAATATCAATTACATCTGTAACGTAGTATTATAAGAAAAGGAGGTTTCAATATGACCGAGATTGCTGAACGAATTCAACACAGTGATTGGAAAAGCGAAAAACATGTTCCGGTTATTGAATGTCCGGATAAAGTAAAAGCTGATGAGATGTTTGACGTCAAAGTGACGTTAGGCAAAGAAATCGCTCATCCGAACACCACCGAACATCACATTCGCTGGATATCGCTTTATTTCCTGCCAGAAGGTGAACAAAACACATATGTTCTCGGCAACTACGAATTTAGCGCGCACGGCGAATCGACAGAAGGCCCCAATACCGGGCCGGCTTATACGCACCATCAGGTGACGTCTTCTGTTAAACTCAACCAGCCGGGTGAACTTCACGCTATTGCCTATTGCAATATTCACGGATTGTGGGAAAGTTCGAAAAAGATTCAAGTAAAATAAAAGCAACTTTCCTACGCATTACTTGAATTTGTTCTTTTATCACTTAGCGCCTTTTCGACGTGCTGTACAGAAATGCAGGATGTGCAATACCTCTGTGCAGACGAGTGCCGGAGAGGCGCTTTTTTGTGGAAATTGAATTATTCATCGTGCATATACACCTGTTTGTTTTCGGGTTTATAAACCACTCCTGTCCCGTGTTGACTATTGTATTTGATTCCATTAAATTGTCCTGGTCGGTTCATCAATCGATATGGCAAAATCTCTGTAGGTAAACAGAAAGGGCAGTTACGGAAAAAGATGGAAAACAGGCAAAAAATACGGGCGGCGACAGTGCAGTTCAATCATGCTCCCGGAGACAAGCCGTACAATCTGAGCAGAATCGAACATTTTTGCACCCTGGCAGCACAACAAGATGTCCATGTGATCGCCTTCCCGGAAATGTGCATTACCGGATATTGGCATGTCCGGCATTTGAACAGGGATCAAATACAAAGACTGGCAGAACCGGTTGAAAACGGGCCGTCAGTCAACCGGCTCAAAGAGTTGTCTGTAGATTTGAATATGATCATCGGTGCCGGTCTCATTGAAAAAGCTGCTGACGGCAAGCTGTATAATACTTATGTGGTTGCATTGCCGGACGGGCAATCGTACCGTCACAGGAAGCTGCACTGTTTTATCAGTCCGCATATGGACAGCGGTAATCAATATACTGTTTTTAACACGCCTTTTGGATTCAAGGCCGGGGTGCTAACGTGCTGGGATAACAATCTTGTTGAAAATGTTCGTATGACCGCTTTGCAAGGTGCTGATGTTCTTTTTGCGCCACATCAAACAGGTGGCTGTAATTCCCGCAGTCCGTTTGGCATGAAACCGATTGATCATCAATTATGGATAAACCGTGAAAAAGACCCGGATTCGATTGAAGCAGAATTTTATGGGCCAAATGGCCGCGGATGGCTGATGCGGTGGTTGCCATCCCGCGCCCACGATAACGGCTTGTTCATTCTTTTCAGCAATGGAGTGGGAATTGATGACGACGAGGTCCGCACCGGCAATGCTATGATTATCGACTGCTACGGCCGAATTATGAACGAAACCTGGAAAGCTAAAGATGCCCTTATCACCGCTGACATTGATCTTGGTCTGCTTGATATGTGTACCGGCAGGCGATGGATTCGCGGCCGCCGGCCTGAATTGTACAACCTGTTAGCGCAACCCATGGGAAATGAAATGGATCCGCGTGCTGCCCGGTTTTCGGAGAAATCAACAAAATAACAGCAATTTATGCCGTTTGATAAGATATTTCTTTTTCCTTGACCTTCTTACTGATATTAATTTTGTTTTTTTATTTCGATATGTAAATATAGCAGACCGATGTTTATTATCAATCATTTTTTATGCTCATAATTAAATATAATTGCCATCTAATTTTGCTCTGATACATCCAGGATAAATTCAAAAGCTATATATTGCCAACAAACTCTCAGACTCGTTTTATTTTTGAACAAAACAGGTTCTGGGACGTTTTGTTTTAAAAAATATTCCACCATTTATCCAGTTCCAGATAATTTGCCAAAGAGGAGAACATAATGAGGTTATTATCCGGGTGTGTATGGTTATTGTTATTGTCCGTACTGGTTGTTTCGGCACATGTCGTGGCACAAGAAACCAATCAGACATCGTCACTTGACGAGCGCGTCGAATCATTCCTCGAAAATCACCGTCAGCAGTGGCGTGATATGAACATTCCAATGCGCGACGGTAAATTGCTCTACGATATTATCGTAGAGAATGGATATACACGTGCTCTTGAAATCGGTACATCAACCGGACACTCTGCCATTTGGATTGCCTGGGCATTGAGCAAAACCGGTGGCAAACTCGTTACAATTGAAATCGATAAAAGCCGGCATAATCAAGCCCTGGAGAATTTCGAAAAAGCTGGTGTGTCAAAGTATATCGATGCCCGTTTGGCAGACGCCCATAAACTGGTCAAGGAACTGGATGGACCGTTTGATTTTGTGTTTAGCGATGCCGATAAACAGTGGTACAAACAATATTTCGTAGATGTGGCGCCCAAACTCAACCCCGGCGGTTGTTTCACAGCTCATAATGTGTCGATGCGGTGGGGACGCTACAGAGGGGGGATACAGGAGTTTGTGGATTACGTACAAAATCTGTCAACATTCGAAACCACAATTGAAAATGAAAGATCAACTGGCATTCTGATCAGCTATAAAAAACCGGCAAGTGGCGAACAAAAAGGTTCGCAATAAACAATGATAAAATCCCAACTCGAACGCAAACTCACACTTTTTCCCCTTGTAAATATCGTCGTTGCCAATATGATTGGCGCCGGTATTTTCACCACCTCGGGACTGCTGATGGAAAACCTGCGCAATCCCATAATGATGCTTATTCTCTGGATTGTTGGCGGCGTGATTGCTCTTTGCGGTGCCTTGAGTTACGGTGAGTTAGGTGCTGCTTTTCCCCACGCCGGTGGAGAATATGCGTTCCTGTCACGATTGTATCATCCGTTGCTCGGATTTTTAAGCGGTTGGGTGTCTCTCATTGTAGGATTCTCCGCACCCATTGCCGCCTCGGCAATAGGTTTCAGTACATACATGTTTCGGGCTCTCCCTCAACTTTCTGCAGTGGATAGCACTGTCCCGTTTTTGCCTAACTTGTGGCTGCAAAAAATATTGTCTGTGGGGATCATAATTCTGTTTACAGCCGTACATGTTCGCGGTATCAAATTAGGTGCCCGTGTGCAAAACGGACTGACCGTCCTAAAAATAGCCCTGGTCGCCGGTTTAATTGGAGTGGGCTTTGCTATCGGCCACGGTGACTGGTCGCATTTTACGCAAAAGACGTCGTACTCGTTCGATCTTGGCGGCATGAAAAGTCTTGGCCTTTCGTTGATGTGGATCATGTTCGCGTACAGCGGCTGGAACGCCGCAACTTATGTCGGTTCCGAAATCAAAAAGCCGGGAAAGAATTTGCCTCTATCATTGCTTCTTGGTACTGGCCTGGTCACTGTTCTTTATTTTCTGTTAAATTTGTTTTACGTCTACGCGGTCCAACCGGAAGAAATGCATGGTGTCATTTCAATCGGTGGACTGGCAGTTGCAAAAGCCTTTGGCCAATCGTGGGAATCGTTGTTGTCAATATTAATTGCCATTGCCCTGTTTTCATCGCTGAGTGCTTTTATTATTTTAGGACCGAGAGTTTATTATGCTATGGCCAGCGACGGAATATTCTTTAAAGGTCTTGCCCGGGTTCATCCCAAATACCGGGTTCCGACCCGGGCTATTGTGCTGCAAGCCGCCATTGCTTCACTTTTGGTTCTCACAGGAACGTTCGATCAAATTCTCACCTATATGGGATTTGCCCTGGGACTTTTCCCGCTTCTTGCTATCGGGGGAGTATTCAAGCTTCGCTGGACAAACCGGACTGTGTTAAAAATGCCTGGCTTTCCGGTAACACCTTCTTTATATCTCATTTTCGGTCTGATGATTCTGGTGCTGGCATTTCTGGAACGACCGCTTGAATCGAGTTTTGCCATCCTTACTGTGATTGCGGGAATTCCTGTTTATTTCGTTTTTCGTAAAATTAAAATGAAACAACCACATTCGGAGGAAAAGTAACGTGTGTTTATTCAGATTTGGCATTCATTTTCTTTTAAATCTATAAAAAGTATGGAAATTTATATTGGAGGTTAATGCACGGATATTTCTTCGGATTCGGTTATGTCCCTTTACAACTCTGGTTTTGTTATCAGCACTCTCCTGTTGTGGGGTTTAAATTTTAGCACACACAGGTCCCGCGCAGCAAAATAGGTTGTCCCAGAGGATGGCCCACCGCCACAACAACCTGGGTACGATCATCTGAGCGGAGTTCGCACTGTTTGAAATTCTGCACAACCAGGGATTCATATTGCTCCATTTTTTCTCCTAAAACAGAAACAGAACCTTCAAGCACATAGATGAATCCGTTGAAACCAGCTTTGATATTGACATTATATGAATAATGAGGTTCAAGAAAAACATGCTGATAAATAACTGCTGTTTGCAGCGCTAGCGGGGAATCATCTCCAACAATAGTGCGAATGCGTACACCATCGATTTCAGCTTCAGGAAGTTGATTGCTTTCCGCTTTTTTTAAAGTTGGATGACTATTTTTCAAGTCAGTGGGCAGATTAATCCATAATTGCAATCCATGACAAAGTTCTTCAGAAGCTGGCATTTCGGCATGTTCAAATCCAGATCCGGCTAAAAAATGTTGGACACCACCAGCTCCCGCTTTAGAAACAATTCCCAGGTTATCCTGGTACTCAAGAGAACCTTGAAGCATATAAGTGACGGCCTCGAATCCGCTATGGGGATGCATCGGGAATCCTGCATGAGGACCAACGAAAAATTCATCCAAAAGCACAAACGGATCAATGTGCTGATAAGAGCTTGTCGGAAATAGACGCCTGATTCTGGCACCTGCGCCTTCAGGCATCATCACTGAAGTAACTTTTTTCTTTTTCGTCTTCATACTATCTCTCCCAATTGGATAATTATCAATTGGCTTATCGTTACTTTTTAACAAAACAGCATACCTTATTTCATTCCACTATTTGTGCTATTTTGCCATAAAATCTAAACGGCATGAAATGTGGCTGAAGGATTATCCAGGCAGCTTTTAAAGCTGATGCGGACAAGTGCAATTCCAACAAATCCTTAAAGGTGAACTCGTGTCGAAAGATCAGGCAGAGATCATCTGAATGATTTTAAATTTAAATTCAATTCTCTGAAAACGATTTTAGTATCGAAAAAAATACTTGGATTATTAATAAAAAGTATTATATTGATAATAGTTATCATTATCATTATTTAAGGGTATCTAAAAAATGAGCTTTAAATTAATTTAAGGATAATTTTATTATGACTGGAACATGGTGGCGTAATCGTCTCTTTCAAGCTGGTTACAGGCTTACTACTCCTCGGGAAATAATCATTAATATTCTTTATGATACAGAAAAACACCTGAGCGCAGAAGATATTTATGTAAAAGCATTGACGGTTAATCCATCAATAGGGCTGACAACCGTTTATCGAACATTGGACATGTTTGAAAAAGTCGGTGTGGTTCAACGATTTGATTTTGGTGATGGAAAAGCACGTTTTGAACTCACTACAAGTCCTGACAGTTCAGGACATCATCATCATCTGGTTTGTATGAAATGTAAAAAGATAATTAATTATGATGATTTTGTCGAAGAAGAGCTTGAACTCATGCAGAAAACAGAACGTGAATTATCAAAAAAGCATAATTTCAAGATAATGCATCACATAATTCATTTTTACGGTTTGTGTGAAAAATGTTCGTGAAAAATTTTTATGAATTAATTGAAAATGATTATCATTATTAATAAAGCAAACATCACTGATGATGTTGCTGAGAATGTCAAAGCATTCATAGATGAAGCTCAATGTACAGGATGTAATCGATGCGTATCAGCTTGCCCTCAAAGTGCAATTTCTATGGAAGCTAATATGGCGAAAATCAATTTGGGAAAATGCACAGGATGTGGATTATGTGTTTTTGAGTGTCCGCGTCATGCGATCTCTTTGAAAAAAATATAATGAAATGAAGAGAATATGACACAAAAATATGATATCAAAAATTTTATCAATAATCTTGAATTGCGTTTTTTCCCGGATGCTGTTTTGAGAGAACATTCACACGAAATTTGTACCTTTGATAACAATTTGCAGGAATTTGCCCAACATATGTTTTCATTTATGATCGCACATAACGGGATTGGCCTGGCAGCTCCTCAAATTGGTCTTTTACGTCGAATCATCACTGTTGATTTGGAGAACATGGAAAAAGTGTTAATTAATCCTGTCATTCTTTCTTTTTCTCCGGAAAAAGAAAATGAAGCTGAAAGGTGTCTAAGTATACCCAATCAATTATATGATATCAGTCGTGATTTTGCAGTTGAAATAAGTGCAAAAAATACTGAGGGAAAAAATCTTCATTTTGAGGTTGCTGGCCTCGCTGCTCGCGTGCTGCAACATGAAATTGATCATTTGAACGGACGTTTAATATGTGATAAAGGAACAAGAGTAGAAAATTATTAATCATAACTATTTTAAGGAGAGCATATGAAAATTTGTATTACATCGCAAGGCGACACATTACAATCGCAAGTTGATCCGAGATTTGGACGCTGTGCGTATTTTCTTATTGTGGATACGGAAACCATGGACACAGAGACGATATCTAATTCCCAAACCCAGGTTATGGGCGGCGCTGGTGTACAGGCTGGCCAATTAATGGCTGAAAAAGGAGTAAAAGTGCTATTGACTGGAAACATCGGCCCCAATGCCTATCAAACGCTGAACGCTGCTGGAATTGAAATCGTAACAGGCGTATCCGGAGGTGTGAAAGCGGCAGTTGACAAGTATAAATTGGGAGAACTACAATCGACAGATGGACCTAATGTCAATTCGCATTTTGGGATCAATGGCGGGTCATGAGATGTCCTGGAATCTATGCAAAGTCAATGATTCGCATTGCAGTAATATATAATAATGTGGTTTTTAAAATGCCTCGTATTAAACCCTTTGAAAAACATAGTTTGAAATACGATCATTGGTTTACTGATCATTATATCGTATATCAATCTGAATTATTGGCATTAAAAAAGGTTATTCCTCAAAAAGGTTGTGGTATTGAAATTGGAGCTGGAAGCGGACGATTTGCTGCACCCTTGGATATTTCTATTGGTCTTGAACCTTCAAAAAAGATGAGCAAGCTCGCGATGAGTCGAGGTACTGCTATCGTCAATGGAATAGCGGAAACGTTACCTATTGCCAACGAAACATTCGACTATGTATTAATGGTAACGACCATTTGTTTTTTGGACAATGTTTTCAAATCGTTACAAGAAATTCACCGAATTTTGCATAGTAATGGTTGCATCATTATTGGTTTTGTAGATAAAGAAAGTCTAATTGGGAAAAAATACCAGAGAAACAAACAAAAAAACATATTCTATCGGGAAGCAAACTTTTACTCTGTTGAGCAGGTGATCTATTATCTCGGAAAGGCAGGTTTTTACAATTTTCTGTTCTATCAAACTATTTTTGATTTACTGGATAAAATGACTCACATCGAGCATGCTGTCCCAGGATATGGAGAAGGTTCTTTTGTGGTCATCAAAGGTGAAAAACGATAATCTATTGAAAGGAGAAAAAGGTGAAGAAAGCTGATGTTCTTGCTGTCGGTGGCGGTCCTTCAGGTGTTGTGAGTGCGATTACAGCAAGACGATATTATACAGACAAAAAAGATTTTTATACCCGAAAGGATGCCCCGGTGATGCTCGCTTCGACAGGCACGGCAGAAGGCCGAATTGCCGGCGCCAATTTGTTCAAACTAAAAGTGGTTCGGGAAAATAAAGGAACAATTGCTATTTACTCGACTTTTGTTGATGGTCTTGTTTTAGGCTCGGCAGGACTGACAGAGGACACGGCTGGAAGAGAAAATTTTGAAATTATTACGGGCACAGCTCAGGCTGTGGATAAACATCCGGCGACTTTGCCAGGAGCGCATCAAGTTGATGTGAAATTGATTTTTTCCAAAAAATCCGGGATTATTTTGGGAGGGCAGGTTGCCGGTGGGATGTGTTGCGGTGAACTGATTAACATTATTGGCATGGCTATTCAACAGCGCGTTTCTTCTACTGAATTGGAAACCTTGCAAATGGCCACGCATCCTTATGTCACAGCAGCTCCTACAAAATATCCGATTGTACAAGCTGCTCTGGACGCTGCAGGGAAAATGTAATGAGTTTAAAAAAAGAGTCAGTGAAATATGATGAACACATTAAACAGTAACTTTAGAAAAGCATTTGGCACGCATTGGATAGATATCAAATTTTACAAAAAGGATCCCGAAATCAAAGAGGCAAAATATTTACATGATGTCAGATTTTGTGAGGCGACGAAAAAAGCTGTCACGCATCCTGTTATCCTGGATAAAAACAGTATCAATTGTCCCGGAGCGCTTTTTGCTTTTGGTTGGAAGAGTGTGTCATCTTTTTATAAACATTGCTTGAAAAAATCAAAATTGACCAGAAATGCATTGCGATCCATTATTCCGGAATTAATTCATTTGGATGGCACTTTTCAGTTCATTGGCTTGAACACGGAGCAAGATCCGGATGTGATCATGTCTTATGTGACACCCGCTCAGATTATGAAACTGCTTTACTTGTATCATAATAAAGAAGGTAAAACTCTGGACATTTCTTTGTGTAGCATGATGTCGATTTGTAGCGGAATCGCAGTAAAATCGTACGTTCAAAATGAAATTACATTTTCTTTTGGATGTTCCGATTCTCGCACGTATGCGAAAATTGGTAAAGAACGGCTTGCTGTTGGCATTCCCAAAAAGCACTTTGATCTTGTTCAATCTAAAAAGAATGAAAAGCGTCTATAGATGATTACGAATGGCTGATAAAATCATATATGTAACATGTGCTGTCTTTTTGTTAGGATGCATCATGAGCATGCTGGGTAGAGGAGGAGGCAATTTTTATGTGCCATTATTCGTAGCCTCTGGTTTTTCGATGACAGCAGCCGCTACCAGTGCGCAATTGGTTCTAATGACGACAGCATTGTTGGCTACTTTGTTTTTTCATAAATTCAAAAGTGTTGATTGGAAGCTTGCTTTAATTATTGATCCATTAACAGATATTATGGCTTTTTTCGGAGGATACGTTGCTCATTATTTAATGAGTGTCCATTTAAAATCGATTTTTGCCATTTTGTTAGCAAGTGTTGCATTTTTAATGTTAAAACCGGTTCAGCCGAAAAACATTGACAGGCAAAAGAAAACAGGATATTGGTTCCGTTCCTTTGGGCCGTATAACTATTATGTCAATCTATGGCTGGCTCTTCCCTTAACGGCTGTAATCGGTTTTTTTGCCGGTATGCTTGGTATTTCAGGTGGCAGCTTTAAAGTACCACTTATGGTTCTACTGTGTGGAGTGCCCATGCGAGTAGCAGTGGGCACCTCATCAGCTATGGTTGCATTTACTGCATTTATGGGATTCTCAGGACATTTACTGGCAGGTGATTTTGATGTAAAATGGATTTTGCCGCTGCTTATTGCTGCCGCTTTTGGCGGCGCGTTAGGCGGCCATATTTCAGTAAAAATTTCACAATATCTCTTAAAAAGAATATTCGTGTATACGACGATTGTTGCAGCACTTTTTATGGCTATTAGTGCTTTTCATTAGATAAAGGAAAAATTATGCCAACATATCGATATGAATGTGTATCGTGCCGATATCAGTTTGATAAATTTCAAAACATAAATGACGATCCTGTAAAAACTTGCCCACACAAAATTTTTGTTATCAATAAGCATTATTTGAAATTTATAAAGTAATACGATGTATCCAGTTCTTTTTAAAATAGGACATTTTGAGTTGCATAGCTGGGGAGTATCTTTTGCAATTACTGTTTTGGTAGGAGTAGCAGTTGCGTTGAAAAGAGCTCCTCGGTTTAATATAGACCGTTCTATAATCATTGACCTCTCAATACCCATCATGATAGCGGCTTTAATAGGAAGCCGCTTTTGGTATGTTATTTTTCATATCGATGAATTCAAGGGGAATTGGTTTGATGTAATCAATCCGTTTCAGGAGGAATATTTTGGCATTGCAGGGATGTCCATGGTGGGTGGCATTGTCCTCGCAATTGTGGTTGCACTTGTTTTTGCTCATAGCAAGAAAATTGATCTAGCCCGTTTAGGAGACACTTTTGCTCCCAGTTTTCTGCTTGGTGCCGGGATACAACGTTTAGGCGGTTGTTTTTTACACGGCTGTTGCTTTGGTCGTCCCACGGATAACTGGCTTGGCATTATTTTTCCCCCGGAAAGTGTAGCCGGTTCTTATTTTCCTGGAATCCCTTTGTGGCCGACTCAGATTTTTGCCTCTGTGCTGGGTTTCATAGGATTTTTATTGATTATGTGGCTTGAGCGATGGTGGAAATTTTCTGGTTATGCATTGTACATAGTGTTCTTTTATTATTCTATCGATCGTTTTATCGTGGATCAATTTCGTTATTATGAAAAAGAACAAATTTTAGGCACGCTCGGGCCTCTCACTTTCAACGTGAATCATATTTTGCTTTTGTGTGTCATGATTTGGTGCACAATTTTTTGGTACAAAGGATGGAGCAAATCAAGAGATTCAATTTGATGAGAAAAGAATCAAAATCGAGTTGGTCTATTGAAATGAAAATAATGATAAAAATATTTAAAGAAAACGGAACCATTTTAAATAAATCTAAAAATCATGTTTTTTCAAGTATCAAGAGAAAAGTAATATTCTCAAGTGAAAAAATAGTTACGATAGGATAAAATTTTTCAGTGGAATTAGACAACAACATATCAGGACACAATTATTATGCCTTTTTATGGCACGCTGTTTTTCTTGCATTAACCAAAAATTTTATGGATGTCGATACTATTATTCCAGCTATGATGGTCGATGCAGGCGGAAATTCGGTCCAAGTAGGTATACTAACAGCAATTATCTTGGGCGGAGGAAAATGTGCACAGTTGTTTTTTGCGCCATTCCTGAATAATCAATCGGCTAAAAAAGGTTTTTTGCTTGGAGGAATTAACACTCGAATTTTCGCCCTCACAGGTATGGCACTGTTGTTTTATTTTTCATCAGGTGTGAGTGATCGTTTTATTATTTGGTTTATTTTCATTTTAATTTCCCTGTTGTCATTGAGCGGCGGCTTTGCAAACATCAATTACGTTGACATTTTAGGAAAATCCGTTTTGGCGAAAAAAAGAAAAACATTTTTTTCTGTCAAACATGTTGTGTCTAACATTTTCATTTTTTTATCTGCCTTTCTTGCAAAAAAAGTCTTGACAGTTTTGGGCTATCCGATGAATTATGCCACTTTATTTATTATCGCCGCCATTTTTTTAGGTATAGCATCAGCCGGATTCTGGAAAATAAAAGAAATCCCGGCATCGAATATTAGAATAAATGGTTTTCGAAAATTTATACGGATAACTGTTCAAGAAATTCGAAAGAATAAAAGATTAAAAAATTATATGTTTTTGATCAACACGCAAGGAATAAGCATGGCTTTAATGCCCTTTTTGATTCTTTATGCCAAGAAAAACTTTGCCGCCGGAGGTCATGCTATCGGCAACTTTTTAGTTTTAAAAGTCATTGGCGGTGTATTAACAGGTATGATCCTTTTTTATTATGCTTCAAAAATAAAATATAACGTCATGTTATATTTGAGTTCTATAATTGCGATTTTAATTCCATTGTTTATCATTGTTATACCAGGTGCTACGCTTTTCCCGTACATCTTTTTAGCTGGCGGCATTGTTTTCACTATGCATAACATATCAATAAGTGGAATTTTATTAGAAGTAACGACAAATGAGAATAGAGCACTGTATACCGGATTGACCGGGGCAGGTAATATTCTTCCTGTCCTTTTTCCGTTTTTAGGTGGCTGGATCATCACTCAGTTCGGATTTAGTCAGTTTTTTGTCCTGTTTATATTTCTTGTTTCTTTATCATTTTATTTTATCTCCAGGATTGGCTGTGAAAAATGAGAGCGAAAAAAGAAAAAATTTATCCTGACTCTGGTGTAGAATTGAATCCTTTTGATTTTATCGGACGAGATTGGAAGCAGATACTGGCACGTTATCATTTTAACAATTTTGAAGAGATTTTCTTTGTTAAAAATTATGTGAGATTATTAAAAGCAGGGAAGCCAATATGAAACCTATCAAAATTGCCGTTCCAACCAATGACGGAACAACAATTTTTCCCAAAATGCTGGGCATGGCAAAAGAGATATTTATATACAAAGTTATAGGTGATGAACAATTCGAACTGATTGACAAAAGAACAAATCCGTATGAGCGTACAATGCAACACCTGAAAACCCTGGATGTTTATGATGTGATAAATGATTGTTCGGTTATCATATCAGTTCGTATCGGTAAAAAAGGGATGACAAGGTTACAGGAAAGAGGAATGGACCTCTTTTTTAGCAAAGGCGATATTCAAGAGGCACTAAAGAGATGGATGTCTCAAAATACAAATTATTTTGACAAGAGAACAAATAGCGGGATCGATTAACCATTAATGATCTATTCAACTAAATGTGCTTAATAAATTTAACAAAGGAGTGTTATCATGCCAAGAGGAGATGGAACAGGGCCTAACGGCCAAGGACCAAAAACAGGCCGGGGAACAGGTATGGGGGGAACTGGAAGAGGCCGTATGGGCGGTAATCGACCAGGTGCCGGGCCGAGCGGAAACTGTGTATGCCCCAATTGTGGGAAAAAAGTACCTCATCAAGCCGGGAATCCTTGTTACAAAATGAAATGTCCCGAATGTGGAACACATATGGTGAGAGAATAGTGGTGAATTTATGCAGCGAAAAGTTTAAACGAAAAATCTAAGTGAAAGGTTAAAAAAATGAAAATAGCCGTGTCAGCAAAAGGTGGTTCAATCCATGCTCAAATGGACGAACGATTCGGGCGATGTCAGTATTTTATCATTGTCGATTCTGAAACAATGAAATTTACTGCGGTCCAGAATCCAAATATGAATGTAATGGGAGGCGCTGGACCAGCAGCAGCCAGCAAAATTGCTGAATATGGTACTCAAGTTCTAATTACAGGAAATGTGGGTGGCAATGCTCAGCAAGCGTTAAAGGCAGCAGGCATTACAGTTGTAACACAGACTGCAGAAACAGTAAAAGAAGCTGTTGAAAAATATTTGGAAACGAATGAAAACCCGTAAGAGAAGTGGAGTATATTTGTTAACAATTTAATTGATTATTAGAAACGTTTACAATTAGGAGACAATTGAAATGCCAATTATGGAGATTAGTGTCATACCTTTGGGCACGGAAACAGCTTCTGTGAGTAAATATGTAGCCGAATCGATAAAAGCGCTAAAAGAAAACAAAGATGTAAAATATAACCTTACACCAATGGGAACAATAATAGAGGCAGATTCTATAGAGAGATTGTTCACCATAGCTACCAAAATGCATCATGCTGTTTTGAATAAGGATATAAATAGAGTTATAACTGCCATTAAGATTGATGACCGAAAAGATAAACAATTAACGACGAATCACAAATTAAAATCTGTTCAAGAGAAATTATAACATTGAATAGGGAGCTATTATTTTAAGAGTCAGAATAAATGAACGTAAATCCAGAAAGAGCAAAACAGATAGAGGAACAGAACGAACGCATTGAAAACGTTCTGAAGAAAATTAAGCGCCGGATTGTGGTTTTTAGCGGCAAGGGCGGAGTGGGCAAAACAACCGTCGCGGTGAATATTTCAGGAGGTTTTATGATGACATTCGGACCAGTGCCTTCTCGAAGACTCGGACAAAGTGTGGGCATCAATAATATTCCACCAAAGTCGTGTACTTATTCGTGCGTATACTGTCAGTTAGGACGCACGAAAAAAATGCAAGCTGAACGCTGTCAATTTTATGAGCCAGAAGATATTCAAAAAAGTGTAACTGATAAAATAGAGTCTGCTGACAAGGCGAAAGAACGAATCGATTATCTCACGTTTGTACCAGATGGAGAGCCGACGCTGGATATCAATCTCGGCAAAGAGATAGAATTGATTCGAGAGACCGGCAAAAAAATCGCCGTCATCACAAATGCCTCTCTTATATGGGATGATAAAGTGAAAGACGATCTAAAAAAAGCCGATTGGGTTTCAGTTAAAGTCGATGCTGTAGAAAAAGATATCTGGCGTAAAATCAACCGGCCTCATCGTGCTCTGGAACTTGAGAGCATTCTGAACGGCATTGTCGAATTCTCAAAGGAATATCACGGTACATTGGTTACAGAAACCATGCTTGTTCGTGATGTGAATGATAGTAAAGAGCATATCAAAAAAGTGGCGCATTTCATGAAAACCTTATCACCGAACACGTCATATCTTTCTATTCCAATAAGACCCCCGGCCGAGAAATGGGTGCAAGCACCGAGCGAGGAAGCTCTGATTCGTGCGTATCACATAATGAACTCGGAAACACACAACGTGGAATATCTTATCGGATACGAAGGCAACGCCTTTGCCTTTACCGGTGATGTTGAAAAAGACCTCTTAAACATCACGGCCGTTCATCCAATGCGAGAAGAAGCAATCGATGAATTCTTGAAAAAGGCCGGTTCGGATTGGTCTGTCGTTGAACAAATGATTGAACGAGAATTGTTGGTAAGAAAAAGTTTTCAGGACTATACATTTTATGCCAGAAAATTGTACCATTCACAAAAAAAGCACAAGTAGAGTGACTATGAAAAGTGCAATGGAAAATTGGGAAAAAGATAAAGGAATAAATTTCTTACGAAAAATTGGCTTAAAAGCCGGACAGACGATTTTGGATTTTGGTGCCCGAAACGGTCATTACAGCATTCCGGCTGCTCAAGCGGTGGGTTCGTCAGGCGTTGTCTATGCGCTGGATAAAAATGAGCATGAATTAAAAAAGTTAAATCAAAAAGCAAAATGCATTTGAATATTCAGGAAGTATCGCAAAAAAGTAAAAAACTTTTTTGCACTTTTCAGACAAACTGTCGAGGTGTAGAATGGTCAAACATATTTCGAAAGAGTTAAAGCAACACGCTCCATTTACTAGCTTTGGTGCGTTGACGGGTATCCTTATTATTATCGTTTCTTTCAGGATACCCCAACAGATATCGTACAATATATTTTATGTCCTTCATCCGATACATGTGGTTCTCAGTGCGCTGGTTACAGCATCAATTTATAAACTTCATACATGTGATCATTTGACGAAAAAATGCATAAAGGGAGAATGCAATCTGTGGATTCTCATGCTCATCGGGTATGTCGGGTCAATTGGCATTGCTACCCTCAGCGACTCTATTATTCCTTTTTTAGCAGAAGTGTTGTTAGACATGCCGCATCGCGAGATTCACCTCGGATTTATTGAAAAATGGTGGCTGGTTAATCCCCTGGCAATTCTGGGCGTTTTCCTTGCTTATTTCAAGCCCACAACAAAAATCCCTCATGCAGGACATGTTTTGTTGAGTACATGGGCGTCATTGTTTCACATTCTCATGGCCATTGGAAGCGCTTTACCCTGGTATTCTTATGTCGCACTTTTTGTCTTTTTATTTCTCGCCGTCTGGACGCCATGCTGTCTGAGTGATATTGTATTTCCGTTATTATTTGTTAAAGAGAAAAAAATGGGAGATGACCATGAAAATCACAATCCTTTATGATAACACTGTGTACAAGCAGGGTCTTGAATCTGATTGGGGATTTTCTTGTCTTGTAGAAGTTCCAGACAAAACAATCCTTTTCGATACAGGATCAAATGGTTCTATATTGCTTGAGAATATGAAAAAACTCAATGTCGATCTGTCTTCAATTGATGATGTCTTTATTTCCCATGCTCATTTTGATCACACAGGTGGGCTTTCAGCGTTTCTCAATGAAAACAGTAATGTCAAAATTTTTGCCCCGGTTTCATTCCGGGGCGTTCGGAATGCAAAAGAGGTCATTTACGTGGGTAAACCAACACAACTCTATGAAAATATTTTTTCTACCGGAGAACTTGATCATATCGAACAGTCAATGGCAGTCAAGACAGACAAGGGTCTTGTTTTGGTGGTCGGATGTTCCCATCCCAAAATGCAACATATTATTAAAGCGGCTTCACAATTTGGCAGAGTTTACGGGATCATTGGCGGACTGCATGGATTCGACGAGTATGAATTATTTCAAGGATTTGGAATCATTTGTCCGACGCATTGCACACAACACATTACAGAAATTAAATCTCGGTACCCTGAAAAGTATGTTAAAGGTGGTACGGGAAAAATTATAGAATTATGAAAAGATCAACATTTTTCAGATCATAATGAAAAGGCTTATTGCTTGAAAATACAAATTGACAAAAATAGTGTAAACGATTTAAAGGCATGGTTTTTTAGCTATGTTCAAGGATTCAAACAAGGTGATATTGATTTACAGCAAAATATCACTCTTAAACAAGAACATACAAAAAAAGTCTGCAAAGAAATTTTAACACTATCCGATCAGCTTGGCTTGAGCGATGATGAAAAACGGTTAGCCGAGATCATTGCCCTGTTTCACGATACCGGTCGTTTCGAACAATATGTTCGTTACAATACGTTTGTGGACCGACGCTCAGCCAACCACGCCGAACTCGGTGTAAAAATACTGCAAGATTTCAGCGTTTTCGGTGATATAGAGAAACCGATAAAAAGCCTCATTCTACGGACCATTCGGTATCATAACCGCGCTGAATTGCCTATGGAAGAAACAGAAAAATGCTTGTTCTTTGCCAAATTGTTGCGCGATGCTGATAAACTGGACATCTGGCGTGTTGTCACTGATTATTATCACCAAAATGATGGCAAACGCAATGGCGCCATCGAACTTGATCTTCCGGATACACCTGGGTTCTCTGATGCGGTTTATCAAAATTTAATGAACAAAGAAATTGTCAATGTTCATGATATTCAAAATTTAAATGATTTTAAGCTGCTTCAAATCGGCTGGATTTATGATATGAACTTTACGCCGGCATTGCATGCTGTACAGTCACGAGGTTATCTGGAATTGATCCGCGATGTTTTGCCGAAATCTTCTAAAATCAACAATATTTTTACTGTCATTTATTCATATCTTGATGAAAAATTAAAAGCTTGAATTGATTGCAAAGAGGTCGTCCCAGATAAAATTCAGAATATGAGTTTTAAAAATAAAAGACAAGCGATTGAAAAACTAAACACCCATCTGAAAACGTGCACTAACTGTCGATTATCTCTCACTCGCACAAATGTTTTGTGCGGGGAGGGAGATGTTGATAGCCGGTTGATGCTGGTTGCGCTTTCGCCGGGTCAAGAAGAAGACAAGCATGATAAAATGTTTATCGGTCCTTCCGGTCGTATTCTGAACAAATTATTAAAGGCAGCTCAGATTCGAAGAAATAGAATCTATATGACCAATTTGATCAAATGCATGTTGCCAAAGAATCGGCGCCCTAAAATGGATGAAATTGAATCCTGCAGATATTTTTTGGAGGATGAAATATCCATCATCCAGCCACAAGTCATAGTGCCTTTGGGATATTATGCAACGCGGATGATTTTAGAAAAATACGATGCTGATCCGCCGGCAGCACGACAGGATTTTTCTACACTTTATGGCCAGCTTGTTTTTTCGGATAATCAGAAAATTTTTCCTCTACCGCATCCGGCATCGATGCTGTATCATCCTGAATTCGAATCTGAAGCTATTAAAAATTATAAAAAGTTATCTACACTTTTACATGAATGTAAATGGTATGCCTGTTGTCCGATGAAACGCTTCTACGAACAGGGCCGGCTGGAGCGAAAGTGGATTGAATTGTACTGCAGAGGATTGTGGCAGAACTGTATCCGCTATCAAAAAGAAGAGAACGGCGACTATCATCCGGATTGGATGCTTCCCGATGGAAGCCTGAATGAACGATTAAAGAACAGATAAATAGCCTTAAAAGGTCAGTCAAGTTTGTGATTTTTAGCATAAAAAAATTGTAAAGGAAAACCACATGTTTAGTAAACCCATCTTTTGAGATGGATTTATAATTAATCCTGAGTATTAACGATTTAATATAGTGAACCTAAAGTAAAGGAAAAGGGATTAGCACATGACTTTAAAAATTGCGATATCAAGCGGTAAAGGCGGAACCGGAAAAACGTTTTTATCGACAAATATGGCCAAAAGTTTAGAAAAAGC
Organism: uncultured Cytophagia bacterium; assembly: GCA_964607755.1. GTDB lineage: Bacteria > Zhuqueibacterota > Zhuqueibacteria > Residuimicrobiales > Krinioviventaceae > CAZSMC01. The sequence continues at coordinate 19,253 of CAZSMC010000014.1, read as the reverse complement.
AGGACAGAAAGTGCGCTATCTGGATTGCGATGTAGAAGAACCTAACGGCCACCTCTTTTTAAAACCGCAAATTGAACATGAAAGCGATGTGACCTTACTTTCTCCTGTTGGTATTGATGAGGATAAATGCACCGCCTGTGGTCGGTGTGCCCAAGCCTGTCATTACAATGCCATTGCTATGGTAAACGGGAAGGCTCTTTTCTTTAAGAATCTTTGCCATATTTGCGGTGCGTGCACAATCGTTTGTCCGGAAAAGGCGATTATTGAAAAGCAACGAAAAATTGGCCGATTACGGCACGGTCACAGCGGACAAATTAGTTTCCATTACGCTGAGCTCGAGACGGCCGAAGGCGGCATGTCTCCGCGCCTTATAAAAAGAGTGAAAGATTATGTGGGTGAGGGAATCAACATTTTGGATTCATCGCCAGGCACGGCCTGTCCGGTGGTTGAAACAGTGAAGGATGCTGATCTCTGCGTGTTGGTAACCGATCCGACACCTTTTGGAATCCATGATTTAAAGCTGGCTGTCGATATGTGCCGGGAGTTGGGGCACGAACCTGTCGTTTTGGTTAATCGGGCTGAGTATCTCAACGACGATTTGAAGACCTACTGTCAAGATGCCTCTCTTGATATTATCGGAGAAATTCCGGATGATCGACATATTGCTGAAAGCTACTCTATTGGACATCTTGTGGTCGATAAGCTGCCAAAGTATCGAGATTTGTTTGCACATATTTCACAAAAAGTTGTTGAGCGCGCCCAGGAAAAACAACCGGTCAGAAAAAAAGAAAAAACATCCTTGCTTGGAAAACAAGTTGTACAATCCTGTGGAAACACGGGGGTCGTCCCCCAAACTACTGGCGGAAAAACCGAGGAACTGGTGGTGATCAGCGGAAAGGGTGGAACAGGTAAAACATCGCTGGTGGCCAGTTTTTGTGCGTTGGATAAGAACATGACGATTGCCGATTGTGACGTCGATGCAGCCGATCTCCATCTTGTACTAAAACCACGAATTGAGGAAAAAGGACTTTTTAGTGGTAGCGACAGTTGTAAAATTGATCCTGATAAATGCACAGGGTGCGGAGATTGCTTACATTCATGCCGGTTTGAGGCGATCCAGGAATCACTTTATAATGACAAAATAGTTTATTCTATTGATGATATGACATGTGAAGGCTGTGGGGTGTGTGCTTTGGTTTGTACGGAAAATGCTGTAAAGTGTGAGCCCGCGGTTAATGGCGAATGGTACGTGTCCGAAACACGTTTTGGCCCCATGAGCCACGCCAAACTCGGAATTGCTGAAGAAAATTCTGGTAAATTGGTGACACTCGTAAGAAATAACAAGGAGAACCTGGCACAGAAAGTGAATTTACGAGAATCAATTATTGATGGCTCGCCAGGAACGGGATGTCCGGTCATTGCATCGTTAACAGGCGCGGACTATGCTGCAGTCGTGACCGAGCCGACAGTATCCGGCATTCATGATCTGAAACGCGTTTTAAAAGTTATTCAGTTTTTTGGTATCCGTGCCGGTGTGATTGTAAATAAATATGATTTAAATGTGGAAAAAGCAAAAGAGATACAAAAAATTGTTCGCCACCAGGACGTGGACTTTATTGGGATGCTGCCTTTTGATAAAAATATCACCAAAGCCCAGGTCAAAGGATTGTCGGTTGTCGAGTATACGGACGGAAAGATTAGTCAGGAAATCAAGACGATGTGGGAATCAATAAGGGAAAAATGTTTTCAAACGGGATGACTACATAGCGAGAAGTTTGGTGATGAAGAAATAATATCCTTACGGAATACAGAATCTATTTCAAATTTTGTAAAATACCATGTGGTTTTTTGGGTATTGATAAATAACGACGCTCCGGTTTTCAATGCGAATCCGGAGCGTCGAAATATGTATTAAAATGTGGTCTCCAAACCAAAGTAGAATGTTCTTGGACGGATAGGACCATAGATAAAAGCCGGGTCTCGATCCGGCCCTGTATCCAAATCGTTTTGAAAAGAATTTGTCACATTTTTAACACCAGTATTTATTTTGGTATCAAGTCCATTGTTCAGTGGTAATTGATAAATAATACCGAGATCGAGTTGTAAAAAGCTTTGACTTTTTTCCAGGATTAAATCCGGGTTCTCCTGTCCTTCAACAACGACCTCATGCGGAACTTCAGCTTGACCAATATAATCTCCTCTGATAAAACAATCAATGCGTTCCGTCGGAAAAAAGTTGAGCCGAAGGTTGCCGGTCAAATCAGGGGTTCGGAGGAAATTTTTTGTCCCAAAGTCTTCATGGGGACTGTCATATCGGCTTTTTTTAAAGGTAAGACCTCCTCTTATTCGGAATCCGGAAACAGGCTGGATGCCCACATCCAGTTCCGCTCCTCTCACTTGAGCTCCGTCGCTGTTCACTCGTTGCCATCTTTCAATGCTGCCAGATTTGGCAACAAACTGTTCGGTAAAAGAATCATTCAGGCGTGTGCGGAACACCATAACAGAAAATAACGCCGGGATGCCATTTATTTTACCTTTATATTCCATGCCCGTGCTGAGTGTGTTGCTCCTTTCTTCTTTCAAATCCGGAGCATTTCGAATAATACGCTGATCTCCCTCAACACCGCATAGATGCAGGTCCTCATTATAAGTTTGCGGCGGCTTAAATCCGGTAGAATAAGCCGCTCGAAGTAAAAATCCCTTGCCCGCGTTAAATTTTGCAATGAATCTGGGACTCAAAATCCACTCGGCCAATTCAGAGTGTTTATCGAGCCGAGCACCAATGACAAATTCGAACTTTTCTTGGTGACCAACATGGAGGTTATCTTGCAGAAAAAGACCGGTCGTTGTGTATACTTTATCGAGATGATAGGGAGTCTCTGCCGCTGTCTTGTCCATAATATCATCACTTTTATGCTGTACACCCGCTGTCAAGAGATGTTTTCGCGCATGATAATTTGCCTGGAACCCTCCGATATGAAGGGGATTTTTCGTTCTGCCATAGTAATTCAATGCCTCTAACTGATCCTCTGGTGAATCCCCATCACGTCCTCCATAATAGGATGTGCGATTTTCAAATGAGAACGAATAATAAATTTTATAGTCGAATAGTAGATAAGGTCTGTGTTGCCAACGAACTGTGCCGCCGGAACGCCAGTGTTCAATCCATTCAGCAATGTCCGCCTCATGGACCGGACGTCCAAACTTGTTGCCGCCTCGCCGTTCCTCATGTATTCTGTGAAATGAAGCCAGAAACTCCGACTCTTCGAATGGTTTGTAATACCACTTGAGGCCCATGGATTCGTGCTTTAATTCTCCAAGTTCGCTGAATCCGTCTCCGTTGTGGTCATACGGAGCCCGTTTTCGAAAAGAGCCAAAAACATAAGCCCCGGAAGTACCAGTGTCGTTAACCGTCTCGGCGACGGCACCAACGTGCTGGTCTGGTTGACCTTTAGTGGAATGACCGAGATATTTTATGCGAACTTGATTGGTTATGGGGCGGCGCGTGATCATGTTAATGACCCCGGCAACGGCTCCGGAGCCGTACAACGCAGAACCCCCCCCTTTAACAATTTCAATTTGATCAACCATCTCTTCGGGAAAATGCTCAAGGCCATAGACACTTGCCAGGCTACTAATGACCGGATCGCCGTCAATCAAAATCTGAGAATATTTACCACCCATGCCTAAAATCCTGACCTGGGAAAAATTGCAATTTTGACAATTGTTCTCGACTCGAATACCGGTATGAAAACTGAGCGCTTCAGCTAAATTTGTTGCCTGTTTACGTTCAATCGATCTTCGGGGGATAACTTCGGTCCGCACCGGCGTGTCTGTTATAAGATGAGGTGTTGCTGTGCCGGTGATAACGACAGACCCCATTTCCAAAACAGTCGATTCAAGTGCAAAATTAACTGTAATTTTCTGATCAGGTTCAACAGTAACCGTTCTATTTTCTTTTTTGTATCCCATCATGGTGACGATTAAGTGAACCTCTCCTGGTGGTATATTTCCTATTCGGTAACGACCGCTCTTGTCGGTAGCAGCACCTATATTACTGTGTGCAACCATAACATTGACAGCGGGCAATGTTTCTTTTGTTTCAGCATCTATGACAGTGCCTTCTATGATTGAGGTGGCTGGATTGCTCTGCAATAAACTTGCATATATAACAAATATTAATATTAATAGAATATGTATTTTTTTCATCATATTAACCTTTCATATAATGGTATAGATTAAAACTATGGCTTTGGTTTGATAAGGAATAAGCTTGTTAACGTGAAGAACAAATTTGATCGCTTAACGGTCTGGATGATCTCATGATAATCTGCTTGTCGCTTTGTCATATTGTTTTTGCCACTTGGAGAAAGTTTATATCCGTGAGCGTTTTTAAAAGCAAAGAAAAACCACGTCACAGAATAAATTTTTCTCCAAATGTTAAATGCCAAAAGTGCTGAAGATTTCGCACTCTACTAGGGACAAGAAATTGAAATTTTTGTGAATAGAAAAGGCGGGGCTCGAATCGAAAGTCCATCTTTAGTGAATGGCAGATAAAGATGGCAAGATTTACTTGATAAAACTTTTTCTCGTTCGAGAATAAAAAAGAATAGTATAATGAACAACAGAACAAAGGAAAATGTTACATAAAGAATATGAAGAAGGATGAATTCGTTACGGGTATGATGATGCTCTGATGAGTTCTGACTTGTTTTTTGAACAGGATGGGCATGAAGAATAATTTGACCATTTTCTCCAATATGATAATGGCTGTTAAAATAGATGTTATAATTCACCCATAAAAATAATAGGAGAATTATAAAGGCAATTATTTTATTATATTTGATATTAATGATCAACATTCCTTTTTTTATTAGTCTTGATGTTAATAAAATATCAAATAAAAATCAAGTCTAAAAATAATTATATTTTGGTTACATTTTATTTTGAGTCAACTGGTTTCGCCAACGTGGAATGAATTGGAAGGATACTTGTTTCTATTGAGAGTCTAACGAAAATTCAAAATATTTCCAGCAATCAATTTTTAAAATTGAAATTGCCTTTTCTTTTAACGAATTTATCAATCCCTTCTGACGCGATTTTTGCATCGGCTATGGCAGTGATAGCGTCCAGATTTATATTTACAATATCACCTCCAGCAAACACACCTGGAATCGACGTCATGCCATTTTCATCCACCGCTACTTTCCGTCTGGAAGTGAATTTCAGCGTATCAAAAAGTTTTTTGGGTAGGAATGAAAAATCCGGTGCCTGGCCAATCGCCTCAATGATCATGTCGCCTTTTAAAAACATCTCTTTATCTTTATAAAATGTTGGGGCAAATCGGCCTTGTTCATCAAACACCGATTTTACTTTTTGGCAGAGCAGGCCTTTAATGTTACCATCATTGTCAAGCACAACTTCTTTCGGTCCCCACGCCAGATTGAACTGGATGCCTTCTGCCTTGGCTTCTTCAATTTCCTCTTCTGTAGCTGGCATCTCATCCCAATCCTCCAGAGAAACTGTCTTTGTAACCACTTGATTATGTTCATGCTGCATGTGCTGGAGCCGCAACGCCTCTCTGGCTACATCCATGGCGACATTGCCCCCACCGATGACAATGACATTTTTATCGACTTTTCGTAGTGTTCCGATTTTATTGTCTTTTAGAAAATCGAGGGCCAGGAAACACTTTTCAGAATTTTTAACCTTTGTAGAACGACTTGCAGTAGTGCCAATCCCCAGATAAACGGCATCATAGTCGTTTAAAATATCCTTAAATAAAACATCTCGCCCCACTTTTGTATTAAATTTAAACTCAGCTCCCAGAGAAGCAATATAATTCACATCTTTATCGATGCTTTCAAGGGGGAGCCGGTAAAGAGGCGGTCCGATGCGTATCATGCCGCCGCCACTGGTTAGCTCGTCGAACACCACCACCTGATGACCTTTCAAGGTCAGAAAATAAGCAACTGACAGTCCACCGGGTCCCGCTCCAATCACTGCCACTTTATTGCCGGAAGATGCGGCAGGCTTTTGCTCCAGCGCTGATTTATAATCCTGAATTGTATCAGCCACATAGCGCTTCAGCCACCTGATAGCCAGAGGTTCACCTCTTAACCGCAACGAGCACGCATCTTCACAATGCTTCATGCAAATCCGTCCACAAATGGATGGAATTGGATTATCCTCAAAAATCTTGCGCAGAGACTCGTCAGGTTTATCCTCATAAATGGCCTGGATGTATTCTGATATTTTGAGATGAGCCGGACAGGCTTCTTCGCACAATTTACACTCCAGACACCGTGACGCCTCTTTTTTTGCTTCTTCGTGATTATATCCAATGACCTGCTCGATGAAGGAGAGTTTCCTTTTCTCGGGTTCGACTTCAGGCATTGTTACCCGCTCAGGCTCGAACAAAGTATAATCAAGGTCAGAAACAAATCCTTCGTAATTTTCTTTGCGATGAGACAGACTTGCTTTTAGCACAGAATATTTCTCTGCAGGGAGAAATTTCTCCTTTTCCGACTTTTCGTCCTTGGGTAGAAAGACGAACGTATTGGGATCAAAATGGATATGAAAATAATCTCTGGAAAGCCGTAAAGAACCCGGCGGACAAATATCAACGCACAAGCCACAAAAACAACAGCGGCCATAGTCCAATTCCGGGCGCTCGTTTTTCTCGCCTGGCTTGGATGCCAGCTCGGCGATCTCAACCATATTGATTGCCTCATTTGGACAAATGTCGGCACAGTTACCGCATCCCGTACATTTGTCCCAATCATTGAGATGAAAACCGCGGTATCTTTGCGCAGGCTCCTTCAGCTCAAACGGATATCGCAACGTTTTGGGTTTCTTGAAGAGAAATCGTGCAGATTTTAATGGACTTGTTAAACTTGGTTTTGCCATTTTTTTATATTCCTTTTCGCATTTCGGTTATCTGTCAATTTCAGGAGCCACGACATACAAGCTGATCATGATATTGCCCACATCGGCGATGCTGGCGTTTTCCAGCGCTTTTTCCAGCACGGTCAAACCATGCGGATAGGAAGGGGTGCGAAAGTGGACTCGATAAGGTTTATCTCCGCCATTGCTGACTATATAAAGTCCCAGCTCTCCGCGAGAAGACTCACAGCGAACATAGGCTTCATTTTGAGGAATGGTCCACTTGAACGGATTGGGAATCCGGTTGTAGACTTTTCCTTCAGGCATGGCTTCGAGTAATTTGAAAATCATGTGCACACTTTCGATCATCTCGTCACGAACCACCCAAATCCTGGAGTACGCGTCACCATCCTCACGCGTGGGCACGTTCCAGGGTACCTTATCGTAAGCGGCGTACGGTTCCACTTTGCGGATATCATATTTCATTCCAGTGGCTCGCAAGACCTGGCCCGTTCCGCCCATGTCGAGTGCTTCATCTCGCGTTACAGTTCCGATTCCTTTAGCGCGGTTATAAAACAGACGGTTGTTGAAAAATGTATTATCATAATCCGGAACGCAGCCGCCGATTGAATGAAGGGTATTGACGATTTTATCCTTAAATCCTTTGGGGAAATCTCTGCGCACCCCGCCTGGCCAGATGTAAATGTGATACACCCTGCCACCGGTCAGTTCTTCAAACAGGTCTAACACCAGATCGCGATGATACATCGCCCATTGCGCCACTGTATCAAATCCCAGCATGTTGGCATACGCCCACAAGCCAAAAAGATGAGAGCCCACTCTGGCAAGCTCCAGATAAATGCTCCTGATGAACTGTGCTCTTTCCGGAACTTCAATCCCTGCCAATTTCTCAACGCCCATTGCATAGACCATTTCCATTGAATCCGGTTCGACTACATTTATCCGGCAGACCATAGGGAAATTCTGAATCCAACTGCGGAGTTCCATAAGTTTTTCAAAACCACGATGCAGGTAGCCGGGATTGGCAGTGGCTTTTAATACCCTGTCACCTTTTACTTTAAGTGTAATGCTGAAATTTCCTACCATCCCCAAATGCTGGGGGCCAAAGTACAGTTCAAGCTCTCTCATTGATTCACAGCCTTTTTTTCGACGAATGGGATATTATCAAAAACATCTTTAACGTATTTTCTGGTATCAAAGTTTTTTCGAAATGGAGGTACTTTGTACTCTCTTTCCAGAAAAAGAGGTGTCAGTCTGGGATGACCTTCAAAATGGATGCCAAAGAGTTCATGTATTTCACGCTCATACGGCTCTGCATTTTTAAAAATCGGGATCACGGAAAGGAACTCGGATTTTTCTCTGGAAATTTTTGTTTTTAAAATGATATGCATCTTTTCCTTTTCTGTATATGTCTCATCGTCCTGCAGGTAAGCGGAGAGAATGTAAACCAATTCAAACGTTTTTTCTTCGATCCAGTCCACGCAGGAGATCAGGCCCAGATGGGTGTATCCTTGATTTTTTAAAAAGCTTAAAATAGATAAAACTGACTCTTTTCTTGCTGATATTACTATTCGTTCCTTTTCATGAATGTCGACTTGAATATCATAAAATGTCGATGTGAGTTTTTTCTTTAGAGAACGATCCATCCCAGTAGACCTCTTTTTTTACTTTTTCAATTCAGCCATTTGTTCCTCCTTGATGGGGAACAATGGCGACCATGGTAATGTGCCTAACGCCATCTCTTGATTGGCACGATAGGCTTTATAATATTGACGATAGCGTTTATATCCGTCTGCCATATCCTTATCGATAAGGGTCCAGAGGTGGGTTACAGCGACAAAGATAGCTTCCGGTCGGGGCATGCAGCCGGCAATCCATCCATCGATGGGGATATATTTATCCAGGTGCTTGATGGTATTGTAGGAATCCCAGTACATGCCGCCGTTTATCGGACAGGAGCCGAATCCAACTGAATATTTTGGTTCCGGCATCTGCTCATAGGTCCTGATGATTGCTTTCAATGTTTTTACAGAAACGTATCCGGTGATTAAAAAAAGATTCGCCTGTCTTGGTGTGGCGACTGGAATCACACCGAATCGTTCTGCATCCCATCGTGCGGTAATGGACGGTGGCACTTCGATAATTCCGCAGCCGGTGCAAAAATAAACGGCATGAAGCGAATATTTGTGGCTCATCTTTGCCGGAGCCTTTAGCCATTTTATTAGTTGATTTCGGTCCATTTATGATCTCCTTAAAATCACGACGACAATCATCCCGATAAAAGCGATCAAAGTCGGCCATCTCCATAAATATTTAATTGCCTGCTCAATCCGCGCTCGTGGGAGGGCTGCATTAATGAAAATGCACAGGACAAACATCACCAGCATTTTCAGAAAAAAGGTCAAAGGATTCCCGGCTCCACCCAAAAACAGGTTGACAAAAAGAGCAAGTCCAATAAACAAACTCAGAGCGTGCTGTATGGTCGCCAGAGCCAGGAATGGACCGCCGTACTCTGCTATGGGCCCGGACGATATTTCCTGCGGTGCTTGAACGAGTTCAAACGGCCGTACACCCAAAATCGCCGGCAGGATGAGCAAATAAGCAATTCCTGATATAAACAGGGGAAAGGAAATGATCGACCAACTGGCGTTCTGCTGGACATTGACAAGTTCAACGATAGAAATGGTGTTGTGATAGCTCATAACTGAAAGCAGGATAAGTAACAGCGGTATTTCATAACCCAGAGCCAGGAGCAGTTTGCGAGAAATGCCGATGCTGGCGTTGGGATTGGCTGCTTCGCCGCCGCTAAGAGCAATGCCCAATGGACCCAACAGCATCATATAAAGAATGACCAGCATGCCACCGGAACCGCTGAGCGGATGGATGTGCCCGATTGGGATAAACAATATGACAACCAGAGAACCAGTCAGCGACAGGATAATCCCGAGGTTAAACAAGTGGCCATGACTGACACTTTTTTGACTGAACAATCGGATGACATCGATCACTGGCTGAGTAATGGGTGGACCGTAACGCCATTGAATGCGTGCCATTATTTTTCGGGATAATCCCAAAAAGAATATCCCAATAATCAGAGCTAAAAGCGGAGATAGAATAATTTCGATGATCTGCATTACCACAAGCTCCATTTTAATTGAACAAAGATCAATACAGCCAAGAACAAGACAATATACATGACATAGTCGCCGATATAGCCGGTGTAAATACGTCTCACAATACTGCATATATTTTGCGTCCAGTCGGCCAGTTTGTTATAAAAAGCGTCAATAAAATCCTTCAGATAGGGTGTAATCATTCGATATAGAGGATTATAAAAATCCACCGTGTAATGGTATTTGTCCCTGGGAATAGCTGCTCCGGCAGCATAGGTATCCTCCTGGGAAACCGGTATGGATTTTGGACTCGCTTTTAAAAGGAGCCACACAAGGATACAGCCAACCAGAATAGCCGCGAACAGATTGATTGTATTCAATGTACCTGTTTCAGAAGCAATTCCCCATAGGGAAACATTTAATGATTCAAAGCCAAACGACATGCCAATCGCATTGATCACTTTTAACGGAAGACCCGGAATAATACCAAACAGCAGGATAGTGAAGGATAAAACAATAATAGGGAGCTGCATACTAAAGGGGGATTTCTTAATGTCTTTATATTTTTCAGGAAGCTGTCCGAGAAACATGTTATGTAAAAATTTATAAACAGATAAAATGGTTCCCCACGTCCCGATCAAAGCCGCAAAAGCTAAAAATGGTGAGCCTTCGAGAATCAATGTTTTGTAGATCAACCACTTGGAGACAAATCCATTTGTCAATGGCATACCAATTAATCCGCAAATGCCCAACAGACCACCGATAAAGGCAATGGGCATTTTTTTAATCAAACCGCCCAGTGAATTTAAATCACGTTCTCCTCCGGTTCGATATTGGACGGCTGCCACACTCATAAAAAGAAGCACGATATAGATGGCGTGATTCAGGGTATGAAATATCCCGCCTGCCACGCTAAGACTTGTTCCATAGGCGATACCAACTACCATATACCCTCCCTGTCCGATTCCATGCCAGGCCAAAAGTTTTTTTGCATCATTTTGAAGCATGGCAATAAATGTAGGGATGACAATGGTAATGGCACCCAACCAGGCGAGAATATAGTTAAACTTTATTAATTCTGTACCCAGATAAAGAGTTTTGACAGCTCCAACAATCACATACATAATTAGAAGGAAACCGTAAATACCCATTCGGGTGAGCATTCCCGAAAGAACGGCAGTGAATGGAGATGGAGCTTCTGCATAAGCATCCGGTAACCAGGTGTGAAGAGGCATCACTGCATTTTTTATGGCGAAAGCAAGACCAAAAACAATCAACAGAAATAGGAGGTAGCCGGAAGAAGCAGAAGGCATCAACTCTGTAAGTGCTGCGATATTTAGCGTTTCATAGGTTGTATACAGGGATAACATGCCAATCAGCATTACCATCGAGCCAATAATGGAAAAGATAATATATTTCATGCCGGCGGCGAGGGCAGGCCCGCGATTGTAACTGATCAGGAGAAATGTCGACCAGCTCATTATTTCCCAAAAGATGAAAAAGGAGACCAAATCGCCAGAAAAAACAATACCCAACATAGAAGCATTGATCAATAGCATCATCACATAATAGAAATCTGTCCGCTCCTTGTTTTTCATGTAGCTCAATGAAAAGACGACGGAAAGCAAACTTAAGACAGAGATAGCCGTACCAAAAAACCAGGAAAGCATGTTTGTTTTCAACAAAAGCGGAAGCCCCAGGAAATTGAAATAAATTGATTCTTCACCCATTTGGCTGTACAAGCACGCAATCATCAGGACCAGGGCACATGAAACAATCACGGCAATACCTTCTCTTATTCTGGCAGAAATTTTACCAGAGATAAAAGTAAGCAGTGCTCCGCCAAAAGCTAATGCGAGTAAAATTTGCATACTCATCCTAAAACACTCCTGATATAATCCATTCGGTTAAGGAACTCCGAGGCAGCAGAATTCAACATCTCTGTGACGAATTCAGGATAGATTCCAATCACAACGATCAAGATGACAAAAACAAACATAGGAATTAAAGCCGCAACAGGTGCGTCTTTTCCCGTTTCTTGTTTTCCTTTTTTGAAATAGATCACCTGCACGACTCTGAAAAAATAGGCGCCCTCGATAATAGTTCCCAGCAGGATAATGCCAATGAGCACCGTGAATAGAATTTCTTCTTTAGCCAGCGCCGCTCGGATAATTAAAAATTTACTGGGAAAACCAATAAATGGAGGTAAACCCACCAGCGAAAAAGCACCGATGGTAAAAGCCAAAGACGTCAGCGGCATACGCTTTCCCATACCTTCAAATGAGGAAATTTCCATTGAACCGCTGCGGACAATCATATAGCCAACAGCTAGGAATAAAAGACCTTTGCCAAGAGTATGGCTGATCATCTGAAACAGACCACCGCTGACAGCATAAGATGTGGCGATGGAGATGGCAAACACAATTAAACCAATCTGGCCAATACTGGAATAAGCCAGCATTCTTTTAATATTATTTTGACTAAAGGCGCTCATCTCCCCGATGAGAAGTGTTAACACTCCCAAGAACACAAAAAATAACAAAAAATTTGAAACTGCAAATAAGGTGAAAAGTACCCGGATCACCGCATAGAGGCCCACTTCAATGGCAATGCCCGAGAGGATGGCGCTTATCGATGATGGGGCCGAAGAGTGGGCATCGGGAAGCCATGCGTTGAGCGGAAAGATGGCCGCTTCTATCCCCAATCCGGTAATCATCAACACCATGGGAACAAACACAGAAATCGGTTGTGCTGATTGAGTCTGGCGTGCAAGATCCGCCATATTCAGTGTTCCGTAAAGTCCGTAAAGCAATCCAATGCCGATGAGAAGAAGGCTTGAGCCCACTGATCCTTGAATTAAATATTTTACTGCTGCTTCGATGCCGCCTTTGTTGCCAAAATAGGCAACCAACGCATACGATGAAATACAAAGAATCTCAAAAAAGACAAAAAGATTAAAAATATCGCCAGTAAGCACAACGCCGGTAGCCCCGGTCAGCAATAGCACATAAAGAATGTGATATTTTTCTTGTGCGCCTTCTTTTATATAAGATAATGAGTAAATCGAAACCAAAAGTCCGGCAAGCGATATGAGTACAGAGAAGAGAATCCCAACCGGACCAACAAATAGATTAATGCAAAACGGGGGAGAAAAACCACCAATGTGAACCACAACCGTCTGCTTTAAAATATGAGGAAGAAGCATTAATGAAAGTGCTAAATTAAAAAGAAAAGCAGCTATCGGAATATATTTTACGATTTTTTTGGAAATAAAACCAAACAATGGTATAGCAAAAGCGAACCCTAAAGGGATAACAATTAAGAGAACCGGGTTTACCCCGTTAGATAATATACTAATTTCATTCACTTTATAGCATCCTATTCTTTATCAGATTATTATTTTATTTAGAATTTTGTAATATCTAACGGGGCAAGCAAACCGGAATCATTCATTTTTGAACATCCTTTTTTCTATCGTGTATGTAGACCACCTGGATGAAATTCCTAAATGGATCACCATTTTTGTTCATTTATTTGTCGTAAATCGAGTACTCCATAATGATGATACAATCTGATAGCCAAAGAGAGAGCCAGAGCTAACACCGCAACTCCGATGACGATTGCTGTCAGTACCAGCGCCTGGGGGACCGGATCAACCATTTGTGTTTGTCCGGCATTAATTGAGGATTTTGAAAAAATAGGTGCGGTTCCTTTGCTGATATAACCGACAGCGATCAAAAACAAATTGACACCTGTTTCCAGAATGCTCAGTCCGATGATCACCTTGATTAAATTATGTTTCACCAGCATGATAAAAAGCCCGATGAATATGAGCCCGAAAGCGCCGATATAATACGCATAATTTTGTAGGAAATTCATTCACTTTCCTCCACCAGGTTATCGATCACTCCGGCAAGCTCGGAGCCGACTTTAAATCCAATGGCAATATAAATAATCGGAATAACACCCGCACTGAATAGCGTGTAAAGTTCTCCTTTGGGCAGAAAATTTGACAGGAAATAATGTCCGCCAGCGGTTAATCCCAAAAGACCGATAATGACAAAAACCAGTGCACCCAACGATTCGACTGCTTTGCTCGCACTCTTACTGACACGTCTTCCGCGGCATGCCAGATAAACGAGAACAAATGCCGAGGCAACGATAGCGCCTCCCTGAAATCCACCGCCGGGAGTCAGATGTCCGTGAATGAAAATGTATGCTCCGAAAAGGAGTATCAGCGGAAACAAGAAGCGACAGCCGGTGCGCAACACCAGGCTCGCGGTTTCGATTTCTTTGTTTTCTTTTGTTTTCAGAGTTGCCAAAACAGCTCCCAATCCAATTGCAGCAACAAACAGGACAGTCACTTCACCCAGCGTATCAAAGCCTCGATAATTGACGACAACCGCCGTCACAATATTTGAAGCGCCGGTTTCTTGCCTTCCCTGTTCGATATAATAATCGCCGACATCAGTCTTGGGCACTCCAAAAGGAATTTCTTCAAGGGACAAACTGATTCCTATGGCGATAACAACCAATAAAATAGCGCTGATAATGCTTTTCATTCCTCATACCTATGAGTTCGTTTGATAGCGACAATAAAAACTGCGGTGACCAATGCTGCTCCGATGGACGCTTCTGCCATGGCGACATCCGGAGCTTGAAGTAAATAAAAAAGTATCGATGCGATCAGGCTAACCATGCAGGCAGCAATCACCGCACTCATTAAATCTTTAAAGATAAGCGCTGCGATAGCAGCACTGATCATCAACAGGACCAATATGGAAACCATGATTATCATGATCTCTCCTTTAATTCCTCAAAATCTTTTGTTTTATCCACCACACTTCGATCACACAGAGCAACGCCGCATTTGCGCGATGCTCGTGCGATCGCATGGCTGGAAATGGGATTCGTTGCCAGAACAAACAATGCAATAAGGAGCGTTTTCCAGAACCACGCCGGTTGCATAATTCCGACACCGACAATGCTAAGAAAAGCGCCCAGGGTTGTACATTTTGTTCCTGCCTGGATGCGGTTATAGACGTCGGGTAAGCGCAAAACACCAAAATTTCCAAGGAATAAAAACAAAACACCAACTGCAGTGACAACAAGTCCGACTGTATCCATTTAAATCCCCCTTTCCAGGAATCGGGCAATCGCGACCAATCCGACAAAGGCCAGTAAAGAATACACCAGGGCGACATCCAGATAGACATATCTTTCAAACACAAAACCAAGAAGTACAAGTAATGCCACAACCGTTGTGGTGATGGTATCTACTGCCACAGCCCGATCCGACGCAGTCGGACCGATCAACATGCGCAAAAAACATAGAAAAATACCTGCGCTTATCATTCCTAAAAAAATGAAAATAACTGTTTCACTCATGCAAATATCACCTTTAAATATTTTTCAAACCTATCCCCGATGATCTTTGTCGTCTCATCCACATCTGTTGATTTGACATTGATCCAGTGGATGAGGAGTGTATCATCTTGAATATCTAAAGTAAAAGTTCCAGGCGTTAAGGTAATTGAATTGGCCAGAATCATCTTGGCAATGTTTTGCTGTAATCCGGTTTTGATTATCACGATACCCGGCTTGATGGGCATTTTGGGATGAATCACTCTGTAGGCGACATCGATATTGGCGAGAATAATTTCTTTTAAAAGGACAACAAGGTAAAATAAAAAAAATGCAATCCGTCTGATAGAGAGTGGTGGAAGTCCTAGATCAATATAAGTCTTGTGAAGAATTGAGGCAAGAATTAAACTGAGAAGGACACCAACGACAAGTTCTTGCCATTGAACGCTTAAGGTGAGAGCAAGCCAAATAATGAAAAGAATGAAGAAAAGATAAAGGTAACTCCGCAGATGATGAGTTGGCCTTTGGACTGTCTCTGACATGAGCTTCTATCCTTTCTTAAAAGTGAATACTCTAAAATACCTCCCTTGAAGAGTAATAAACGAGCCGTGCCATTTCTGTACTTAGATCGACGCATGTCACTTTGATATCATCTGGCATAGCTAATTGACACGGAGCAAAAGATAATATAGCGTTGACACCTACATTAGCCAAACGGCGAGCAATAGCAGGCGCAGCTTCTTCGGGCACAGCGAGCATACCTAATTGAATGTTTTCAGATATTATTTTTTCTTCCAGGTTTGCAATGTCTTCAATAGTCACATTATTAATTTTTCGCCCAATTTTGTCAGGATGGCTATCAAAGGCCAGGACAATTTTAAATCCTTCCGATTCAAAGTTTGGATATAAAAGCAAAGCTTTCCCAATATTCCCCACGCCGATCAAGGCTACTTTTTTAGCCGGATCCAAATTTAATATCGTGCGAATTTTGTGAATCAAGTCATTTACATTGTATCCGACTCCTCGGGTGCCAAATTCGCCAAAGTAAGAAAAATCTTTTCGAATAATTGAAGCATTGATATGACACACTTTGGAAAGCCTGGAACTTGAGATAGTTTCTATGCCTTCTTTTTTAAGACAAACCAGGGCTCTAAAATAAGGAAAGAGTCGGCCTATTGTTTCATGAGGTATTGCTTTATATTTTTTTGTGATTGTATTCACAATCACAATATCAAACATAAAATGTGAAAAAGCAAGTATTTTTTTAAAAAAATTACAACATCAATATGAATATAGATTGAAATTGAACAGAATGGGCGAACAAAATAACGCGATTTTAGAGTTTTAGCTATACGGACAATTATTTCAAAGCACTTATGAGTTTAAATCTGTTTTGCTGCCTTTTTATCTAGCCACAGTACCGCATTTTTATGCGTTCGTAAAATACTGGCCGGACAATCGGTAGAAACAGGACCGTACAACGCATCGTGCACGGCTTGTACTTTTCTTTTATCAGGAACCACGCAAGAGATAGTTTTGCTCCGCATGATGGCCGGAATGGTCAGACTCACTGCGTGAGTGGGCACATCAACAAGTGTGGGGAACCAACCTTCGCCCAATTGCTGGCGCCGACAGGCCGTGTCAAGTTCCACGATTTTGACCAGCTTGGGATCATTACAATTGGCAACCGGCAGATCGTTGAAAGCGATGTGACCGTTCTCGCCAATGCCAATACAGGCGATGTCAATTTTTTTTGCATCTCACTAAAGAAAAAATGTTTGTGCTGGTTTAACCTCGTCAAGAATTCGCTCTGAGATATTTGCGAAAACTGGCAGGATGTTGAATCGACATGTCTTTGTATTCATCCAGATGGAAAACCGTGATGCAGGAACAGTCAAGATCACTGGTTTTCAACGAGTCTAAAAACTCAAATTGCGACACTCCTGTAGCAAGAATAATAGATGATGAGCCGTTCCTGTCCAGCGCATTTTTGATCGTTGCTGCGGTAAACGCCGCTACAGCTTGTCCCATTTTTTTTAAATCGTAAATATAAACATCAAGGTTGTCAATGGTAAATGATCTTGACATAAATATCGGCATCGATCAAATTTCTTTGTTTAGCCCGCCACAGCCACAACTCTGTTTCTTTGGCTAAAGCCAGAGAATATTGGAAGAACTTTGCCTGATCTCCTTTGGAATAACGATAATATCCCTCGATCATGGTTGCGGCAATACCATCTGCTGAATCGACCATTTGCTTGCCGAGTGACCATTTTGCGAAACTGTTCCACTTGTAAACCAGGTTCCACACATCCTCGCCAATGGAAACTGCTAAGGAATAAATTCTCAGCGATGACAAATCTTTCATTTTGTTTTCCTTATCACTTATCCCTCATCCCGTATCACTAATTTGTTTCAATCCCAGTTTGGTTCGATTAAAAGGGAAAAGTGATGAGGGATTGGTGAAAAGTGATCAGGAATTGTTTTTTAATGATGCGGTAAAAACCGGCACTTCAATACCACACATTAGTGGCACTCAGATCAAATCCTTTGAATTTATAAAACCTCCTGCTGATGATAATCGAATATTTGAACAATTTGAGTCCATAGTCTCGCCACTTACGCAAAAAGCCGATTCTAATATTGCTGAATCTGAAACACTAAGTCAAATACGCGACATCCTCCTCCCCAAACTCATTTCCGGCGAGTTGCGCGTTCCGGATGCGGAAAAGTTTGTGGAGCATGCCTGTGCCGGCACGGCAGACAGGGAGGCTGGCGTATGAGCGATCATCACGGAAAAGGTGGAGCTGGAATGGGAAATAAATCGCCTGAAGGGCTGATTCCAAAGCATGGTGGCTATCGCAATCTGAAGAGCTTTCAAATCGCGCGGCTCCTCTATGATATGACAGTACGGTTTTGCGACCGCTACATTGACCGGTTCAGCCGGACAAAGGACCAGATGATACAGGCGGCGCGGTCGGGCGTACAGAACAACGCCGAGGGCAGCAAGGCGTCGGGAACATCCAAAAAGACCGAATTGAAACTGACCAATGTAGCCCGTGCCAGTCTCGAGGAATTACGCCTGGATTATGAAGATTTTTTGCGTCAGCGGGGGTTGGCTACGCTGGAAGCGGAGCACCCGGCGTTAAAGGGATTCAAATCGCAAAGGTGCCGGACATTGGTCCTGATGGCATGGCACCGGAACGTAAATATTACGATTAATGATTTAATTATGATTGTCTTGGGCAGAATCTCTTATATCGTAGCCAAAGTTTCAGAGATAGAAAGAGAATTGCTTGACTTTACTGGCGAAAAGTTGTAAATTATTGGTTATTCTAATGAACAATAGTCCTACTTTTTTATGACGTACAGATGGAGAAAAAAGGAAACTCTTTTTCAAGTGAGGAAGTAAATAATAAAATTTTGTTCTTACAAACTGGGACAGAATTGGGACACGAAAGCGTTAGAATGGCGCAAAATGCAGATTATGCCGCTAAGCCCAAGTCATTGATTAATTATTATATAGCACCCGGGCGATTAGCTCAGTTGGTTC
The DNA here is from genome assembly GCA_964607755.1 of uncultured Cytophagia bacterium. Lineage (GTDB taxonomy): Bacteria > Zhuqueibacterota > Zhuqueibacteria > Residuimicrobiales > Krinioviventaceae > CAZSMC01. Next base: position 317 of record CAZSMC010000014.1, on the reverse strand, counting down.
AGAGCACCTGCCTTACAAGCAGGGGGTCACTGGTTCGAATCCAGTATCGCCCACCAATATATATAGAAAAAGCGGCATATAATATTTTCTTGCTTTTCCAAAAAAAATTATCTATAATAACAAACTTTACATAAGGGGTCGTAGTGCAGTTGGTTAGCACACCGGCCTGTCAAGCCGGAGGTCGCGGGTTCGAGTCCCGTCGGCCCCGCCAAACGAAAAGGGTCACAAAGTGACCCTTTTATCATTACATTCATTTAACCACGGGGCAGTATGTATTTTGTGTATATCCTGCAAAACGATAACGATCAATTCTACAT
>CAZSMC010000013.1:0-81268 GCA_964607755.1 uncultured Cytophagia bacterium | reverse complement strand
TTTTAAGTGGCGGGGTGCAATGTAACCGGCCGCACCGATGAGGGCAAAGTTTAATTTATTAGAATGGGTACGTTTCATATTAATCTTAAGGTTTAAATACAATTTCGAGTTTGACCAGGACTGTATTTACGGTCAGGGGAAGGTAAAATCAACTTCGTCATTCGTGTACAGATTATGTATTATCAACGGATTTAAAAATAATTCGTAGAAAAGTCCCCGGGATGATAGTGCTTTAGAAACAATTAATCACCAATGATAAACTAAAAGTTTTTAGATACTACAATTCGATTTGCTGGTAATAGTGAAATCAGGTCTGCCCTGGCATCATAAATGACGATCTGATAAATAAAGATTTCAGACAATCGATTGTTTTTTCTTTTTCGATTTTTTTGAATCCTTGTCATCTGTATAATAATAACTATAGTCGTGATAGTAATTATACCGGTAATAATAACCGTAACCTTTTGTGGCACCAACACCATTTAAAACCGTACCGACAATTTTCCCGCCTACTGTTTGTATACGGTTAACAGCATTTTTTACATCCGGCAAATTAGTGCGATCAGCGCGGACAACTAGGAGAATATTTCCAACTTTTGGTGCCAATATTTTCGGATCGCTAACAGCCATTATAGGAGGAGTGTCGTAAATAATCAGATCGAACTCTTCGGTCAATCTTCGAACCAAATCATCCATGCGCAAACTTCCAATCATTTCTGCAGGGTTCGGCGGCGTAGTTCCAGAAGAAAGAACTTTTAGATTATTAATGTTTGTCTGTTGCAAAACCATGTCTAGAGATATATCATCGCGGGCTAAAAAATCAGATAAACCCGGCGTTTTTTGCACTTTAAACACTTTGTGTTGCATAGGTTTTCTCATATCGCAATCGACGATTAAAACTGACTTGCCTAACTCGGCATAAGAGATACCCAGGTTGGCACAGGTTATTGTCTTTCCTTCACCTGGCATGGAACTCATTACCACCATCTGTGTGATCGGTTCATCCACATTAACAAACTGTAAATCCGTTCTCAGATTACGATATGCTTCAACCAATGGATTTTTACTGCCCATAGCGGGTAATAGACAATAAGATTCTGCAGACTTGCCATTTTGGGGGATAGATTTCTTACTTTTTCTTCCCCCCTCTGGTTTGGTTTCTTTCCGATATTTATTAACCTGCTTTCGAACTCGTGACAAATCAGGTATTGTGCCCAGTACGGACAACTTTGTATGGCGCTCGATAGCCTCTGTTGTATGGATGGATTTGTCGAAATAATCAAGTACAAAAGCCATACCAAAGCCAAGACCTAATCCCAGAAAAAGTCCTATGGCAATGTTGCGTGTGGTTTTAGGTGGCAAAGGCTGCTCGGGAAGCATAGGCGGAGATACAACCAGTATACCGCCTGTTCCGGTTTCAGCACGTATCTTTGCCTGTTCGCCTTCCTGAACAAGGAATGAATACAAATTTTCAGCAACGGTTTTAGCTCGTTTCAGCTTGGCCAACCTTACGGCCTGTTCTAAAAGATTTGGATGCTGTTTCTTATAGTTTTCCAACAACTGACGATAAAATTTTTCTTCGTTTTGGAGAGAATATAATTTAAGTTCTTCATCTATTTTGCGCTTTCTCAACACTGTAAATGGATTGTCATCAGATTCAGCGCCAAGTAGATCACTGTTTTTCTTCCCCATATTTCCGGCATTCAAAATAGCTGTCCGAAGTTGGTACTTTTTCTCTTCAAGCTGTATTTCAATCTCTCTTAGCTTTTCTTGAGGGGTATTATCAGACTCTAACAAGTTGTGTTTTTGTTTTTCCAACTTTTCTATGCTTGAACGGAGTTGTACAATTTCTGGCGATTCCAGATCCCACAGCCCGGGAACTCCACCCTGCTCCAATTGTTCTAATCTGTGATTATAGGTTTCTAAATTAGCTTGCGTCAGTTCACGCTTGGTCTGTGATTCGGTTATCTTTTTTTCTATTTCAGTGAGACGTTGTATAATACCATCTTCTTCACCAGAGAAAGTAAAGTTTGTCCGGCTCTTGAATTCCTGCAATTCCTTTTCCGCCTTTTCCAGATTTTTCTCTGCCTCTACGACCTGGCTATTGACATACTCAACGACATTCTGCGCCTGTTCCTGTTCAACATCTCTGCTTCGATATTTAAAGGCATTGCTGATAATATCAGCCATTCTGTAGGCGAGCACCGGATCGTAAGCAACAACTCTCAAATAAATCAAATTCGAATACTCTTCCTTCTCTAAGGTCATTCCGTTTGAGAGAACGTCTAATACTTTTTCTGAAGTCATACCGCCATGCACTTTTAAAGCGCTATCTGCTAACGCATCGTTGATGACCTTTTGATAAAAAGGTTGACTATGGATGAGAGCCTGGTAATATTGCAAATTATTAGCATTTCCATACCGGTATTGTAAATACGGATTGACCATCTTGCTTCCGATACCAGATAATTCAGATTGCTGATCAATAGAAAAAGTAACCGCTGAAGCATATTTGGGAGGCCGGGTGAGTGAATAATAAAGTGTTGCGCTAAAGATGAGAATAAAAATTATTCCTATTAGCCATCTTCGGCGCAAAGCAAGATCCAGATAATCCTCAAAGCTCCATTCTGTAGATTCTTCTAAATGATGATTATTTTCATTCGTATTCATAATAACCCCTCTTTAAAGTATCATTATAATGCTTGAATTCTGGCAATGTAATAAACAGCGAGCATGATACTAGAAAAATCGCTTACGACACTCAAAATTGTTCTCCATACCTCAATTTTTTCCGGTACTATGACAATATCTCCGGCTTGAACGACTGGCAATTCATAATTATACGGATCCTTGTAATATTTTTCCAAATCAACTATAACCTCTCTGGATCTCTTTCTGGATGGAGAAACATAACGTATTTTGGAGATATCTGCTCTGTCTCTTAGTCCACCAGCTTTAAATATCATATCAAGAATAGATGCTCCGTAGAACGCTTCATAGATCCCCGGTTCGCGAACCTCGCCAATCACCTTTACGCCGGCAAAAATGGGATTCCCGGTTACGAGGACAATATCATCTCTCTGCAGTACAGGATTCTGGCGCATATCACCAAGCAAGTTCAGGAAAACCAGATTGTAATTTCTTTTCGTTGTTTGACCGTCTTTATCGCGAATCAAAGTGACCTTGTCCATCTGTGCCCCTTCTAAAGGTCCCCCTGCCTGGCTAATCGACTCTTGCAAGGTCCCACTCAAAGGAAGCTGAACGGTACCAGGTTGTTTCACATAGCCCAGTACAGTAACTTTGATAAATTCACCTCGTGAAAATCCGACAGTAACTAGCGGCTGGCCGTCTAAATACTTTGAGAGCTGAGCCAGCATAAACCGCCGCAATTCTTCGATGGTCATTCCGTCGACAGGAATATTTTGCATGAACGGAAAATCCATGGTCCCATCTGAACTTACAGTGACTACCCGGCTTAGTTCCTGATGCCCGTAGACAACTATATCAATCGAATCTCCAGGCTTTATAACCCGGTCTTGAGAGGTAATCGGAATAGCAAATATGCAAAGAATGAGTATATTAATAGTGAGGATTTTCTGGATCATAAATTTAACTCTTTTTGAATGATTAATCTTTTTGTAAATTTTAATGGCAGTCCCATTGATAAAACTGCAAATACAGCTCCGCCATGTCACTCCATGTTATGAATTTACAAGTTATGAAGCAAATATATTTTATCAAATATATATATAATTAATAAATAATTAATTATCAAAAATAAGATAAATTGCGTAATATCAAATATAAAATCGTTTTATTAATACATCTATTAAAGCTAAAAATATCTTTTATAAAATAAATATTTAAGTAATGATGTGGAACATAGATGTAATCCCCATTAAACCCTTTTCCATTTAATTAACAAAATATAAATATTGTAAGAAATAATATCAAGTTTTATTTTGAGTCAACTGGGTTGGATGTTTTTTTTGCATTTAGAATAAATCCGCAATTCATTCATGCAAATATCAAGCGATAATGAATATTCATATAATTAACAACTCACAAAATTTTTAATTTAATATGATAAAATGAAGAGGTTTCGTATTGAAGTTTAAAAAAAGTTCCCCCAATCCCAACAATTATTCCTTGCAATTGTCTATAAAATTTTATAAAATAAACGATTTGAAAATGATATCATTTGAATATAGAGGGTTACATAATGTCAAAAAAATGTGATATTTGCGGCAAAGGTCCGATGGTGGGCAATAATGTGAGTCACGCTCATAATTTGAACAAACGGCGCTGGATGCCTAATTTAAAGAAAATGCGCATCCGTGAAGGCAGCACTACCAGGCGGGCCTATGTATGTACGCGATGCCTCAGGTCAGGCAAAGTGACCAAAGCCGTGTAAACAAAAAACCTCCTGACACCGGGAGGTTTTTTTATGATCAATAATTTACGATCCTGTTTTTTAAACAGCTTTTTATCCCCTGAAATTTCTGCACTTTGCACGTTTAGCATTTCTATTCCATTCCAATTAAGTCATGTTAGGTTTGATCCCTGGAACAAGTGAGCAGATTCAAAAAGCCTTTCAATAAGGCGAGGTCAAAGAGCGAATGATTTGCTCATTTAAAATTGTGGCGGTGGCTGCCTAAAGTTATCTCATCAGGTGTTGGGACAACACCACCGCCACAAAAACAGGAGTGGGGCCTGTTTTCAATCAGCGTAAAACATTCCAGCGCTTTCTGCGACACGCCGGAACATCCAGATCATTCGGATCAAGCTCTTCGTTATCTTTCTCATCAGTCATCCATGTCGCTTTGCCGTTTTTGTCATCATTCTCGGATCCGTCTGCACGATGGATTCTTCTGTCCTTGATCCAATTGTCACGTCCATTTGTACTAACGTGCATGGTATTGGTGATATGTGCTTTTTTCTTTTCATCCGGTTTATTTATTTTTCTTTTGTCAATATTTATTTCATCCATTCGGTCAATAGCAGGAATCTCCCGGCGGTCAATAGAAGATTTGAATTGACTTTTTTCGTATTTCGGCCGGTTGAGAGCCACTTGCGAATACCTCGGTCGTTCCGCCGAAAGTCCGGTGGCAATGACCGTGATCCGGATTTCATTCTGCATATCTTTATCTACCACCGCGCCCAGGATAAGATTGGCATCTGGTCCGGCTTCTTCCTGGATAATGCCTGCTGCCTCGCTGACATCGTGAAGCGCCATATCGGGTCCGCCGGTGATATTCACTAGCAAGCCCCGCGCACCATTGATAGAAACATTTTCCAGCAAAGGACTGGTAATGGCCTGCTCTGCTGCCAGACGCGCCCGGTCCTCTCCGGTTACAGCAGAAGTCCCCATCAAGCTGTCACCGGCTTCGCTCATCACTGTATAGATGTCGGCAAAATCAAGATTGATCAATCCTGGAACCGTGACCAGATCGGATATTCCTTTGGTGGCATTCCAAAGAATCTCATCTGCATAACGAAAACCCTCATTCAAAGGCGTGGTTTTCGGTACAATAGTCAACAGCCGCTCGTTCGGAATAACAATGAGCGTATCCAGAAGCGGTTTAAATTCTTCGATGCCGATTTCAGCGCGCTCCATACGCTTGGGGCCTTCAAACAAAAACGGTGTGGTCACGATCCCGACCGTCAATGCACCGACATCCTTGGCGATTTCAGCGACAACAGGTGCCGCGCCGGTACCAGTACCTCCGCCCATACCGCCGGTAATGAAAACCATATTTGAATCGGACAACGCGTCGTAAATGGCTGTCCTGTCTTCTTCAGCCGCACGCCTGCCTTTGTCCGGATCTGCGCCGGCGCCAAGTGCTTGCGTCGTCTTGGTGCCAATAGGAATTTTTACCGATGCCTTGCACATATCAAGTGCTTGCTCATCGGTATTAATAGCGACAAATTCAACACCTCGTAATCCTTCATCTATCATGCGATTAATTGCGTTGCCGCCGGCACCGCCCACGCCGATAACCCGCAAAGTTGCATGTGATTTTTTTCTGTCATCAAAATCAATGGAAAAACTCATAGCCCACTCCTTTCTTTACTTCTTCTGCCGGCATCCCAACAATGCCAGTGCCAGCTAAAATAAATTGCATTTCTCATCGTTGCCATTTTTCAATACAAACTTACAGTATTGAACCAGCGCCGGAATCGCTTTTTAATGTTATCGAATTTGCCGGTTCCACCGTTGGCCAAACTTTCGCGGATTTCATCCTGGTGCTTTATCGCATAAAGGACCAGGCCAACGCCGGTTGCTGACTGCGGATTTCGCGCTTCCTCGATCATACCAATAAAACCGGCCGGTATGCCCAGCTTGACTGGCATGTTAAAGATATCCTCAGCCAATTCAATGGTACCGGGGATGAGTGATCCGCCGCCGGTCAGAACAAGACCGGTGGTCATTAGATTAATAAAATCCGATTTCTTAATTTCCTCACAAGCCAGGGTTAAAATTTCAGCGACACGCGGTTGGATAATATCCACCATCAAACCTGCGGAAATGCGCCGGTCAGAAACCTTGTTCACATCCGGGACATGGATGATCTTATTCCGATCGTCTTCCGTGTGCAGCACATTCCCATGTTGAATCTTGAGCCGTTCCGCTTCATCAATCGGTGTTCTCAGCACGATCGCCAGATCGTTGGTCACATTGCGGCCGCCGAGCGCAACCACCGAGGTGTGCCGGATGCAGCCTTCGTAGAACATAGCGATATCCGATGTGCCGCCGCCGATGTCAATTAATACGCATCCAAGCTCTTTTTCATCTTCTGTAAGAACAGAATGACTGGAAGCCAACGGCTCCAGCACCAGGTCGGCTACCCCGTATCCTGCCTTTTCAATACAGCGATGGATATTTTGCGCAGAGGCGATGGCGCCAGTCACAATATGGACTTCAGCTTCCAGCCGGACGCCTTTCATGCCAACCGGATGGCGGATGCCTTTCATATCATCCACCATAAACTCCTGCGGCAGAATGTGAATGATCTCACGATCGATAGGCAGCGCAACCGCTTTGGCCGCGTCGACCACCCGCCGGACATCCTCCTGGGTGACTTCATTGTTTTCACCAGAAATGGCTACAACCCCGCGGCCGTTAATACTGCGTATATGATCTCCGGCAATGCCGGCAAACACATTTTCAACGTCCACATCTGCCATGTCTTCCGCCTGCTTGATAGCAGTCTGAATTGATTTTATGGTTTTGTCGACATCAATAACCACGCCGTAACGCAGACCCTCTGACTGTGCCGATCCAACGCCAATTATTTTAAGACTCTCCGCTCCCTCAGCTTCGGCAATGATACAGCCGATTTTCGTTGTGCCAATGTCTATGCCGGCAATGATTTCAGTATTTGTCATAATGTACCCCGCAAATCATGTATTCTTCTTGATGACAGCTCGATCATCAAGACGCAAATCAACGTATTTAGCTTGCGACAAATGAGATGTTGCACGTAGATTGTGATAAAACGACTCCATCTTTTCGATCTTGTCTGTAATGTTTTTCTTGCCGATGATGACAGGTATCACATTATCCCAGTCCATGTAAGCTACAAGTCCGTACTTGTTGTCAATGTAAATTTGGGAAAGCTGAGCCGCGAATATATCGTGTTTAGAAATAGCTGTGATGAATTTCAGCGCGGTTTGTAATTCTTCACCATGTATCTCAAGACCGGACTCACTCACCGTGAGTTTTTCGCCGAAAATAACAGTCAGGTCGACATGAGCCACAGAATCTGCCAAAGCCAGAATATGCCCATTTTTATCAATAATGTACATTTTATCACATTTTACAAAAGCCACAGCTCTTTCAGGTGAAGAGAGTTGAGACATGTCGTGAGCTGGTTTTTCGGATTTTTGTTTATTGGGGAAAAAATGAGATACTTTATCCGTCAACGTTGGCGACGGATTCCGCCGCTCAACAGAACCGGTTCCAGCCATCTCGACGTCCGGTTTTGCAATATTTGCACGCAACTGATTATCTCTCATATAATAATTTATCAAAAAAGCTGCCAGGCACAGGGTGAACAAAAAAGCAGCATGTCTTGGTAATGTTTTCTTGTAATCTCTCATATCAATCTCCCCGTTTTTCACACAGTTCAAAAAGTGAATCGACTATTTTTTGGCTGGCTTGAGGAAAAGCAAACTTTATAGCTACATGACTCATCTGTTGGCGTTTATCCTCATCCTGCGTCAATTCTTTCACCGTCTCGATCAGAATCTGAGACGTCAAATTGGATTGCAAAATCATTTTAGCAGCGCCGGCCTTTTCGAGCGTTCTGGAATTTTCTTCCTGATGATTTGCCGCGGCGTAAGGATAAGGAATCAAAACCGACGGACATCCGCAGGCGGTCAATTCGGTAAGCGTCATCGCACCGGCACGCGCCAGAGCAAAATCCACAGCACGATAAGCCATTGGCATATTTGTGATAAATGGCGCCAAAAAAAGTCTGGTTTGCCATGATTCTGTTTTTTGTTTTATTTTTTCATACTCTGACGGCCCGGTGCTCCAAATGATTTGGATATCAGTCTCGTCTAAAAGTGTTTCCAGGCTTTCCAGCAATGCCTGATTGATAGCGCTCGCACCCTGGCTGCCGCCAAAAACAAAAAGCGTGACCCGGTCTCCATGCAAACCAAAATGTTGACGAGCCTCTTTTTTTGATTCAGACACATCCAACTGTCGAACAGGATTGCCAGTCACAAAAAGATTTTCCTTTTTCTTAAAATAGGTTTTCGAAATCTCAAAACTGAGATGCACTCTGTCCACCCGGCGCGCTAACAATCTCGTAGTGATGCCCGGATAACTGTTTTGCTCTTGAATTAACGTCGGGTAATTTAATACGCTGGCCATAAAGAGTACAGGACCGCTCACATAACCGCCAGTACCGATGACAGCTCTGGGGTGTAAGCGCAAGAGCAGCGTCAAAGACTGTAGGAGACTCCACAGCAATCGAAACGGAATTAAAAAATTTATTATTGATCGATATCTCGCCATTCCGCGCACAGCAATCAAATGCAAGGCAAACCCTTTTTCCGGGATCACTTTTCGTTCCAAACCTTTTTTTGTGCCTGCAAAGTGGATATCACTTTCCGGTTGACGGCGCAATATTTCTTCTGCAATAGCGATTGCCGGATAGATATGGCCGCCGGTTCCGCCGCCGGCAAAAAGATATGTGCAGGTACGATCTTGCATTCTTTAACCTTTCCTCCGGCTCATTCTGGACGATCCGTGAAACGGCATCCGATCAAGCCGTAAATCAAATTCCCGGCTGCTGGGATAATTGGCATAAGATGACGCGCTTTGACTCGAAATATTCAACATGATGCCCACAGCGCCCATGTGCGAAACCAGCGCTGATCCGCCATAGCTGATAAATGGCATGGGAATACCGGTTGTTGGAATTAAGCCAAGCGCCACGGCTGCGTTCATAAAAGCATACAAGACAATGCACAGGGTAATAGCGCCGGCCAGCAATCGTCCGTAATCATTGGGCGCTTGTTTGGCGATCATCATGCCGCGATAAAAAATGATCAAAAAGACACCCAGCACCCCGAGCGTGCCAATAAGTCCCAGTTCTTCACCGATGATGGAAAAAATCATGTCTTTATACGCCTCTGGTAAAAAGTCAAATTTTTGATAGCTGTTGCCAATGCCCACGCCAAACAGTCCGCCAGTACCAAAACTGATCAGCGACTGCATGATCTGGTAAGAAGGCTCACCCTGGTCACCGACGTGCGTCAGGTATTCCCACAATCGTTTCAACATGTATGGTTTTGTCTGCAAGTACAGCAAAGTGAGCGTCACCGTAGTTGTGAATGTAGCTAACAGGTATTTCAGTTGGATTCTTGCCAGAAACAAAATTGAAAAAGAAATAAAAGCAATCATGATGGCAGAACCGAGATCGGTTTCCATGGCCACTAACAGGACGACAAAACCAATCAATCCTAAAAATGAAAGAAACGTTTTGAGGTCATCTACCCGGTCTTTATAATCAATCAAAAGTCGCGACATCAACAGGATAAGCGCATAGCGTGCAAAATCGGATGGCTGAAGCGTAAATCCGCCAAAGCGTAACCAGCGGGAAGCTTCGCCTTTGGAAACCACAAAAGATAAATTTGTGAACAGGAGAACGAGAAGAAACACCGAAACCAGAAAAAACGCCGGAGATAAAATCAGCCATTTTTTGTAATCCACCATGGCGAAAAGCATCATGACCATGAAACCCAGGCCAATTTTCATGGCTTGTTTTTTAATGTAATAGGTGGTTCCGTCCACGTTCTCGGCTTTTTGCAACAGGTTTTCTGCAACCTGTTCGTTGCCGGTTTGTTTGGCGGTTTCTGCCTGTCTCAGTAACTGAGCGCGGACAGTTTCCTCTGCCTCGAACGAGCTGGCAGAATAAACAATAGCCGCTCCCAGTATAACCAAAAACAAGACGCTGAAAAACAGAATGAAATCGATTTGCGCAAATTTTGACTTTTCCAGAGACATTGCTCACCGTATCTTAAATGTCGTTATTGTCAACAAGGCCAATAAAATTGAGATAATCCAGAAACGGATAACAACTTTGGATTCCTGCCAGCCTTTCAATTCAAAGTGATGATGAATCGGCGCCATTCGGAAAACGCGTATTCCTTTGCGCTTAAAAACGTACACCTGAATAATCACGCTCAAACTTTCAACCACCCACAAACCACAAATAATGGGTAACAAGAGTTCTTTTTTAACCAGCACAGCTATTGTGCCAATTGCACCGCCAAGAGCCAAAGAGCCGGTGTCGCCCATAAAAATTTCGGCCTTTGGAGCGTTGAACCACAAAAATGCCAGACAACTTCCAAAAAGTGCTGAGCAAAAAACAGCCAATTCGCCGGCGTTTGGCAGGTAAATAATATTCAAATAACCACTAAAATCCACTCGTCCGCTGACATAAGCTACTGCGCCAAACGTCACCGCGGCGATGGCGGTCAATCCGCTGAGCAAACCGTCGAGTCCATCCGTTAAATTGGCGGAATTAGAGGTTGCAGTAATAATGAACGTTACAACTGCAATGTATAAGATGCCCATTTCCAACTCGTAATTTTTAAAAAACGGGATGGTCGTGGCGCTGCGCGCAGATTCAACTTCCGGAAAAAAATAGATAATCAATCCCGCAATCAATCCCAATGTCACCTGGCCGACCAATTTATAACGAGCAACAAGTCCTTTGGGATATTTTTTAATAATTTTTAAATAATCATCGTACCATCCGATCATGCCCATCAGTACTGTTACAGTCACTACAAGCATGACATTTGTTTCACCGATTTTTGCAAACAGCAGGGAGGGTATCAATGTGCTGACGAGAATAATAATTCCTCCCATTGATGGCGTTCCTTTTTTTGCCTGGTGGCTTTCCGGGCCTTCTACGCGAATTTCTTCGCCAACTTGCAGACGGGCGAGCATTTTAATAATTTTTGGCCCGACCAGCCAGCCAATAACCAGCGCAAAAACCGCTGCCATGCTGGCGCGGAAGGTGATGTATCGGAACAGATTGAAACCAATCCATTCATCGGCTAAAGGTGCAAAAAAATAGTAAAGCATAGATCACCCGTTTTTATAATATTTTTCAAGCGCTTCGACAACATGTTCCATCCGCATCGAGCGCGATCCTTTAACAAGGACAAGATCGCCGGGCTGCATATACTTTTCGAGAGCTCGAACAAGCTCGTCCTGATCTGAAAAATGAAAAGCTTCTATGCCTTGATTGCTTGCTTTGGCTTTTGTGTGCGCAGTTAATTCGCCGTAAAGAAAAAGCGAATCGAAATCAAATTGCTTCGCAAAGGTAGCCAGGTTTTCATGCTCTTTGGCAGCGCTTTCGCCCAACTCTAACATATCGCCGAGCACGCCAATTCGCCGGCCTGAAGTAACAAAATCTGCCGCGGTTGCCATGGCGCTGTAACAACTGCCCGGATTCGCGTTATAAGAATCGTTTATAATAATAATATCATCTTTGTGAATGACATCCATGCGCCGTTCAATGTGCTTGAGACCTTCCAGACCGGTCTTTATCTGGTCGACAGGAACTCCGAACTCTAGTCCTGTAGCTACCGCAGCCAGGGCATTTAAAACATTATGCCGTCCAGGCAGTTCAAGTTTGATATTGCGGCCGTGCAATCTGAATTGATATCGGCCCTGGCGGTCGCAGGAAAGATCATCCGGATGAACATCGGCTGGAGATTCTATCGCGAAACTCACTTGCCTTTTTGTGGAATATTGAAGATCCCGTAAGATATCGTCATCAGCATTATAAATGACCGTGCCGTCTTTTTTTACATGTGCTAAAATCTCAAGCTTGGCGCGTGCAACGCCTTGCCGATTCCTGAAAAATTCCAGATGCGCATAGCCAATATTTAATAACAGGCACACATCTGGTTCAACCAAATAACTCAAACGGTGCAATTCTCCAAATCGGGATGTACCGAGTTCGGCAACAAGCAGGTCATGATCTGCTGTTAATTCCAGCAGTGTAGCCGGCACACCGACGTGGTTGTTATAGGATTTTTTGCTTTTTAAAACATGGTACTTTTGCGACAGCACAGCATAAACGTATTCTTTTGTAGTGGTTTTGCCGGAACTGCCGGTCAAAGCCACTACCGGGACGTGCAATTTCTTTCGATGCGCTCGCGCCAGTTCCTGATAAGCATTTAATGTATCCTGCACCACAACACATGAACGAACGTCCGGATTTTGCTGATGCCAATCACTGTTCACCACAGCAGCAAGTGCCTTTTTTCCCAGCGCCTGCCGGACATATTGATGCCCATCGAAATGTTCGCCCTTGAGAGCAAAAAAGAGTTCTCCACTCCGAACCGTGCGGGAATCTGTGCTAATGCCAACAAACTCGGCCTCAAGCCCCGAGGCATCGCCTTGCCAGTGCGCCTGAACGTCCGGCACTGTTAATATGTCTTTGATTCTCGCCCGCATAAATCCTTAATTAAATAATTTATGATTCGCCAGGGTGTTATCGCATTGCAACGTTACTTTTCCGCCGGTAGCAAGTACGGCGCCTGGTTGCGGATTTTGTTGCACAACCTTGCCAAATCCGTTAATTTCATATTTTAAATCATTGTCAGCTAAAATATTCATAGCACGCCGCACAGACATGCCGACCACTTTGGGAACCGATGCGCTTGTTTCTGAACTCATATTTGTGAACAGAACGACCCGGTCTCTTTTTTCAGTTTGCTCACCGACATCAGGATGCTGATCAAAAATAACATTTCCCTCTCCCTGACACAGCGCACGGAGCCCGAGCGAATTTGCCAGCCGGAGGGCATCTTTTTTCTGCAAACCTGTGAAATTGGGAACGAATAAAGAATCCTCGTGTGCCAGCCGTTGACCAGAAGAAGCGTCATTCTGAAAATAGTCAACACCCTCCAGGTTAACAAGACGTTTTACGATGCGCTTGAAACACGGGGCAGCTACAGTGCCTCCAAAATAAGCATTTCTCGGATCCCGTATCATGATGAACAAACACATTTGGGGATTTTTGGCCGGGAAAAATCCGCCAAATGAAGCGATATATCGATGCTTGTAATAACCATAACCACCCGAACGCACCATGTGCGCTGTACCCGTTTTCCCGCATAATCTTAGTTGCGGCATTTTCGCATTCACACCTGTGCCGCGGTCAACAACTTCAGCCATAAACGTTCGCATTAAACGCGCTGTCTCGACACTAATAACCCGCCGGTTATCCTGTTCATTGTGAAAAGGGTAAAACCGTGATTGTTGGCGATAACCTTTTATAATTTTTGGCGGGACATAAACACCGTCATTAGCGATCGTCGAGAACATACAGGCCATCTGCAACGGGGTTACAGCCACACCGTGTCCATAAGACATAGCAAGTTTTGTAAAAGGATACCATTGCTCTGGTTTTTTGAGCTGACCAGTGATTTCACCTAAAAGTTGGATGCCGGATTTTCGTCCAAAGCCGAAATTATACAGATAATTATAAAGTGTCTCAGTTTCAAATTCGCGGACTGTCTTTGCATTACCGATGTTTGATGAATAGACGATCACCTCGCGCATGGTGAGGGTTCCGTGCGGTCTGGTGTCACGGATTTTTTCACCCATAACCTCAAAAACACCGTTTTCCGCAAAAACCGTATCCGAAGGTTTCCGGTAACCGGCATCCAGCATGGCAGCCATTACCGGAACTTTGAATGTTGAACCGGGTTCGAATTGATCTGTGATAGCCCGCAATCGCCATGAATCCATGCTGTATTTCCGGTAGTTATTGGCATCATACAAAGGTACTGAACACATGGCAAATATTTCTCCGGTTTTCGGATTCATCAAAACAGCAGTGCCGCTCTCTGCATTGTACTGTTGCACTGTTCGTTCAATTTCTTCTTCCAGAATGCGCTGGTAGCGGTAATCGATTGTCAAAACGACATCATCTCCGTGTATAGCTGTCCGGCGGCGATACCGGGGATGGGGAAAGGCCTGGGAAGTTGCCGTTTTAATCAGAATCTCCAGGCCGGGCTTGCCCTGCACTATTGAATTTTGAGCGCCTTCGATGCCGGTCCGACCAATACCATCTATATCGGTAAACCCGACAATCTGACTGCCGGTTTTGCCTTTCGGATATTGGCGTTTGTACTCTTTTCTGCTATCAAGCCCGTTAAGCTCCAACTCTTTCAACCGATTCCAGTCCTGCATAGAACACTTGCGTGCAATCTCGATAAAATCACCGGACTGATCGAGCTTTTTAAGAATGGTCTCAGCATCCAGGTCAAGAACCTGGGCGCACTGGACAGCCAGGCGATAACGGTCCTGTACTTGTTTTTTATTGACAATAACTGTGACAGCAGGGACATTGATCGCCAGAGGTTCCTGGTTCCGGTCATACACTTTACCGCGACGGGGCATTAAATCCTGCTTTTGAAAGTGTTGCCCTTCAGCTTTTTTGACATATTTCTTGTGCTCGATAATCTGCACTTCGAACAGGCGAAAGGCTAATAAGGCGAACAAGGCCGTTACAATCACAACGGTTGTGGTCATTCTTGGATTCTGTTGATTTCTTTTTCGAGCCACCCTGCAACCTATTCGTTTTGATTTTCTCTGAAAATATTAATGGTTTCCGCATCGGTCAAAGGAATTTGATTTTCCAGTATATTTCGAATGCGGTGTGGATCTTTTAGCTTTTCAATCTCAACGTGCAGCAAGGCATTCTCTGCCTGAATTCTTAAAAGTTCCGAATTTAATCGTGCGTTGCGCTGGGTGAGCCGTGTGATAAAAACACTTTGCCACACATTGCCGAACAAATAAAAAATAAACAACACCAGCACGAGAACAGCATATTTTCCCCATTTTATTTTTTCGCGGACTTTGCGGGGATATTGTCGTTTTCGCGCTGACATCATTCAGTCCTGTAATTTTTCAGCAACCCGTAACCGGGCTGAACGGGCGCCTGGAGTGCGTTCAATTTCTTCAGCGGATGGCTTTACAAGTTTGTGAACGAATTTCAAACGCGGCTGCCGTCCACATACGCACACCGGGATATCCTTTGGGCAGATGCACGGATCCGCTTCCCGCTGTATAAATTGTTTGACTATTTTGCCTTCCAGCGAATGATAGTCAATCACAGCCAGCCTGCCACCTTGATTTAATACCGCCAACGTTTGATTTAGGAAATACTCGAGATTTTCCAGTTCGTGATTTATGTAAATTCGCAACGCTTGAAACACCCGGGCAAGCGATTTTATCACAAAGCGTTCTCCGACAGCTTTTCGAACAATATCAGCGAGCTGCTGAGTGGTTTGAATTCGGCCATTTCGTCGTTCAGACACGATAAAACGGCCAATACGCCGGCTCTGACGCTCTTCACCGTATTGATAAAAAATATCTGCCAGTTCTTTTTCATCCAGCTCATTGACAACATCCTCAGCGGTTTCATCCTGTTCTTCCGGATTCATTCGCATATCCAGTGGTCCTTTTTCGGAAAACATAAAACCTCGCTCCGGACGAGTAATTTGTAACATAGAAACCCCCAGATCAGCAATGATACCATCGACACGTTGTACAGAAACAGAGTTCAAGAGTGGCACAAGATCGCGAAAATTACCGTGCACAGGAACAAAGCGAGAACCAAATTCTTCCAGGCGTTCGCTGGCGCGGTCAATCGCCTTTTGGTCTTGATCGATGCCGATCACTTTGACATGTGCCGCGCTTTCGAGCAACGCTTTGGCGTGTCCGCCATCTCCAAGGCACACATCAGCGATCACAGCAGCCGAGGCCACATTAAGCGCCTCGACAACAGCATCGGTAAGCACGGATTTGTGATATTCATTTGACAAATTTCAAAACCACTTTTCTTTCTACAAACGACCTTCATTAAGTAAATTTGAAACAATTTGATCTGTGTTTTTGGACTCTTGTTCATAGTCATTCGGATTCCAGATTTCTATACAGTCTTCACATCCCACAACAATGGCTTCATCTTGATTTTCCAGATTGGCATATTTGACAAGATCTGCGCTCAAAGTCACGCGTCCTTGTTTATCAAAAGTCGCCGGACTCAGACGTCCGATAAATTCCCGTTTTAAGGCATATCTATCTTTTAGCGGAAGCGATTTATCTGTTATTTTGTTTTTGAATTCATCCCAACTATCCTTATAATATCCTGTTACGCATCTGTCAAAACCGCGCGTAAGATATAGTTCGTCACGTTGTTTCTCAGGAATCGCTTTACGGTGACGGGCAGGTATGGATAGCCGGCCGCTCTTTGGATCGAAAGTGACTGTAAATTTTCCAATAATACCTGTCAAAATTCACCATAAAATTAATAAAATATGACAACAATCACCGCTATTCACCTATTCCATGCAAAGTTAACAAGGTGATTTGTAAAAGTCAAGCAAAAAAATAAAATTGGAGAATCAATAACCTCAAAAAAAACTAAAGGAAACAGTATCTAATTTTTTTTTCCACAAAGAAAAGCAAAAAAACAAGTGGTCCTATTTTTGCCAAAATTCACCAAAATATGCTTTTTAATTTACGGATACAAAAAATCAGGGCCTGGATTTTCAGGCAAAAAAAGAGGCGCAGGTTTTATTTTATATCTTTTTAATTTTATTTAATTTACAATTAATTAAAATCTAACTTTTATTTTCTTTATTTTTTATTTATATTTATATTTTTAATTTTAGCTCATATGGCACATTCAAAAATTTCATTTCTGCGACAATGTATCAAAAGTGAACAAATCTTTTTCATACTCTAATAAACCCCAAATAATGACCAAAACAAATGAGGATATCTGGATGAAAAAAGCAGCGCTTCTATTCTGGTTAATAATGGTTCTATGGAATTTCGCTAACGCTGGTCAGGAAATAGCTCTCAGCTCGTTACCGGTATCATTTCTTGGTGAACGTCCCGGAGATTTGGCAGGGCACCATGTCACTATAATCGGAGACGTGAATGACGACGGTTTTGACGATTTTCTCGCAACCGCTCCAAAATGGGATATGGGTGAAGCTGCGGACGCCGGACGTGTTTATCTCTTTTACGGCAAAACCAGTGGTTGGAGTTATAATTTGCCTTTGACTGAAGCTGATGCAACATTTCACGGCGAGATGATAGGCAACGAAGCTTCTCACGATGCTTTTGGCATAGGCGACGTCAACAATGATGGTATCCAAGACTTTGCCATTAGCATCAAAAAAACCCAGGCATCGCAAGGCGGCAACCGGCTCGGCCGGGTTTACATCTTTTTCGGTTCGTCAAGCAAGTGGCAAGGCAGCCATTCGTTGGCTGAGGCAGATGTCATTTATACCGGTGATGATCCCCGTGCCGAAGCAACCCACGTTCGCGGTGTTGGCGATCTGGACGGAGACAATTATGATGATATTATCATCGGTGCCGGGTTCAATTCAACTGTTGGACCGAATGCCGGTAAGATTTATATTATCTTTGGTAAACCAACGAATGAGTGGCCAGACCATGCAAGTCTCACCGATGCCGATGCCAGTTTTTTGGCAGAATCAGAAGGTGATTGGGCAGGCCATCGGGTGTCCGAAGCCGGAGATGTGAATGGTGATGGTTTAGGCGATTTTCTGGTTAGCGCCAATTATGCTGAATATGACGACATGAATTATGCCGGAAAAGTTTATCTTATTTTAGGAAAATCCAGAGAACAATTTGGTAATAATGTTAGCCTCTCTGAAGCGGATGCATCCTGGCATGGACCGGGTCCGCGCCATGATCTCGGCTGGAACGTCGCCAGCCTTGGTGATATTGATGACGATGGACTTGATGATGTATTGTTTAGTACTTCACGATCTATTTTCTATGTTCTTCTCGGCAAAAATATTTCCATGCAATCCAATCAGGATGTGTCCTTAGCGGCTGATGTCAAAATTTCAGCCAATAACGAGTTCGACGATATAGGCCATGATATTTCCAGCCTTGGTGATCTCAATCAGAATGGCTACGACGACTTTATCATTGGCATTTCAAAAGCCAACGCCAATTCCAGATCAGAAGCCGGTGTTTCATACGTCTTTTACGGGCGGGATACCTGGAATAATGAAATGCACGTCGATGATTCGGACATAAAATTCACAGGTGTAAATGAGGGCGACCATTCGGGATTTTCCTGCTCTGGTAACGGAGACATCAATGGCGATGGCTTGAACGATATTCTCATCTCTGCATACCACAACGATGATTCTGGTGAAGATGCCGGCAAAGTGTACATGTATTCCGCACAGGAAATGGAGCTCACCGTCACGTATCCCAATGGAGATGAAGTTTTTTACGTTGGCAGCACGGAAACCATTCGCTGGACTCCTGATCCCGATGTGGACCGAGTTAAAATTGAATACACCACAGAGTATAATAAAAATTTTCGTACAATCGTAAATAGTTACCCTGATGTAGGGGCGTACGATTGGATCGTGCCAGATACTCCCACACCCAAAGGTGTCGTTCGGATATCAGATGCCAGAGATGGCTATCCTTCTGATAAAAGCGACTGGGTTTTTACCATTAAAAAAGCCACTCAAATCATGATCACATCGCCTAATGGCGGTGAAGAATGGGAAGCTAATTCACCTCAAGTCATTGAATGGATAGGGACTAATCCCAATAGGCGAGTCACTGTTGAATATTCTCTGGATAATGGCATGCACTGGACTGTTCTGCGGACAGATGCACCGAACAGCGGGCGATTCGACTGGTTCCTCCCAGACTCTATCTCACTCAATTGTCTTGTTCGAATAACAGACAATGAGGATCCCGCCAATCAGGACGTGAGCGATGCGCCTTTTTCAATTGTCGAGAACACCAGTACCTCCGAAATTGTCGAAGCCGAAGACATCGACCATTCACCAGGAGTTGAAATACAAGACCGGCCAGGGGCAAGTGGAGGCCAGGTGACAGCTCTGCCTCACGGCGTTCCCACAGCCACACTTAGCTACGAGTTTGACTTGCTGCCAGGTCTTTACCATTTCTATTTACGCTATTTGGATGAAATCGATGGTGCAAGTCGTGCCATAGTGAAAATAAACGGCAATGTAATAGACAACTGGTTATGGGATGATTCTCATGAAGATGATGTGTATAAAAAGCGTGACCTTGGCGAGGTTGAATTTTCCCTGGGAGATAGAATAACAATAGAGCTAACCCGAAGTGCGGGTGAATATGCCCGGGTGGACTATCTCGAGTTCCTTCCCATCGATGTTAGCCAGGGAGAGATCACTGTGATATCACCTAACGGTGGTGAAGAATGGCCAATTAATACGCAACATACCATAAGCTGGGATGCCCTTGGTATTGACGGGAATGTAAGAATAGAGTTGTCCCGCAACAATGGCGGTAGCTGGACCAGTATCGGCGAAAGCCCGGCCGCAAGCGGTAACCTGAGCTGGCTGGTAAATGGCACTCCTTCTGACGAATGCCTGATCAGAGTCTGGACTCTTGACAACACAATATCAGACACGAGCGACGCTGTGTTTTCAATTACTCCGGAACCACGTGTGACCATTACCGCCCCAAACGGTGGTGAAAGCTGGGAGATCGGCTCAGAGTATCCTATCACCTGGGACTCTGAAAGCACCGGCGCCACGGTTGCTATCGCTTTAAGCCGCGATAGCGGGGCAACGTGGAATAACCTGGCTGACGATACAGCGAATGACGGATCGTTCACATGGACAGCCACTGCCCCGGCTTCCGATTCATGTCTGGTTCGAGTGACAGATAATCAATACGGCGCGACTGACACGAGTGACGCTTTGTTCTCTATTGACTATCCACCCTCTGTAACCGTTACATTACCTAACGGCGGCGAAGAATGGGAAATCGGTACAGAACAGCAAATCCACTGGACTGTGGTAAATGTCACCGGTAATGTCAATATTGATCTGTCCCGCAACAACGGTCAGAACTGGACGAGGCTCGCTTCCAGACCCGCATCAGATAATCGTTGGACTTTGACTGTGGCCGGACCAGCTTCGGACGAGTGCCTCGTTCGTATACAAAGCGAAAATGACAACAATGTTTCGGATGTTAGCGATTCGACTTTCTCCATTGCTGAACCGCCGTCCATCACAGTGACTGAACCGAATGGTGGCGAAGAATGGGAGATTGGCACGGAACAGCAAATAAAATGGACCAGGGTGAACGTCACTGGCAATGTTAATATCGATTTCTCACGCAATAATGGCCAGGATTGGACACGGTTAGTCACCGTACCGGTTGCAGACAATAGCTGGACATGGACCGTGCAAGGACCGGAATCCGGCAATTGCCTTGTACGCGTTCAAACAACCGATGGTAACGTGGCCGATACAAGCGACGCTGTATTCACGATCAAGAAACCACCCTCTATCACTGTAATCGCACCGAACGGCGGCGAAGCCTGGTATATTGATACCGACCAGATGATCCGGTGGACAACTGTGAACATCGAGAGCGACATGAATATCCAATTATCGCGCAACAAAGGAGCAGGCTGGACAACATTGGGCAGTGTTTCCCCAACTGATTCCGTATTTGAGTGGACCGTTGAAGGACCAGTGTCTGACGATTGTCTTGTTAGAATCGCCATAAAAGATGGGAGTGTGGCAGACACCAGCGATGCTGTATTCTCGATTGAAGAAAAGCCGTCAATAACAGTCACATCACCGAATGGCGGAGAACGCTGGCAGACCGGCGAGACATATAACATCACCTGGGAATCAGTGAATATTTCTAACCAGGTTAATCTCAATATTAGCCGTGATAACGGCAAAACCTGGACCCAACTCTGGGATAAAGTTGAAAATGACGGCAGCTATCCATGGAAAGTCAATATTCAGCCGTCGGATTCCTGTCTGGTTCAGGTTGCTGATGCGGCCGGCGCTGCATCAGATGAAAGTGATGAGATGTTCGCTGTTGTACCTCCGCCCTCCCTGACTGTCTTGCGACCGGATGGCGGTGAAATATGGTATATCGGCGATACACAAACCGTTGAATGGAGTGTCGCCGATTATGAAGGCACCGTTCACGTCGAGCTAAGCCGGGATAATGGCCAGGAATGGAGCGATCTGGCTACTGACTATTCTGAAACGAGTCTGGCATGGAATGTAGATGGACCGGAATCGGAATCCTGTCTGGTGCGCGTTTCAACTTCCGATGGCAAAGTACAGGATACCAGCGATTCCACATTCTCTGTAATGGAACCGCCGTACCTCACAGTCACATCTCCGGCAGCAAATGATCAGTGGGAAATTGGCTCCACAAAAACAATCCAGTGGGAATCTTTCCGCTCGAGTGGAATGGTTTCAATCTGGTTAAACCGCCAGGCAACCCAGGACAGCACTGCATTCGTCATGTTTGCCGATTCTGTTTTAGACACTGGCAACTATGACTGGCATATCGACAGTGAGGCTTCGGACCAATGCATCATTAAAGTACAAGACCTTGAAAAAGATGTTGCCGGCACAAGCGGTTTATTCGAGCTCTTTTATCCGCCAGAATTAACAGTTCTTGCGCCAAATGGAGGTGAAATCTGGAATATCGGTTCAGAACAAAACATTCGATGGACATCCTCGCATTATGACGGTGTTCTCGATATCGAACTAAGCCGTGATTCCGGTGAGTCGTGGAGGACGCTGGCTGAAAACGTGAGCGCCAACGGCACCTTCCAATGGACAGTCACCGAGCCGGTATCAGATTCCTGTTTAATTCGTCTGATATCGGAAACTGGCGCTGTTAGCGATACTAGTGACAGCACCTTTTCAATCCGGCCAAAACCAGACCTGCTGGTGACTCGGCCGGCTGGCGGTGAGCGATGGACCATAGGGTCGCAGGAACAAGTCACCTGGGACACCAAGAACACAAGCGGCATTGTAACTATCTCATTGTCGCGAGACGGAGGTTCAAGCTGGGAATCGGTTGCCGATTCGGTTGTGGACAATGGCTCTTACACCTGGACGGTCACCGGGCCAGCCTCACAAAAATGCTATATAGTTGTTGCGGATATCGATGGCACGCCTTCTGACCGTTGCGACCAGACCTTTGCCATTGTTGAGCGGCCAGCCATCACCGTCACCAATCCAAATGGACAGGAAACCTGGGAAGTTGGCTCTGATGTGCCCATTGAATGGAGCGCTACAAACATCGGTCAGACGGTTATGATCGAATTGTCACGGGATAATGGCTCTTCCTGGGAAACATTGACAAAAGAAGCTGAAAACACAGAAAGCTGGATATGGAATGTGACTGAACCGATCAGCATCATGTGCCTGGTGCGCATAGCTGATTCAACCGGTACGGTTGCCGATACCAGCGATGCTGTTTTCACTATAAAATATGCTACCGGTGTTTCCAGAGTGAGCAGTGAAATCCCTGATGAATATGCTTTACAGCAAAATTACCCCAATCCGTTCAATCCAGCAACGAATATCGTTTATCAACTTCCGCAAGCGTCCCGTGTACGATTGTCGATTTACAATGTGCGAGGCACCCTGGTGCGGTCACTTGTGGACGAAGAACAGGCGCCCGGCACATACAGAGTCGAATGGGATGGCCGCGACGACCTGGGACAACAATTGTCATCCGGACTTTATTTTTACAGAATTATTGCGGATAGCTTTGAAAAAACGCAGCGGATGATGTTGATGAAATAAGGCCAGGACATTTGTAGTACACCTTTCAGATGTGCTACAAATTTTATAAAGAATTAAAAAAAGGGAGTGCCAAAAAAATGGACTCCCTTTTTTTATGTGTGAAACGTTAGGTTTAGTTCATTTTAAAGTCAATCAAAATTGATCTGAATATCAATGGAAGCATTTCCGGACTTTAGCGAATCCGGTCTGCAGGCTCTGCATGAATGGTAGCTTCCATCTCTAATTGGTCACGAATGTTTTGCTCGATCTGTTCAATGATATGATGGGCTGTCGAAATGGTCATTGATTGTGGCAAACGCAGATGAAATGTCAATTCAGTGTGATCACCATATTCGTGCATGTGAAAGTGATGAACCGAGTCTATCTTGACCCCATGCTGTTCACAAATGTCTCGCAGCTTTTCCCGCGTGGTTTTATCTACGGGTTGACCCAGTATTTGCTGAATAGAATCGCGAAATATATCGACAGCAGCATAAAAGATAAGCAACGAAACCAGGATGCCCAGTACACCATCTATCCACCAAAAATACCGGCCAACGACAACACCGGTCAGAATGATTACCGATGAAATAGCATCCGTCCGGTGATGCCATGCATCGGCTTTGAGCATATTCGACCTGACTTTTTTATTTGCCCACAGGGCAAACTGAGCCATACCCTCTTTGACAACAATCGACAAAATCATAGCACCAATAGCAACTGGTCCGAATATGGTTTGTTCATGTTCCTGCAATTTATTGTATGCTTTTTCCAGAAAAGAATAGGACACCAGAACTAAAAGCACACCAATAGCAATGGTGGCAATTAACTCCGCCCTGCCGTGACCGAATGGATGTTCCTTATCCGCGGGTTTGTCAGATACTCGTGCGCCAATCAAAACAATCACAGAAGACGCCGAATCAGACAATGTGTGCCAGGCATCAGCCATTAATGCAACAGAGCCTGTTACAATGCCGGCATAATATTTAACGACAAAGAGAATAACATTACCAGCAATCGCCAGCCGTGCTTCTATGAAATTCCACTTTTTGTTTTTGTTCTGCATAACGCTTTCTATTTTTTATTATGAACAAGATAATATTTTTTTAAATTACGGACAAGAAAAGACTTGATGACAATTGTTATGCCGGAATAATTTTCTCAACTTTTACATCAATCACCTCATAAAAAAAAGTTCGATTCGTTTAAATATTGGAATCATTCAAGTCCCTTATTTTTAATGGAACAATTGTTGACATCATAAATAGTTTCAGTTGACGGCGCCGGTCAGGTGGTAAGCAAAGGGTGATTAAAAGTCAGGCAAAAACGCAGTGGCACAGAGAATACGCAAGTAATTGCTTGTTAAGACAAAAAAATTGAATAATAAAAAATATTTCTATGTTTTTCCATTCAGTTTTGCAACCCGGCGTGATAAATATTTAACCATGTGATCAGTTACCAGGTAAACATGATGTTAAAAGACCAGCAATATGTGAAATTTTCGGCGTATGGATTTTTAAAAAACCTTCGGTTTTTCGATGCTTTCATACTGCTTTTCTTCCGTGAAACGGGCATGTCGTTTTTTCAGATCGGCATACTGTTTTCGATTCGTGAAATTGCCAGAGCAGTAATGGAAATTCCGTCCGGTGTGTTGGCAGACTGGTTTGGCCGTAAACGCGTCATGATTCTCTGCTTTCTGTCCTATATCATCTCGTTTATCATTTTTTACTTTTTCCCCTATTTCACAATTTATATTATCGCCATGCTCTTTTTCGCCGGTGGTGAAGCAGCACGCTCTGGAACTCATAAGGCCATGATTTTTAAGTATCTGAGAATCAAAGGAATCTACGACCAGAAAACAGAATATTATGGACATACCCGTGCCTGGTCCAAACGGGGATCAGCTCTTTCTTCTCTATTAGCTGGAGGACTTGTATTTTACACCGGTGAATATAAAACAATCTTTTTGGCAACCATTGTACCTTATATCGTTGAACTCTTTTTGATGATGTCATATCCTGATGAACTCGATCAAACAGAATCCTCCCGCAGTCGAGTGACAACAGGAATTGATTTGAAGAAAACCTTCCGCTTTTTCAAAAATCCGGCAAACCGCAGGGGATTATTAAACTCTGCGTTGTACGACAGTTACTTCAAAGCTGTCAAGGATTATCTTCAACCGATTCTGCAAACATTTGCCGCAACGTTGCCAATATTGGCTCAATTCACAGCGAAACAGAAAAGCGCAGTGACTATTGCCGTTATCTATTTTATTCTTTTTCTCTTGACCTCATTTGCCAGTCAAAATGCTGGACGGATGAATCGAGCTTTTAAAGAACAATCGCAGGGCCTGAATCTGCTTTTCATCGTTGGTATCGGGCTCACAATGCTGAGTGGTGCGAGCTATCACTTTGAGTGGTTTGCGCTGTCCATACCATTTTTCATCTGCTTGTACGTTGTTCAAAATATACGCCGGCCCATGGCTGTGAGCTATATCAGCGATACCATAGAAGATGACGTCATGGCAACCGCATTGTCAGTTGAATCGCAGTTAAAAACAATATTTATTGCGATATTCGCCCCGATTGTCGGCGCCATTGCAGATCTAATTGGCGTTGGCGCAGCTATCGGAACGGTAGCTGCGATTATTCTGTTCTTTTTTCCGGTTTATAAAGTTAACCCGCAAGAGTGAGTTGCCTTCTCAATCATCCTCAATCGGCCAATACATCGGGTCCCACGGTTCAAGTTTGATCGGCTTTTGTTTATAAATCGCCAGGATTTTTAACGGGACGAAATCTTTCTTGACTACCAGCCGGAACATATATTCGTCAAACCATCTATCGGTCATGATTAAAAATCCATTGTGCCCGCGGTCTTTGCCCCAACTGTTTTCAAGTAACCATTTCGTCGTTTTACCGGTTGCAGTCGTATCCACACCTATAAGTGACATGCCGTGCGAAGAACCACTATCAAAAGACTGGATGCGTTGCTTTTTGCTCATCGAAAACGACACACCGTACAGGGATTCATAATCATAATTTTCCACGCAAAGCACACCACTATCCCGGTTCAATTGCTTGCCTACATCGCAGGAAAAGTACATGGGCTCCTTGCCGACAATTGACTTTTTAGCCATTTCTTTCAAATCTTCTGTGGGCAAATTCACATACGTCCAGTTGACTGCACTCCATATATTGCGGTCGTATTCCACCTCGAACACCTGGTAATAGTCCCGGGTCGGATCATTCATCATCATGACATAATCATCCAAGTTCACGCCTACAGTCTTTTGATAAAATTCAATCGGGGTGTATGTTTTTGGCTCGATTAGATTACCGTCTGTGTCTTTGTAGCGCCAGGTAAATTCTTTCGGCGGTGTCCCGAGATGAATGACGAGCAACTGGTAAATGTCCTGCAGCATCAGGGTTTTAGTGTGTTCGAGTTCGCTTTTCGTTTTGCCTTCTTTGTGCATACGACGCAAAACCAGAGCATCTTCTCGCAATTTGCGGCGCAACACAGCATTCATCAACCGGGTATTTTCGCTGTTATGAGATTCCGGCATCACCGATTTTGGCACAACACCGTATTTTTCAATCACCGCCACTGCATCGTTCCACACCCCGCCGTCGCCGATGGGATGCCGAAACAACCATTCCATTCGCCGACTTTGTAGATCAAGGTCCCGGGTGGAGATAATAGCTTCGAGGAACAAATTGGACTTTTCCAACTGATCCCAGAAAAAGCAA
The DNA here is from genome assembly GCA_964607755.1 of uncultured Cytophagia bacterium. Lineage (GTDB taxonomy): Bacteria > Zhuqueibacterota > Zhuqueibacteria > Residuimicrobiales > Krinioviventaceae > CAZSMC01. The sequence goes on along the minus strand of CAZSMC010000013.1, from coordinate 54,359 downwards.
TAATTTTCAGAAAATTCAAAATGTTCCAGATTAAACCTTTCAATCACTTTGGGTCTCAGCACATTCAGACTGGTAAATAACCAGCAGCGTCCACTGCTTTTCTGATTGGTAATTTCCGGCACATCAATTTGTACGGCAAAAAGATCATTAACATGCCCAACCTTTTTCCGGTTCAGAGCGAGTTTTCGAACATCGTTGTTCGACACGGCGTTCTGAATGGCCGTGATGTCTGAATCTTTGATATGCTGATCAAATTGCTCCAGCATAGCTGGCGAAATATCGCCTTCTCCGGCCGACACCATTGTGGTGCATAGAAAGATTAAAATCCAACTTGTTAGTCTAAGCATATCTAATCCCTCGTTTTGTTCTTGTTTGTTATTATTCATTTAGAAAATGTTTTCAAAAAATGAAAAGTGAAAACGCATTTGGTTCCAATGTCAAGAAAGGGCGAACCGTGCATTGCCTATCTTTCAATCACCAGAATATCTCCGTCTACAGTTTGCACGCGGATTAAACCGTTCCCGCCGTGCAGCGAGCCGGAGAAAAAATCTTTCCGGCGTTCTTCATAGTCGACTTTTGACAGGCGGGTATTCACAGTACCGTCACGTGTTGATAAGGTTAATTTCGCAGAAAAGCCACGCTCTAATGTGACTTTGATATCACCGTCAACTGTCTTGAGATCGGCGCGGGTGTCCCGGAAACTTCTCAAGTCAATATCAAGGTCGCCGTCTATTGCCCTGGCATCAAGACGTTCAGCATAAGCATTGTGCAGGTTAATGTCGCCGTCCACACATTCCAATCGGAAAACACCGGACGCATGGACAATGTGGATATCACCGTCTTTGGCGCGAATCGAGCAAGAGCTGGATTCAATACCGTTGATATCTACATCGCCATCTTCCAGATAAACTGTGAGTTTGGCACTGATGTCTTTTAAAAAGCAATCACCGTCAGTAACCGAGATAAAAACTGACGGAGCAACGACATCATTCAAGCGGATGTCGCCGTCTACGCCATTGATTTCTATGGTTTCCCGCCATGCTCGGATACGCACATCGCCGTCTGTACCATCAAGAACCAATTGCGTGTTGCTCGGCGCTTTGATCGTGTAAGTATATTCGTAGATTTTTTGGCTTGAAAAGAGTCCCCATCTAAAAGAAGGTTCACGCCCGGTCACTGTGATGCGGTTATTGCGGCGTTCAAATTCGACCTCAAACGTCTCATCCGCACCAGAGCCGGTCAGCCTGGCGCGATACACCACAACAATATCGATGGCATCCCGATTCCAGGGAGTGATCGTCACATCACCGTCACCGTGTTTGAGATGCAGGATAGCCTCTTTAATATCTTTGTATGTTTTATGAAATCGCCGGTCGATTGTTCTGGCCCCCGCTGGGTGGATATTCAATAAAAGCAGCAGAATGATCGCATAATTTATAACATGGTTCATGGGAACCTCCAGTTTGATAGATTTCTGTTCACTTTGGAAGTTACGGCGAAATCGTATTCGTGTTTCATTTCATTTTTCATGCCGGATCATCAAATAATGATCAATTCCGGCTTCTTTAAAAATATCCCCATGTTTCACAAAACCGTGTTGACTATAAAAATCATCCAGATAAGTTTGGGCATGCATTTTTGTTGTTTTATAGCCGCGTTCCCGCGCATAATCGAGCATGTAATTGACCAGTTGATGACCGTAGCCTTTTCCCCGCCACTCTTGGCGCACAGCAATGCGTTCGAATTTGGCATAAAGGCCCAGAAAACGAATGCGTGCCGCAGCCACAGGCTCACCTTCCAGTTCACCCAGAATGTGAACGCAGCTATGTTCATATTCATCAATTTCCAGATCGTACGGACAATTCTGCTCACCAATAAACACAACTGCCCGGACAGTAAGGGCTTTGATGAGCTCATCCATGTTGGACACTATTTTAAACATGAAATAACCTCACGATGAAACAGGTAGCTAACAATTTCGGGGAAAAAGCTTTTTTTTATTATTTAGCATTTCTATTATCTGACGCGATTAACAGGATAAATTGGATTGATTACATATCTCGGCAATCCTGTTAATCCGGCTAATAAATTTGTGGTGGATATTTACCTATATTTTAAAAATCTGACTTGATTCACGGTTATTTTTCAACTGTTTGCATACTATGTTCTTTTATTTTGGCAACGACTTTGTCAACGATATTTAAAAATAGGCGAATCTGGTCATCTGAAATTTCTGAATTAATCACCCATTTCAAATTAGTTTCTGCCCTCACAAAAAAGCCAAGATTCTCAATCTGAGTTCTGTAATAATCAACAATCTCTTTTGGATTATTCACCTTTTTTTCTATTTTTCCGAGGCCAGTATAAATACTTTGTTTAAGCTCTGAATGCGGCGGATAACCAAAAAATAATCCCACAAATCCATCTCCTAAATCGATATTTAATGAAAATCCTTTTGATCCCCACCGAAAGAAAAGGCCGTTTTCATCAGCATAATCAAAAATCCTATTAAACACCTTTAGTCCATTTGTATCCAAAGAACGCTTAAATTGCTCTCTATTAATTTTTGGAAGTGACTTTGATTCCACCTTTTGACGAAGAAATTCTTCTTCACCAACGATCGCATCGCTGGAGATTATTCTCTCGCCCGATTTTGTAGTAAAATATTTGAATTCCAAACAATATAAATCCAATCCCTTTTTTCTGAGATACTGGGCTGTTTGTTTTATTTCCTTTGTAATCTCTTGCGCAACAATGACCAACTTTGAATACTTGTTAAATGATACTTTTTCCTCATATTCACTTTCAAAATATTGCCGATGATACTCTTCCAGACTTGTATCTTCGCCAGAATAATCCTGATAGATTTCATTCAATTGGGAAAAATCCAAATTTTCAACAAAGGAGGCGTACTCTAATAATTGTGCTACTGTTTCACGCGGTGTTTTATTACGTTTCAATTCCACTACAATTGTATTACCATGTCGATCTATCCCTAAAAGGTCAATAAAGGAATTTAGACTAGTCGTAACTTGTCGACCAATCACAAGTACACCGCTATTTTCAAAAAAATATTCAGGATTATTTTCAAGAAGAACTTCCAAATCGGCTTCACGATTTTCTTCATGAAACCTGGTCTCCTCATAGGGAACCATTTTTCCATTTTTATCGAGAGTGAAAAGTCTCATTTATAAGGCCTGTTTTGAAAATAGTTAATCACCTCAACTTGCCTTCCACAAACGGCACCTCAAAAACCTTATCGTGCATAATGGGCCCGTGTCCGAAATAGCCATTTTCGCCAAAAAGTTCGCCATGATCCGAAGTAACGGTAATGTATGTATTCTTTGGCACCAAATCGAATAGACGTTCGAACACCTTGTCCAGATACTGAACTGCTCGTATCTGGCGCTCGCGCAGTTGGTCCAATTTGTCCTGATCAAAAAACTTTTCTCCTTCTTTTTCCACTAATTTACCGCCAACAATGTGATCGTCCAGGTGTTTAAAAACCCCGTGCACCCCGCTGATGCGCGGCCATTTGTCTTTAGGCTCGTCGGGCAAGGCATAAGGATAATGCGTCTCGCCAACGTTTAGCATATAAAATGACGGCACGTCATCCGAAAACGTCATTTCATCGAGCATAGCGTTCATATCGTTGTGGCTGTCCATTTGTTTGTACGAATCGAATCCGCGATTGAGCGGCGTATGTGGATTAATGACCGGCAATGAGACCATAGCATGCGTCTTATAACTCAGCTTTTCCCGCATAAATATTGGCAGGTAAAGCTGTGGCACCAGACTTTTAAACTCAAACTCGGAAACACCGAACCGTTCGTTAAACTTTACAAAGTCCTTTTTGTAATATTCAGAAGCAAACACCTGGGTTGGACTGGAATGCGGCAATAACCCCATCAACATATTGTAATGCGAAGGTGCTGTCCAGGACGCGTAACTGTAGCGTCGTTCCACATCGCCCAGTTTTTGAATGGTTTTCGGATTGGCTTGCATAAACAAATCGTAACGGCAACTGTCAAGCACCACGATAATATAATTGTTCAAAGCCCTGGAGACTTTGGTTTGAGTCTGTCTCCTTGTGTGCGGCTCGGGACGGCGGTATATCTTTTCGTCCTTTTTTTTCTTTTTAGTAAAAAGTCCCACTTTTATTCCTTTACTTTATTATGGTTCAATTCATTTTCTATTAAGTAAAATGGATTGAATTCAGGTGGTTAAAATGTCAAGTTTACATATTCAGCTTTCTTTTCGGGTTTTAAAGATAAAGCTTCCTTGAAAATTTTATTTGATGTATTCATTTATCATCCTCTTTTTATTATCGTCAATGAAATCAAATAGTCATGTATTATTTACTTTGTTCCCAACCGTAACGATTGCGGAGAAATAATTCAAGACATAAAATTACAAATCTTTTTCGAAAAAAGCGAGATTTGGGTTGAAAAACAATAGAAATTACGTTATGTTTTCTCGTGACGCATTTTGATTAAATTCAGTTAATTTTCATCTTTCCGAGAGTTATTCTATCAAGCTCTTTAATTAATAACACTACGAAGGAGCTCATCATTAAATATTTACTTGTCATTCTTGTTGCCGTGTTTTTGACAATTGCTTGCACGCAAACAGCGCAGGTCACGTCACCGCGTATCGGTATTTACAAAGACAATCCTTTTTATTTTACACTCAATGGTGAACCAGTGTTGTTGCTTGGCGGGACAGATGAGGACAATCTGTTCAACCATCCCGATGTGATGATGGACAATTTCAACAACTATGAAAAAGTCGGCGGTAATTATATCCGCTGTACCATGTCCAGTCGCGATAGCGGCAATATCTGGCCGTTTGGACAAAACGCCAGCGGCCTTTACGATCTTGATAAACTGAATCCGGAATACTGGAATAGATATGAGACCTGTCTGCGCAAAGCAGCTAAGCGGGATATTGTGGTTCAGGTCGAGGTATGGGCGACGTTTGATTTTTATCGTGACAACTGGCTGGTCAATCCGTTCAATCCAAAGAACAATGTCAATTATACCACACAGAATACATCTCTACAGACAGAATGGCCGCACCATCCGGCGCAAAAACCGCAGCCGTTCTTTTTCTCGGTTCCGTTACAAAACAACGACACCAAATTACTGGAATACCAGCGCGCTTTTGTGGATGCTTTGCTGAACATCAGTTTAAAGTACGGCAATGTGCTTTATTGCATTGACAACGAAACCCGGGCGCCGGCCGAATGGGCGTGGTATTGGGGTGAGTATATAAAAATGGCAGCGAATAAAGCCGGTAAAACGGTTTATGTAACCGAGATGTGGGATCCCTGGGACCTGCATCACAAAGAGCATGCCCGTACCTTCGCGCATCCAGACATTTTTAATTTTGTCGAAATGTCGCAAAACAATTGGCAAGAAGGCCAGCAACATTATCAAAATGCTTTATGGTTACGAAATCAAATAAAAGAACACGGCGGGGCACGACCGATGACGAATGTCAAGGTTTATCACAGGCGCGGCGGTGGCAAGCCTAACCAACCGCAAATCGGCCGTGATCGCTGGTGGCAAAATATTTGGGCCGGATGTGCCAGCACCCGGTTTCATCGTCCCACTGGCGGCCCTGGTCTGAATCAACAATCACAGCAAACCATAAAGTCAGCACGCGTTTTTACTGACGAGTTTGATATCTTTTCCGCCAAACCGCGTCCCGATTTGTTATTCGAATGCCAAAAGAACGAAGCGTATTGCCTGGCACGGGATGATTCCGTACACGCGATTTATTTTCCGAGAGGCGGCAATATAAGGTTAAAAGTAGATGACCCGCAATCGGGAAGAACAGTGCGCTGGTTCGACACTGAGGCAGCAGAATTTTTACCAGCAAAAACAATGAGCGGTGAGCACTTGTCGCTCACATCACCAGATACGAACAAAACCTGGCTGGTGCTGGTGGGAAAGTAAATGTATTTTATAAATTTGGAGCCCGAATCTTTGAGGCAAAAATTCAATTTTTAATACCAGGAGGAAAAATGGGCACACACTTTTCACGCCGTTCTTTTATGAAAACAGCAGGTGCTGCAGGCAGTGCAGCCCTGCTCGCCAACAAGAATGCATCTGCCACGTCTCAGGAAAAAGGTGAGCAGCGACTGCCACTGTCCAGGTTGCACAAATGGGAAGAACTACAATACGGCATGTTCCTGCATTTTGGCATGAGCACTTTTTTGAGCGAAGAACTGCCGGACGGCAAGGCGTCATCATCCACTTATGCACCTGACAAACTCGATGTCGATCAATGGATGTCAGTCGCCCGCGATGCCGGGATGCGTTATGCCGTGCTGACCACAAAACACGTGGCCGGCCATTGCTTGTGGCCGACCAGGCACACGGACTATAATGTCACCACCAGCGGCAACACGACGGATGTGGTGGACGCTTTTGTAAAGGCTTGCGACAAACACGGGATCAAGCCCGGTTTCTATTACTGCTCGTGGGACAATCACAATCGGTTTGGCAGTGAAACGCCTTCGGACGGTGGTGACTGGAACGGGCAAAACTGGTTCCCGGATTCCCAGAAAGGCAAAATGCCGCCGCACACAACGTCGTTGTACCAAACATTTCAAACCGCCCAAATCGATGAATTGTTTAAAAACTACGGACCCGTTTTTGAGATGTGGATCGATATCCCCGGTGTTCTGGGCCGCGGTTATCGTACATTTCTCTACAATCACATTGCCGAGATGAGTCCGGATACGATTATCATGATGAACAGCGGTATTGGCGACGGCACAAATTATAATGTGGCTTATGCCTGGCCGTCGGATTTGATGGCGATTGAACGCAAACGTCCGCCCGAAAATAGCCACGATCCCTGGCGAACGATCCAAGGCAAAAAGGTTTACATTCCGGCTGAACATTGCGATCCGATCAGCACAGAGTGGTTTTTTGTGTCAGGAGATGAGCCGCGGCCGCAATCAGAACTGGTTGAACAATTTGAACAATGCCGGCAGCGCGGCGCGAACTTTTTGTTGAATGTTCCGCCGGACAAACACGGCCTGATCCCGAAATCCTCGGTCAATGCGCTCATGCAATTACGCAAAAATGTTGGTTTATAATTTAATTCCGGAGGTTTTATGTCCGAACACATTTCACGAAGATCATTTATATCAAAGTCAGCTCAGGGAATCGGAGCGGCGTCTTTGGCATCAGCACTGCCATCGCTGACGTGCAGTCCATCAAAAAAACAGCCCAACATTCTTCTTATCATGGTTGACGATATGGGCTATTCCGACATTGGTTGTTACGGCTCTGAGATTAACACGCCGAATATCGATGGCCTGGCAACAGATGGGCTACGCTTTACGCGTTTTTACAACGCCGCTCGCTGCTGCCCAACCCGGGCATCGCTGCTCACTGGCTTGTATCCGCACCAGGCGGGTATGGGCGATATGGTCAACTCCAGCGATAAACCTGGTCCTTACCAGGGTTATCTGAATAAAAAATGTGTTACCATCGCCGAAGCGCTTGTACCCGCCGGATACACGACGTTGATGTCCGGTAAATGGCATGTTGGCGAAGAGCAGCCGCACTGGCCAACCGACCGTGGGTTCGATCATTATTTCGGATTGATCAGCGGGGCGGCGAATTACTGGGACATCAGCAAGGGCAAACGTCCGGGCATTCAGCGACAGATGGCTCTGGACGGTGAACCCTGGCAGCCGCCGGAAGAGGGTTTTTACATGACCGATGCCATCACCAATCATGCCGTCGAGTTTTTGAATGAATACCCATCGGATCAGAATCCGTTTTTCATGTACGTGGCCTATACCGCCCCGCACTGGCCGCTGCATGCCTGGCCTGAGGATATTCAAAAATACGAGGGTAAATACAAAATGGGCTGGGATGTCCTCCGGCAACAGCGCTATGAAAAAATGATCGACATGGGTATAATTGATGAAAAATGGCAACTGTCTCCGCGCGATCCCGAGGCTATCCCCTGGGATGAGGTTGAAGACAAGGAGCTGATGGACCGAAAGATGGCTGTGTATGCTGCTCAGATCGATCGCATGGACCAGGGAGTTGGTAAAATTCTGAACACACTCGACGACCTCGGACATACTGAGGACACACTGGTTCTTTTTCTTTCGGATAATGGCGCCTGCCATGAAAGCGGGCCGCTTGGCTTTGACCGCCGCAACAACGACGTGCCTATCGGAGAAGAAGATTCCTATGCCAGCTATGGCCGTTCCTGGTCCAACGCCGGCAACACACCGTTTCGCCTGCACAAACACTGGGTGCACGAAGGCGGCATTGCCACGCCGTTGATTGCCCGCTGGCCAAGAGTGATTCGGCAAAAGGGTGAGCTGACCGGCCAGGTGGGTCACATCATCGATATTATGGCAACGTGCACAGATATCGCCGGCACCGCGTATCCTCAAACTCACAACGGCAATGAGGTTACTCCGCTGCAGGGTAAAAGTTTGCTGCCCGTTTTTCAGGGCAAGCAGCGTGAGGAACACGAATATCTGTTCTGGGAACATGAAGGCAACAAAGCAGTGCGTCATGGACAATGGAAGCTGGTCTCAAAGGAAAACGGCAATTGGGAATTGTACGACATTGTTGCCGACCGGACAGAGCTGCACAATTTAAAAGATGAAAAACCTGAGATTTACGAAAAACTGTTAAATGCCTGGAAGGAATGGGCACACAGTGTTGGCGTATTCGCAGAGAAATAAGTTATCCTGATAAACCGTTAAACATTTACATGCGAAATATGAACTGATGCCATCTCAAAATCACCACCAGATGGCATCAGTAAATGATGGAACGTACAAACACATAGGAATGGTAATGAGAGCATTCGCATACACCACAGATCAAGGTCAACCACAAATTGGCATCGAGTATGAAAAACGGCGATATAACTTTAGCCGGGTGTGGCAAATATTCAAAGAAATCCGCAACTCGCCGCGCACACCAGATTATTTTTTCATCCAAATGATGATCGAGACCGGTAATTTTTCCCGTGAAGTCTTTACCGAGGTGATAGAAGAAGTCAAGAATTTCCGCGGACTCGACGACCTGGTCATTCGCCACGACATTAACTGGGATGTTCCCATCCAGCGGCCCACAAAAATCCTGTGCCTGGGACGAAATTATGCGGCTCATGCAGCCGAGTTTGGCGGTGATGTTCCGGAAGAGCCGATGTTTTTCGCCAAGCTCCCCTCTGCTCTGCTCGCCAGCGAAGGCAGCATTCGTCTACCTGCCAACATCGGCCGGGTCGATCATGAAATTGAGTTAGCTGTCATCATCGGTCAGCAGGCGTCGCACGTCAAAAAAAGCAAAGCTATGCAAATGGTTGCCGGTTACAGTATTGCCAATGACATCAGCGCCCGGGCGCTGCAAAAAAAAGCCAAAGAAAAAGGCCATCCGTGGACGCTGTGCAAAGGCATGGATACATTCTTGCCGATGGGTCCTTATGTGATTCCGGCAGATGCTGTTGTTGAACCACATAATCTGGACATGGAACTCACCGTCAATAATGAAACCAAACAAAAATCCACCACTGCCAACATGGTGTTCAAGATTCCCGAGCTCATCGCCTATATTACGCAATATATCACCCTCTATCCCGGCGACATTATCTGCACCGGCACACCGGAAGGCGTGTCACCGCTCAATCCAGGTGATATTGTGCAGGCAAAGATTGACGGGCTTGGGGTGTTGCGGAACAGAGTTGTGGAGGGATAAAGTGAGGTTTAGATTCTTTGTTAAAGAAAAGTCGCTGACTGTGACGGTGCATTGGATTGAGCTTTATATACGACAACAAATAAAAATCTTGTGTTTTATAAAACTTTACTCCTCGTTACAAGGATCCGCCTTGTAACGCGCCTCATCTGCTTTCTATCCTGATAAACCGACGAGATGGTGCTCTGTGCCGCAAGAGAACTCAACTTGAATGGCGCATACTGATTCCATAGTTTTTCCAGTATGAGAATGTGGAACATCATTCAATGCATTGTGATATGTTGTGAAGCAGAACGCCACATTCCGAGACCATGTGATAACACAGGCCGATATTGCCTTCCCCGCCAGAGGCTGGAAATGAGAAGAAAGCTTTTGCATTTATGCTTTGGTGCAGTGATTCAAGCGGCCCTGTGACCAACGTTAGCATGGTGCGAAATTCATGCGAAAGATTCTCAAAAAAGCGTGATCTGAGTTGATCGATTTCTGTCAACTTTTGCTTTTCGATGCGCTCGAGCTCAAGTTCATTCTTGAGAGCGAGTCGCCTGATTTCTATTCGGCGTATGATGAAAAATAGCGTAATGAGAAGGATTACAAAAAGGATATAAATCGGTCAGTTTAAGAACGGCATGGAAGCGGATATTGCCGTTGACGCCAGAGATGGTAGAAAAATTCCGAATAATAAAAGCCCTATAGTGACAAATGCCGCAATGCTGCTGTAACGAATGAAAAACGAGTTGTTCATAGTTAAACCCCTTTGTTTGATCAGCATTGCGGCAGCCTTTTGACTCAGATGTTATTATGCTGATACTCCGCATTTTTCTCTTTCCATGTCAATGGCGCGCGGAAAGAGCACGTTGTTCTCCTTATAGGTTAAAGATTTAAGAGTATTTTATCTTATTAATGTACAAAAAATATTTTTTATTGATTTTATGTGCAAATCTGTTTACAATACACAAAATTTTTATGCTGGCAGATTTTTTTAAATTATATACATTATGTTCAAAAATATTTTTAGCACATGCTGATCCCCTTTTCAGATAACGCAAAAGTGGACATTCGAAAATTAACGGATTATTGCTTGAATCCGCATCATGCAGAAGGCAAGAATAAAGCTTATTTATTTTTAAAAATTTTGAACATGACAGAAAAAGATGCATATAAATTAAGAGACATTTTATTGCAAGTTGTGAAAACACATGATGCAAAAAAGGGGTTATCTGATGAATATGGTCAACGTTATTTTATAGATTTCCATTTAAAATGGAAAAACTGACAAGCAGTGGTACGAAGTGGCTGGATCATTGAACATAATACAGATATCCCGAGATTAACAACATGTTTTCCTTTGTAGAAAAGGTGTACAATGAAAGATAAGATTACGTTACTTGATACTGTAGCATTAACCAAAGATATTCCGGAACACAATCTATACAGAGGCCAAGTAGGCACTGTCGTAGACATTCTTGCGAATGGAGCTGCGTATGAAGTTGAATTCAATGACCGAGAAGGTCGTACATTTAAATCGCTCGGTTTGAAACCGGATCAAATTATGGTTTTGTATTACGACCCAGTATCTGATCATTCCGGCACACCATAAGATTTTAACATATCCAAGCCTGACCAGTGCGTTGGGTTATGCAGAATCCTACCGGATGGTTACTGCCGATTTTCTGGTTTTGCACGCATCCCTGGTCAGGAGGCTGGAGGCGAGGTGCAAGACGGTTTTTAACTTTATTTTTGCCTTTACACCTTCGTAGTATCATCAAATAATTTACAAGTTGTTGTATTCGATTTTCATATCAATAAGCTTTTATTGAATAATCCGTTTTTTCATTTTCACCAGCGCCAGGTAGCCGAAAAATGCTGAAAACAGCAACAAATAACTGATATTAAATACTGGATTGGACTCCATAGCGCCGATGCAAAACAGCCGGGTCAATTCTACAAGGTGATAGAGCGGAAAGATGAGTGAAAAAATCCCGGCCCAGTCCGGAATCCCCGAGACCGGAAAAAAAGTACCGGAAAAGAGAAACATGGGAGTGACAAATAAAAATACCGGCAAGTTGAACATATCGATGGTCGGAATAATGCCGGTAAAAAACATGCCAATGCACGCAAAAGCCAGTCCACCCAGAAACGCCATCGGAATACACAAAAGAGCGCCCGGGAAACTGGCATAGCCGATTGGAATGAGCACTGCGAGCATTATGGTCACCGCTCCTGTGGCTTTGGACGCGGCCCAGACGATCTCAGCGACAATGATCTCCTCAATAGAGAGCGGAGTCGCCAGAATACCGTCAAATGTTTTTTGGTAGTACATGCGCACGAACGAGGCATAAGTGGTCTCAAAAAACGAATTCCACATACAGGCGGTTGCGACCAGGGCCGGAGCCATAAAACGGGTGTACTCGAGGTTCATGCCAGCGTAATCCACACCACCAATAAGGCCGGAGAATCCCAGGCCAAACGCCAGGATGTAAAACGCCGGCTCCAGAAGAGGGATCATAAAACTCACTTTCCAGATGCGCCGATAGGTCATAAGATTCCGGTACCATACGTGTCGAAAGCGAAGTGACATTGCAGAGAGTCTCGGCCGGTTCATTCGCGAAGCTCCCTTCCGGTGAGGCGCAGAAAGACATCTTCCAGGTTACCGGTACGGAACAGACAGGCTTCCATACAAAACTTTGTGCGGATCTCATCTTCCAGTTTGCTATCAGCTTTTGCGTAAATGATAATTCGTTCTCCCAAATCGTCATGCCGGACATTTTTCTTGTTGATATACGCCCTGAGTTTTTCAGTTGGGCCTTCAATTTCGATAACACTCTCGGCTGCATGTTCGGCGATTAATTCGCGGGGATGGCCCCCGGCTATGATTTTGCCATGGTCCATAATCAGCAGCCGGTCGCACAGGACCTCGGCTTCATCCATATAATGCGTCGTTAGCAGCAATGTAAGTCCGCGTTTTTTCAGCTCAACGAGCCGGTCCCACACCTGGTGCCTGGACTGCGGGTCCAGTCCGGTCGTGGGTTCGTCCAGAATAAGCAGTTCCGGCTCGGCCATGAGGGTACGCGCCAGTTGTAACCGTCTTGCCAAACCGCCGGACAAATCCAAAACCTTGGCACGGCGCTTGTTTTTCAGAGCAAAAAAGTTCAGCATCTCTTCAGCTCGCTGGCGGGCACGGTTTTTATCCATCTCGTAATAACGCGCGTGGATTAACAGATTTTGCTCCACTGTCAAATCCGGGTCCAGGGTGTCGTTTTGTTGGCAGACACCCAACCGGGCACGAATATCGCGCCAGTCGTTTTTTATGTTCTTGCCAAAAACGTACATCTCGCCGGTGGTGACTGGCGAAAAACCATAAATCATTCGAATAGCCGAGGTCTTGCCGGCGCCATTAGGGCCGAGCAGGCCAAAGAATTCGCCGCGCTCGACATTGAACGAAATCGAATCTACAGCCGTCAGATTGCCAAAACACTTGACCAGATCGCGGGCATGAATCACACTCATCGCTGTTGCTCCTTTTTAAAATATCTTGAGCAGCAAAACCCGGTTACGGCATCACATATTTTCAATGGTCTGTTATTCACACCCGAGAACTCCGAAAACTCTGTCGATATCATTGAGCACCTTTCGCAATTGTTCGCGGTTTTCAGCAGGAATCCCGCGTTCTTTATCAATATGTGCCGTTCTGTCTAAATGCTTGGCCATGGCATCAAAAGCGCCGGCATAGTCAAGGTTATCGTTCATGTGTACTTCAAAATCTCGCCGCATATTAACTGCCAGGTCTTCGTTCAACGGTTCAGCATCTTTGCTCTCGCCCTCTGTCACCGAACAAGCCAATTGACGAATGCGATCTAAATGTCCGGTGCGCTGCTCCAGGTTTGAAATGCGAAGGTCCAATTTATCACGATACGGCCCATACAAAAGAAAAAACCGCAGATGCTGGGGTGAGAACCCACGAGTCATCAACTCATTCACATAAGCCACATTGCCACGCGATTTGCTCATTTTCTCGCCGTCTACCAGCAACTCGCCGCCGTGCAGCCACCACCGGCAAAATTCTTTTCCGGTGGCGCTTTCCATTATAGCCAGCGTATAATCGTGATGGCGGTAAAGGTTATCGCTGCCGCCAGTGTGAATATCGATCTGGTCTCCCAGATGCTGCTTGATTATCGCAGCGTCTTGAATATTCCAGGACGGGCGCCCCTGGCCGATTTCTGTGTCCCACCAAACCTCGTCTTTTATACGCCTGCGTTTGTGCCACAGGATAAAATCGCCCCGATTCCATCGGCGCCCCGGATAAGTATCTTTGCGAAACCGGACTTTTTTTTCAGGCCAGCGATTCATATCCAGACCATAGAGCCGGCCAAAACCCTTATATGTCAACGGATCGTAAAATACGTCACCATTGTGCCAATAGGCATGTCCTTTTTCGATCAGGCATTTTACAAGTTCCACGGCAGGTTTGACGTGTGCGGAAGCGCGTTGAATCTCTGCGGGCATGTAAATATTGAGCAGGTTACATTCTTTGAAAAAAAGTTTTTCCACAGGACGACACAATTCCCGCAGACTGAGTCCTTTTTCTCTGGCACGGTCAATCGCCTTGTCTTCAACGTCGGTAAAGTTAATCGCACGTTCTACTGTAAAGCCAAGGTATTGCAGATATTTTTGCAGCACATCTTCATAAAGATAGGTTCGGTAATTGCCCAGATGCGGTTCGCGGTACACGCTGGGCCCGCAGGTAAAAAGTTTAACCAGGCCCGGTTCCCGCGACTCAAAGTGTTCTATTTTTCTGGTGAGAGTGTTATATAATTTCAGTACGCTCATTGTGTTACTCCGGTCGTTGTCCTGTCAGTTCCGCTCGATGCACTCACTATTTTGCCAAAACGTAATCATCCGCCTAAAAAGTATTCACGTAATATTCATCTTCCAGTAAATGCTTTGTCATGTGTCCCTGATCACGCTCGATCAGATATTTCAATTCTTCATTGTTGCCGGACCAGTAACGTCCGTTCCAGAACTGCATGCCTTCGAATTGTGTTTTATAAAGCGCGCCCCGGTTATAGCACGAGCCCAGGTAAATGTAATCATAATCCTCTTTTTTCATCTGTCCAACAAGGGATGTCATCATGATCATTCCCAGACTTTTTTGGACATGATCGAGATCGTAGAACGAATAATAATAAAAAGCGACATCCGGCTGATGCAAATAGAGCACAACCAGGCCGACGTGTTCACCGGTTGGCTCGTCCGTGAAAACAGCGCAATGGGAACACACCGGAGACGCAAACACGCTGTCCAGCCGCTCTCTTGTCATGACGCCTTGACCGAATTTTTTATCAGCGTAATTCAGACAAAAGTGTTGCCATTCCCTGGTATACTGAAAATCTTTTCTCTGAAAAATTTGAAATGACACACTTTTTCCTTTTCGCAAAATCCGTCGATTTTCAGATGAAGGGTGATAATTATTCAGATCAACCCGCACATGGCGACACATGTAAAACCGGCTGAGATCGTGGGTGTTGGGCAAAAATCCCTTGCCAAACAACGAGGCGGCAGGTTCATTATCTTCCGGCTCTGCCCAGATGACGTAAGGAAAAATATAATTGTCGTAATCGGATTTGTATTCGGAAAAATAGAGTATCAAAGCATCCTTTCATTTATTAAATATAGATTGGCTTATGGTTTTTATCGATTAAACATAGGTGTATAACTTGTTGTTCTTTGTGTTTTTGTGCTTTAGTGGCTGGCTTTTTTGCCACCAAAACACTAAAGCACCAAATCCCACCAATTTTTTTTTGTGTCTTTTCGTGTTTTAGTGCTTTAGTGGCTGCACTTTTTTTGCCACCAAAACACCAAAGCACCACATTCCATAAAATTGTTTTTTTATGTCTTTGGTTAAATTCATGAATTAATCAGACTATTTCTCCCCCGGCGGCCACATGCTCTTGCCAATATCCAGGCGGTAATAGCTACTCAGACAATAGATTTTTTTAATGGTATCATAAGCCCGCTTGATTGCGGTGTCAAGGTTGTCATCCACAGCCACAATGTCGGCAATGCGGTGCCCGGCCATGAGCATCCGGCCTTTATGGTCGGAAACGACTTCATTCCACCAGATATCACAGGACGGTTCGCCCAACAATTGTACCAGCAAAGAAGGCCCTTCAATTTTTGTGTACGGGTATCCCCAACCCGCCAGCGTGAGAGTGCATCCATATCCCTTACCTTTGACAAATTTGATGTCGAGTTTCTTGTTCCGGCCGACATTTAAAATCGTTTCCACCGGGTTTTCCAGCATCCGCCAGAGCGGCGGTCCGGTGGTGATTCCGGTTCTGACGTTGAATTCAATCATATGCCAGTCACCATCGCGTTTCACGGCTGTAACCTGAACCGGGCCGTAGAAATCAACCTCGCGAAACCAAGGCAAAAGCGGGGTCAGGCATTGTTTCACCAGACCGTATTTGTCGTCCGGATCGGCCTCGACAAGTCCGCCCATGGGCGCGCCAGCCACCGGTCCCATATTGCCGTCAAATGCCCGCTTATATTCCTGATTCGTCACCATCGGATACAGCTCTCCGCCACTGACAAACGCGACGTGCCCGGCCTCTCGCCTGCCCATGTACTCTTGCAGAAAAACGCCTTCAGCATAATTGACGCGCTCCAGCCAACTCTGAGTATCTTCTACCGTCTCCGTCACAATGGTGTGTACAGGGCTCTCCGGCGCGCACAGCGGATTTTTAATCACATAAGGCAGCGGATGCTGTCTGACAAATTCCAGCGCTTCCAGACGATTCCGTGCCACAAACGCTTTGGGCACCGGAATATGGTACTGCTCACACAACTCCCTGCCAAAAAACCGGTCGCGCTCCAGTTTCATCGCTTCACCAAAAGGCGACAGGATCGGTACGCCTGTCGCTAAAAACTCATCCCGCCACTCTTTTTCATGCCAATTAATCGACATTGGAATCACCAGGTCGATATCCAGGTCTTTGATAAGCGGACACGGATTGGGATAATCCTTGTAAAAAAACGTTTCTCCTTCCAGAGACGGACCGTAATTGCCGTAATCACGAGTCAAATAACACCAGACATCGGCGCCACGTTCAGAAAGCACGCGCATGGCAGAAGAAGCATAGGAACCCATTCCAAGCATCATAATCCGGGGCTTTTTTCCATCAATAATCGTATCCATGACATTCCTTTATGTATCAAAAATCAACTTAATCGAAAAAGACAAACCATGCCCAGTCCACCATCAGATGCATCAGGGCGGCAGCCGTAACTTTGCGGGTGCGAATAAAAACCCAGCCATAAAAAAATCCGGCGATAGTTGCAAGCAAAACATAGACCCACGGAAAATGCCACACGCCGAGACTGCCAAAACTGATATCCAGAAAAGGGCCTTGCGGGTTATTGACGTGCGCCAGACCAAAAATGACCGAAGAGATAAATAGCGCCCACAACACATTGTAGCGCCGGTTTTTCAATCGGTTAGCGATGAGCGTGTAAATGATGCCGCGGAAAAGGATTTCTTCGGGCAGGGCAACAAAAAAGGCAATGCCGAACAGCCGAATAAACATGTCCCGCGCAGAAGGGATTCGATCCGTCATTTCAATCAAACCGGTGCGTCCGCCGATGACCACAGCGATGACAAAAAAGATCATAAAGTAAAAAAGCGCCACTGTCCAGTCACGATTTTTGAGACGAAAGTTGTAACCCACTCCCAGACCGCGGTCGACATAAAACAGCAGCAGCGCAATGACCAGGGCAATGATCATGGTGAGAGAGACAAATCCCTGGGCTGGCGGCACGGAAAGAGCCGGAACAATGCCGAATTCAATGGGCAACCATAAAAGACATAAAAGAAGCACATCAGTCACCCGTAAAGCGTGCTGGCTGCCTTTGCTGGAAAGATGAAGTGCAAAAGGCAGTACAATAAAAAGAGCCAGCCCTGCCAGTCCTCCTGCGGCAGCTTGTCCGCTGAGCAGCGCATACACAGCAGCAACGCCCCACATCCCAGCGGCTGTCGCCCAATAGAATGATGGTTTTACGATCTGTTCCATCTTTTTCACAGCTTTAGTATTACCCAGGGCGATGTAGGGAAAGACGGCAACGATAAAGATGATAAAACTGAGCAGCGTCACGCTGGCGCTGACTGGCACCCGAAGCGTGTAAAGTGCGAATACAAGTGTCAGAAGAACAGTGAGAATAATTTCACGGCGGAGTACTTCTTTTAACGGTTTTTGTTTCTTTTTTGCAGCCATAAAGGTCCCAATTTAGCTTGCAATTCTTATAATCCAATTTCGTGTAGGAATTCAATCCCGCTGGTCATTTCCTGTGCATCTGCTTCATGAACCTCCAGGATCGGGATGGTCTGTTCTGAAAAATAAGGGGTCAGCTTTTTAAAATCAAAGTTTCCCTGACCGGGAGGCAAATGATCCGTCAATGCATTGACATCGTGAATGTGAAAACCGGCCAGCCGGTCCTGGTAACGTTCGAGCAGGTCTTTTTCATGATCAACAAATCCGAGACGGTGCAACACCTCGCCGTGCCCGACATCATGCCAATAACGCAATTGAGCGCCGTCAAATTCATCAAAAATCACGTGAAACTCTTCTTTAAAAGGGATCTCGTGGAAATGCAATCTTGTTTCAACGCCGACAAGCACGCCGAGTTTATCCGCCCGGTTATTGAGAGTATCGATGCTGTGAAGCGCAGCATCAACATAGGGACTCGCAGCATCCTGGCGCTCGGCAAGTTTTTTATCACGGAAAGCAAGCCATTCATTTGTGCCGACTTGATTATGATGATAAAAAGCCCTGAACATATCCAGTTCGGGATCGATGTCCACAAAGCCAAGATGAAAGACAACGAGCGAAGCGCCGAGATCAGCGGCACATTCCAACGACCGGATGCCCCAGCTTGTGGCTGTTTTGCGTTCATCATTATCAGCAGCCGAGAGTTCGGCATCCCGCCACGGGCGCGCGGAACTGTGCGTTTCCGGTGACGGGCACGGATTGTGAACCGTGTGAACCGTCCATTCGTCAGACAACAGGCGCTTGCGAATTCTTTCAATTTCATGCTTGCTTATTCTATAGTCCACTTCAATCGACGAACAGCCGATCCTGGCGATGGCATCGAGTATACCATTCGCATCAGTCTCGTTCATCGATTTCCATGAGGTTGAAATGCCAATATCCATCATTCACTCTGGTTAAACAATAATTC
This sequence comes from uncultured Cytophagia bacterium, assembly GCA_964607755.1. Lineage (GTDB taxonomy): Bacteria > Zhuqueibacterota > Zhuqueibacteria > Residuimicrobiales > Krinioviventaceae > CAZSMC01. The sequence goes on along the minus strand of CAZSMC010000013.1, from coordinate 35,385 downwards.
TTTGAATATAACAATTCGTTGGCACATTATCAATAACGCTAAAATAATTATACAGTAAATAATAACAGTCTGATAAAAAAGTGGTGATTTTATGCCACATAAAACAAATTTTGGATTTTTGAAATACCGGGATAATACAACCGGAGCAAATCTTATTTTAATATTTAATTTTTAAAAGTTTAACGCTATAAATAAATCAACTAATAAAGATTAATTTGGTAAATTTTTAATGCGTGGCATATCAATTGCTTGGAATAGATCGATGAGCGGTTTTTTGGCTCACTGCTCAATAAGCTTTTAATCGGAGAAATGAATGGCAGAACAGTCCAAAGAATCACTGGAACAACGAATTAACCAGCTTAGAAATGAACGACAACAATTTAAAAAGTCTATCGTAACCTTACTTCATTCTGTTCCTGTTGCCATCAGTTTGAAAAGGATACAGGATTCAACTTTTATTTTCTGTAACAAAGCTTTTTCCGACCTCTTTCAATTCACCGTAGATGAAATAATTGGCAGAAAAGAAACCGATATTTTCCCGGCACAAGAAAAGCTTGAACCCCGTTCCCGCTCTGTTTCCAGTGATAAAAAACTTCAAACCTTCAAAGGAACCACCCGGGTGGTGCAGAGTTTTCGCATGCCCATGAAAAAAGGTGGATCCGAGAAATATTTATTTACCTTTTATATTGATAAAACCAACGACATAGAGGCACTTGACCAGTTTGAAGCGTTTGAAAAAATACTGCTAAAAGCTGAACATGTTGCTCACATTGGCCATTGGGAATACGATGTCATTGAAAACAAGGCGAAAATTTCGCCGGAATGTTCGCGTATATTTGGCAGCTCATGGTCAAGCACACCGCGCACGTGGAAGGATTTCACCGAACGCGTGCATCCTGAGGATAAGAACCGGGTTATTCAAACATTTACCAATGCCCTGAAAAAAGGCACTGTTTTTGACGCGTGTTATCGCATTCAAACCCCGGACAATATCATAAAGCACGTGCAGGCGCGCGGATATTTTGAACGAAACGCTCAAGGCAAGGTTCACCGTTCGATCGGTATGATATCTGATATCACGCCTTTAAAACGCCGCGAACAGAAATTACAACGCTATGCCACTCAGTTAGAAAACGCACAAACTATTGCCAGGCTCGGTCATTGGCTGCATGATGTCGCCAATAACCGGTTTCTTGTCTCGCCGGAAGTGAAAAAATTGTTATCGCTTCGAACCAGTGAATTTACACTTGAAATGCTGTTGCGGGTTATTCATCCGGAGGACCGGCCTATTGTTGTAAAATCGTTGCGGGAAAAAGATGACCGGGAAATTGAAATCAAAGTCCGAATTGTCATTCACCAAAAAACAAAATGGCTGCGGCTGATTGGCCGGAATCTTTTCAGTACTGACGGCTCTCTCATCCAGGCATTTGGCACGGTCCAGGAAATCACCAAACAAAAGACCAGAGAACTGGCATTGCAAGCGCGGGAAAACTATTTTCACCGTTTGTTTGCGCATTCTTATTACGCCACCCTCGTTTTAAGTCCCAAACCACAAGAAGAAAACCGGGGATTTCTCTGCCGGGATATCAATGCCGCATTTACAGAATATTTCGGCATTGCAAAAGACGATGCGGTTGACCGGCCTTTAAGCGCTCTTTTCCCCGGAGCATTTCAAAAATGGCGGCCGCATTTAAATGCTGTATTAGTAGAGCAAAAGTCCAGGCACTTTGAAATGTACTGGCCATCAAGTCAGAAATACTTTCAAGTCATCGCCTATCCAACCGAGAGCAATCAGCTTGCTGTGATTTTCAATGATATCACGTTACGAAAGTATCACGAAGAAGAATTGCGCATTAGCGAATTGCGTTTCCGCTTGCTGTTCGAAAACTCGGCTGATATCATGTGGATGCTCAACATGGATTTGGAGCCGATTCTTATCAGTCCGTCTGCCGAACGCGTGCGCGGATTTAGTATAGAAACTATTTACAAGCAATCTCTGGAAGAAAAAATGACGCCATCGTCTTACAAACGACTAAAGGAAAAAGGACAGCCTTATTTTGAGCACATTAAAAAACTAAAAAAGAATGCGCCGCAACAACATCTGGAAATTGAACTGGATTTTTATCACAAGGACGGCGGAATCATTCCCAGTCAGGTGCGCGTCTCACCAGTTTACAGCGACAACGGAGAGCCAATTGCCTTAATTGGGGTTACCCGCGACATCAGTGAACGCCGGCAGGCGGAGCAGGAATCCAGAACCCATGCGGCACGGCTGCATGAATCACGGCGCCTGGCCAAATTAGGAAGCTGGGATTATGATCCGCGTAAAAAACGGGTTTTTCTGTCTGAAGAAATGTCAGCAATGACGGAATACAGTCCTGAAGAAATCTCAGGGGTATATGATCTGCTCGATTTTTATCGAAAACTTGTTTACCCGAATGACCTCAAAGCGACCTTGAAAATAGTCCGGCAGTCGCTCGAACAGCGACAAAATTGGGAGACGCACTACCGGCTTTACGCTCAAAATAAGAAAATCCGGTATGTCCGTGAAATCGGTCAACTCGAACTGGATAGCAAAGGCCGGATTAAGCAGATACACGCAACGATCCAGAATATAACAGACATAAAAAATATTGAGCAAAAAGCCCTGGAAAAGGAAAACCATTTGCAGAGTCTGCTTGAGGCATTGCCAGGTTTTATGTTTGTATTTGACCGTCACGGTGTTGTTGTGGACATAGATGTACCCCATCACCTGTCAACCCAAAAACCAGAAGAATGGTTAAACCGGCAAATCAGCGAGATTCTCCCTTTACAATCAGCCCGGACGATTATAGAACACATTTCCAAAGCGCTTCAGCAACGCAAGAAACAAATATTTGAAATCTGGCTTCCCATTCGAAAGCAATGGCATAAATTTGACGTGCACCTCTCCCCTTGCGCCCCTGGTGAAGTACTGGCAATTTTGCGCACCAGGCAGAATAATTCTCTGAATTCACTTAATGATGACAACACAGACGCTACTGTTGCGCATAACGAGTCCTTCGACTGGCATAATGCTCAACAGCCCAATTTAACAGACAAAGCCATACCCGGTGGCAATGAAACCATTCTATTAGCCGACGATGAGAAACATATTTGCGAGGTATCCAGAACCTTTCTGGAACAGGCAGGATATCGCGTCTACGTCGCTAACACCGGCGAAGAAGCGATTGATCTGTTTTTTCATCACATGCATGAGATTCAATTATTGGTCCTGGATGTGGTTATGCCTGATAAAAGCGGTAAACAAGTTTACGACAAAGTTTCTACCTTTAAACCGGACATTCCGGTTCTGTTTTGTTCTGCCTATACGCGTCATTTACTTCGGGAAGATCACGAAATTTATATCTCACGTCAACTGCTTAGAAAACCTTACGACCGGGAAGAACTGTTGTTAAAAGTGAGAGATGTTCTGGATCAAGAGCAGTATCAGGCACATTGATTGATGTGGGTAGAAGGAAACCATAGCACACCAATATTCTAACACTCACCTTTTATTACCGCTTTACAAAAGATTAAGATCTAAACTCCGCAAAGTTGTACAAATAATCCTTTTGTTTACAAGATTTTCTTGTATGATGTACCCACAGCCTCCTCGTTCCGCCGATCTTTGGCCGAACGCAGGGGGCTAAAGCCCGTGATGGTTCAGAATCTGGATTCACGCGCTAAAGCGCGTGGCAATGAAACACATCCTCGCCCCTTCGTTGTTTCTCGTTCCGCCGGTCTCCGTAAGAATGCAGGCCGGACGTTACGCGTCCGGGTGCATTAACAGTTGCTGCCAGGAGCAGGAAAAACAAATGGGCAAAATGGGTACATATCTGAAAGTTCAGTACATCGTATGAGGCAAAAGATTACAACCGTCTGAATCAGGATTTACTGGATTCATGGATGTTCAGGATTTTGATTTGGATGAGATTGTGTCAAGCAAGCGGCCTGTTTTAAAAAAGAACTTTGCTTGAACAAATTTTACTCGTTCCGCCGGTCGCCGGTGGAATGCAGGCCGGACGCTACAGCGTCCAGGTGCATTATCCGCTGCTGCCAGCCTCTCGTTCCCAGCCTCTGGCTGGGAATGCCATATCAACTGGTGTGATCTCATGGTCGCAGAGAGTGATGCTCCGCATCACAATTTATCACAACGCATCGAGCGTTGTTTCGCATTCTCATGCTGGAGAGACTATGGAATTGATAGGAGCAGTTAGAGTGATTTCACCTGCGGCGTAGAGCGCCGCTTTGTCGGTTCATCATTGTAAACAGATAGCTCAGGTGCGTGACAAGCCAGAGCCTTGTCACGAGAAGGCACGAGAGAAAAAAGGTATACTATAATGCAGCTTATCTGAAATTACAGCGTTATTCGATAATGAAAATAAAAAGTTGAGTGCTGTGTTTTAGTTATAATTATCGAAAAAACATGATTATGCTTCAGGAGCAGATTTGATCGATTTAACGAAATCTATGGTCAGAATCAAAAAAGCTAAAGAGCCAAGAATGGCTGGGATAATATATACTTGTTCATATTCAACGCCGGCGAACCAATGCCCAAAAACCGGCGAACCAAGCCAGGCGCCAATCCAACCCATAATAACTTTAGAAATGAAGGAATTAAAGCCAGGCCTTACATAATACTTGAAGACAAAATGTAAAATGACCGAAATTACAACACTGATAACTAGTAATATTAAAAAACTTATAAAACTCATCCCAATCATAATAACACCTCCATTTTCATTGTGTTATAACACAGCACTCAAATCTATTTTTGGTTAAATCTATTTTTGGTTACGTATTCATCCGGGTTTTACAGGTATTTTTCTGCGGTAGTAATTCGTGGTTCGGATGATAGCTCGGGTCAGATCACCGGATAATCAAGCAGTTTCTATATAGTTATGGGCCAATAGCTCTGGAAGCGGCGAATACAATAAGCTTTTGAAAAGAAAGGACATGGAGACGAATACGGAGATGTATATCAGCTTACAACTGTAAAAATCCAGCTTTTTTACCGAGATTCTTATCCTGGTACGATCAGATGTATGTGCTGTCCGTGGGCTGTGAGGTTTGCTGCGAGCAGTAGATTTCTGTTCTCATCTTTTAATGTCTTAATTATAAACATTTATAATTAAAATGCAAGGGATTTCTGAAATTTCATGTCGAATACCACCGCCTCGCGTTGCCCCAAAGTACTTGGGAAACGAGAATGCGGGGCTAAAGCCCGGAGAGTCGGGAGGCTGATTTAACCCACGCGCTAAAGTGCGTTGCAATGAAGTGCATCCTCACCCCTTCATTGTTTCTCGTTCCGCCGGTCTCCGGCGGAATGCAGGCCGGACGCTCCGCGTCCAGGTGCATTATCAGTTGCTGACAGAAGCAGATAAACCAAATGGCAAAATGGCTTGTATCTGAAAACTCAGCACATATTATGACGTCAGCGCGGGACGCAGAAGCGTCCCGCAGAGCGTTGCCCCAGGGGACTGGGGGAGCGAGGCAAAAGATAACAATCGTCTGAATCTGGATTTACAGGATTCAAGGATGTTCAGGATTTTGATTTGAATGAGATTGTGTTAAGCAATCTGCCTGTTGTAAAAGGGAACGTTGCTTGAACAGATTTTTCTCGTTCCGCCGGAGACCGGCGGAATGCAGGCCGGACGCTCCGCGTCCAGGTGCATTATCAGTTGCTGACAGGAACAGATGAACCAGATGGGCAAAATGGCTTGTATATTTGCAAGTTCAGCACATCGTATGGTGTCAGCGCGGGACGCAGAAGCGTCCCGCAGAGCGTTCCCCCAGTGGTCTGGGGGAGCGAGAGCTATTGAGGTATGACAATTCATAACAGGAAATAAGCTCAATCGCTTCAACAACACTGTTCCGCCGAAAACAGACGGAACGGTGTTTAACCTGTCTCACCTGGCTAGAACCATTTTTTTCGTCCTCACATTCTGTAACCGCTCTCCCTTTAACCGGATAAAATAAACACCGGCAGGTTGATTGGCTGCGTGCCACGTCACCTGATGTGAGCCGGATGACATGCGCTGGTTAACAAGCGTAGCGACTTCCCGGCCTTTTACATCAATAATAGAAAGATTAACATGCTGGCTGCTCGGAATAAGAAACTCAATTTTCGTGGAAGGATTAAAAGGATTGGGATAATTCTGCTGCAGGGCAAAATCTGCAGGAGCTTGACTGCTCGTTGCTACCGAGGTCAAGGCATCGGCATCTGCCATTGTCAAAGTGCCAATGTCGCCATTATCATTGGAAACGACAATTTTTACCTGGGCTGCGGTTTCTGGTAATTCCAGAGTTTCATTCAATTCGAATGTTTCATTCGGTGTGACATCATGCGCTTGCCCTTCGGCCACAATATTATCTTCTGCATCCAGAGCAACGAGTTTAGCGGTGCCAAAATGGAACACGCCAAACAATCCCTGAAAGTTTTTTGCCTGATCATCATAACTTAGATGCTTTGCCGTCGCACCGACATGATTCACATCCAAGATCGGTGTTAATTCTGTTGGCCCGGCAACTTTGGCAGCGTACCAGTCTTCCACAAAAGTGATCTTGCCGCCATTGGCTTCGATATCCCAAATCGGGCTGACCACCTCGACTTCGAGGTACAGCGGATTGCTGCTGATCCAGACTTCTACTCGCGCTCCCTGATCCGGGTAATCGGCACCGTCCCAGATTTTGAACACTTTTGCGTAAATCATATCTTCGCGTTCATCGGCGTAACAAATCCAACCCTTGTGTGAATCAGCAAATATCTTTTTGCCCTCAGGCTTAAACTCGACACCGTAAATGCCGGGAGCCACTTCGCCCTTCCAGGCGCCGGAATGATCGCTCCAGCGAACACCGTCATTACCAAACTTGCTATCCGGATTGATCGGAAAATACACCCAAAAATTTTCATAATCCTTTTCACCATTATGATGGACAATGTTTTGCGTGACATCCCACACGCTCCAGCTTTGTTTGGATGAGCCTTCGTTAACAATCGATTGCTCAACTTTGACCCGGCTCGTACCCCTGTAAATCACAGTCCGGCGTTGCATGCGAAGATTTGGCGTGATCTGTGTTTCCACAGGCCCTCTCACAAATAAAGCCACGGAATCGGCCGTATCATCGGTAATTTCTGTTGAATACTCGCCAAAGTCGATTCGCGGAGGCGGCGGCCATCCCCACCGGTCCTGCGGTGCCGGCCAGACTTTATAACCGCCGTAATTATGCCATGTTTGGCTTATATTGAATGTTTTGCCAAACAGGGACGGATTCAGAAAAATCGACGAGTGGTCGCCCAGATCATATTGCGTGATGCGGGCGCCGATAACCGGCGTGGTCGCAACAGTAATCAGATCATTTTTCATGACAATCGATTGCCAGCCCCAGCCGTTATAATCGTCGATCGTGGAAATAACCGTATTGCCATCCTGGGCAAAAGCGGACACTGTGCAAGTCAGGATAATAAAAAAACTCATAGCCAATCGCATAGGATTTCTCTTTCTTTATTTGTGATTAATTTTTATTAAAAGAAGTAATGTTGCGATGTGGAGACATGTCAACATCATGGCCACTCGGGATAGAAAATTGAAGTTATCCGGGAACACCTCACAGCGCTCCCGAAAAAATTTCTTAAACATCGATCACGTCGATCTTGCTCAAATCATTCACGCCAAGACCAATCTCTTCAGCTTTGCGCAAATAGTTGATACACGGCGTGCCGGGCAAGGCAAACGTATCGGTATAATCATCTGCATTGGGATCGAACCCGATGACCTGAGTGGCAATCGAGTCAGCCGCAACCGGATCCTTGCTGACGATCAATTTGTTGAATTCCATATTTTCCATGGTATTGCACCACGGACCTTCCCCGCCAATTGTGGTTTTGATGGCATCGATCACAGACAGATGAATTTTGGTTGCGCTGTTAATATCAAGGATAACCCGGCACAAATTATCATTCACATTTCCGTCGTATTTATCATCATGGTGATGAATCTCGGCACGGTTTCCGGAACCATTCGCATAAAGTGGCTGCGGCAGGGTACCTACCAAATTTTTCATGGCATGAGTGACACCGGCAGACACGTGCTGCTTGGCCTTGGGCAGGGAAATGAAACAATCAAACTCTTCATACAAAGTATTCTGCAAAATATTTTGATAGATCATCCATTTTGATCCCACGGAGCGCCTGGCATAATTTGTAGAAGGAGCCGTCTGATTGGTATCAAATATATCCGCATCCAGCCGTCCGGCAACCTGGGTAAACCCGGGTTCGGTTATAGACTTCCAGTCATAGTAACTCTCGACAATATACAACTTGCCGGCTCCGGCATCTTTGCACAGTTCGCCTACGACGTTAGCAACCTGTGGATGTGTCCAGAATGATTCACCCGGCGAGACGCCAGTGTCACGTTCCCAGTTATTAGCCGAGCCAATACCGCCGGTCAGATTGATTTTCATGCCGACTTTATCACCGGATTTGATAATGTCGCTCAAACCGCCAATTTTATCAAACATATCGGTCAGCTTATTTTTCAACACATTGTGATCGTACATTTTCGCTTCTCCCACAGCGACCTTGGCAGATGTGGGACCGGATGGTTCTCCGTTACTCGGTCCGGATGGCCCGCTATAATCTTTGCTGCAACCAGCACCGAGAACCGCAGCGGCAGACAGGGTTCCCAAACCTTTTAAAAAGCGTCTTCTCGAAATACACTGCGCGTTATGCGGATCTCTTTTTGACATAAGTTAACCTCTTTTATTATTTTACGATTTGTTTCGAGTCCACTCCCCTCTTGAATTTAAAGCAACTTAAAATACAATTTCTTTTGCACTTTGTCAATTGATAAAAGCCAAACAGAAACGACATAATTCACAGTTTCAGGTCGAGCAAAAGTGCGCATAAATATTTTCCGGTTGAATATGTGATGAAAAATTCATAGAATAATAAAGTTAAAGTTCTACCTATTATTTTTTGAATCTGTTCAACTTTCGCAAAATCATTTTGTCTCAATTCAATAGCAGTGCACATTAAAAATTGTGAGGAGAAACCATGGCACGTTTCAGTCGACTGGATGTTTTAAATACACTGGTAACATGCGGTGTGGTGCCGCTTTTTTACCATGCAGATAACGACACGGCTATTAACATTGCCACTGCTCTGATAAAGGGTGGCACAAAGACAATCGAATTCACCAACCGCGGCGACAATGCCATTAAAGTCTTTGATACCCTGAACCCCTGGCTGGAAGAGAATCATCCGGATATTGTCCTGGGAGTCGGTTCGGTCATCGATGCGCCCACAGCAGCGCTTTATATTGCCCACGGCGCGAATTTTATCGTCTCTCCTGTTCTGAACATCGAGGTAGCGTTGCTGTGCAACCGCCGGAAAGTGGCATACATTCCCGGCTGCGGCAGCGCATCCGAGGTTTCTCAGGCCGAAGAATATGGTGTGGAAATCTGTAAAATCTTTCCCGGCACACCCGTCGGCGGCCCGGGTTTCGTCAAAGCTGTGCGCGGACCTTTGCCGTGGGCGCGGCTTATGCCAACCGGCGGCGTGGATGCCACGGAAGAGAGCATCTCCGGCTGGATTAACGCCGGTGCCTGCGCAGTGGGCATGGGCAGCAAATTGGTCGTCAAAGAGCTGGTTAAAAAAGGCGATTTTGACGCCATTACTGAACGTACCAAAAACGCCATCAAATGGGCACAGGAAGCGCTGAACTCATAGGTCGGCATCTTTAAGTCTTTTTATTGTACATATAAAATTCAAAATCCAAATCACAAAATTCAAATAATTTCCACATAACAATAACCAAAACGATAACAAGATAAATGACCATTTCTCCGGGAAACTCGTGTATTTATTTTTAGTGACTGCGATACAGCGCTGGATTTTACCCCAAACATCATTGAGGCACATAAAAGGAGGATTCATTTCATGAGACGAGTTAATTTTGACCTGATGCTGTTCATCTTTTTCATGGCTATCTTTACACATGCCAAAGAACCTCTGGAGTATGTCGATCCCATGATCGGCACGACAAACCTCGGCAACACCTATCCGGCTGTGTGTGCGCCATTCGGTCTGTGCAAATGGACGTCACAAACCCGGGCTGGCGAGCAAAAGGGCACAAAACCGTACGATTACCAGGACGAGAAAATCCAGGGATTTCGCTGGACTAATTTCATCAGCGGCTCGGCTGTGCCGGAATACGGCAGCATGACGCTGATGCCAATGACCGGTGAACTGGTCATCGATCCGCAGGAGCGCGCATCCTCTTATTCACACGACAACGAGTCAGCCGCACCGCATCACTATAGCGTCACATTGGATGATTATGACATTGATGTTGAATGCACCGCATCCAAACGGGCGGGATATTTCCGCATCACTTTTCCGCAATCAGAAAAGGCGAAAATTCTAATTCAGCCAAACAATGATCCGCCAGCCCCACATACAAAAGCGAACGCTGTCATCAAAGTACTTCCTGAGCGCAATGAGATTGTCGGATATAATCCTGTGTACCGTTATTATATATCTACTGGACAGCCAGCCGGGTTTGCCGGTTATTTCGTAGCACGATTCAATCGCCCTGTTGAAAGCTATGGCGTATGGCAGGATGACCAGGTCATTGAAGGACTGGAGGCGAACGGAATCTGTGGTGCCTTTGCCGAATTTGCTGCCGCAGAAAATGAAACCATTGAAGTGAAAATCGGCTGTTCGTTTACCAGCATCGACAAAGCGCGACAAAATCTGGATGCGGAAATTCCGGATTGGGATTTTGATAAAATCATGAACGCAACTAAAAAAGAATGGCAGGACGCGCTGGAGCGCATTCAGGTGGTAACGCCTCGTGAGGATGATAAAATTAAATTTTATACCTCGCTTTACCATTCGCTACTTATGCCGCGAATTTTCAGCGATGCAGACGGCAGCTATCCCGGCTTTGCCGGTCGTGGTCCCCGCCAGGAAAAGGGATTTACTTATTACGACGACTTTTCCATGTGGGACACCTATCGCGCGCTGCATCCGCTGTTGCTGCTCATCCAGCCGGAACGCATCATTGACATGGTACACTCGCTGCTGGTGAAAGCAGACCAGGGAGGCTGGCTGCCGATTTTCCCGGCCTGGAACAGTTACACCACCGAGATGATCGGCGATCACTGCATTTCCATGATCACCGATGCGTATGTGAAAGGCTATCGCCATTTCGACACGGAAAAAGCGCTCAATTATATGCTAAAGAACGCCACTCAAATGCCCAAAAACGTCAAAGATTACGTTGACGGCAAGGGCCGGCGGGCGTTGCCGGTTTATCAAGCCATGGGATATGTTCCGCTGGAGCATCCGGTTAAAGAAGCTTTTCACCAGCGCGAGCAAGTCTCGCGAACTCTGGAATACGCGTATGACGATTTCTGTCTGGCACAATTCGCACAAAAACTCGGCCATCCCAAAATAGCCAATACGTTTTCAGAACGCGCCCAGAATTATCGACATGTTTTTGATGAAAATACTGGCTTTGTCCGGGGGCGTACGATTGATGGCTATTGGGATTCGCCGTTTGATGCGGGCGAACGTAAAAAATATATCTGTGAAGCCACACCCTGGGTTTACACCTGGTACGTGCCGCATGATGTTCGGGGACTCATTGATTTGATGAGCGGACGCAAGAACTTTATCGACAAGCTGGATACCTTTTTTGAGCACGGCTTTTACGCGCATGATAATGAACCGAGTCACCAGATCACTTATCTTTATAATTTTGCTGGTGCACCCTGGAAAACACAGGAACGTGTACGGAAGGCTATGGAGGATAATTACACCACACTGCCGGGCGGCCTCACCGGCAACGATGATTCCGGTCAGATGTCGGCCTGGTATATTTTCAGTGCCATGGGTTTTTATCCGGTGTGTCCGGGTACGGATCAGTATATTATTGGCAGTCCGATTTTCGACAAGGTTACCTTACATCTCAACAAACCGCGATATGACAATGTGACACTCACCATAAAGGCAGAAAACGTTTCGCCGGAAAATAAATATATCCAAAGCATGACCATTAATGGAAAGCAATGGAAAAAGTCATGGTTCAGTCACAAAGATATTGAGCAAGGCGGAATGATTATATTTGAGATGGGACCGGAGCCTAATCGCAACTGGGGCAGAGATGGAATGCAGGTGCCGTTTTCGATGAGTAAGTGATTATATGTATTGATCGTTTATTCATAACTTTTGAGACAGCTTTTATTTTAAAAGGAGTACTCTTCCTTGCAACGCCTGTTTAATTAAAGATGAGATCGAGCAACTTGTTCAAACTATTTAACAGGTAATGATCTGATTCGATAATTATCTTCTTCAACAGAAATGATAGCCCCGGCGAGTAGTTCGGATTTGACTTTTGGGATAAGATACAATAACACTTTGTCAACAACGGATGGTTTAACATTTCCTAATCGTAGGGAAATTAGGCTTGGTTTTGATAATCCTTTTTGGGCGACTATAGCAGTAAAATCCAAATCATGTGTAATGATCACAGCATCGTTTTCGATTGCAAATTCTACAATCTGGATATCTGATGCAGATGCTGGTAAAAATTCACTAATTCTATTTGTTGTGTATCCGGCTGACGTTAAAGCAGATACAGTTAGAGGTGAAATATTGATATCCGCTATGAATGACAAACTCATGCGTCTACCAGTTTAGAAATATTTAAAGGACAATGGTAATCTGATGCCAGCCAGGAAGCATACTCTATAGCTTCGTTTAGATCCTCCCGCTCCAATTCAGGATAGGCTTTCAATATATCTTCATGGCTCATTCCCGAAGCCATTAATTTTAATACAAAAGAGACAGTAATTCGAAGATTGCGAATAATTGGCTGCCCTTGACATATATTCGGATTGGTTGAAATTCTTTGTAAAGTTTTTTTCATAAATCCACCTCGATAAAAATAATCTTGTTCAAATATATGAAATACATGATGAAAGATCAAAGCAATAATATATCAGATAAAATTTATCAGCCAGAATATCATTATAAAATTCTTTATTAACTCATCCGAATCCCAACAACAGCGCAATAATTTGTAACCTGCCGCACTTTTAAAATCATCTCACAGTTTTACACCTGGCAGAGTATTATTTAGAACAACTATTCTCGCAAAGCCGCCTTTGTAAATCTATAGGCCGGAATATCCACATCGAAATCAATGGATTCGATGATGTATTCTGTGCCTTTGCCCTGGGAGAGCGCATCTTTAAAAACCATACGTTTTGGATACCACCGGTCTTCCGTTCGCATCACTTGCTTGATTTCTGCTGTCTTTAAAAGTTTCCCGCTTTTAGCATAGCGGTTCTCTTTCAGGCCTATGAGGCGCTCCTTGTCCACCCACATTTTGCGGGAGTAATAGGCGATATCATCCCTTTTCGCAGTGAGCTGCAGCACCCAGCAGTCCTGTCCGTTCACTTTCACCTCGCCAATCACTTCCGCTGTATACATGTTTGCCAGTTTTGGATCTTCCATCAGGTCCTCGTACGACAAGTCCGACCCCATCACTGACTGACGCAACATGTGTCCGGAAATACGAATCGTGCGGTTCGTTTGGGGCGAGTACATCCAGAGCTGATTCTCCAGCTTTAGCATTTTTGTACCGGCTTCGCGAGGCGGTGAGAGATATTCGGTAAAAGATTTCCGGGTACCCTGAATCCATGATTTGGCGGTTATAGAACGACTGGCACGCCGCCCGTGAATGATCATGGTAGAGGTTAATACCATGTTTTCAGCAGAGAGGTTGCTATCGATTTGCCGTAAAATCTCCCCGCCTGTCGGTGATTGTGCCGATCCAATTAACGGGAAAAAGATGGCGATGAATACGAATAGATATTTCATTGGACTTCCAATTCTTTAAATAGTTGTGCGGTTTCACGTTTATAAATACCGAGACCGGCAATCATGGAACCGAGAGTGGTCGCCATGAATCCCGGGAAAAAGCCAATGTAATAACTGGTGATGGTGACCCGAGCTCTGATAATATCGGGCATCAACATGGTAGAACTGGTCATCATCTCGCTGATGTTGATTCCGTGCGCTTGCATATAATATGAAGCTGCCAGTCCAAGCGCCGTACCGAAAACCGAGCCGAGCAATCCGATCATTAACGATTCGGCGATCATGGAACGGTAGATATGCCCCTTGTCTTCGCCGATAGCCAGTCTCACTCCATACTCGCCATAGCGCCGCAGTGTGCCCATTAATCCGGTATTCCAGAGTACGATCGACATCACAAATACAAAAACGCCCACAATGACCCCGGAGATATAATCCACCATCTGAAGAATGGTGCCGAGGTCGTTCTGTTCGCTGAGCTTTATCATGGTGGGTGCGAATTCATCATCATTGGCCGTGAATCGTTTTTGGAACTCTTTTTTTGCTGCACTGGCGCGTTTTTCTTCATAGCGGTCCTTGAAAAATCCAAGCAATTCACCGGCTCCGTTCTCCATGTTCAACGTTGTCCGGATTCCGCTGATATCAGCGATAACGCCGCCGCGGTCCATAGCCTGCACGCCAAAATGGACGGTTCCCACCACCTCAAAATTATGCATAGCCATGCTGCCGTACATACCGGAACTGATGAGCGTCGCCTGATTGCCCGCCTGTATGTCCAGCTTTTTGGCAAAATTTTCGCTCACCAGGATTTCGAACGGCTCTGCCGGCAAACGACCCTGAACAAGGGCATCCTCAATATCCAGACGCTCGACCTCTCCGCTGGATGGATTCAGCAAATCCACGGCCATGCCGGTTGCCGGCCCCTGTGACCGGGTTTCACCCTGTTCATCTGGAATATCCAATAACCCGCCGAACATGATGCGCGGCGTCCATTGAATGCCCGGGAATTGTTTATACAGTTTTTCCTGTAATTCTGTAACACCAAGGAGGGCAAGATCATTCGGCGCCTGATCCATCTGTTGATAATAAGCCCGGGTGACTATCTTGACATGACCGGTATAAAAATGGGCATTCGTATTAATAATATCTGTCATCTCGCCTTTCATGAAACTGTAGAGAAAAACAGTAATAAAAACGCCCATGGTTGTAACAATCAGCGGAAAAAGACTGCGCGAGCGATCCCGGATTAATCCAAGAAAAAGAAACCATCTCATGATATTTTCCCCCGCAGTGCGTCTGTAGGTTGCAGGTGGGCAATTTTCCGGGCCGGCAGATAACTGACAAAAGTGACGGTGATAAACACGAGCAGAGTCGTGCCAACGATGAGCCCGGCACCGTAGGCCGGGAAGAGTTTTTCACCTAATGGTATGCCAAAATCTGTGGCATAATCCGGCAGGGCAAAACCAGAGGTGGCAAACCAGGTTAATATCGGAATCCCATAGAGTGCGCCAATCAGAATAGCCAGAATGGCGTGCATGGCACCTTCCAGAGTGAATAATCGAATGAGCATGGCCCGGGTCATGCCCAGGGACATCAGGGTGCCCATCTCCCTGCGCCGGCGCCAGAGGGAGAGCACCTGGGTGTCGAATATTGCCAAAAGGGCCATAGCGAGCAATAATGTATAGACAATCGACATAGAGACAGTTTTGGTCTTGACGATTTCATCGATTTCTTTTGTCAGATAAGGGATGTCCCGGAAAATCCATCCATCCGCTTTGGTGATGTGTTGCGCGCCTTGGCCACGTACAATCAGTGTCGCCTGATCGGGCATACTCAACATGGAGCGCAATTTTTCCAGCGGCAGCCAAATCTGTGCATTATCCACCGAAGAGACTGTGGTGTGCATAATCTCGATAATTTTCACCTCAGCGGCATCAAAAGTGCCCTGTGCATCGCGCCAGCGCACAGTCAGCTCATCGCCGACGCTGAGTTTGCAACTCTTTGCCATGCGCGTGCCGATAACCGCCGGCAGCTCATCCGCTGCCTGCATCGACCCGGTCGGGATACCGAGAATATCCTGTTCCGGCAAAATGCCTTTCAACAACACAGGTTTTATTCGTCCCTCAGGATAAATTGTGCCCTGGGCAATCAAAATGGGGAGGGCGTTCCCCCTGTCCACTTCTTTTTGCACATTCACAGGAACGCTGCCATGACTGTCTTCCAATGTGAGCGGATCATACGGATCGTATTCCGGATGCCAGAACTGTCCCGTGCCCAGTTCCATCTGAATCATGGCATCTTTGGCGCGGTCGCTCATGCCTTTGTACAGCCCCTGCATACCGATAATCAGTACAAAGGCGAGAGACAGCACAACGACATTCAGCCAGGTACGAACGCCCGCACCGATAATATTTTTTAGTGCCAATCGAAAGATGACCATAAATCGCTTCCCTTCTGTCTAAGCCCTGTGGTCGTCGACCACCCGCCCATCATCCAGTGAAATCTGCCGGCGCAGGTACTTTATGACTTTATCATCGTGAGTAGCAAACAGGAACGTGGTTTGCAATTCCCGGTTCAGTTTCTCCATCATTTGCAAAATATTGTGAGAATTTGCCGCGTCCAGATTGGCGGTGGGTTCGTCTGCCAGAACAATCCTGGGATTCTTCACCATAGCCCGTGCCACTGCCACCCGCTGACACTCACCGCCGGAGAGCTGCGCTGGTCTGGATTTGATCTTGTCAGTGAGCCCGAGCCACTCCAGCGCCTGCCGAACCATGGTGTCCATCTCTTTTGCGCTCAGATTCTTCAATAACAGGAGAGGCAGTTTGACATTCTCATATACATTATAGACCGGCAACAGGTTGTAGGTCTGGAATATAAAACCCATGTGATGATTCCGCAGCGCAGCCGCTTCTTTATGCGACAGCTCGCTGATGTTCTTGCCCAGGACAGTGGTTTTGCCTTTGGTCGGTTTATCCAGTGAGCCGACGATGTTCAGCAGCGTTGTTTTGCCTGAGCCGCTGGGGCCGACCAGTCCGGCAAACTCACCTTTTTCAAATGTGAGATTAATATCATCCAGGGCGCGAAAATTACGCCATCCTTTTACATAGTCCTTGACAAGGGACTGGATCTCTATCAGGTATGAATTCTTCATCGCTCACCTACCTAAATCAATGGTTGTAAATTAGCATAATTTGAACCCCATAGCCTGTCACGGCTTGACCTGTCGGAGCAGTTGCCTGGCTTTGGGGGTAATGAAAAAGAGCCACATTCGCAATCACAGCATCAAAAGTACGTTGCCAACTGAAATATTTATAAAAGTCTTGTGTTTCCCATGAATAAAATCCGATGGCAGTGAGGCTATCGAATATGCCTAACGGGTAATTGAGCAACAACGCGGAAGCTTGCATTATCTTTTCGGTATGAAAAAAATCTTTATGTCGGCGGTTAAAAATATGTTCGCCGACAATATACAAACCGTTACCAACCCCGAACGTATAATCGCTGCCAATCGTCACCGTCTGGTCCCACAGATGTGGCAAATCGGTTGAACGTGCAAATTGGACCGCTTCAAACCATAACCCAACCACCGCATCCCAACGTCCGTCAAACGCGTAGCGAAATTCTTTAAATTGCTGAACTCCGGTATTCGCCGTGCGCTGGTGCACTGTCAGAGCGACTTCCCCGGAAGGAACCGGGAGCTGTAATCGTCCGCCATACTCTGGTTTTTCTTCCCGTGTAGCGTAACGTTCCATGCCTTTGGGATCGTGGTTGCCATACAAGCCCCATACCCAGAAATTCGTATTGTTCAGGGTATAATAACGGGCTGACACACCCCAAATTCCTGACGTGACTCCCAGTGGATCGCGGGGATCAATCTGATCAAACCACATCAGAGATCGTAAAAGTTTTGCCGGGCCAAAATTTATTTTCTGCAAGCCAGCCTGTACCTCCCACCGGGGTGCGGCATAGCGTAGTTTGAGACGGTAAAGTTTTGTCTTGAAAGATGGGTCCGCCTTTGTATCTGTATAATTATCCACTGCGAGTTCCAGCTCCCATTCATTGTCATTTTTCAACGGCGCCTTGAGCTCCGCAACCGGGATATATCGCAGTCCCAATTGTCCGTCATACTGACCATGATCATAGAAACCAGTGCCATAGGCAGACAGTTGGCCACGGAATTCGTATTCCAGGGCATTCAAACTGAGAGGCAGGAGAAACGTCCATACTATACTCAGCCCGATTCGAAAAACTGTGCCCATTTTATTCAGGGTCATTTTTTTCATCATGAGCGACAAACCCATAGGCGAAAAATGTATTGATATCGTGAATAAAATCTTTATAGCTTGGATACAAAGCGGCTAACTGCTTATTGCGCAACAGCTCCAGGAGTTTGTCAGCCATAGCAATCAATAACTCGATTTTAACATCCGGGCGGATATCACCACGCTGTTTGGCTCTTTCTAAAAATTGGCTGAAGCGTTGATAGCTGCGTCTCTCATAGTCTTTTATAAAATCCTGTAACTGCGGATTTTTTTCCAAATACTCGGCGATCAGTTGGTTGCTCAACTGTCCGAGAAATTCATTTTTGAATTCTATGATCTGCCACATTTTCTCAGCAAAAGGGATGTCCTGGGCATCGATTTCATCCACCCGGGCATAGCCCTCATCCAGCCATTTATCCAGAATATGCTTGACGAGATCGTTCTTGTTATTAAAATAGCGGTAAAAAGTCATTTTACTGGCGCCAGCTTTTTCACAAATTTCCTCTACTGTTACGCGCTTTATACCAAATCGCTTGAATAACTGCTCGCCGGTAGTGATAATTTGATCATATTTTTTGGTTTTTTTTATCAGAGACATATTTTTTAATTTTCCAAGATAATTGCTTTCGACTATCAAACATAATTAACTTTTTCTTACGTGTCAAGTAAAATATTACTATTTTTGTAACAAATTTAGATTTTTGGTTAATATTATTGAAAAGGCATTAATGCGGTCTCTTGACCGGCATTGTTTTTCGCCACCGTCAGCGGTTAAAAGAGTTGTGAATCAGGCAGCAATTCTTTATCCATTTGCTGATAAGAATAATTTCATGCAATGCATTTTCAGAGGGCGGGCTTTTGAATTCAATCCCTTGATCACAACCTCGGAATGTTCAATGAGTCGCTTTCCATCACCGGATTGGTTTTTGATATTTTGCTGCGTGATTTTTAAATACAAGGCATCCTTGATTTTCATTTTTTGATAAAATTAATTTGATTCATTCATAAATGTTAATAAATTAAAGTTGCATTCACATCGGATTATACATAGCATAAAAAGAGGAAAAAGGCCATGAAAAAACAAATCCTGATGGTCGTCATGTTGGCATGTCTGACATCACTTTTTGCCCAGGGGGCAGAAGAAACAAAGAATGAACATCACTCATGTTGCAGCAAAAGCGCAGATTCCCTGGTTATTCTATGGACCAGTGGAGATGCTGAAGTATTTTCCAAAGTGATTTTTCTGTATGCATTAAACTCAAAAACCAACGGCTGGTGGGAAGATGTTGAACTGTTGATTTGGGGCCCTTCATCAAAGCTATTGGCTGAGACATCAGAACTACAGGATAAAGTCACAAAAATGAAAAACGAGGGCGTTGTTCTGACGGCGTGTAAATGGTGTGCTGATCAATACGGTGTTTCAGCCAAACTGGAAGAATTAGGTGCGGAAGTGAAATACATGGGCAAACCCCTGACCGATTATATCAAATCCGGACGTAAAGTTATCGTTTTCTAGTACTCTGGCAGAAATTCATCTTTTCAGGTTAGCTATCAACGTGTTATAAAATAATAGCGCAGAATATTCAGAGCCTGAACCGATTTATCACATTTCAGCATAATCAGTTCAGGCGTTCACAGTTTATAACTTTTTAAATTTGGATACCGCATTCTTTATCGATCTTTTTAATTCTTTGGTGCTTTTGTCAAGTCCGCTTTTCAATTCCGTCCATCCTTCATCAGCGGCTTGTCGAAGTTCTTCAATTTTATGCTGATAATTTTCTCTTCTGTTGCGTAACTCTTGTAACCTTTCCTCATATTCTGCTTTCGTGTCAGTTTTGACGTTTTCGACTCTGGATTCGAGTTTCTGTATTTTAGCATCAAATTTCTCCAGTTGTGCTTCCAGTTTTTGGATGTACTTTTGTCGATCTTTCATTTTCATCCTCCACTCTTTTTTGGATGATAAATATGGCTTACCACTTCTCTATTTATTCCTTTATACAATCTGATAATTATATTTATTCCCATAACAGAGGCCTTATGAGAGGTTTACATTGGCAATAATTCGTTGTAAAAAATCCAATCCAAAATCATAATTCTTTACCAGAATCAGAAAAAGATTTGATAAAATCCCTGGAAAGCACGGCAAATTTTTTACAAATCGATCAAAGAAACAAAATTATATACTTGGTATTAGCGTTGTATTTGTTGAATTATCACAGAAAAATAAAAGGAACAGTTGAAGAAAGCGCATGCAAGTATCTCAGTCATCTAAAATAGCGATTAATAATTTATCCATGGTGGTTAATCAATTTGTCTACTGAATTCATCAGTATTCTTCCAAGATCTTCCTTCATGACAATATACGTGGTTTTGAAACGTTTTTCAACGTTTTGATAAAAAACTTAAAAATTAGCCACCGTTTTTCATTGCTTTTACTTTTCGACTTTTCAACAGATGTTTTCTGGAACAAGATAAAAAAATCAGGTTTAAACAAAAATTTCACGTTAATCATTTTCAACCTCGTGTTGATCTGTGTAGATCAGTGGCTTAAAAATGGCCCGGTAAGGAAATTATTATTAAACTATGGCAACAATTTCAAATATATAATTTTTGCATCGCCAGGAGCGTAAAAATCATCTAAAACAGCGACCTCGTGGTAACCGCAGGAACGATAAAATCCATACGTTGGTTTGTATAAATCGCGGCTAGATGTATCGATGTAAATCCGTGTGCCGCCGAGATTTTTTATTATTTTTTCGCTTTCTGCCAGTAATTCTTTGCCGATTCCGTGTCCCTGCCGCGTTGAATGCACGGCAATCCAATATAAATCGTAGCTATAGCGCGTTGCCGGGATGAGACCAAAGCACGAATAACCAATAGTTTTTTGGTTTTTTTCTGCAAACAAAAAATGGTAACCGCTATCAAGTCCTTTCTGTTGCTGTTCTTGCACCAGTTCAACCGCAATATCGATTTCAGCCCGGGTAAAAAAACCTGTGGATGACACAATGTCGCGGACAATCGTGTGGTCATCTGGATGCACAGTAGTACGGTACACAATCTCAGTTTCCATAAAGTGTCCTTGTTTCATGGAAAGAGTGATAGGCCTGCCACAAGCCAGTGAAAAATCGCCGTGCATTTATGCCCAGAGTTCGGATCCGGTAACCGCCTTCCTGGACAACCAGCACCGGCAGTCCGAGTGAGCCAATTTTTCTTCCATTATCCTCAAAGTGTTCAGCGGTTAAATTCCAGGTACCGGTGGGGTCTCCTCTTGCGGTGTCAAGTCCAAATGCAACGACGATGAAATCGGCTTTGAAGGAGCGGATATGGCGCAGAGCTTTCTGTAATGTGAGACCGTACTGATTGTCATCGATCTTTTCAGGTAGAGGAAAATTAATGTTATATCCCAATCCATAACCAGCCCCTTTTTCCTCTGCAAAACCGCTAAAGTAGGGATAGGCAAACCTGGGGTGCCCATGAATAGAGATGGTAAGCACATCGGATCGTTGATAAAAAATTTCCTGTTGGCCATTGCCGTGATGATAATCGATATCTAAAATCGCCACTCTGCCATGTTTGCTAAGAAAATGAGCAGCGATTGCATTTGTGTTCAGATAACAAAATCCACCAAAAACACTCCTTTCTGCGTGATGCCCGGGTGGTCTGACCAGCGCATAAGCCATGCTATGCCCGTGCAAAATGAGATCAGCGGCGGTTAGCGCACAATCCACAGCGCGAACGGCAGCTTTATAGGCATTGGAATTTAACGGCGTAAAGGTGTCGATACAATAATAGCCAGCTCGCACCGGCAGTTCTTTGGGAGGACGCGACGGGTTACGGATAGGAAATACATAAGGATAAATTGATTTATTAGCAGGGACAATGCTGCATACTTTTTTTAGATATTTAACGAATGTAGCGTCATGGACCGCTAAAATATGCTGTTCGCCAAAATGACGAGGCGGATAAATATCATAAAGTCCGGTCGGTTCAATGTCATTGAGAATGGTTTTTATACGTACTGGCGATTCCACATAACCTCGTTCGTGCACATGATGGATTTCATGCTTGTCATTGATTACCAGAGCAATTCTCACTTGCTTTGCAGAGATGACTGCCGGCTGGCGCTTTTTATTTTTTACATATTTTGGCCCGCGCAGCTTGACCGGATCGTTCGTAAATGAATTGACTACCCTATCGATATAGTTTTGAGAACACACTTTGCCGTACTTTCGCTCAAGAATTGCTCTGACAATAGGTCTTACTGTTGACAGGCTGAGGGGTTCATTACGTCCGAGATCGTCATAAACCAGATAGGGAGGGCAATTCGAATCTGGCGGAATGGGTGTTTCATAAGCTGTATTGATAATGGGATAGGCGCCGAACCGCTCATAAAAACGCAATCGCGCCCTGTTCAGCTTCAGCGCTGTCACGTCCTTGCACAAGGCGGGATCATCAGGCAGGCATTCAAAAAACAAACCAACAGGATTGAACTGCTCAATGGCCTCACGGGCACTCTGATAAAGAGCTCCACCAATCCCCCGTCCCGTGATGCTCTGGTCTGCGGATAAAAAATCGAGGTAGCAAAAATGCAGATCAGGCGCATGATGTACAATAGCAAATCCTTTTACCTTTCCTTTCGCATCGTCAGCCACAAACAGTATTGAGCGAAACTTGAATTTAAAGGGATTTCTCAGTTCGTCCGGCAATTGTTTAATTGTCCCTTCGGACAAGTCAGAAAATTGACTTTTCAGGATCTGTTGAACCTGATGAATAGCCTCTTTATTGGCCGGTGTAATGTCATCATAAATTCGGCGAATGCGAAACAAATCTAGTTCTCCGCAAAACGTGTTAAACAATCCTGGACAATCCGTTTGACAACATCGAAAAATGACAAGCCGGTACGTTCTGCTGCTGCAACATATCCACTGTCCGGTGAAATACATGGATTGGCATTAATTTCAAGGATCCAAATTCGTTGATCCTGATCAACCCGAAAGTCAACCCGGGCATAGCCGCTCAGATCAAAGAGTTCCCAGCACCTTCTTGTCATCTGGCCGAGGTTTTCAATGAGGGGCAGGTCGTGTTCGGCAAAATCAAAACTACGAACGGTGTTCTGGTATTCAAATGAATCGGTTTGCCATTTCGCACGATAGTCAACAATACGAGCCTTGTCTTTGGGATAGTCCACAAAACACATTTCGGCAGGTGGTAGAATTTGGCCCCCTTTTGCAGATGCAAGAATCGAAAGATTGAATTCGCGTCCGTGGATGTATTGTTCGGCAAAACAGTCGCCATAACGGCTGCAACGTTTTTTCAAATGAGTTAAAAGGTCATTCGTTTCGTAGATCATCGCCTCCTCATCCAGACCAATGGAAGCGTCTTCGTGTACCGGCTTGATGATGGCAGGAAGAGTCATTGAACTGTTTTGTTTAGTCGATTCCTGCAGGGTGATCCAGTCTGGTGTCGGCAAACCAGCCTCTCGCAGCTTTGCTTTTGTTAATACCTTGTCAGTCGTCAAAAAAAGAGCATTTGTGTTCGAGCCGGTATAGGGTATTTTCAGATAATCTAACAACGTTGCCGCCCAGGAGATAAAATGTCCGTTACCGGCGATAGATTCGACAAGATTAAAAACGAAATGAGGCTGGATTGACATTAATTGATCAGCGGCTTGTTGCAGATTGAGATTTATTGCCAGCGGGATAGGTTCATACCCCAGTTCAATTAAAGCTTTATCTACTGCCTCAACTTGTTGAAGGACATCAAGCTCATCCGAAGCAGAATTTGCCTCGACCTTATTATAAAGGATAACGCTTTTCATCATCTTATTATTTTTTTGGTTCTTTCGATTTATGCATTCTTAAACCGCCAAGAGCGCCAAGCACGCAGAGATATGTTGTTAATCGAAATCTATAATTTTAAAGTTTCGATGGGTTGCAAGGCTTTTATGCTAACAAAGAATTCACCAACCACACAGAGAAAAACCAGATGTTTTTTAATTCTTCAATACGGATGTTTTTGTTATCTTAAACTTGAATAATTACTGCACGACACCACATAGCCAAGATCGTTTTAGCAATTTCATGTGAATAAGCTCATAATTATTTTCCTCTGCGCACCTTGCGACCTCGGCGAGCTTGGCGTTGATATAAACTGAATAAACTAATGAACACACTTAATTGAATTGATTGAATAAAACAAAAAGCTGCATTTTTACCTCGACTGTCCTCGGTGTGTACTGCAGTTCAATAAGGTATTTATTTCCAGGAAAGAATTTTATCTGCTATGTTCACAAAGCTGCCATGGTGTGAACCTCGCCAGTTTGCGCTTTAAGCGCTGGATAGCGCTCGATAACACTGTCCAAAATCATTTGAAAGAGCTCGGCATAAGAAATACCGTGCAGGGTACAGATAATAGGCAAGTCCGAATGTTCCGGATGAAGTCCTGCGAGTGGATTTAATTCCATGAGATGAGGAGTTCCGTTTTCATCTGAGCGTAAATCCACACGGCCGGCATCACGGCATCCCAGGACACGCCAGGCATCCAGCGCTATTTTCTCGGCCTTTTGCGCTGTAAAATTCTTTGCCGGCTGGTAAACGACAAATTCTTCACACCGTTCCTTATTAACATACGAATAGGCATTTTGCTCAGCATTGTCCTTTAAAATGACTTCTACAGTCCCAACTGACCGGGCATTAGCGCCGGTTCCGATAATACCCACAGTAAATTCTCTGCCCGGCAAAAAAGTCTCCACCAATACAGGTTGATGAAAAGTATGCAACAGATATTCGCATACCCCGATCAGGTCCTTATGATTATCAATTTTCGAATATTCATTAATACCTTTACCTGTGCCTTCGGCAATCGGTTTGGCGAACAGAGGAAAAGGCAAAGAAACTTTTTGCACATTTTTAAGATTATAAATTTCTACAAAATCTGCTGTTGGAACGGCACAATCGCGCAATACCCGTTTTGTCATGCCTTTGTGAAGTGTCAATGCTAAAATGAACGGGTCCGAAAAAGTGTACGGGATATTGTAGGCTTCCAGCAGAGCGGGCACCTGGGCTTCGCGGCCAATGCCGCGAAGCCCCTCTGCGATATTAAAAACCAGATCCCATCGATGGTTTTGCGCTAACCGTTTGGTAAGATTCCAGATATTGCCGATCCGGTTTGTGGTATGCCCGAGTTTTTGTAGGGTTGACTCTATAGCTTGAATGGTTGATTCCCGGTCAAATTCGGCTGTTTCTTCTTCGCCATAACCGAGATCAAGATAATCCTGGCGAAGATCATAAGTTAATCCGATATTCATTTTTGTTCCCCTTTGAATGTACTGTGTTCGGTGGAAGACATTTCTTCCTGCCAACCAAAGGTGTCAGGGTAACTATATAAATTACCTTTATAGTTTCGAAGCATCAGGTTTTTGCCGTTTTTGCCAGCGACATGATTGGGCAATAGCGGGATTTTCCCGCCCCCGTGTGGAGCGTCAATAACATACATCGGCACAGCATAACCGGATGTAAATCCACGCAATCCGCGAATAATTTCCAGACCTTTTCCCACAGATGTACGAAAGTGCGACGACCCGGCAACCGGATCACATTGATAGAGATAATAGGGTTTAACCCGGATTTTTAACAACCCATGATATAACTTTTTCATCGTTTCAACATTGTCGTTTATGCCTTTAAGTAAAACAGTCTGGCTTGCCAATGGCACACCAGCGTCCGCAAGGCGATTGACAGCAAAGTTGACTTCGGGTGTCAATTCTTCAGGGTGAGTAAAGTGTATGCTCATCCATAACGGATGATATTTTTTAAGCATGTTGACTAACGACACAGTGATACGCTGCGGCAGAACCACAGGTACTTTACTGCCAATTCGTATAATTTCGACGTGAGAGATGTGCCGTAATCTCGCCAGGAGCCACTCTATTCTTTCATCCGGCATGGTGAGGGGATCGCCTCCTGACAGAAGCACATCGCGTATTTCGTTGTGTTCTGCGATATAATCTATCGCTCCCTGCCATTGAGCTAGATTAAAGCGGTAATCGCCGTTTTTATTTCCCACAATCCGTGACCGGGTGCAATAGCGACAATTTACGCTGCAAAATCCTGTTACCAGAAACAAAACTCTGTCGGGATAGCGATGCACGAGTCCGGGCACAGGCGTATCATGGTCTTCGTCCAGCGGATCAATAGCTTCTTCTGGCAGGACGTTAAATTCACTAGTGGTCATGATCACCGTCCGGCGCAACGGGTGCTGGGGATCATCCGGATCGAAAAGCCCGGCGTAATAAGGATTGACTCCTACCGGCAATGATTGCCGATTCCGGGCCAGAGCTTCACGTTCGTCGGGTGACAGATATAAAATCCTCTGCAAGCCCTCGAGATCAGTGATACGATGGCGCAACTGCCAGCGCCAGTCGTTCCATAATTTATCCGGGATGAGAGGATAAAAGGACTCACGAAATCGACGTATTTCTGGGCTTACAGGAAAAGCAAAACTTTGCTTCTTTATGTCAGCATCACGCGTTTTTTTAATCCTACAAGAGGTTGAAAAATCAAAATTGTCGATTTGCTGTTTAACCCGAAAGGAAGGAAAAGGGGCATGAAAAAAATCCCGCTTTCGCCTGGCAGGTGCATGTTTAACTGCAGGCGAACCGGGAGGTTCGTTTTTATCTCCAAAGAGATTTGTGTCTTCCATTCTTTTGCCTCCTTATAAAAAGCTAAAAAAGTAAGTTACAAACATGGGTAATCTCCTTAACATCATTCTCAAGCATTTTATTTTGATTAAAAGCGCGCAAATATGAATTATTTTTTTATTAAATGCAAGTATTTTTTTTATGATTTGTGAAAATTCCGGTACAGTGTTTTACATGTATTCGCCTGTTCAGCAAATCTGCTCTTTAATAAAAGCTGCCATTTTTTTAGCGATTTTGTAGACAACCTCGTCCGGAACTCCATCGGTGGTTTTAGATTTCAAACGCATATCGCATATTTCATTGACATAATCAACAACTACAAAGTCTCCTTTTGCCGTAAGAGCAATTTCGCTGGAAAAAAAATGCAGCCCGGTTATTTTTGCGCTCGTTTGCATAATTGAAAAAATAGGCTCAAGATTATATGTTGCCAGCTCATTTTCAGTAGTCGTGTGATAAATGTGCGTTAAATCGTTCCACCAGGTGCAAATAATTTCCTCACATATATAAAAAACTCTAAACCAAAACCGCTTCCCGTCTTTGATAATCGGGTGGATAAATTCCTGCAACAAATATGGATTGTCTTTAAACTCGTTACGAATTAAATAGACTTCTTCTAAAGTATAGACATTCTTGACAACTCCGATGCCACCTCCGGTTGTTTGTGATGGTTTCATCACAAACGGACATCCGATCTTTTGCAAATCGGCTGCTTGTAAAGGTAATTCATCACTGTCGTGGACAGCAGGAATAACAATGGTATAGGGCGTAATGATGCCGTGCCTGATGAACTCATAATGCATGGTGATTTTATTGACCGCTCTATGCAGATTTTCAAGCGAATGAAAAAATTGAGTGCCAGCATGGTTTAAATATTCATAAATCTTTAAAAATGAAAAATCTGTATCAGATGCACGGTCATAAAGATAATTAAAGGCAAGTGCACCTTGTGCGATATTGTATAGAGTTTCCTGTAAATTTTCTGGTCTAATGATAAAAGTACTCAATCCCAGTTGCTGACATTCCCTCTCCAGAATATCAATAAAATCCCGGTCATAGGGATAATCAGTAGCAATAGCCAGATTATAAACGGTTGTCATCGTAAAAGTCCAATGATTGTGGATATTCTTTTGTGTCAACTGAAAAATAAATCAAAGCGTTAAAGATTTTAAGCCTGGCCAGGCAGTGTTAATAGTCCAGGCTATCCAGATCCTCAATATCCAGCTCATCCGGCAAAACACCAATAGTCAGAATAAAAAACGTCGTACCGTCAGCATATTCCAGCGCGTGCCCGTTTTTAGTTGGCCGGATAAATCCGCGCCGATTCTGGTTTGCGCGCAATTCCTCCTGACTCCATTAGACAGCCGTAAATGAACCGGTATGCCCGTTCAGGCCCTGAACATGTTGATTGGAAGCGCTCTGCCATGTCCAGGTGGCGGGCGTTGTCGCAGCGACGCGGAAAACAAATTCGTTCCCTCCGTTCCAAAAACCGTAAATCTTTTTGCTGAAATCCGGGCCTTTCAATTCAACCCAGCACTCAACTTTTGTGTACGGATTATCATACTGCTCACTCGCTTTAAGCACAATTTCTTTTATTTCAAAAACATGGATTTTTTCACGGCTGTTTCTGCCGCAGGAACACAGCATCGAAATGAAGAGCACAAAGACAGTTAAAGACCTTGCTATCAAGCGCATCTTAAATCCTTTCTTGTAAAACGAATTATATCATATGAAGATGCTGTGGATACTTTTTTCAAATTCAGCATTTAATCTTCTGTCAGTCTAATGGAAACTGTCCATTCCTAGTTTTTATCAAAAAATGAAAGGTCCCATTCCTCCATCCATTCGATTTTGAATCCTTTATCAGTGAATTGTATGGGCAACCACATATAACGTCCATCAATCGCATTATCCGGACGCCACATATCGAACATGGCAATAAACGCATCGTTTTTTCCTTGAACAGGAAGAATGAACGTGCTCTGACCGCCGAAAGTTTTATCTGCCCCCGGCCCGTTTTTCCGACCGTCCCCAACACACGGATTGCCGAGTTCTTTCCAGGAACCGAAAAGTGAATCAGCAACTGCCGATCTGGCTGCATTGGGACTCCAGCCGGTGCAGCCCGAAGCGATCAAATAGTATTTCCCCTTGCGCTTACAAATGGCCAGAGCCTCCATCCAGCGGTGCTCGAAAACGCGAACATATTTTCCGGAATGGCGGAGATAATCATCTGTGAGTAAAGCGATGTGAAGCGTTGAGTTATGCTCTGAAGCATAAAGGTGATATGCCTTAGCATCATCATCCACGAACAGAGTCATATCGCGGGACATCTGTCCGCCCTCAAAGTGCGCGCCAAGAATATTGGTTTGCCGGACTTTTTCAGAGGGCCCGCCACTAAACTGCTTGTCCAGTTCACTGGAGATAGAGACAGGCGTTTTCTGTTCCGGTCTGACGTTGAGTGGCCAGTGTCCGGCATTCGGTCGCATGCTATGAAGAAAAGTGTACGGACCGGTAATCCGATCAGAAACAGCGACTCCGCAACGGGCCGAGTGGTAGCCCTCGCCCTTTAATTCGAGGTGAAACCACATGACAAATTCTTTCGTCCCGGCATTATAAATCACTTTGGGACGTTCGAGAATACAGCCTTTAGCAATGTCGTTGTCCGGATCATCAGAAACGGAAAGGGCAATGCCCTCATCTGTCCAGTTGTAAAGGTCTTTTGAAGAATAAACGTGAACGCCAACATGCGCCTTGTTTCCGGCTTTGCCTTTAACCTTGTGTTCTCCAAACCAGTAATAGGTATTCTCGTGAAACAGGACACCCCCGCCGTGTGCGTTGATGTGAACCCCATTGTTATCTAGCCATAGTTGACCAGGATGAAAGGAATTGTACTGTTTTTCTGCACACATTGTCATAATAGCTAAAATGCCCAGACAAGCAAAAATGGATATGTAGATTCTTCTCATGCCATTTTCCTTTATGAATGTTTTGATTGGTGGAAAAGCCACAATCAATGTTTAACAATTTCCTATTTATTCGTAATTGCTTCCACACCCTTTTTTGTTTGAATCACCTTTTTTATCGTCCCATCCGGGTTATAAAACAGGCTATCCACACAAACAGACCGTCGCCATTGAACATATTCTCGTTCTTTGGAATCAGGTGGAATATTTTTCAACGCCAAATCGGCATTGTGATAAAACAAATACCACTGGCCTTTGTATTGAACAATGGAATGATGATTTGTGCCACTGTTCACTTTTTCGACTTTAAACTTTTGCCAATGGGCAGACGGCCTCGCGAACATCGCTTCTAATCAATCCTTTTCTGAAAATGTGTTGAACGCTTTATCGCGCACCTTCCTCAAAAATGTAAAATCCAATAAGCATTAAATCAACTCTGGGGCGAATCATCGAATTGTCAGGGCTGAGACGAGACCAACTCCGCGTTCGCACATCGACCTTTGCTGTGATCAGGACTAGTGCAAGGCTTATCCGTTAGACCACGGACCTGAAGCGTTAATTTTATTGAGTAATGGGCGTGATGAGCTGTATAATATTTCGTTTATTTTTTCTATAGATTTTGAAATCGCTATCTAGTGTAAAAATGATGCTTTCTGATATTTGCTCGGAGAGTCTTACAAGACAGGCATCTGCAAGCGACATAGGAACATCTTTATATTTATCTAAAAGCTGTTTGACTGAACTTGACTCTGCTTGTAAATCAAAAGGGAGAATAATTAACTCTCGTTCAATGAGCTCTAATATATTTTGTGCCCCATTCGTAAAATTGCGCAGCAAAAAGCACGCTTCAGATAGTACAGATTCGCATGATAATAAAGGAGGAGTTATTAAAGAAAATTGCGTCTTTGCCCAATCATGATGCTTATCATTTTTATTGAGGTATGCAACTAATGGCCCGGTGTCCACAATAACTTTTTTATACTTCATGCACCGTATCCTTCGAAATACGTTTTATTCTCGGAAAGGTCGTCAGGGGCTTCGACGCTACCAGCCAAATCCTTTGACAAATCCAAAAAGGATCCTTCAAATCGCGTGTCGTCTTTGGAAAAATATTCTAAAAGAGCAATGCGGACAATTTCAGATTTGCTCATCCCTTTGCTTTTAGCGTAGGTGTTGAGCTGGGCATTTAATACTTCCGGGACTTTTAATGTTAAAGTGTTCACTTATCACCTCACAGAATATTATCTTCATGACAGCAAGGTAATATAATATTCCTAAAAAGTCAACTTTTTTCAAAAAGCAGAAATCTCAATTTTCTTATTTGGCATAACGCCCTGGCGATAAGCGGCGGGCGCGTACGGCTCAGCCCTCGCCACGCCAGGGACGTGACGGAAGCGATCGCCGGCTTCATCCCCCTGTTGAATTAAGCACGCCCAAAAAAAATGGGCACGCATTTTTGCCTGATAATTGCAGCCATCGTGTGAACCACACGAATCAATTATTCATTTAAAAATGTGATTCACGATGACTGACTGGCGTAAACGTATGACTGAAAACATGCAACTCAAAGACACTCGCCCCGTGAGATAAATTTGATGTATATGTTTCATTAAATAAAAGCTGAATTTTTGGAATAATCAAATTTTTGATCAAAACCTACTATCTCACGAGGTGAATCTGAAAGAACGATTGAGGATAGGGTTTTAACAATGAATGCTTTTCTGAAAATCTTTTCATTGATCATTTTGCACAAAATTGAAAAATCCAATAAGCATCAAATCAACTCCGGCGGCGAACTGCGAGTCATCAGGGCTGAGGCCAACGCCGCGTTCGCACTCGACCCTGGTGTTTAGGACAAGTGCTTCGCTTATTCGTTATGTGACCTTTTTGTAACTGTTATTTGACCAGCATTAATTTTTTTCTGACTGAAAACTCATTTGTCTTCATAATACAAAAATACAATCCGCTCGGGCATATTGATCCTGATGTGGCTTTTCCGTTCCATTGAACCGAATAATGTCCTGCTTTTTTATGTTCATTTAATAGTGTGGTGATCTCTCTTCCGCAAACATCGACTATTTTGATTGTTAGCAAGTATGGTTTTGTAATTGAAAACTTTATTGTAGTAACAGGATTAAAAGGATTCGGGTAATTGTCAAGAGCATAATCCAAAGGCATTACCTGAGTCTTATTGGTTTCCAAAACTGCGGTTGGAAATCCTTTGTGCGGAGAAATGTAAACATTGTCAAACTCTACGACATCATCGCCCTCATTGGTGTCTGTTGCATATATACCAAGTATCCCCTCAGATGTAGTAGAGTTCTCAATCTTGTGTACTTGGGTACCATTCATATAAAAAATCAAAACACTATCCTGTGCTGTTACTGCAAGCGAGTTACATTGTCCCAGTCCAGTCTTTACCGCAGGAGAAAGAGTCTCACTAACTATCATTTGTCTACTTCCGCTCACCCAATAATTGATAAAATAATTGCCATTAGGATAAACGCCAAATTGATAATTATCGTTCTTTTGTTGATTTTTCCGAAGGTTAATACCATAGCTCCCACTGGAGCTGCCCGAAATCTTTGTTGCCTGAATTTCAAAAATAAAGTTGTAAAATTCAGTATTATACCATTCATTATGATAAATATTTCCCCCTGAGCCGATAAATTTATATTTTCCGTCGGTTATTGACCAATGATCTTTGGATACCGGCCATCCTGGCGCTGCGTTGTCATTAAAATGAAAAAAGTGACCTTTTGGATTCGTCTTTACAACAAAGCCATCGAAGCCCTGGCGGCTGTGTTCATTGTTGCGGTTAGGAAAATTGATACAAGTACTGGCCGCGTAGCCGCAAATAAAAATATTCATAGATTCATCCATAAATAGATCATTGACTTGTTTAACTTCATAGCAGTGCGGCCCCATAAAACAATCATAAGAAATAAAGCTTTGATGATATCCCAGGTCTGCATCAAACATAAGCACATCGATATTCCTCAATGTTATTATTTTGCGGCAATTCGTCAACTTTGGTTGACGAAGATGGCTTCCCGAATAGTTCGCAAAAGAAGTCCAATCTATTGTACCATTGTTATCGATTTTCATAAGGTATGCGTCGCCACCAGGCCATTTTGAACCATTATAAGGGATAATTATTTCCCCTTCCATATTATCTGAATAGGTAAAACCGGTAATCCAAAGACTGCCCTTATCATCACCAAAGATGTAATCTGCCCAATCCATAGCTTTTCCACCAATGTAGCGAGACCATTGTACATCGAGATCGGAATTGAGTTTACAGGCAAAACCATCTCTTTGATCACCAAGCCATTCATTGATCTCTTTCGGTAGATCATAGTCGTAATTATTATTACTTGGATACTCCCAGAAAATATCCCCGACCAGGTAAATATGATCCTGATCATCAATAAATAGATCATCTCCTGATTCTTTGCCCCACGATCCACCGTAAAAGCAGCAGTTGATCACACCGCCGTCGGCAGTTAATTCATAAACAAACGCATCACCACCACCGCTGCTCTGGTTTTTCGGATTCAGGAGTTCACCCCATGGTCCGACTGCGCCGGTAATAAAAAGATGGTTTTTATGCATACAAATGGCATTGCCATTCCCATAGTCATTTCGTGTGAGTAAGCGAGACCATTGAATGCTTCCATCACTTGTCTTTAACGATGTGACAAAAGCCCCTGCTGATTGCCAATTTGGATTCAAAAGTTTGGGAAAATCGGCGCTGGTTGGTGTGGCTCCTGTAATAAAAATTGTGTTTTCGTTTTCATCCAGGCAAATACCAAAGCCTTTACAACCGTTACCAGCAGGTGAACCTCCCACATAGGTTGACCATTGGATTATCCCTTCGCTGTTCAACTTGCTGACAAAAGCGCATTCAGATTCGGTGGTGTGGTTATTCGTCCTTCCGGGAAGATTTGTCGTTTTGGTTTCGCCAACAATGTATAGATTGCCATTTTTATCTGCTACCATTTCATTGACGAGATCTGCAAAATTCCAATCTCCCCCACCAATGGGATACCCATCACTCCCTCCGATATAAGTGCTCCAATCTACCTGAAGAGAGTCGATGGCAAATGATGGACTCGTAGCGAATAAAAAGATACAAAGCATAAAATATCGTCTAAATGATTTACACTCTGTGATTTCATTGTTAACCACATGTGGATTCATATCGCACCTCTTTTGCGTTTTGTGAATAATACGGTTCTTATCTGATTTACTATATAACGCTTTTTCCAGGTGCGCGAACACCGGACCAAACCGATTTGCCGCATGGTATTTTACCTCCAAAATTTTCTCAAAGGGAACTGCGGTTCGCATCACCTGCAAAAAAATGTTATACCGATATTTTAAAAGTAGACAGTTTACAACCAAGGATTAAAAAGTGAAACATCGCATGGAAATTCCTTATTTCTTTCTAAATCAATATCATAATCTGATAATGGTGAATTCTGAAAAAAGCTAATAATGTTCTGTTTGGGTTTTAGTAATTTTCTATACTCAGCAATAGATAATACCACAACAGCCTCTTCACCGTGTTTTGTTACTATCTGTGGACCGATATTTTTAGCTTTTTCCACTAAATTGCTAAATCTATTTTTAGGTTGAATGCGATTTGAGGAAAGGCTTTAATAAGTCGCTTATCGGTTGTTATTAGTTTTGTATTTAAATCTTGGGCCAATGCAATATATTCACAATCATATGCACTACAACCAGATTCTGCAACATGCTTCATCACATCTTTTGATTTAACTTGATACTCATTATTTCGCATAAGATCTTCTGCCTGTCCTATTAGAAATAATGCATGCGATAAATTAATGTGCTCGTTACGCAGATATGTTGCAACAACATTCCGAAATTCACTTCTCCATAGTATCGGTGCGATCCAATCAGAATCTTGCTTATATAATGCCTTGGCAGCTGATGTATTTTCGCCAATTATCAATAAATATGCTATTACATTCGTGTCTACGACAATCACTTTCGACCACTTTCTTTGTATTCTCTAAGCATTTCGTCAGTTAGAAATGGCATTTTTAGATTTTTATGAAAATTATCAATTCTTGAAATAAATTCATTCGGATCGATTTTAATGCTTTTAATTGCATTCTCGATACAATGTATAACTTCATTATTAATACTGCGACGATGGATATATGCGGTGTTTTTTAACTCCTCATATAAATCATCCGGAATGTTTTTTACAGTTATTGACGCCATTTGAATACCTCCATAATGAATTGCAATATGAAACCATTATGGAATATATAATATTTTTTTTAAAAGATCAATATTTTTTTTAACAATTAAATCAGCCGTTTTAACCGCATCGGACTAGCGCAAACCAACCAAACTTGAAACTGACCTGACCCGAAATGTGCCTTAAAGAACCGGCGGTTAAAAGTAGGGTAGGCGGCCAGCGAGCCATTATGATTAAGCAACTATAATACTTTTCCAACCGCCCCCCCTCCGAACCCAGCGTCCTGGTTTCCCAGAACTGAGCTCTCCAGAAGGCTT
>CAZSMC010000012.1:34217-82067 GCA_964607755.1 uncultured Cytophagia bacterium | reverse complement strand
AGTTTTGACCCTCTCATTCGAAAAACAAGCTTTACCACTTTACCTTCAAGCGGAGAAACATCTTTTGTCGTCTTTACTTTTTCCAATATTTCAGTAGATTCACCTTCGCCAATACTCATATCTCCAAATTCCTCGCGATTTTGGATCCATTCAACTTTTTCTTTGATAAAGTCACCATTGATGTAAATACAATCATCCACTGAAAAACCTTTAATCGGATTATCATGCTCATCCACAAAACCAACCTGAGTATACCCTACCGCATCGGTGTCAATATTAAGAACGAGTCTGTTTCCCTCAAAAATAAACGGCTTTGTTTTGATAACTGCTTCTTTTTCATATGGACTGTCAATCGATATGAATCCGTCCAATCGTTGTACCAATCGAAATACTGCTCTCTTGTCATCATATTTTACCCAGGCTGAATGATAATGCGGTTCAGCAAAATAATACTGCCACAGTTCATCTCCACGCCTGACCATACCCTGCGCGATATAGGCCATCTTTACATCAATTCCTTTATGTTTTCCAATGGGAACATACGCGGGTTGATAATATCGTTTCCAGTCCAGCCCATTGCGGCTCACAGCGATCTGGGTTTCAATTGGTCCTTCTCCTCGCAGTCGAGTCGAATCGTATAATATCTGTCGTGTCAGCGGTCCATCTTTTTCATAATGAAAATAAGTGATCGGAAAAGAGAGATACGTATCCGGAGCATACTCGTACTTTATAGCTTTGGTTACATAAATGTCCATTCCAACGGGATCGTCCCCGGTTGGATCAAAAGCATGCGGAAATTCCAATCCAAAATCACCGGGGGTCAGCGGTCCATTGTCAAGCCACCAGGGCTGTGGTTCACGCAGTCTGTATTTTTTGTCCAGTTCCCAATAGTCATTTTGACTTAGAGGTTCATATTTGACAGGCTCGAAAAGATTTTTAGTTTGAGTAATGACTGTACTTCTTTGTGTGGCGCCGCCCGGTGTATGAAATATACCGGTCCGGTGGGTTGAAACATACATCTGCCGCTGGTCATCATAAAATGTACAGGATTGCGTGCCACTTCTAAAAGGAATTAAAGCCATTTTCCGGCGGGTCCAGCTCCATCCGTCCGCAGAGGTGTAAAGATAGACACCGCGGTTATGATAACTGGATATATATTTCCATTTATGCTCGCCTTTGCCGTTCGGATCGATAAAAGGATTGCCTTTACCTCCAACACGTTCGGGAATAACAATATTATCCCTGCCGCGATAGCTTATACCGGTATTGGGAGCTTTAAAATTCACGCCGTCTCGGGATGTATGAACAATCATAAAATCGTCATGGGCAGAATTATAGATCCGGATTAATCCATCCTCATCTTCGATAACGGTTAAATGTTTTCTAAAGGGGCCTTTAATATTCCCGATAACCAGTTCTTTTTTTTCAGGAGGATTAACCGTAAACTCGACATCGCCGACGGTCTCAAGAAACGCATCATCAATAAACAGATGTTTTCTGCCGCCCAGTTGTAGCGGAGTATCATCCCTGGATTCGTCATCAAACAACAGAGGCGGGCCTTTTTCAAGTTGATCCGCAACGTATCCTTCCTGATAAATACTGGAAAAGCTTTCAGGCGGATTAAACTCTTTTGTATAAATTAGATCATCCGAAAATCTCAATTCATCGATTTTGCCTTGCAGAGGATGTTCCCACAGACCGTCCCGGGCAATGCTCATATAATCTTCGGCAAAGGTAGGCTCGAGTTTCCCGATAGTGACGTTATTCGCTGTCGACAATAATTTTCCATCCACAAAATGGAGAATTTTGTCTTTATCAGCGAAATGCACAAATGCAACATGATGCCATGTTTCAAACGTGAGTTCAGTAGGCAGAGTAACCGCGCTTTGAATCATCGGGTTAAAGAAATTAAATGAACTGTTCTTTAGATCCAGACTGAGGCGTGTTAATTTTTCATTTTCCCCCCTTGGCCCGGCTCCAATTTCAAAGACTGTTCCGGTATCAGAATTCTGATTTGGATAAAACCAGAATTCTACAGTCCAGTCAAAATCGCCCAGATTCATTGCAGTCGCCGCCGGGCTTTTGAATCCGACCTCTTTGCGCAGATGCGTTTCGCCGCTTGTCATCAAAGCCGAAAACTCGGCATTGTACCACGTCAAAGGAGCAACAGTCCGTCCCGGAGGAGGATCAAGCTTTACAAGCCCGAACCTTTTCTCACCCTCGGGCAGCACAACTTTAGGATGCATCAGGGGCTCGAGCGCATTTCCAAATTTACCTTTAACAATTCTTCCGCCCGGGCCGAGTACAAGCGGCAGGTTATGTTCCGAACAGTTCACTAAAACCTGACTCGGATACAAATCGCATTGTTCATCAAACAGCCAAAGAGAAACAGTATGGTCCTCTTTGGGCGCAGATAACAGGGTTGCGTAAAAAATGAACATGACAGCAAGCAATATTTTGGGATTCAACATATTCAGACCTCTCTTTCAGATTATTTATTTGTAAACTGCAGCGCGTATAATTTTGAGCCTCTCATCTTGAGAACAAGCTGTACCGTTTTGCCGGCGAGCTCGGATATATTTTTACCTTTCTGCATCCACTCGACTTCTTTTTCCAGAAAATCTCCGTTGATATAAACGCATTCATCAACGCCGAATCCTTCAATTGGGGTTCCATTTTCATCCAAAAATCCGACTTGTGCATAGCCCGTCGCTTCAGTATCAATATTGATGACAAGTCTGTTGCCTTTAAAAATCAAAGGTTTTGTGATAACCGTTGTCTCTTTCTCATAAGGAGAATCGAGTGACACAAAACCGTCAAGTCTCTGAACCAGTCTGATCACGGATCTCTTATCATCATACTTTACCCAGGGCGCATGATAATGCGGTTCACAGAACACATATTGCCAGATTTGATTCTCACGTTTTACCATGCCGTAGGCGATATAAGCGGTTACAAAATCAATCCCCTGATGTCTGCCGATGCCGACATATGCGGGTCTTGGATATCGTTGCCAGTCAACGCCGTTGCGGCTTGCCGAAAATTGAGTTTCAAGCGGCCCGGAGCCGAGCTGCCTGCTTTCCTCGAAAAGGATACTTCTTTCTTCCGGTAATGATTCCTCATAATGAAAATACATCACAGGAAAAGCCACATACGTATCCGGTGCCCACGGGTATTTATGAGCTTTGGGAATATAAACATCCGTTTCCCGCGGATCCAGGCTGTCGATTGGCGAAAAAATCCAGGGGTATTCCAAAGAGAAACCGCCGGGAGTCAGAGGACCGTTATCAAGATACCAGGGACTGTATTCAGCAATCCGTTTCCCCTCGGCTCTTTTTTTTGTTTCAGCCGGAGTCAGAGGAGTGAACGGCCAGGGTTTTAATAAATCTTTTGTTTCCGTCATCACAAAGTCACGCTGAGTATCCCCGGTCCGGGTGCGGCCGAAATCTGATCGGTGGAATGTCGTATAGACCTGTTTTTGATCATCATAATAAATATTGGCCTGCGAGCCCGAACGGAACGGAAGCACAGGCTGTTTATAACGTTCAAAACTCAAACCGTCTTTGGAATAAAATATGGAAACAGCCCTGCGGTGATAGTCGCTTATATACTTCCAGCGTTCATCATCAGGCGCATTGGGATCCAGAAAGACGATCCCCATGCCCACATTCTTATGCAGAACAATATTGGTATGACCTTTATAGTGACCGTTCGGCAAATCGGGCGCTGTAAAATGAACTCCATCTTTTGAAATCCATACAGCCAAATAGTCATCCTCAACCGTGGTATAGATACGAATATTTCCATCTTTATCTTCAACAACACTGAGATGTTTTCGAAAATGTCCCTTGATATTTGTTAAAACAATTTCTTCCATGCGGGGAGGATTGACTACAAACTCAGCGTCTCCGGTTGTTTCAAGAATGGCATCATCAATAAAAAGATGTTTTCGAGAGCTCAGTTTGATGGGTTGATCAAGTTTTTCACCATCGAATAACAGTTCGGGACCGGCAATCAAATTATTTGTTCTTTCCAGATCATGCAGGTAGGAGAAACTTTTGGGGGGCGTGAATTTGTCCGGATATATCATACCTTGAGAAAACCTCAATTCATCAATCCTGCCTTGAAGGGGTTCCTTCCACAGACCGTTTCTTCCCACACTCATGTAATCCTCTTCACCCACCGGCAGCTGCTTTAACGCTTCAGAATTCTTCAGGCTGATCATCTTTCCATTGACAAAATAAGTCAATTGGTTTTCTCTTGAATCATATACAAACGCAAGATGCTGCCATGCGTCCGATTCAAGCGATGAAGGTATCTCGATCAGAGTTCCGCTCGGTTGATTATAAAAAATAAATTGGCCTATATCCCGGTTAAGTTTCAATGTAGTATAAATCCGGTTCTCACCCCTGCGTCCTGTCCCTATCTCAAAGACTGTTCCGTTTTCGTCAGTCTTGCGCGATGGGTAAAACCAGAATTCCACAGTCCAGTCAAAATCACCGAGATTTAAATCTGTTCGAGTAACCTGGGGAAAACCGACCTGTTTGCGGAGATGAGTTTCTCCACTTGTCATTAAAGCGGCAAAATCGGCATTGAACCAGGACATCGGCTCTACACTCCGCCCATCAGGTACGGGCAGTTGGGTCATGCCGAATCTCACCATTCCTTCAATCTCTACATAATCAAACTCTGCTTGTCCGACCGGTAGCAAGGCATTTCCGAATTTACCGTTCACAATTTTCCCGCCCAAACCAAGCGCCAGGGGATAATCATTGTCAGATAAATCAGACAGAACACAACTCGGATAAATCCCCTGCTGTTCATCGAATGGCCAGAAAGCGATTGTGCTTTTATCGGTTTCCCGGGAATTGCTGCTGGTCGTCAACATGAACAGAATTCCGACTAGAAAAAAAACCGTGATTTTTTGTCGAGTAGACATAATATGATTCCTTTCCAATAGTTGGCGTTACTTGCCGCACTCATAATTTGACCTTTATAACAAAATACCTCAATTCTTTATAAACTCCTGTCGGGTTACGTGTATTGAATTCTTTGTTGTATCAATATCAATCAGGCGGAATGGACTTTTTTGATTATCGGCAAATGAATCCGTTAGATAGACCGGAATCGTTGCAAAAAGTTCATCTTTCACCCACCGATGAGCATGACCGACAAAGATTCCTTTAATTTGCTCTTTATGAGCGTCAGCCAGTGAGAAAAATTCCGGTTCTATTTTTGGCGTAATAATGTCTTTTGGCTTACTCCGTATTTTTATATGATCCGTTTCGACAGGATGATGGAAAAAGAGAAGGACAGGCAGCCCTTTTTGCAATTCGTTTTTCAACCACTGCATTTGCTGGTCATCAAAAAACCGATCGAGATATCTTCCACGCATACTGTTGAGAAACAATAAATTCCATCCTTTATGTTCAATCGCATAATAGGGTTCAATATCTGCCAACTCATGCCATAACACTTCCATGGTATCAATATCTTGAAATGAAAAAGGGGCGTCGGAATCCCGGTCGCTGTCAATCTTATAATCATGGTTTCCGAGTGCGATATGCCAGGGTATTGCAATCTGGCTTATTATGTTTATAAATTTTTCCGCCCTTTGATTTCCAGGCAAATCCCCTTCATCTCTGAAACGTTGAAAGCTTGATACCGCATCGCCGGTTATTATAAGCATGTCCAGGTTTTCAAACATTCCATCATTGACAGCGCTGATCATATCAATCAGACGCTGATCTTTTGTCTCATCATTGCTGATATGAATATCACTGAGAATGAGCAGCGAATAGTCTTTATCAAAGACTTTACTTGCATCTGGTTTGTTTTCGCATGCATAAAATAACCAGAGTGCGGAAATAAAAAATAATGCAACTAGGGCAAATTTTTTATTTTGTTTGAACATAGTTATAACCTCAAGGTCTGGCTTAAAACAGGATTATTTATTATCCTTTCGTTCTTACGGTTTCGGATTTCAGGGTTGCATCCTTTATATAACACGATTGTACATCACTTTAAAACTTTGATCAGTTCCAGGAATTACCAATGCCTTTAGACGCATATATACTAACTCTTCATCAAATGTTTCGATGATATGCGAGGTATTTCGTGGAACAAAAAGCACATTTCCTGGCTTTACATTTTCAGTTTCATGACCAACTGTTACCCGGCCTTTGCCATCCAATACAAAGAATGTTTGTTCAATTGCTTTATCGACAACCCCTGATCCTTTCTGCCTCGCGGGCCATCCAACTATTGTTAACTCACATTTATTGGTCTCTTTCCGATCAAGTAACAAAATTGCATAGTATGATCCAAAATCATATCGTTTTTCTAAAGTACTATCTTTGATATATTTCAGAGACTTTGTTTTGTTCAATTTTTCCTTATCGTCAAAATCGGCTTGTCCGGAATCAGCTTGTCTTCTCCTGATTTCTTTGACTTTTTCTATGTGATCTTTGAATGTTCTGTGTCCTTCCTTCTCACGATTATTGAATATATTAAAAAGCATATAGCACAAGGGTATATCGCTTGTGGTTATTGTTTGATGCAGAATGCCGGCAGGTACATAAACAAGGTTGCCCTTTGTTACGTCGAACTTTTTTCCCCTCACTTTCACTATTCCTTCACCACCAGTAACATAAAATATCTGATCTTTATCATTATGTTTATGCGGAGGCCCATCAAGTTTGGGGCGCCAGCAGTTGTGCCCAACTTCTGTCAGTTCCGTTTCGCTTCTATCGATTAAAACTGTAATTTCGTTTAAACCGGCGACATCAAGCTTCTCACCGTCTTTGTAATATCTGTTAATCATTACTTTTCCTCTGTATATAATTTCCTTAATTCTGACAATTGTGTTGATTTTGAATTTTTAATTGCTCTTTGTCACAAAATCATCAATCCAGTAAATAATGGGGCTTACTTTTTGTCCGGGAAATGGCACATCTTCATCGAACAAACCAACCGCATTTGGATAACCATCTATGTAATCAGCGGGTACAAAGTTTCTATAGGGTCCTGTTCGAAATACTATACGGTTTGCCTTTTTAACAGGCTCACCAAATTCAATGGCTTTTTTTGCAAGTTTTTCATCGAGATAAAAATCATAGGATTGTGAATCGCAATTAAGAACAAGCCTGATTTTATGCCATGTGAGCGGTATTACATCAACGCCCTCCAGTTCAATGTCATTTAAATCAAAACGGACATTATCATGATCAAAGCGCAATCTTAATGCTCGCTCCCC
Source organism: uncultured Cytophagia bacterium (assembly GCA_964607755.1). Classification (GTDB taxonomy): domain Bacteria; phylum Zhuqueibacterota; class Zhuqueibacteria; order Residuimicrobiales; family Krinioviventaceae; genus CAZSMC01. The sequence continues at coordinate 74,812 of CAZSMC010000012.1, read as the reverse complement.
GGTTACGCTCTGAACTTCGATTTCTAATGCTTTGCCGAGTCTAACGCTGTAGGGATAGATTTTAAAACTGATTTCGATATGTTTCCGCTCTGGGAATATTTTTTCAACTTTTGCATAATCATAAGGGTCTTCATCTTTTAGCTGTAAGACTTTATTTATGCCGTATAAATCATTGACGATCTCGACGGGTGCCCATTGCGGAGAATAAATATTCCAGGCATTCAATTCGTCCGCCGTCGTAACCGAGTTGAAATTCTCGTTCACATCGGCAGTAACTATACCGGTTATGGGTGTTGTTATATTGGCAATCCACATATCTTCCTTGTTGTTACTGAACACCACCCACATTTTGTCACCGGGGGCATTGCCGTTTCCTTCAGCGATACCGCGAAAATACTGAGGACCATAATTTTTATTCAAACCAGTATATCGTTGAGGCGGCACCTCTCCGCTGATACATAACATATCTGTAAACTCGTATCCGTCTCTGCTTGTCATCACAACCATTGGAAAACGGTTTCTTCTGGTAGGCGACTGATTATGGACAAGTGCATATTTGCCGTCATCTGTTTTCTGCGCCCATGTTTTAGAGCCGGCAGTCATCAAGGTTTTGTTTTTTGTGATCGCTGTCCAGGTATCACCGTTATCAGTCGTCAAGGCAGCGTACTGATTTTTCCACAAACCAACCACAACATCATCGGGTCGTGTATACCAAACAAATGCCTTGCCAGCTCCTTTGGAGGTTGTTATCTTTTGATGAAAAAGAAAAGTATTTTCAATATCGCCGGGATCAATTGGGTAAAAACCATCTTTGGCTCGATCTTCTTCCCACCACTGCATAATCATCAGTTTGTTTGTAAGAAGAGAATCACATGCCGCGAGAAATGCCGAATCATCGCTTTCCTTATAGAACGGATATTTTGTATTGCTTTCATTGAAACCGGCATGTCTATTGTATCTGATAAAATAAATTGGACCTAGCGACCCATCTGTTTTGATTTCTCTGACAACTCGTCCCAAACCATTGCCGACATTCGGAGAATGCTGCGGATTTTCGCAATAGCTATAGAATCCCGATGTTAACAGTTTCCCGTTCGGAGCGACATAAAATCCCATGCGTTGATGCATAACTGCGGGCATGCCTTTAGGCACGTGAATATCATCCCTTTTAATTTCGGGAAGTTTGTAAACAGGAAAAACAACAACCGGTTTATTCCATTTTACGCCGTCTTTAGACGTAACAATAGAGGTTCGGGTCGGTGGTGTGTGCTCCTGATACAATCCGGATAAATATTGATAATAGAATTTACTGTTCCAATATGCCAGATAAGGCTGATGATTGTAGGTATATCCTACTCCGCCTCTACCTGGAGGATTATTACGGTTGGCCCGCACCACTTGATATTGATGCACTCCGACCGCATGCGGCAATTTGCCGTCAAAAAAGCATTTATCTACTTTTCGTTTACCCGAATAAACAATGGGTTCATCTTTTGATTCGTCCACTGAAGGTGGCATCTTTTGCTGTGCTAATAAAGCAGAAACCAGAAACATGACTAGTAACATTATTTTATAAATCATAATTATCCTTCAAGTTTTAATTGGTTCATTTGGTTATAATAGAATTAATGATAAAAGCAAAATCAATATGATACCGACCAGACCTTGCAGCAACGTTGCTATGGTATGTGTTTTTAATGCAGTTTGTGTATCCATATCAGAAAACTGTGATACAACCCAAAAATAACTGTCATTCATATGAGAAACTGTCATTGCACCTGCCCCGATCGCTAAAACTGTTAAAGCTTTGGCGATCTCCCCATCCATATTCAACGAACCCAGCAGTGGTGATACAATGGCTGCAGTAGTAATAATCGAAACCGTTGACGAACCCTGGGATGATTTTAATATTGCCGCGATTAGAAAGGGAAGAAATAATCCAGCATGCCAATGTGACAACGTATTGCCTAAATATTCTCCCAAATCAGTAGTTCTCAAGACATTTCCAAATGCACCACCAGCTCCTGTGATCAGGATTATGACTCCCGCATTTCTCAAACCTTCAGTGATCCAATGTGCATGGGTACCGGGGGTTTTCATTCCTTTTAAGAAAAATGCAATAAAAACCGCGATAAATAATGCAATCAGCGGATCTCCGATAAAACTGACAAATTTATAGATCGCATTATCACCCAGAGGCTGTGTCGGATAATCAGCAATAGACTTGCAGGCGATCAGGATTATAGGAATGATAATAGGAGCAAATGAAAGTAATCTGGAAGGCAAGATACGGTCTTTTTTTTGCGTTTCGATCGTACCGGGTACCACCTTGTATTTTTTCCCAAAATACTTTGCCCAAAACAGACCTGCCAAAGCCGAAGGGATTGCCACAATTAAGCCCAAAAGAATCACCAGGCCGATATCTGCCCCCAAGGCTGCCGCAGCCGCCAGAGGTCCCGGAGTTGGCGGCACAAAAACATGCGTTGCATATAAACCTGTCGACAAGGCGACACTCAGCACGGTTAGCGATATTCCTGTTTTTTTGCTAATTGCTTTGTTCAGGGATGAAAGAATAATAAACCCGGAATCGCAAAAGACCGGAATTGATACAAGAAATCCGGTAAAACTCATCACAAGCGGAGATTTTTTTTCACCGATCGTTCGTAACAGGGTTTCCGCAATAGTTTTGGTGCCGCCGCTTTTTTCCAGATACTGACCAATGATTGCGCCAAATACAATAATAATCCCGATGCCCTTTAATGTATCGCCAAACCCCTTCTCTATTGACTCAATAATAAGCTTTGCGTCAAGTCCGGATAAAAAGCCAATGAGCAAAGAAGCTAAGAGCAAGGATATAAAGGGATGCAATTTGTATTTTGCTATGGCAATGACAACAAAGGTTAAAATAATAATTAAATAAATAAAGGTAGTCATAAGATTGAATTGAGAGTTGTGATCATTTGAATATTAAACAAGAAATTGTTCGTCTTTAGTAATTCTTAACCTGTAATATCGTTTAATTAATTTTCAGGGCGTCCAGACGGAAACCGCCAAGTGCTGTTCCGGATTTGTTCTGGTGGCCCAATAATAAATAGCTACCACATCTCCATCTTGATTTTGAATCAATCGTGGATATCCTAAATCTTTCATATCTTTATTTTCACTGGTAAAAAAATCATCTCGAATGATAAACTCATCGCTCCAAGATCTACCATTATCAGAGCTGTATCTTGAATACGTGATGTTATAAATATCAGACAGTCTTTTTCTCCCAATACGATATATATGTTTCATTTTATTATCCCTTTTTCTCATTACTATTTTTATTTAATTTTTTCCTCCTATCCCACCAGGCATAAATCGTTAAATCCTCATGAACCTCTGCAGAGGGGAATAAAAAGCTGACGAAATACCCAACGATGACTATAATCAAATGAGAATAAACACCAATCATGTATTCATGGTGTGGAAAGTTCCATTTACCCAGATCCAATAATATCATCCCGTTAAACTCTTTTGAAGTCAGTACGGCATACCCCGTGAACAGTATTGTAATCAGGATAGCAATGTATAATCCCTGCTTGTTGGCTCTTTTTGAGAATGTACCGAGAATAAATATGCCTGCTATTCCACCAGAAAAAATAGCGTATAATCCAAATATAATACCCAGTATTCCCTCACTGCCCAAATAAACATAGAGCGAAGCAACTAATAAACTTATTAAGCCAAATACTAAAATGACACCTTTTCCGAATTTCAGTTTTTCCTGATCTGTGGCATCCTTTTTAAAGCGGAGATAATAATCTTCAACAACAATAGCCGACAGGCAATTCAGATCAGAATCCAGGCTCGAAATAGATGCAGCCATCAATGCAGAGATTATGAGGCCGGTCAGGCCAACGGGAATCTGTGTCATAATGAAATAGGGGAAAACAGCGTCCGGTGCAATATTAGCCGGCAGTAATTCAGGTGTCGCTTTATAGTATACAAACAATGCTGTTCCAATAAACATAAACAAAGTCCAGACAGGCAGACTTACAAACAGTCCGATCAGAGAAGCCCGTTCTGCTTCTTTTTCTGATTTTGCTGTCAGATACCTTTGAACAATCGTCTGATCGGTCCCGTATTTTTGAATACCATAAAACAATCCATTAAACACCATCACAAAAAATGTCAGTTTTGTAAAATCCCAGGCATAGGGAGCAAAACTGATTCTTTGATGTTTGATCGCAACATCAAATAGATTAACAATACCGCCATCAATTGAAAAGATGATAATTGCGATTGCCAATAAACCGCCGCCGATTAACAAAAATCCTTGTATTACATCAAGCCATATAACTCCTTCTATACCCCCACGCAAGGTAATAAATATTACCACAAACCCGATCACCCAAATAACAATAAACGTATTGATTCCGGTTAAACTGGCAAGGGCCAGTCCCATTAAAAAGAAAACCGTGCCCATTTTAGCTCCATGAGCAAATGCAAACGCTAATGAACTATAAAGCCGGGCTAAAAAGCCGAACCTTTTTTCAAAATACTCGTAAGCACTGATGCCAATTACTTTTCTGTAAAGGGGCACTACAAACCACACTAACCCGGTTAGCACAATAACGACCATAATCCCCTGTACCAGCAGGATCCAATTATCGCTAAACCCTTCACCGGGATAGGCTAAAAAGGTAACACTGCTTATAAGCGTTGCCATTATGGATAGACCAACAGCCCAGGAAGGAATAGAACCTCCAGCAACGTAATAATTTTTTGTACTCGTCTGCTTATTGGCAAAGCGATTTCCGATATAGAGAGAAACCAAAAGAGAAATTAGTATGACAATATAATCCAGCCAATGCAGTGTTTGATCATACATTTCGGCTCCTATTCTTTAATGAAAAAACCTATTCAGTATTTAAATAATCCAGTATTATTTTCGGCCATGAATAGCTACCAGGTTTAATGGTCAGAAACAAATTTTCTCTTGATTGCACTTGCATTCTAATCACACCAGGAGACAGTTCCTGAATGGGAAAGAACTTGCCAAATCCTGCGCGTTCTGTAATCGAATAAACTGTAGCTCCCCCGTCAATTAGTAGTTCGTGCACCTCTACTTGCTGCAAGACGTCATCGACCAGTCTTGCCATTTCTTCACGTAATCTCTTGGCATAATTTTTATCTTTAACGACCTTTTGATCTATTTCTATTATGACAACATTATGATCACGAAAAGCACATATAACATTTTTCTCCCACTTTATAAAATATTCTTCAGCATCTAAACAGTCATTAAATACACTATCAGGCATTGGTAATATTTTTATTGCATTTTTTTTCATATTTGTAAACGCGGCTTTTCCTCTAGAATAAGTGCTGCCACAAACAATTAAAAAATTTTTACCGAATGTTATTCTTTTTTTGACTGATAAACATTTCTTTTTGTACCCTTTTAATTCCAGTAAAGCTTTAAAAAATTCAGATCCCCCAGCCGGTAAAGTTGTTTTATCCACTTGAAATGACCAGGCTACTAGATCATGCTCATGCCGTGCTTCGCCAATTGTTATTTTTCCCTTGATATCATCTTGTTTTACATTTGCCAAATGAACAGCATTACGTTCGCCTGCTTTTATCAAATCCAGTACATTGGATGAAGTTAATGGAAAATCAGGGTCTTTTGCAAAGTTTGTCTCATGTAGATATTGATTGTTTATATAATAGGTGCCATCTTTTAACACCCTGCCCAGAGAAGGATTTGCCGGCACCAAAAGAACTTTGTCATAACCATTTGCTTCAATTATTGCCAAGAGTTCTTGATAAATATGACCTCTGAAAACCGAATCAGTTTTTTTATATATCAAATCACAATCAAGCTTTTTTAAGCTTTTTGTAATTGAAAAAACTTCTTCATAAGCTTCATCTGCCTGCATTGATCTTGTATCGGTTGCGATAATTAATAAATCTGAATCCACCTTGTTATGAACATGTGATTCAATCTCAACTTGTAGTCCGTATCTCAAGCCCAATCCGGCAATCTCCGCTGCACCTGTAAAATCATCTGCAATAACCACTATCATTTTATTTCCGTCACCTTGAGTTTAAAAACTATTAAAGCCTGTTTCAGTTGTGTACCCTATATGTTTGTTAATTTGTTATTTATGATCTAAAAGGATCATTCTGCCGGTATAGTTTAAAGTGTTTGGATTTATAGTAATTCAACTTTAATTTAGCATATTTTCAATTTGATTCTCTATGAAATCACTTTGAAATTGAAATTTGTCATTAGATTCCATATCAGGAAAGTGGTCGATTGAAACAGGCTTTATTAGACATTTTTACTGCATATTCGATTGCATTGACCAATGCATCTTCTTTAGCTATTCCCTTACCCGCAATTTCAAAAGCTGTCCCATGATCAACTGAAGTTCGAACAATAGGTAAACCGAGAGTAATATTCACTCCCTTTACACTCTTCATTTCACTTGTGTTATTATCCCATTGGAAACCGATTAATTTGAACGGTATATGGCCCTGATCATGATACATAGCAACACACCCGTCGAAAGCTCCTGTCTTTGCGATAGCAAATACTGTATCTGCCGGAAAAGGTCCTTTTGCATCAATTCCCAACTCTTTGACTTTTTTAACTGCAGGTATGATCTCAGTAATTTCTTCTTCGCCAAACAATCCGTTATCACCTGCATGAGGATTAAGACCGGCTATCGCTATTTTGGGCTTATGAATACCAAATTGTTTACATGCATTGTATAATAATTCAGTCACCTCGATTATTCTTTCCGTTTTAACTGCATCGCATGCCTCTCTTAAAGAAATATGCGTAGAAACATGAATTACACGAAAATTTCCTTCGACCAAGAGCATTGCAAATTTTTTTGTATTGGTAAAATGTGCGTAAATTTCAGTGTGCCCGGAAAATTTATGTCCTGCTAAATTTATTGATTTTTTATTGATCGGTCCTGTAACGGTTGCATCAATTTCATTATCAAGAGCAAGATCAATGACTTTTTTAACACATTGAAACGCAGCTTCTCCAGACATAGCCGAAATTTTGCCTATTTCGAGTTTGTTAAGATCAACCAAATCAAGATGGTAAATATTTATTGTATTTCGAACAAATTCGGCGTTTTTGACATCAGCTATCCTGTTAATTTTTCTTTTTACTTTTAAATCGGTTGCAGTTTTTCTAATAACTTTTTCATCACCGATGATTATAGGATTGCACCATTTAAAAACGTTATCATCGCACAATGCTTTCACAGCGATCTCGGGACCAATACTGGAAGGATCTCCCATCGTAATTCCAATTATAGGTTTATTATTGAGCATTAGCTCATTAAATCCAATTTAATTCATACTTTTCAATCAGATGACGAGTTTGTTTGCGAATGCTCCTGTCGTCATTTTCAGCTAATTGAGTAAAAGGCAGTAAAACCTTCTTGCCGCATAATCCTGCTTCATTCATCATAACTTTTAGTGCAGGTAATGATTGGCTTAGTATTTTATCCTTTTGATAAACTTTGGCAATTTCCATCGAAATATTTTGATCTCGTTCACCCTTTTCTTTATCATTTTCACGGACAGCTTGATACATCTCTTTGTAAACAAATGCATTAAAATTACCAGTGCTGGGAACGATACCATCGCATCCATTCCACAATCCATTAAAAGATTGTGAGCCCCAACCGATAAAATACGAAAAATCTTCTCGTGTTTTCCACAATTCAATAGATTTTAATAATCTATCATAATCTCGCTCAGAGTCCTTGAGTCCAATGATTCTTTCATGGTAACTTAATTTGTCAATGACATTAAGCGGAATGGAAAGATGTGTTGTCGCCGGAATATTGTAGATAAACATTTTACCTTGAATTGCCTTGACGAAATTCTCATAATAATTCAGCATCAGATCCGTGGTTAGCGGATAATATCCGGGAAGTAAAACCACTACGGCTTCTACACCTATATCAAAATATCTATTAGCTGCGGTTACCGCATCTTTAAAACAATTGTCCGATATTGCAACAAAAATTCTAGATTGACTGAATTTTTTAACAACTGTTGCTACAATCTTTGTTTTGAAGGATTGGCCCATTGAAGCCGTTTCCCCAGTCGTTCCGCATAACAGCGTCTCACAGTCATTATTGTTTAAATTCTCAATAATTTTTTCAAGAGCAGGAATATCAATTTTCTCTTTATCAGTAAATGGAGTTACCACAGGAACGATAATGCCCGAATAGGCTTTTTGAATTTTTGCCATAAATGATACCTTTTTCAGTAAGCTTCATTATAAATTTTCTTTACATCCTTTGATGTAACTTTGCGAGGATTATTTTTCAAAAGTCTTTCTACTTTCATGGCTCCTGCTACCATTCTATCAATAGAATCTCTGGGGATATCAAGAGCCGAAAGTTTAACCTTTACATTCAAGAGTTCACAAAGTTGAAATATCTTATCAACTCCGTTTTTTGCAGTTTCATAGTCGTTTTTTCCTTTTTTTGCACCTAATGCAAGTGCAACACTTGCATATCGTTCTGAAGATTTTACCATATTGAATTTCATCACATAGGGAAGTAGAACAGCATTTGATAAACCATGCGGGATATGAAATTCACCTCCCAGAGGATAGGACAAAGCATGAACTGCAGTTGTGTTTACGGGACCAAGCCCGATACCGCCGTAAAGGCTACCGAGTGCAACTTTTTCACGCGCTTGTTCGTCATCCCCATTCTCATAAGCGCGTAGTAGATAACGACCAATTAATCGAATGCCTTCCAAAGCAAACGTATCAATAATCGGATGTGCATAAAGATTGGTGTATTCTTCGATGCAATGAATGAGTGCATCCAATCCGGTTGCTGCGGTAACAGAAGGAGGTACCGATTTTGTAAACAATGGATCAATATAGGCTGCATCCGCAATCAGGTACGGGCTTACTACTCCTTTTTTAAGATTGTCATGCTTGTCAAGTAATATCGCGTTTGGCGAAACCTCACTTCCGGTTCCAGCCGTTGTCGGAAGACAGGCCAGGAAAAGCTCACGTGACTTTAACCTGCCGACTCCGAACACTTGTTGAATAATTTTATCGTCGTTACACATAGCGGCAATGAGTTTTGCCATGTCCAAAACGCTTCCTCCCCCTATGCCTGCAATACTATCCACATTATTTTGTTTGGCGAACTGAACTGCTTTCATAAAATCTTCAATTGTCGGTTCTGCATTGACGTTAGCATACACATAAACATCAACCTTGTTTGCTTTTATTTTTTTTGCTATAGGATCAACCAACTTGATCAAAGCTTCTGCGGTAATTAGCATTAATTTTCTGTATCCTGTTGCATTGTAATCATCAATAAACTGATCTTTGCAACCATTACCAAAAACCATTTTATTAGGAAAATTTAGAGCAATTGTACGCATTTTAATTCCTGCCATGCTTCAGTTGGAATCGGAAAAATAGGGCCTTAAATTAAGGTGAAAAAAACATAAGAACTAGGAGACCTTATTCATTCCAATTTATTCTATCTATGGAAAAAGGAGCTTTTTGAAAAAACAGTTGATCAGTTTTCGCGAAAAAATTCCAAAACCAAAAAGTTCGTGATCTTAAAAATTCTCAAAAATCGCAAAGTGATTGCCGAATTATTAGAGAAGAACCTAAAACTAAAAAAGTTATCTGGGAAGATCTAAGCAAACGCTGGATCTCCCGAAACCTCCGTAATGAAATACTTTGATTATATTTCTTATTGGCACAAAAGGATCGGCGAACGGCTGACGCGCATGCTGATATGGCTATTTTTGAGCACAAGCAAATATTACAATCGGAAAAAAGGCAAAGCAAGGAAAACCAACACAGTGGCGCGATCCCAAAAGTACACCGGCTTTTGCCCTGGGAAATCGAAGCGATCTTGAATTATCGTAAAACGCATTTACATAAAGGCTATCGTCGCTTATATGATGCTTGATGAGAATATTGTCGCGATCAGTCCGTCATCTGTTTATCATGTCACAATGATTCCGTTTTCTACTCTCCACCCTTTTCTATCCTTAAATCGCCAATCTGCCTTGTCAGGATTATAGTTGGGATTAATGGTCATCTCTCTGGCGCCGACTTTATTTCTCCATTCTTTTAATTGTTTGAACAATCGTTCAGCCAAGTCCGGCATTTCGTCTGAGAGGTCATTTATTTCACTGGGATCATTTTCCACATTAAAAAGTTGATAGGGCTTTTCTTCACCTAACTTGCTTTTTTCGAACCACTCAATAAGTTTATAATTGCCATACCTAATAGCAGCAGCAGGTTTATATCCCAGGTGATGATAATGCGGAAAATGCCAACAGAGATATTCCCGGTCAATTGTACCTTCTTGTTTAAGTAAAGGTAGTAAACTCACTCCATCCAGGTTTGCGGGCAAGTTATTATCGCCTAGTATTTCGGCAAATGTGGGGTAAAAATCATCGGATATAACAGGTTCATTAGACACCGTTCCCGGTTTTATGACACCTGGCCATCTCATGCAAAGAGGTACTTTAATACCGCCCTCAAAAAGCATTGCTTTTCCACCACGAAGAGGATCCTGTTCCTGATGCTGCTCAAAGCCGCCATTATCGGAATAAAAAATTACGATCGTTTTATTATTCAGATTGTGTTCATCAAGTTTATCCAGTATTTGTCCAATTCCGTTATCCATTCTTTCAATCATCGCACCCATAACAGGATTATTAACCGGATCATTTGAATAGGGTTTATTTTTATACTTTTGTACAAGGTTATCTTTTTCCATCAACGGTCGATGAACGACATGATGGCTTGTATAACAGAAAAACAGCTCGTCTTTATGTCTGTCAATAAAGTCAAGAGATTGGTTGGTGATTTCAACAGCATGGTGCGCGTCATTGGGAGGCGCTTCATATTCCGGTTTGACTGTTGTTAACACTTCATCGAATCCCTGCGAGCCCGGATCTCCGGGTCTGCCCGCCTGGTAATCTTTATCTTTACTGAGATGCCATTTACCGAAATGGCCGGTATGGTATCCATGTTCTTTGAATAGTTCTGCCATAGTCTTTTCTTCAAGTGGCAAACCAATATTCAACAGGAATTCAGGGACTTTGGGCCTGGACAAGCGCGCGTACGGAAAAGGACTCCCGGGTATGTAATCGGTCATATGTAATCGCGCGGGATTTTTACCGGTCATAAGACTGGCTCTGGTAGGCGAACAAACCGGAGAAGCAGAGTAAGCATCGGTAAAGTGAATACCATCAGCAGCAATCTTGTCGATATTTGGAGTTTCATAAAAACCGAATTCGTGATAATTCACCTGATTCCAGGCTAAATCATCGGCCACAATAAAAACAACATTCCATTTTTTTTCAGATTTATGCGTACAACTCAAAGAGCCGGTCAGGGACAAACCCGTAACACACAATCCTGTTTTTCCAATATTTTTGATAAATTCTCTTCGTTGCATATCAAGTCCTGCTTTTAAAATTAAAATAAATCCTCCCAAGAACCGGGGCGTAATGAGCCTTTGCCCGTAATTGGGAGGATTTATATGGGAACTATAGAGTCATTTTAATACCAGAGCGTACGGATAAGCCATAATACGCATTTTCCCTGGGACGAGAAGGTATATGGTAATACACACGCTTAACTGCATTTGTCAAATTGACGGCATCAATATAGAATTCAAAGCCGGGCATAAACTCATAGGATCCTGAAAAATCAACCTGGAGCCTATCGTCGTTCCAGCGGTCGAATTCTTTATCCGTTTCAACCTCAACCAGCACTTCCGAAGTATAATTAAAACTCAAACGGGCGGTCAAGTCGCCTCTTTCGAAACTCAATCCTACATTACCGACATCACCCGCCTGGCCGGGAAGCACATCACGGTCTGCATAGGTGAGATCGACATCAGCCTGGGTATAGGTATAGTTGGCATATACGCCGAATCCATTCCAAAAGCCCGGCAAAAATGTTAATTGCTGCATCCATCCGATTTCAAACCCATACACGTCCGCTGTTCCACCGTTAACCTGCATTATTTCGTCATAACCGTCATAGTTGCCGCCTTCAATTCGAGTCGCCGCTGGATAAATGACCTTGTCCAGACTTTTATAGAACAACCCTACATTGATAGCGCCGACACTTTGGAAATAATGACCCAACATTAAATCCATGTTTTTTGATTCAGTCGGCTCAAGATCCGGATTCCCGGCAACGATCTCATTATCATCCGGAATAATCCATCGGTATGGAGCCAAATCAAAATAATTGGGTCTGGCAATACCCTGAGTATAGGCAAGTCTGACATTGGTCATAGGAGATAAATTGTACCGAAAGTGCAAAGCGGGAAAAAAGTTGACATAATCATTTTCCTGGGAAACGGTTTTGTCGTTCACAATCGCTCCGTCATCATCCAGTTGAAGCTCAATTCCATCATAAGTCGTTTGCGTTAATTCGCTTCTCACACCGGCCAAAACCATCAATTCATTAAAGTGAATCGTGGTCATTAAATAACCGGCATAGATGCTTTCGGAACCCTCATATTGACCGCCAAAACCATCCTCGCTATCATTTACCGGTTCCTTGCGGAAGCCATTTTCGGGATCGAGATTGTTCTGTAAAAAATCGCTCACTTTATCGCCATCCATTATGGGACCCAATATGTACTTGTCAAATAATAAATCATCTATCGTTTCTCCGGTCGTCCCAAACATGCTGAGATCATAATCACCGCGCCATCTATAAGTATAACGACGACTGTCTCGATCTTTTTGGTCAATAGTTAATTTACCACCGGCTTTAAACTCTACCGGAAAAGCACCCAGATAATAGGGATATTTTACGTTAACAGCGCTGATAAAATTATCGTTCGAAGCAAATCTATCTTTATATTGTTGTTTATCTTCATTCCAGTTTTCAGGATTGAAATAGTAGCTTTGGTCAACATTGGTGGTTTTTACGCCCGGAAAATCTACGTCCGAGAGGTCCAATGCATAATCGATATTTTTTATCTGCCATTCGGATTTTATGTGTCCGTTATCATCGGTATATTCTTCACCATGACTGTAGGATACTGTATAATCCAGGTTCAAAAGTCCGAATTTATTTTGACCGCCTGCGGTAAAGCCATACAGATCCTGTATTTCATTCCGGCTGTTCAATTCAAAAGCCACGCGACCACCGCTTATTGTCGTCGCATTCAGATAATCTCCCTTGTCAAAACGATAACGGATCTGATTTCTATCCATATCATCGGTCCGCTTGTTGTACATGGCGTTAATGAAATATCTGTGGTCTTTGGATGGCCTGAATTCGATCCCGGCATTCAAACCGATATGGTCTCGATTTGTGTCATAATTAAAAAGCTTTAAATCAGCCAACGCATTAGCAATTTCGTTTCCGTTTATATCTTCAACATCTTTCCATTTAAATTCATCGGAATGCGCTGTAATGGAATTTCTGTACCAGCTGGCTCCGACAGTGACACCGATTGTTTTATCTTTATTTAAAAAGGTGCTATAGTTTAGTGAAGCGCGATAAAGCGGATCGTTTCCCAATTTTTGATAGCCGCTGCCCAGATTCACCTTAAGGCGGGGCTCTTGGTAATCAAACGCACTGCGTGTCACCAGATTGACAGTACCGCCGATTGCACTACCATCCATATCAGGTGTACTGGCTTTTGTGACCTCTATAGATGCCAATTGATTCGCATTGATCACATTAAGCCCGATAAATCTGTCTTGTTCACGGGGCGTGGCAATTTTTTGTCCATTTACGGTAACATGTGTAAGACGAGGCTCTGTTCCGCGCAGCATAACAAACGCTCCTTCACCCGTGCTGCGTTCAACTGCTATGCCGGGAATCCGCTGTAAAACTTCAGCCGTGTTCATATCCGGAAATTTTTCCATTTCTTCCTTCGCCAAGATATTCTTAATGTTGGTCGCATTTTTCTGCTGATTCAAAGCTTTAACCTGCCCTTGTCTTAAACCTTCTACGACCAAAGCATCGAATTCAAGCGCAGTAAAATTCATGGGGACATCAATATTTACTTTGGCATCAGACGGTGTTAATTCGACCTCTCTTGAAAACTCTTCGTATCCGATGTAGGTAACCTTTAAGGTATAGTCTCCAAAAGGCACATTTTCTATTGTAAAATTTCCGTTCCCATCACTGGCAGCGCCGATATTTGTACCCTCAAGGTAAATGTTTGCCCCTGGTAAAACTGTTCCACTCTCCATATCCGTAACCGTGCCTTCAATGCTTCCGCTTCTTTGGGCATACAGCTGCGGTTGCAGAATGATCCCCGTTAAGAGGATTATGAAAACTTGCACTAACAGGAAATAAGACTTCATGGTTGAGCCTCCTTTTGGTTAATAAACTGATCTTTTTTTATATGCTGCCTGTAAAACAACCGCTTTCAACTCACCTCCTCTAAATTTTTAGACCACTGCTTTCGTTTCCTATGTTAAAAACATAGATTTCAAGTTACTATTTTTAATCAAGTAAAATCAATTTTTTTGTACAGACACTCTCGCCGGCTTTTAATTGATAAAAATAAACACCACTGGATAAATGATTTGCCGTAAATTGTATTTCATAAACACCCGGATTTTTTCTGGTGTCGAGTAGCGTTGCTCTGATATGACCTAAAATATCAATTAATTTTATAGAGACATGCTGTTCAAATTTGCCTTGGGGAACTGTAAATTTTATTCGAGTCGAGGCATTAAATGGATTTGGATAATTCTGATATAATACAAAGTTATCGGGACGCGTCTTTGAACCTTGTTCTTTATCTATTGAAGAGATAACGCCGTCATTATTGACTTTACTCAGATAAATATCTCTGGATTTACTGTAACTTTGGGTATTCCCCAAATTGACATAACCACCGTCGTTTGTCTTTAATATTTCAACCCATCCATCAGATAAATATCCGCCAAATTGTTTAGACCATATATGATTGCCATTCTTGTCGAGTTTGACCATAAAAGCATCCGTATATTGTTCATCCGTTGTAATCCGGGTGACCGTATTTCCGACAGCAATAAAATTGCCGGCGGGTGTTTCCGCAATACCCTCGAATTGATCGTTATTAACATGTCCAAATGTCTCTTCCCACAACAGACTACCCGAATCATCCAACCTAACGACATACCCATCCCGGCCTCCCGCTCCCATACTGGAAGTATAGCCGCAGATCACAAAACCGCCGTCACGAGTCTCCCGAACCGATGATCCGGTATCATACGCCGAGCCGCCGAACGATTTCTCCCAGATCAGATCTCCTTTGTCATCTATCTTGATAAAATAAACCTGGAAATCATCATCTTTGGCAAGAAAACCGACAATGGCAAAATTTCCGTCTGACAATTGTATCATATCATCGCCGCCTGTGCCGTTTTCTCCGCCATATGTGGTCCTCCATTGCTCTGTACCCTCTGCGTCTGTTTTGACCAAAAACATATTCTTGCCAATCCCCGATCGAGGAGTCGTTTGTCCCAGCAGGAAATAGCCTCCGTCATCAGCAGCGATTATTCTTGATCCCGACTCTTCATTGACAGACCCGTAAGTTTTTTTCCACTGATATTCTCCGTCTGAATTGTATCGCAGCAACAGGATATCAAAACCGCCGACTCCAAAATTCTCTGTACGACCCAGAACAAGATAACCACCATCCTCTGTTTGAATCACATCAGCGCCCGAGTCAACTCCCTTATCATCGCCATAAATTGCAGTCCATTCCACCTTACCCGCAGCATCTGTCTTGATCAAATAAACACTCCTATAGTCTTCATCAAACGGCGTTGTGCTTCCGACAATGATAAAACCGCCGTCCCTTGTTTGATTGATATTGCTTCCATTATCATCTTCATTCGTCCCCAATATCCTCTCAAACAGCTGAAGGCCACCTGCCTCCTGAATACCGTATCCGGACAACGTCTCCGAAAACGTACCGGCGCTGCTTTCAACCGTAAAAAGCGCAGTATTTTCAACAGCGCTGTCAGGCTTGTACTTTATCGATATTGCTTTTTTCTCAATAGGTCCCAGGGTAAAATTTCCGGGATCTTCTATTACGGTAAACAGCGATTGATCTGTGCCGTCAATGGTAATAGAACTCACTGTTATTGGACCTGCTGTAATGTTATAAAGAAGTATTTGTCGTTCTGATGAACTGCCGACTGGAATTTTCCCCATATATAATGGAGAGGGCGATAAAAGGAGTTCCTGAGCATTTAGAGAAAAAGCCACTCCAATTAAAATAAAAAACAAAATTTTGTTGGCGAACTTGTACATTTTTACCTCCTGTTCGATATGGCACAAGTTGTGATTTAGCAAGAATGACGTATAATCAATTCAGTATTCAACATCATTTTAACCGACGGCTTTTCTGGTTCAATAATTCTTTGATACAATAAATCAGCAGCTCGCTTGCCAATCTCATAACCAGGCTGTCTAACCGCTGTAAGTGGTGGATTCAATGATATAGACCACGGCATATCATCAAACCCAACAATGGCAACATCATCCGGAATAGCCATCTTCATTGAATGTATGGTTTCCAACGCACCAAGAGTTATTAAATTATTACCAGTAAAAATAGCAGTGGGTCGTTCCTGCAACTGAAGCAATTCTTTTAAAATTTCTTTACCACTGTCATGTTTTGAATCACCAAACTTGATTAATTCTTCCTCGACAGGTTTATTATATTTCTGAAAAGCTTTGATATATCCATCTTTACGTTGTTGAGTGGTTGGGATTGACGGCAAACCACCTATATAAGCTATTCTTTTATGCCCTTTTTCAATTAAAAGGCTCACAGCTTCGAACGCACCTTTTTCATTATCAACCAAAACAATGTCAACATCCTCATAATCAGCCAACCCTCTGTCCACACAAACAATCGGAAACGACTCTTCCAGCAACTCTATGACATCTTGATCAGCCTTGTCAAAAGGCGCCACTATCATTCCGTCAACCGATTCGGATTTCATGATTTTCAGATACATTCTTTCCTTTTCTTTATTCTGTGCAAAATTACACATTAACAACGCGTAATTTCTGCTGTAAGCATAATCTTCTACTCCCCTGACAACATCAACATAAAAAGGATTTTGAATATCCGGCACCAATAAACCAAATATTTTTCTGAGTCCACCTTTAATTCGTAACCGTTGCGCCACTCTATTGGGACGGTAATTAATTTCTTTGATAACTCTATTTATTCTATTAAGCGTATTAGACTGTACCTTTTCAGGATAATTGAGAGCACGAGAAACGGTTGCTATCGAAACTCCGGCTTTAGTAGCAACCTCTTTCAGACTTGATGTTTTTTTCATTATATAATATCGTTTTCATTTATTTTAATCTATGTTTATAATAATTTTATATATTTTCTTTATCCTTAATAATGATAACGTTTTCATAATATAAAAAATTTTATTCAAAGTCAAGAAGTTTTTTTATTTTATTACAAATGATTAAGAGCACGTGGTGTCGATATAATTACCTCATTAAAAGATGGTACAAGTGAGTTTGACGAAGCAGAATTACTGGATCGAGCGAATGAATTGGGACGTGTATTGTTCAGCCGCGATTATAACCTATTACAAGAAGCAACAAAGCGCCAGAGAAACAAGATGCCTTTCAATGGAATTATTTATGCGCACCAATTACGCGTATCGATAGGAATTTGCATCCGTGATTTAGCAATAATCGCAAAAGCGGGAGAATCAAAGGATCTCGAAAACCGAGTCGAATACTTACCATTGTAAAGAGCTCCATTACTTTAATCTCCCGGGATACAAGCATGTTTAAATAACACTCAGCTAACTTTCAACTCAACGCGACAAGCTTAGTGAGCGTGATTTTAGAATGTTTGACTTTAAGGTAAAAATTAGTGTTTTTAACTTCAGTGGTAAGACGTCGCTTGCACGTTAGTTGTGTTGTTGGACATTTAACGCCCGCCTCAAAAGCGTTACCCAAACGGGTTCTCATTTTTATAGAAAAATCCTTTAGGCTGGTTGAACGACACATCATCCACGCCAAGCAGTTTGGTGGCAGCAAAAAGCGTCTGTCCGGCGTGATCAAAAGCAACAGCCGTATGGTGCGGGAATCTTTTGCCGATGAGCACGTGACGATAAAATCGTCCCATTTCCGGGATCGCAAAAACGCCGATACTGCCAAAAGATTTGGGAGCGATATTCAGTAACTCGCCTTGCGCCACATAGGATTTCAGTTGTGTATCAGCCGTGGACTGTAACCGGAAAATAGTTACCGGTCCGGGCATAAGCTGACCTTCGAGCGTTCCTCTGGTAATGTCCGGATCCTTTCCCGGCTCCATAAGACGGTGCATAATTCGCTGGTAATTCATTTTCGGATTGATCATGCAGCTCGCTGTGGTATTGCCGCAATGAAATCCCATAAAAAGATCAGTCGGCTGATAATTGCCAATCTGCTGTTTATTCGCCTCGACCATATCTTTTGGCACCGTGTTATTGATGTCTAAAATAGATGGCGGAAGCATTGTGGCGCAGGCAATCATATATTCGCTAAGCGCGCCGTAAATATCGACTTCGCAGGCCACCGGAATGCCATCGGCTGCCAGACGGGAATTGATATAGCACGGCACATGGCCAAAGTACTTTTCAAACGCCGGCCAGCACTTGTTGGCAAAAATACCAAATTCGGAATCGCCCAAATTATCATCCATAAATTTACGTAACGCCACTTCATACTGCGCCAGTTTTTCCACCAGATCAGGATACGAGTTGCCCTCGCCCAGCTCTTCAGTCATGGCATCGGAGATCTTTTTAACCATGGGATCGCCTTTGGCTTCCTGGACAATATCGTAAAGATCGAGCTCGCTGTTTTCCATAATTTCTACACCGAGATCGAACAACGGTTTGATTGGCGCATTGCAGGCGAGAAAATCCTGCGGACGCGGACCAAAGGAAAATATTTTTAGATGTTGCAGTCCCAGGATGACTCGGGCGACCGGTAAAAAATCGTTTATTATTTGCGCGACTTGATCTGGCGTGCCAACCGGATATTCCGGGATGTAAGCGGCCAATTTTCGCAGACCGAGATTATAAGAATTGTTCAGCATGCCGCAAAACGCATCACCCCGGCCATCGATGAGGTCATCAGCGCTTTCTTCAGCCGCAGCCATAACCATTTTCGGTCCGTCGAATTGTTGCATCAATTTTGTTGTCGGGCCCTCCGGGCCAAAGTTGCCAAGATAGACGACCAGAGTATTGATATTTTTATCCCTTATCTCCTGCAATGCCGGAGCAATATCATTTTCACTTTCGATTATTGTTTGAACTTCTACCACAGGCACATCCTGCTTGCCGCATTGCTCTACAACCTGTATTCGACGTTTATTCGACAGCTCTATGGGAAAACAATCGCGACTCACAGCAACGATACCGCATTTCACATGTGGGATATTTTTCATTCTGAACCTCCTTTTGCCGGCTCTTTTTGCCCGTAATAGGCGTTTTTGCCGTGCTTTCTGTAATAATGTTTGTCAATTAACGTTTTTTTCAACGGTTGGACGTGAGGATTTATAACAGTAGTCATATAAGCTATTTTTGCCAGTTCTTCCAAAATAATGCTATTGTACACCGCTTTTTCCGGCGAATTGCCCCAGGTGAACGGACCGTGGCCGGCGACCAACACCATTTCAACTTCTTCCGGCGAGATATTTTGAAAACACTGCACAATCTGATTACCGGTTTCCACCTCGTAATCGCCCTGAATCGCTTTGTCGGTCATGATTTCGGTACAGGGAACCTCGACCGGCAGATGATCGGCGTGAGTGGTGCCCAGAACCGGAATAGACCGCATCGCCTGCGCCCAGGCAACGGCGTGTGGTGAATGAGTGTGCACCACGCCGCCTATCGATTTAAAATGATTGTATAACACGAGGTGCGTTTTTGTATCGGAAGATGGGTTTAACCCGCCTTCTACCATTTTACCGTTCATGTCAACGATAACGATATCTTCCGGTTTTAGCACATCGTACATCACTCCGGACGGTTTTATCGCAACCACTCCGGCATCACGGTCGATTGCACTGGCATTGCCAAAATTATAAATGACAATGCCATGTTCTGGGAGCTGCATATTGCATTCATAAACTTGACGTTTCAGGTCTTTAAACCGCCTCATAGATAACCTCTGCAAATAGCATCCGGATTATTCAGTTAACTCGTTTTCGATAACAGCGCACGTTTTGGAATATTTTTCATAAATAGTATCATAAGTAGCAGCATTTTCAGCATTGGGTTCGTAAACGTGCTCAAAGCCATTGCCCATGGCTTTTTGGGCTTCGCTGACAGACGAATAGAGCCCAGCCACAGTAGCCGCAAACATGGCCGAGCCCAACGCCGTGGCTTGCTCCGCACGCGCTACTTTTATAGGCATATTGAGCACATCAGCAACCACTTGCATCACAAACGGTGATTTTTTGGGAATGCCGCCAATGGCAATGACGCTTTCGATTCTTACGCCCTCTTCTACAAAGCGGTCAATGATTTTTCTGGCGCCAAAAGCTGTCGCCTCCACCAGGGAGCGGAAAATACGCGGCGCATCAGAGCCCAGGCTCAGTCCGGTTATAGCGCCTTTGAGCGCCTGGTTCGCGTCCGGAGTGCGGCGCCCGTTCATCCAGTCGACAGAAACCAGATTGTCATCGATCGGCAACTTTTCAGCCTCTCGCGAAAGTTCTGAAATAATTATCCTGTCGATTGCATCCAACAGGTTCTTTCTCCTTTGTTCTTCCAGACCATTTATCTGGTCCAGAATGTCTTCCATTGGCCACATGAGAACGTTTTTGAACCAGGCATAAATATCGCCAAAAGCCGACTGTCCGGCTTCGAGGCCAATCATGCCCGGGATGATAGAGCCATCGACCTGGCCGCAAATGCCGCGAACCAGTTTATCGCCCATATCCTGGGACGGCGCTACCAATGTATCGCAGGTTGACGTGCCCATGATTTTGCACAATTGGTAAGGTTGAATTTCCGCACCGACAGAACCAAAATGAGCGTCAAACGCGCCCGTGCCTACAATGACATCAGTGGAAAGTCCAAGACGTTCAGCCCACTCGGATGTGAGTGTTCCGGCTGCCACATCGCCGGTGACAGTTTCAGTGTACAATCTTTTCCGCAACCCTGCCAGCATGAGATCAAGTGTGGTTAAGAAATCTTCCGGTGGCAGTCCGTTCCACGACGCGTGCCACATCGCTTTATGGCCTGCGGCGCAACGGCTTCGTTTCATGGTTTCCGGACGTTCAGTGCCAGTAAGCAATGCCGGAATCCAGTCGCAATGCTCGACCCAGGAATAAGCGGCTTTGTTCACTTTATCATCTTTGCGCACAGTGTGAAGGATCTTTGACCAGAACCATTCAGAAGAATAAATTCCGCCTTCGAATTTTGTAAAGTCTTCCCCGCCCCACGAACGCGCCTTTTCATTAATTTCGGCTGCTTCATCCACAGCGGTGTGATCTTTCCACAAAATAAACATGGCATTTGGATCTTCTTCAAAACCGCTGGTTAATGCCAGAGGTGTGCCCGAGTGGTCCACTGCTGCCGGAGTTGATCCGGTTGTATCGACGGAAATACCACGGACATGTTCCGCCGTCCCCTCCGGGGCGTTTTTCAGTGCTTGTTTTATGCAGGATTCCAGGCCTTCGATGTAATCCAACGGATGCTGGCGAAATTGATTTTGCGCCGGATCGCAATATTGCCCGTCTTTCCAGCGCCGGTAGTTTTCCACTGCCGTAGAAATTTGTTCGCCGTTCACAGCATCCACAACAACAGCTCGAACAGAGTCTGTACCAAAATCGATTCCTATGACAACGTTTCTATTCTCCATAAGCTCTCCGTTTTGATTTATTCATCAATTCGCGGAAAAAGACAATATATTTTTTCTCGAATTTATCTTGTTGAAAATTTATGAACCGTTGTGTGATGATAGATTTCATCCGGCCTCAAAATAGCTGAAGGAAAATTCGGATGATTAACCGCATCTGGATAAAATTGGCTTTCCAGGCACAGACCATCATGAACATTGTAAACTGCTCCATCCGCTCCTTTTAATCCGTCGAGAAAATTACCCGAGTAAAACTGGATGGCTGGTTTTGTAGTCCAGATTTCCATGTTTCTTTTTGACGACGGTTCATAAAGCGCAGCGACTTTTTCCAGGTCCGGTGTCGACCGGTCGAGGATGTAACAATGATCATATCCCACACCCATTTTGTGGATATCGTCGCCAATTCGCTTTTCAGTCTGAAAATCCAGCGGTGTTCCGGTGACCTGGACGAACTCGCCAGTGGGAATCAACTCATCATCGACAGCCAGGCATTTCAAGCTTTTCAGCTCGAGCTGGTGGTCATAAATTTTAGTGAGACCGGCGCCGGCAAGATTCCAGTAAGCATGATTGGTCAGGTTGATTGGCGTTGGTTTGTCAGTTTGCGCAGTATATTCGATTTTCAACTCGTTTTCATCGTTCAAACTGTATACCACCTTGACATCCACATTACCGGGATAACCCTCTTCGCCATCCACGCTCTGATAATAAAGTTCCACACCCGCCTCGTTGCGGCTTTCAAACGGCGTTGCCTCCCAAACCACTTTATGGAATCCAATCTTTCCGCCATGAAGGTGATGTTTACCGTTTTCATTACATGCCAACTCGTAGGTTTTGCCATCCAGTTCAAAACGGCCTCTGCTGATGCGGTTGGCAAACCGGCCAATAAGCCCGCCGAGGAAAGGTTGATCTCCGAGATAACCTTCGAGATTGTCAAAACCAAGACAGATATTTTGGCTGGTGCCGTCTTTATCAGGCATAAAAAAGCTCACAATCGTTCCACCATAATTGGTGAGGTGAGCCTGATAACCATTTGTGTTGCTCAAAACGAACAGTTGAATATTTTTCCCTTTAACTTTTCCGAAAGATTTCTCTAACAGTGGCATACATTCTCCTTTACTTTTTCATATTCTCCCATTAAAATGCAAAAAAAATTTAACAAAATCTATAAAAAATTTGCACAATTTTACGTAAAAGCTCAGTCTTGGTTGGAAGTTTCAATATTTGGACACTAAAGTGCCTATTAAAGAATCTCAATAATAGCCCCGACTTAAAAATCGGGGCAACAATATAGCCCCGAGCTTTAGCTCGGGGTAAAGTAAAAATGACCTCTCAAAAAATTGGGCTTTAGCCCAATTTGATAATGTTGCAAGGATTCCTCCCATCAGTGAGCTTTCACAATTTTACACAAATGCTGCTTGCAATTTATAAGATAAAGTTGTATTGTTTATAAATTTAATTGACGTTGGAACCATTATGCTGTGAACGCGTCTATATGATAGTTTAAAATACCCAATCAATCGAGCCAATATGATCATGAAAAAAAATGTATTAACCAACTTTGTACTTTTATTATTCATGCTTTTGCTCTTATTGGGGCAGGGCACCCCAACCTCGGCACAAACATCTCCTGCAGAAGAAGCTTTTTTGATTGCCAAAGGCATGTTTACCGACCAGTTGTATGATCTCGCTGCCGATCAATTCAGAGAATTTCTAAAAAAGTATCCGTCAAGTTCAAAAGCGGAACAGGCACAATTTTTACTGGCCGAGTGTTATTTTCAAACCGGCGATTACACCCGGGCGGTCACAGCCTACCGCGATTTGTTGTCCAGTTACCCGGCTATTGGCATGCGCGACAAAGCCCGGTTCCGTATCGGTGAGTCACTGGCGAATGCAGGAGAATACAGCGCCGCTCAGAAAGCGCTGGAGATATTTCTCGACCAGCATAAAAACAGCTCTCTTTACAACAATGCGCTTTACTGGTACGGAGAGGCGGCATATCGCGCAGGAGACACGACCACTGCATTGAAATATTACGCCAAAGTCTATAAAAATGACCCCACAGGTCCGCTTTCGGATTATGCGTTTTATTCGGCAGCGTTTATTTTTGAAGAGCGGGGCGAATGGGATAATGCGATGAAAGCTTACGACCGGCTCGTGGAACTTCACCCGGATAGCGAGCTGGCTGAGCAAGCCGCTTACCGTATCGGTTTTACGGCATACGGACAGGGTAATTATGAACGAGCAGTTACCCAGCTTTCCAGAGCGTTAAACAAATATCCCCAAAACAAATTAAAAGGCGAAGCGCAATATTTTATTGGTGAATCGTTTTACAAACTGGAACAGTACGACAAGGCGATACAGGCTTATCGCATCATCGCGTCCATGCCCGATAACGAGTGGGCAGATGACGCGCAATACAGTTTGGGGTGGGCGCTAAACAAACAAAATGAATATCTGGACGCTGCTCAGGCTTTTCGCAAAGTCGCTGATATGAGCAACGATCAAGACCTGATCGGTTCGGCTTTTTTCCAGGCAGGACAAAATTATCTCAAAGCCGGTGATGAAGACATGGCATCACGGGCTTTCCGGACAGTCATCGAAAAATACCCGTCTTCGAAAGACGCACCACATGCCATGTTTGAAAAGGCGTCTCTTGATTTCAAAAACAATCAATTTGAAAAGGCAAAAAAGAATTTTCTAAGGATCACCAAAGATTATCCTGATTCTAAAGTCGCCGGCGAATCCGCTTTAATGATTGGTGAATGTTTTCTCGGCCAGGAAAATTATCCGGACGCGCTAAAAGCATTTCAGGGAGCGCGTGATACATTCGACTCGTCTGAAATTAAAGCTGCTGCGAACTATAAAATAGGCTGGATTTATTACAAGCAAAATCAGCCTCAAAAAGCAATCGATGCTTTTGACCAGGTGCTCAGTCAATACCCGGACAGCGATAAAGCAGAAAAAGCCTTGTTTTGGAAAGCCGAATCTTTTTACAAAGCCGGAAAATTCGAACAGGCTTTTATGATCTATGAGCGTTACATTGAAGAATATCCCGAATCTGAGCGCATTGCTGACGCCTATTACGGGCTCGGGTATGCAGCCCAGGAAATCGGCAAGTTCGCCCGGGCAGGCAGCGCTTTTGCCAAAGCGGCTGAACGAACGTCCAATCCTTCGGTCAAAACCGATGCTTTGCTTCGTCAGGGTGATGCCCTGTTTAACGGCCGTTCGTATTCTCAAGCCATTCAGACCTACGAAAAAGTAGTCAACACCGCTGAATCCATGAGCGCTAAAGCCGAGGCGCAATTTCAGATTGGTTATTGCTATTACCGCAACGGTCAACCCGGTGCGGCGCAACAGGCTTTTGAAAAAGTTCATACAAATTACTCCCCCACTGCTTTTGCATCCGAGGCGCTTTACATGAGCGGCAGGGTCCATTTTCGCCAGGAAAATTACAAACAAGCTATAAACAATTTTGAGAGTCTGGTTACCCGATTCCCCGGCAGCGCACTTTTAGACGATGCTATTTATGCCATCGGTGACTGCTACTATAATCTGGAAAACTATGACCGGTCAATCGAATATTACAAAAGAGTCATCAACGAATATCCGGACAGCGATTTAACTGACGATGCCGTAACCGGGCTGCAGCAGGCTCTGATGCAAAAAGGCGACACAGAAACCGCGTCGACAGTGATTGACACGTTCATGCAAAAAGTAACTGACAAAGGCAAAGCAGCCAGTTTGCTCAAGCAAAAAGCAGATTTTTCAGCAAACATGCAGGAATACGATAAAGCGATTTCACAATACGCTTCCATATTGCAGCAATATCCTGAAACAGAATCAGCACAAAATGCCTATTTTTATATCGGTACAGCCCACCATGCCATGGGCGATGACGAGTCGGCGCTGGGCGTTTTTGAAAATCAATACCGTACCTACCCAAAAGCCCGGCAAACGCCCGAGGCGTTATTAAAAGCAGGCAACATCTATTTTGAGCGTGAGGATTACGAGAAAGCACTGGAAAAATACCGGCGCATCCAAAATGAGTATGCGAATTCACAAAGCGCAGGCCAGGCAGCCTATAAAATCGGTCTGTCTCATTTGAATAACGGTGACTATGAAACCGCACAGGATTTTTTCAACAAAGTCCATCAGCAGGCCAATGATCCCCGCACAGAACATCTGGCGGATATCGGTCTGGCGCGTGTTTATATTCATCTCAAGCGGTATCCGGTAGCCATGGATAAACTCAACGCCGTACTCGATCAAGCTGATAAAGAACTCAGCGCCGAAGCCCAGTTCCTTTTAGGTGAAGCCTACCGCGGCCAAAATGATCTGCAGTCCGCTGCTGTGGCTTATTTAAAAGTGAAATATTTGTATGGCGGACAAACGCAGTGGGCAGCGCGTGCCGTGTACAATGCTGCCCGGTGCAATGAAGAGCTTGGCCGGTTGGATGATGCCCGGCGGCTGTATCATTCCATTATAAAAGATTATCCGACTGAAAAAGAATATGTTACCATGGCCAGAGAACGAATCAATGCTCTGGCAGGACTGTAACGATCCGATTGAAAGAGTTTTTTTATGAACATGAAAAATTTCATTCCTTTTTTCGCGCTTTTGTTTGTTCTTCCGGTTTACTCACAGAAAAAATCAGCACCAAAAACAAGTTTTGATTTGCCGACAGATTCCACAGCAACAAAGTCAGCACCTGAAAAAAAAGTAGAGTCTAAAGAGCCAGAACTCGAGCTGCCCGATGTGCTCATTTTAGGCAAGGACAGTTATCGCCGCAAAACCGGAAATAAAAAAACAATTCCTGAATCTCCCGCACTGATGCAGCCAGATTCACCCTATGATCCGGTAACGACCTGGTTTCGCAAACAAGCTGAAAAACCTCAAGCCGGTCCGAGAAGCGATAGAGCAACCCGGAGAACCTGGAGCGGATTAAAAGGCGGGTCTTTCACCACAATTCTTGCCGACATTGGTCACTGGCAGAAATTCTCAGATGGGTCATTCCGGGCACATGGACATTTTAACCGCAGTACCGGTCAGTTTAAAAACAGCCAGTTTTCACGCGGAGCGCTTGATGGTCAGATAGAAGTCAATCTTTCACCGCAGGCAACCAGCTTAATTGAAGGCAGCTATGCACTCGACCAGTACGGCTTGCATGACGTGGGTTATTTCTCTAATTCAGGTCTGCGAACGGCCACAACCGGTCAATTCAGCGGCGATTTGCTTTTTACCCCTAATTCGTTCTCCGAGGG
Source organism: uncultured Cytophagia bacterium (assembly GCA_964607755.1). GTDB lineage: Bacteria > Zhuqueibacterota > Zhuqueibacteria > Residuimicrobiales > Krinioviventaceae > CAZSMC01. The sequence goes on along the minus strand of CAZSMC010000012.1, from coordinate 47,662 downwards.
CCGGATTGGTTTTTCCGTTCATAATCTCTCGTTACAGAGCGATACCAGCGACACCAAAATCAACGTCACTGACGATTTTTGGTACAATGCGCATTTCGATTATATCGCCCATCTTGGCAAAACCCAGGTTTGCGCCACCGGTCACTTTTTACGCGAGTCATTTGAAACGCGCAATGATACATCTGCTTTGAAAAATTCTTTTGGCGAAATTGGCGCAGAAGTGATTCACCCGTTTACGCGTTCCATCTCCGCAGCTTTGGGTGCCCGGTATCAATCCACCACAACCGACACCCTATCCACTAAAGCCAGACTTGCGCCATTTGCCCGGGTTAATTTTATGCCCAGTAATGGGTTTGGTGTGTCTGCTTTGGTATCTACAGGTTACCGTTACAACACGTTTTTCCAATGGTGGAACCAGAACAAATACCTCGCTCACCGGGTTCGTTTAAAGCCTGAAGAAAAAAACCTTGGTGTGCAAGTAAAAGCTGATTTAATGATCACCGAAAAATTGAAACTTCAAGCACGTTTTCAACGTGAATGGATGAATCGGTTATACATCTGGCAATTGAACGCGCCTGAAAACGACAATATTGGCGCGACAACCAATCTTTTTGAATTGATAAAACTCGACGCCCGTCTCACAGAAATGAGTATCGGAGCTATGTTTGAAATAGATGAGAAAACTCGTGTAGAAGCCTCTTTTATTACTTTTGGGGACAAAGTCGAGGAAAGCTTTGTTTCATCGCCTATAGGGCGGATTACTTACCGGCCAGAGTTTCGCATACCGGTTCGTGCCCGTTTCAAGCTCGGCCAGGGCTTGCATCTGGAATCGTCTCTGGATATTATGGGAAAACGGCGAAAGAACATTACCACACTCGATTCTTTGCCCCCTTTTGCATTGATGCACGCCGAGCTCAGCAAACAATTTAGTAAGCATGTAACTGCTTTGGTGTCTGTTCATAACCTGTTCGATGCAGAGTATGTGCTCTGGGAACACTATAAGGAGACAGGCATTCAAATGCTTGCTGGTGTGCGGGCACAATTTTAAAGCAGATATTTGTATTTTTTACAGGGAAACTGAATAGAAAACACGTTAGGATAACAACTTTTCTGAAAACCTAAACACTGAACACAGGAGAAAAAAAGAATGTCATTGTTTCAGATTCTCGCCAAAGGGGGATTTATGATGATTCCCCTGGCGATTTGTTCGCTTATCGCCATTACCATTTTAATCGAACGGCTCATTACCCTTCGTAAAATGAAAATCAACACCAACACATTTGTCTTGCAGGTGAAAAACATGCTGCTGCGCGGACGCGTTGACGATGCAATTATGCTGGCAAAAAACACCCCCGGGCCGATTGCTAAAATATCTGCTGCCGGACTGGCCAAGCACAACAAGCCGCGGGAAGAAATCAAAGACTCGATCGAAGCGGCGGCAAAATCGCAGGTATATCATTTGGAACAGAATCTTGGTGTGTTGGGCACCATCGCTGCCATTTCCCCCCTCATCGGCTTTCTCGGTACTGTGACCGGAATGATCAAGGCGTTCATGCAAGTTCAAAATCTGGGCGGCAGTGTGGATGCCAGTGTGCTTGCCGGTGGCATCTGGGAAGCCTTGATTACCACAGCTACTGGTCTGTCTGTCGGCATTCCGGCATTGATTTTTTACAACTGGCTGCAAGCCAAAGTCAGCAATCATGTTTTTGAAATGCAGGAAAGTTCAACCGAGTTAATGGACACATTGCTAGAAAAGGAGGAAGCCCATGCAGATCGAAACCTCGCGTAAACGAATGGTCCTGTTCTCCACCATTTCTTTAACTGATATTGTTTTATTGCTGCTTATTTTCTTTTTGCTCACGTCGTCGTTTGTGGTGCAGCCCGGCATCAAAGTCAAGTTACCCAAAGCAGCAACCGGTCAGCAGGATGAATCGGATAAGATTTTCTTGACCGTAACCCAGGCAGGGCAAATTTATCTGAACCAAAAAGCGACGAACGAGCAGCAATTAGGAACAGAGTTGCGCAAAGCGCTCAGAGACAATCCTGAAAAACTCGTTGTCATTCGCGCGGACAAGGATTTATCGCTGGAACGAACGATCCGAATTGTGGACATTGCCAAACTGGCCGGGGCAGAACGATTTATGATAGCAACCCAATCCGGAGTGTAGAGGTGATAAAATGAAACAGTTACTCGACAATCTTTCTAATATGCAAAAAGGCACGTTAGTTTCGGTTGCCTTTCATCTTGTGCTGTTTTTGGTATTTCTCATCTTAGAATCGGGCGTGCAGATTCCGGACACTGAATTCGCTGAAATCGGCTTTGTTTCGGCATCCCGGGCATCGTCCGGACGCACAGCACAACCAGTTCAACCTGCTCCACAGGAAGATGAGAGAGGACAAACCTTGCAGGATGAACCAGAGGAACAACCGGACCAAAATGAAGAATCTGCCCAACAGGATAAAATCGATTTACCCAGGCGCCGCATGTTGGAGGATGAGGAACCGGAACTTTCGGAACGCCAGCGCTCTAAACTAAGCCCGCAACCTTCACAAACAGGAACCAGCACACGCCGACGAACGCCTTCCGGGGAAAAAGAGATCACTGACCGTTCCACAATGGAAGGGGAAAAACCCTTTGCCGAACCAGAGTCAGGTGATGTTGCCGGCAAGCAGGTACCCGGCCCCACAAGCACGGCAGGAGGTCAGGGTTCAAATACGCCGTTTACTATTGAAGGAGAAGCTTCACAGCGCCAAATTGTCAGTAAAAATCTGCCGCAATATCCTTCGGGATTACAACGGGAGGCCGTGGTGAAAATTCGCTTTACTGTTTTGCCGGACGGCCGGATCGGCCAAATGATACCGGTCAAAAAAAGCGATCCCACGCTTGAAGATATCACCATGCAGGCGCTTCAAGACTGGCGTTTCAACGCTATCCCGGAAAGCGAAGAACAGAAAAGAGTACAGGGCGTCATCACGTTTATTTACAAACTTGAATAATCTGTTGAAATAATCGTTTTCCTCACATCTGTTATCCTGCAAATGAATTTTAATTTCTCCCGAAACATTCGCTACACATCTTCGTACTGGGATTGTCAAACTTGAAAAAACAACAGGAGGATGTATGAAAACGATTATTTCTATCTCGCTGTGCTTACTTTTTGCCATTCCAACCTTTGCGCAGCAGGAAACGCTTTTGAGCAGACAGATTGATCAATGTCAACTATTTTTTCCCACCAGCGACAATTAGAATTCCCTGTTATTAGTTTATACCAATGGGTAACGGAAGGAGCCCGTAGGGCGGCTGGATTATCAATCACACTTTTGTAATCGGTGGCGGCGGTTATGGGCTGGCTAACAAAGTCAATCCCACATAGGAAAAATCTTTCATTCCTGTCGATTACCCTCTTTCAGATTATCGCATGGATTTTGGTTACGGTGGTCTTTATCTTGGTTATGTGCGCAATTCCGACCGGCTGGTCCATTATGAATTGCATTCTATCATCGGAGCAGGCGGTGTAAGTTATAATTATTATAAAAACATTGATAATGACGAATGGAAAGCAGAGGGAGATGCTTTCTTTATCGTTGAACCTGGTGTGAATGTGGAAATGAATGTAACGGATTTTTTTCGGATCGCTGTCGGCGGTATCTATCGGTTGGTTACTGGTGTCAACTATCACGATGTCACTGATGATCATCTGTCCGGTTTGAGCGCGCAGATCGTGTTCAAATTCGGTTCTTTTTAACAAATATTTATTAAATCAATCAGTAATCCAGAAGCGACCCATTGTCCTAGTTCCCATCATAATCTTGGTGATGAATCTGCCCTGTCACATTGATTTCCCCCACCGGATTATGTCCGTAAAAAAGGTCATCGGCCCAGACTGCGAGATAGCGTGCTGCCGGTGATTTTTTTATTGCGAATCGGACAAAATTGTGCGCCAACGTGTGCGGCTTGCTGTAAGGACACACCCGCAAACAGATTCCGCAATCAGTACCGGCCAAACGCCAGAACCGGTAGCACGCCTCTTGATTCGTCGACCATTTTGTGACGCCACGCACCTCTCGCGGCAAACCGTGCGAGATGGCTCCACTCGGACAATTTGTGGCACATTTTTTACAGGCACGGCAAAAATCCTGAACACCGAATGGAATGGGTTGATCAATTTGGACAGGCAGAGTTGTGCTCACTGCTGCCAGACGAATGCGCGGGCCATACCGCGAATGGATGAGCAGTCCGATTCTGCCGACCTCGCCCAATCCGGCATCCTGAGCAACCGCCGGCACGATGATCCGGTAATTGGTATCAGTGTGTGCGCGTGCCTCATATCCCATTGCCCGGATAAATTTAGCCATAGCCACGGCAATCGTCCCGGCTTGCAAATATTTTTCAGCCGACTCGGCCGCAACCGGCATCTGCGGTGCTTTTTGCATGACGCGATAATCCATTTCCACAGCAAAGACAATGACAAAGGAATGATCCAGATCAATTGGCTGGCCGTATGTGCCGGGTCCACGCCCGATGTGTGAATAAACATGTTCTTTCTTTAAACGTGTCATCCCAACGTCCACAGCCCCCATCGAATATGCCATATTTTTCAGAACCGCCGTAATATTTTTATCGACATTTTTTTTCTCAGCAGGCTGACCATCAGCGTAAGGAATCAACTTTTTATTGAGATCAAAAAGAGAGGCTGTTTTTTGTGCGATAACCGGCTCGTAAAAAGCGCCGCCGGGTTCGCATAATTCTGGCAGATTGCGTATGGCCTCATCTTCTTTTTGCCTTTCAGGATGGCGCTGGTAATAGTCGCGATATTCAGGTGTGCCCTTTTTATACCTGGCTCTGGCAAACATGATGTCGCGTTCGTCATAGCGACTTTTTTCACCGGAAAAAGTCATTTCCCGGTAAGATGTGAAGGGTAGAAAAACGCTAACAAAAATCAGGAATAGAAAAAACAACCCCAACCAAAATATTGTAAAAGACGATATCAAAAAGACTATTACCACGAAAGCTAAAAATGCAAGTGTAAATACGCCACCTATTCTAACGGCACGGTATTCTTGCTCTCTGAGAAAAGTAAAAGAAGACAGGGCCAAAATAAAAAGTGTGAACAGGCTGAGAATTGCAAAAAAAACTTTTTCCATAAAAACAAGAAATATTGCTTTTTTACAGTAAACCCTCACTGATGGGAGAAAATCTTTGCAGCATTACAAAAAAATGGGAAAGCCCATTATGTTGAAAGGTCATCTTTAACCTCGAGCTAAAGCTCGGGGCAACATTATAGCCCCGACTTTTAAGTCGGGGTTATTATTGAGATTCTTTAATAGGCACTTTAGTGCCCAAATACTAAAACTTCCACCCAAGACTGAGCTTTTACTTTTTACACAAATTAGAATTGCCTGGTCAAACTCACCATAACCTGCGCCTGGTTTGTCGTTGTATTGCTTAGCTTAAATCGAACATTTGTTTTTGATGCGAGTTGATCGTTATACTTGTTGACTGTAATCAACGCATCGATGGCACTGATGAGATGATTGGCCATAATCACGCCGAGTAACATGGTTGATCTGTTGTATGCTGTATCCGAAGAAATCCGCAGTTGATCAAACCGTTCGCGGTGCGCTTTGCTTTGCCATTGCCAGTAAAAGGTCTCTGTATCGCGGTAATATTCGTTGAGATTCCGTTGCCGGAGTTTGGCGTCGTTGTATTCATAAATGCTGTTATAATTGCCCACGTCTATGAAAAACGAACTCGATTTCCCTTCATTGTTCACCCCGGCATGAGCAGCCGCGTAGTTGCGATAATCCTGTTCCCGCCAGTCGCTGTACGCAACCAGACCGCCGTAAGCGAGCCACAATCCGATTTCCGTTCCCATATAAATCAGGGATCTGGTTTTTGATTCAGCATAAGACTGGCCCCAGCCCGGCACAAGCAGCGACATCAAAAAGGCTTTTGTTCTGTTTTTTTCGTTAAAATCGTTTATCTGTTCAGTGGAAAATGTATGCCCGGCAGTATAAACAGCATCTACGGTTATGATCTGGTCGTTATTCAGGAAAAGCCGGGTGTATATATCTTTATCCGCGGCAAAAACAGAACTGCTCAACATAAAAATCACTATGATTGCTAAAAGGTATCGCATAATATCACCAATTCACTTGTAAGGTTAAAGCCGTTTCAGTGCGGTAGTTGTAATACATTGGTGTTAGGCGCACACTCAACTGGACTTTTTGGTTATACTTGTGCGTTGACCACACAGCATCGATAGCGCTGAGAATATGATTCAGCATCGCAACCGTGGTTCCGGTGGTGGCAAGACGAAAGGCTTTGTTCGCCGCGTCGCGGCGACTCTCATAATAGTACCGGTTATCGCTGACCACAAAATCGTCAGTCATTTTCTGATGAGTGGTCTCGATATCATAATCGTCGCGGAAATCATCCCAGCCGTAATTGAACTGATGGTATTTGCCGATCATCTCGTAATACTGCTGATCTTTGTTTCTGTGCAAGCCGTGACTAAAATGTTTATGTTCCCAATCGCGCAGTGCTTCGATATTGTCGTCGGAATAGGCAATGCCGGAATGATGCGCAATCCATCGCCAGTAATGTTCCTCGCTCCAGTGCGTGTTGGCGTAGCTCCGAAACTCCTGGCGGATATCTTTTCCTTCTTGATTTTTCATGGCGTAAAACGTCCAACTAGCGGCTTCTATGGCCACAAAAGCCGCCGCTTTCCAGTACGATTTAGCATACACCTGTCCAGCGCCGGGAATCGCAGCGGATAAAAAAAACGCCGCCTTTGGACTTTTTGAATGCATATTTCTTTGATGTTGAATAGAAGCGGTTTCACCAGCACTATATTGCACCAAAACCGGAGCACTGGTCTCACGCATGAATGCTTGCCAGTCAGAGCCAAAACATTGACTCATACAACACAAAGAACAAAACATTAAAAATAGTGTTTTCACAATAAATTCCTCCCACACCATTAATTCATAAAATCAAACAACAATGTAAAATAATACCGCCATTCTTTGCCGTATTTCAGGTTCTCATGGACATGCTCATCAAATCCGTAAGCCGCTTGCAAGGAAAAGGCGGTCGGAAATCCGTAAAACGAAAACAGCGACAATCGCATTTCAACGCCGGCATCTTTTTTAAAATCATTGAATGCCGGCTTGTCGGTATTAAAAGCGTTGCCGATATCAAAAAAAGCCGATAAATAAAATCTGTCTGTAGTGAGATGCAAAAATTGTTTCTGCCACAGTTCGAAAACCGGCAATCTGTAGGTAAAACGTCCCATCAGCATTTTGCGGCCCTCAATGGAGTAAAACGGATAACCACGAAGTCCGGGCAGACCACCGCCAAAAAAGTTGAAAAAACTGTCCACCGGCCGGTCGATGAATCCTCCGCGAATAGTGGCAGTCATCGAGTGATCGTTCAAAAACGGCACACCCATGTACTCCGACCAGTCCAGCTCGATTTTATTGTAATTGTAATGCGAATAAATTCTCGATAATACACCTTTATCTTCTGTAGAAAAATCCTCAAAGAATTTATCGAGTTCGTAACTGTACCTGAACTGAACTCTACGGCCATGTGAGGGATTGATCGAAGCCTTCATTCCGGGTAGCACATGATCCCAGTTCCATTGCAGTTGGAAATGATTTCCATAAAAATAGGTGTTTGCCGGGGATTTGAATTCGATCCGCTGCGGCTCGAAATAGAAATCGCCAATATCGCTGATATAACGCGAATGCACATACGCCGCGCGCAAGGTTTGATTTTCAGCAATGTTGTACCGCGCACCGAAATCGCCTTCATACATGCGAAAGTGAATATCTATAGGTACTTTTCGTGGATAATCCTCGATAATCGCGATATTGCGCGTAACATTGCGGGTAAAAGCATAAAACTCGGCAAAAAGGGTGGGCGGCCAGTTGCGGTACTCAAAAATAAGAAAAGCGTCCAGGTCTTTTCGCGTATTAGCGACAAACCCGCCAAACACATTGAACCTGTCCAGCACGTCGCCGGAATAAAAATAAGTGCCCAGCTTTACCCGGTTGGAATCGACCATCACCCGGGGCATGAACGAAAACTCGCCATAGTTCATGCTGTATGGTTTTGGATCGAATTGCTCCAATCGAGTATCGTCGTAATTGCGCGCCTGAACGAGCTTTTCGTTATTAATATGCTGATTAAGCTCCGGCGCCAGATGTGCTTTGTCAGAATACTCGCTGATTGAAAAGTCCACAGGATTGGCATCCCGGATGACTGTGACCCTGTATCCGTCGGACTGGAAATTAGAAAACAGCAGGTCACCTTTTTCATTCACGTTTGGCATAAAGGCACCGCCGATAACATTTGTCCACAGTTTGAGATCCTTACCGTGTACATCTGTACTGTAAATATTGAAAATACCGGTTTTATCCCAGGCAAAATAAATGTGATGTCCATCCGGTGAAAACACAGGATCACGGGCATCGCCATTGTCAGTAATGACATCGCTTATGCTGTCCGATTCCAGGTGGTAAAGATAAATATCCCGGCCATGCCGGCGGGCTTTGCAGAACACGATCATTTTTCCGTCAGGAGAAAACCGCGGCGTGTAAACACCTTCGCCGTTATTGTAATTTGTTAATCGACGCTTGAGTTCGCCCTCGGCATTGAGCAAAATTAAATTATCCGTGCCGTCTTGCTGGGTTACGCCGACAATGCGTTTGCCATCCGGCGACCAGTCCGGATCGATGATTCGCATGTTGTGGGTCAGGCGTTCTTCTTTTTCCCGCTTTAAATCATAGACATGCACATCATTGAATTTTGATTGATATTTGTTACGTCTTTTGCGCGTGTACAAGATTTTCGCGCCGTCGGGCGACCATGCCAGTTGACTGTTAACGCCACCTTTTAAGGTTTTGGTTTTTTCGGTTTCAGTATTGTAGATTTTCAAACTGGTCAATGAAAGGTAATCAGATGAACGGCTGCCGCAAAAAGCAATCAGGGAGCTGTCAGGTGACCACACCGGAGCAATGTTGCCGATTCCCTTTTTGGTGATTGCTGTGCCTTCTAACCGGTGGTCAGAAATTATCTGCAAACGGGACTGGTAATAATGTTTTAAATGATCCCGCCACTGCGCATACAGTTCTTTTGCGCTGACTCCGGTGACAGATTTTATGGCGCCGTTCACAGAAAACCGCGGCGGTTTGCTCATCTCATCGGTCAGTTTTTGCAGCGCTTCCACGCCATAGCGATCGGCAATGTAGCGAGTCAGAGCGTAACCGGCGTTGTAGGTGCGTTCATTGCCGATGCTGTTTTTGCCGAATACACCCATCTCGGCAAAGCTGTGTAACTCCCCGTTCATCACTGCCGTTCGGATGAGCATATCCCGGTGGGTGTCCCACCGGTCATAGTCCAGGTTTGGCGCCATGAACTGGGCCATACCTTCGGCCAGCCACATCGGCATAATGGTGTTTGGGATGGCATATGAAGCAATTTGATTGGGATAGCCGTACAACACGTCCGGCCGTTTTTCACGCTCATAATTAATCCACTGAAAATAAAAAGCCGGTACGTTGCGGGACATTTTGCGCGACGCGCCGAGTGAAATCATGTGGCTGAATTCATGAGTGACTACATTTCGCAGCCAGTTATGGGTGCCACGGAGAATAAACGTCATTTGCGGCGCCCAGATCTCTACTTTATTGTCGTAATAAAAAGCAGCCCCGTTCGAGTTGTCATCATGATCTTTAATAATAAAATGGATAGTATCATCAGGTTTCCAGTTGTAAAGAGAAGTCACAGGTTCGTAAATATCTTCTGCTATATTGGCAACCACCCGGGCGGTCCGCTCAGCGCCTTCGTGATAATGGATGACAAAATGCTCGGTTTCAATAGTGTACCAATCCAGTTCCGGATGATGATAATCCGTCTGAGCGATTAAAGGTAAGCTAATAAAAAATAAGGAGATGATAAAGTATGACAGGAGAAATCGAATTTTCATTTGACCACTGCAATCTTTATGAATTTCACACTGTTTCCGGATGCCGTTTTCGCTTCCACACGCGCCAGATATGCCCCACTCTGGACATCACCGATATTCCAAACGACTTCGTGGTCACCGGGTGTCACAGCGTTGTTTTTTAATTCGGTTACCAGTTCACCTGCCACGTCATAAATTCGAATAGACACTTTACTGACATTCTCTGCAAGAGAATATCTGATATTTGTAAAACCCTCCGCCGCCGGATTGGGATAGCAAAAAACCTGATTTTCCGGCATTACCTGACCGGATGAGGTTGATTTCGGTTCCTGCTGTTCGGCGGTCGAGCGGCTTTTGAAACTGTTCGCCGGATCATTGCCGTACTTTTGCCAGCCGGGTTCGGACAAAGGAATATCCCATCCGTAGAGGTATCCGTCACCGGAAATTGCAAATAACCCACCGTTTTTTTTATCATCATTTTCAAGAATGAGCGGTGTGGTTCTCAACGTTGCGCTCACAGATAATGGCCCTGAAAATTGTTCGCTTTTAATCGACCCACCATCGCCGTTGTATCCGTAAATCATGCCATCGGGCGAGGCAAAATAAACAGAGCCATCTTTTTGGGTTACAGGTGCTGCCAACTGGGGTTGCGATGGCTGGTTTACAGTAAACTCGACCGGAAAATTAAGCACCGGCACGCCGCTTCCCCATTGAAAAGCAGCAAGCTTTGTCGAGCTGATAAAAAGAATTTCCGGGCGACCATCTCTGTTTATATCCTGAATTGCCGGTGCGCTTGTGTTTCCGAAATCCTGTGTTCCCCGCATTTCATTCACAATGTCACCTTCATACGAAAGGAATGTGACCTTGCCGTTGTCCGCAACAACTGCGAGCGGTAAAGGCTCATTTTTTTCAATTAGTTCGGCAAACAGCGGCGTGAGCGTGACGCCCATGTCGGCAATTTTTTTCTGCCACATGTGCTCGTAATTATCTTGTTGTCTACGATAAAACGACACCAAGCCATTGTCTGTCGTAACAGCCAGCACCTTTCCTGCAGATGATAAGAACGCGTTTACACCATTTATCTGCTCATTCCCAACGTTAAGAGTTTTATGAATTTTTAGATGCCCGTCTGCTTTGGAAATAAAATAGACAACTCCACTTTTTGTTCCCACAAGAATTTCATCGCTGCGGATAAAACCGGCAGTTGGAATGTCATCGCTGCTGACAGGCCCGGCAGTTGGCGTGTCATCGAGATCGAGGCTGGCTAACAAATCTGCCTGGCCGTTCTGATCAGCATCTGTAAAAGACCATACTGTCAAAACACCGCCATCATCGACGATCCAGATATCGTCGATGCTGTCGTCATTAAAATCCTGCATCAGAGGAGGACGGGAAACCGTATTTCCGACGTTAATCATTCTGGCCAGGTCAAACGTCGTTTCGCGTCCGGTATAATCCGAAACTGTCACCGTTTCGTCATTTGATATGAGTTTGCTGCCATCTATATGACAGCCAAACACATCACCATTCATTCCTACTGCTATCAGAACGGGTTCACCCTGGACATAAGTAAATGTTAAAGCGCCTTCTCCGCATTCGGTGTTGAGAAGTTGCGGAAAACCGGATTTGAAAATATCCGATGAAATCGAACAGCTCATGATAGTATCTTTGGATGAAAAATTGTGAATACGGATATGTGAATCCGCATGACCATAAGCGTTGCTGTTGGGAATGCTGGTAGGGGACAACTCGACCGGTTTTCCACCGTTCACATATTTGTGGGAGATGTTATCATTCCAGTACGGGTCCCAATAATCGCCGTTTTCCGTGCCATATCCGGCAGTAAACATGGTATATTGCTGACCAATATCTTGAGGTCCGTCGCATTCAACGACATCCACGCCCCGGTGTACCGGATTATTATTAATGGTATTACTTTCAAGATTGGTGCGGATCACGTTTTCATCAATGTGCCAAATGAGGATACCCGAACCCGGCAATCCATAATCATACTCATCGACGCTAACCACCACGCCTAAACCTGATTCGACATTGATGTTAAAAGTCGAATCGAATTGTATTCGATTGCCCTGAACATCACGGCCGAACGCATACCGGTCGCTATTTGGATCGCGTTGACGATTCTCAAGTAAAAAATATTCATTTGCATTAATCGGTACTTTAACGATATGTGGCGCCGATGTCGTATGCGCGGTACCAATCAGCGCCTCTTTAAGGTTGGATATAACAACCGGCTGGTCCCAGCCCATATAAATTTTCATCCAGGCGCAGGGTTCCGCCGGAACAAGTCCGTTGTAATTGAACGAGCCCTGGTCCATGAGACCCCATTGGCCAATTCCAGCGCGGCCGTTCTCTGTGTTGAACAGACTCGGCATGCCAAGCTGGCTACCCATCATCAGTGCGCTGGTTCCTAAAAGGCCAAGATTGACGTCTTCCTGGTTCTGCGTTTCAGGCAAAATGATGCCTTCTTTTATGACCGTATCGCCAACCTCGATGCCTTTAAAAGCGGGGTCGTCAGCACCGATTGTTTCTTTGAGTGTTTCAAAGTCGATAAAAGCGGACTGGATATCGAAAGGAGTGGGATCGAAATCTAAGGAGATATCCGAACCAACACCGGCATGAAAAACAATGTACACATCGTACGAGGCAAAATCCGGGTTGTCATTTTCTTCAGCGGCCGTCAAAACATCGCGCAACAATTCAGCCCAGCGTTGTTTCTGCTTTTCTTCATCTTCCTCACCGCTGTAATAAACCATATTATGAGAAAGTTGATAGGCATCGTTCTCGCCAGTGGGCAGCACGTCCGACTCGATCACAAGCCGTCCTTTAGACACTGTTTTGAAATAATTCCGCAATGCCAGCATCTGATGCTGAAAATAGGTGCGATTATGAGGCGGACGGTCGATCACATATTCGCTTTCATTTGACAGGTCGAATGTGCCGTCGCCTGTTGTTGTTTTCAGATCATCTTTGACAAATTCGGCACGCAGCGCCAACGCACGAACAGTATCCGGCGATGAGTTGATGTGTGATAAAGATGACTTGTATCGACGAACAACGTCAAGTGGATCAATGTCGGTTAAAGCGGTTGAAGCTGTCACAAAATGTGTTTTTTGCTGATCCGCAGACCAAGCCACTGTTAAAATGGCGAAAAGACCTGTCAGAAGAAAAATCAACCGAAAGTGCATAAAATCTACTCTCTTTTCCACGTGAATCCCGGCAGAGTGCCTGTGTTTTCTGCAATGGAAAAAATCCAAACACTGGTTCCTAATTTATATTCTATGAATACTGTTTATTCTTTTAGAAACCAATAGTTAACGAAAACCGCATTGTATTTGACAACGGGTGATCCTGTTCAGCCGCCACATAGCCAAAATCGAAACGATACAAGTGATACTGGATGCCGCCGCCAAAGCTGAAAAACTGCACCTTGCCCGGTTGATCATAATA
>CAZSMC010000012.1:0-34117 GCA_964607755.1 uncultured Cytophagia bacterium | reverse complement strand
TCGACAATTTTATAAGCCAGACCGAGTTTCAAATTTGTCGGTAGTGGATCAGCCTGTGCCGCGTCAATATAGGTGATTTTCGGACCAAGGTTTGACAAATTCATGCCGAAATTCAATTTGGGTGCAAAGGGGAACGTATACATGGCAGCCAGATCGAAAGAAAATGCATTGGCAACGCCTTCACCTTGTTCGGCGCCAACCCCAACACCACCGGCGAGATTGGATCGAATATATCGTAAACCTAAACCAACAGACAAGTCGGAAGATAATTTGGTACCATATGTTCCGGCGATCGAGTATTCATTACTGTTAAAAGTACCCAATTGTGTTCCGGTTTCATCTGTGTGCACCTGTTCACCAAGATTCAAAAAGGTGACGTTCAATCCAAAGGTACCGACATTGGGGACCGGGTGTACATACGACGCAAAATCGTAGTACAAATCGCTGCCGAATTCCGGCAACCAGTTCACGTGCATCAGATGCAGTTCTTTGTTGTCAATCTGAGCCAATCCTGCCGGATTCCAGAACGTTGCCGTAGCATCATCAGCGACAGCAACGAAAGCTTCGCCCATGCCTGCTGCACGTGCGCCAGGTGAGATCATTAACGATAACACGGCTGCCTCACTCACAGCATACACCTGCGAAACGGACAACATCATGATAGATGCAGCGGCAAGAATAATGAGAAGCTTTTTCATTTTTTTACCTCCTGTAATAGATGAAAGTAGATATATTTTTTTCATAACAAAAAAACCGAATGTATCAAGTTTGTTCCGTGTCAGGAACCTCACCTGCAGACATCCGGTCATCGTATGTTGAGGTGAGCCTAACAAAGTTCTCATAAAGGTTTATGAACGAACGTCCGGATAGACGTTAGCGTTTAATATCGAGTTTTTAAAATTTATCAAAACCTTTATCGAACTTGTATAGGCACACTCCTTAATGATTTTTATACTGAAAAACTGGCGAAAAATATGAATTTCACTCAAAAGAATCAAGCGCTTTTTCGGAATTCACAATTCTGATGTTATCTGTAACCTGACAGTTTTAGAAAAGTTCCTTTAAAGCCAGGACAAAATCGTCCATTTCTTTTTTTGTACGCTTTTCGGTTACAGCGCATAAAAAGCAATTGTGCAAATTTTCATCATACTCATTCAATGGAATACCGGCAAAGATGCTTCTATTCCGTAATTTCTCAAGAACGTTATCAACGGGATACGCAGATTGGACGACAAATTCTTTAAAAAAAGGTTTTTCAAATTTAATGCCAAAGCCTTTCAACTCTGCGATCTTTTCTGCCAGATAATGGCTTTTTCGCACGCACATCTCGGCTACAGCAGGCAAACCTTCTTTTCCCATCAGAGACATATAGACCGTAGCTGCCAAAGCATTTAGCCCTTGATTGGTACAAATATTAGAAGTAGCTTTTTCTCTGCGAATGTGTTGTTCACGCGTTTGTAAAGTCAGCACGAATCCTCGCTGTCCATCTGCATCCACAGTTTGGCCGACCAGCCGTCCAGGAATTTTGCGCACCAGTTTCCTGGTGGATGCAAAAATGCCCAGATATGGCCCGCCAAAGTTAAGTGGACTACTGAGCGCCTGGCCTTCACCGGTAGCGATATCGACGTCATATTCAGCCGGGGGCTGAAGCACGCTCAGGGAAATCGGATCGTTCGAAGAGATTAAAAGAGCGCCAGCTTTTTGAGCTACGCGTTGAAATTCCTCCACTTTTTCCAGACACCCAAAGTAATTCGGATGTTGAAAAATAACGCCAGCAGTTTCAGTATCAACCGCATCTGCAAGATTTTTATAATTTGTAAGACCGTTTTCCCAGGGAATAACAACAATTTTTATGTTCCGTCCGTGGCAATATGTCTTTATAATTTCCAGATAATGGGGATTAACTGTCGATGAAACAATAATTTTTTTCCGGCGTCTATGGCCGCACGCCAACAAGGCCGCTTCGGCGAGCGCTGAACCGCCATCGTACAGGGACGCATTCGCCACCTCCATACCGGTGAGTTCACAGATCATTGTCTGATATTCATAGATGGATTGCAACGTTCCCTGACTCACCTCAGGCTGGTAAGGTGTGTAAGCGGTCTGAAATTCCGGTCGTGAGATAATATAATTGACCACTGCCGGGACGTAATGGTCATAAGCACCACCGCCAAGGAAACAGACATTGTCCTCGCAATTGTCGTTTTCTTTTGCATAGCTGCTTAGCAGTTTTTTCACATCCATTTCTGATAACGGTTCAGGTAACTTCATCTCACTTTTGAACAGGGCTTTCTCTGGTATGTCTTTAATGAGTTCTTCAAAAGAGGACACACCAATGCGCTCTAACATCTTTTTTTGAACATCCGGTGTATTAGGTATAAACGGCATGGAGAGACTCCGATTTTTCTAACTGATTGTTTCCTTGTACGCTTTTGCATCAAGAAGATTGTCGAGCTCATCAGTATCAGACAACTCAATTTTTACCATCCATCCATCCCCGTAAGGATCTTTGTTGACTGTTTCCGGGTCATCGTTTAGTTTTTCATTCACTTCGACGACCTTGCCAGAGACCGGCGAAAACAGGTCAGAAACTGCTTTGACCGCTTCGATGGTCCCGACAGATTCGGATTGGGTAGCCTGGTCGCCAACAGCGGGCAGTTCAACGAACACCAAATCACCAAGTTCGCCCTGGGCATAGTCAGTAATTCCTATAGTTGCAATATTATCCTCAACGGATACCCATTCGTGCTCTTCGGAATACTTTAATTCTTCAGGGATTTCCATTTTGTTCCTCCATCTTGTTTGACAAATGACTTAGACATATTTCTCAATATCGAGTGTATTTTCTAAAAGATAATTGGTGTCAAATGTACCGCTTCTAAAAACCTTATCATTTAATATAGCCATGTGCAATGGTATGGTTGTCGGGACGCCTTCGACAACAAACTCTTCCAACGCCCTGCTCATTCTTTCGATCGCTTCCATCCGGTTTCGCCCGTGTGTAATGAGCTTGGCGATCAAGGAATCATAATAAGGCGGAATCATATACTGGGCATAGGAATGTGTATCCACGCGCACACCAACACCACCGGGTGTGTGAAAGCTGGTGATCTGGCCGGGGGCTGGACGAAAGTTTTTCAACGGGTCTTCAGCATTAATCCGGCATTCAATAGCATGGCCTCTCATTTTATATTTTTTTAGTTTTTGGGGCAGTTTTTTCCCTGCAGCCACTGCAATCTGTTCTTTGACCAGGTCCATGCCAAAAACCTCTTCAGTGACCGGATGTTCTACCTGAATGCGCGTGTTCATTTCCATGAAATAGAAATGCCCGTTTCGATCCATCAAAAATTCAATCGTGCCGACGCTGTTATAGCCCACGCGCTCGGCACCGCTAACAGCCACTTTATTCAGTTCTACACGCATTTCCTCAGTTACTGCAGGGGATGGCGATTCTTCGATTAATTTCTGGTGTTTTCGTTGAATCGAGCAGTCGCGTTCGCCTAACGAGACAACATTGCCGTGCTTGTCTCCCAGAATCTGTACCTCAATGTGACGCGGCGATTCAAAAAACTTTTCAATGTACAATTCTGGATTGCCGAATGCGCTTTCAGCTTCAGTTTTTGCGGAACTGTAGGCATTTTTTAGTTCTTTTTTCGAGCGCACCATACGCATACCACGCCCGCCTCCACCGGCGACTGCCTTGATGATAACCGGAAAATCAATCTCTTCAACCACTTTGACCGCATCTTCATAGGTTTTTACGACGCCTTCAGAGCCGAGAATTGTCGGTACCCCGGCTCTTTTCATTTCCTCCTTGGCAAAAGCCTTGTCTCCCATCTGGGCGATTACTTTTGGGGACGGTCCGATAAAATAAAGATTACAGGATTCACAAATTTCTGCGAAATAGGCGCTTTCTGCCAAAAAGCCGTACCCGGGATGAATGGCATCGGCATTGGTAATTTCCGCTGCGCTAATGAGATGAGGAATATTCAAATAACTTTGCGGGCTTGGTCCCGGGCCCACACAAACAGCTTCATCAGCAAAACGTACGTGCAAACTGTGGTCATCCGGTTCGCTATACACAGCAACGGACTGGATACCGAGTTCCTTGCATGCCCGGATGATGCGCAACGCAATCTCGCCCCTATTTGCAATGAGTATCTTTCTAAACAATGAATGTCCTGACTAAAAGTGAGTTAACTTGTTGGTTCGAGAATAAACAGCGGTTGATTGTATTCCACTGGTTGTGCACTTTCAGCGAGGATCTCGACTATTCTACCAGATTGCTCGGCTTCGATTTCGTTCATCAATTTCATCGCCTCGATGATACACAACGTTTGCCCGGGAGAAATAACATCACCTTCGCGAACAAAAGGCTCGGCATCCGGTGCAGATGCACGGTAAAATGTGCCAACCATCGGTGCGCGTATTTTAACGACATTCACCTCGGCCGGTGCCTGTTCCTGGGTCTTTTGGATTTTTTCTTCGTGAATCGTGGCAGACCCGGAATTGGAAAGTTGACCTGCCGGTGGCGTTTCTTGAGGACGAGCAAAAACACCGGTACCGGTTTTTTTGATTCTGATCTTATGGCCCCACCATCTCGTGATTTCGAGTTCGTCAATATTGCTTTGTTCTACAATTTTGACAAGTTCCTGTATTTTCTTTGGGCCCATGATAACTCCCTTTTATTCTTTAACGCGTTCCATATATTCGGATGTGCGGGTATCCACTCTTATGAGTTCGTCTTTTTCAATAAAAAGCGGAACCTGAACCACGGCGCCAGTCTCTACGGTTGCGGGCTTTGTGGCGCCAGAAACGGTATCACCTTTTATGCCGGGCTCTGTATCGGTTATTCGCACGGTTACAAAAAAAGGCATTTCGGCGGCAACCGGGGTATCACCGCTCATCAAAATACTGATCTCTTCGCCCTCTTTTAGAAAACCGGTGCCGGGACTCATGAGGTTTTCAGGAATCATGAGTTGTTCGTAGGTCTCGTTATCCATGCACACCAGCATGTCGCCTTCCCGGTAAAGGTACTGCATTTTTCGCCGTTCTACGCGAACATCTTCCAGTTTTTCACTGCTACGGAATGTTTTTTCCAGCACTCTGCCGGTTTGCAAATGTTTTAGCTTGGCCCGGGTAAAAGCGCTGCCGCGAGCCATCTTGACATGCTGAAATTCTGTGATCGAATACAAATCGCCATCAAGTTTGATAATCAGTCCTGTGCGAAAGTCAGATGTCGTTACCATATATTATTGTTCCTTATTTAAGCAGTTCAAAATATTCTTTTGAAAAAAGTTTAGATAACAATTCATTTTTAAACGGTTCTAATTTGGCTTCATGGTGGACAGTTTTTGCCGCAACAATTCATTAATTTTTTTCGGATCAGCCTTTCCCTTTGTTATTTTCATGGCCTGTCCCATAAAAAAACCCAACAACTTTTTCTTGCCATTGAGAAAAGCTTCAACTTCAGCGGGATTGTCGTTTAGCACGCTTTCGACTATGTTTTCAATCGCACTGGTATCTTTGATTTGCTTGAGGCCTTTTTCCTCGACAATGTTCCGGGGTAAAGCGCCGGTTTTTCGAATGTCCTGAAAAACAGTTTCTGCGGACTTTGTGCTAATCTCTTCATTTTCCAGCAGGGTTAATAGTTCGGCAAGGCGTTCCGGTGTTATTTTTAACTCATATAGAGTGCAATTTTCTTCCTTGAGCGCTCGGAGAACTGGTCCCATCACCCAGTTGCTGGCCAGTTTTTTATCGTTTACTTTCCTGGCAACTGTTTCGAAATAATTCGCCAGCTCCGGAGTTTCGGTCAAGACACCGGCATCATATTCCGGTAATTTGAATTCCTGGGTAAACCGCTCATACTTGACTTGAGGCAGTTCCGGTATATCTGCTTTTACTTTGTCGATATACGCTTGCTCCATCACCACCGGTACGAGATCCGGTTCGGGAAAATACCGGTAATCGTGTGAATATTCCTTGCTTCGCATTGGTTCTGCTATATTATGGTTGGCATTCCACAGCAGCGTTTGTTGTTCAATGGTGCCGCCCTGTTCAAGTATCAATTCCTGGCGGTGAATTTCGAATTCCAATGCTTTTTCCACCGAACGAAAAGAATTCATGTTTTTCAGTTCGGTTTTCACACCGTATGTGCCGTCTCCGCTAACAGGCCGTAGGGAAATATTCGCATCACAGCGCAGGCTGCCTTCTTCCATATTGCCATCGCAGATACCGAGGTAACGGACAATCTGCCGTAATCGCACCAGGTACTCGTAGGCTTCTCTGGGCGCGCGGAAATCGGGTTCACTGACGATCTCTGCCAGAGGAACACCGCAACGGTTAATGTCAACCAGGGTTTCATCCCGCCCCACAAACGATTCAGCGTGCAAAGATTTGCCGGCATCTTCTTCGAGGTGAATACGTGTAATGCCGATGCTTTTTTCGTGCCCATCCACATTGATGGAAAGATGACCATGTTCACAAAACGGCTCGTCAAATTGAGAGATCTGGTAAGCCTTGGGCAAATCAGGATAGAAATAATTTTTGCGAGCAAAAATAGACCGCCTGTTAATGCGGCTATTTGTAGCCAGAGCAAACCGGGTGACAAACTCGATCACGCGCTCATTCAGCAGCGGCAGGACCCCTGGCATGCCCAGGCATATCGGACAAACTTGCGTATTCGGCTCTGCACCAAATACCGTAGAACAATTGCAAAATATCTTTGTTTTTGTTTTTAACTGAATATGAACTTCAAGGCCAATGACAGGCTCATATTGCATAATCAATCCGTTATTTTTTGGTATTTGATCGTTCCCAGAAATCAGCAACTTGAAGGATTTTACCTTCATCAAACGCTTTGCCAATGATTTGCAATCCAACAGGCAACCCTTTGGAATCGGTTCCACAGGGCACAGAAATTCCGGGCAAACCAGCCAAATTAACAGAAACCGTGTAGATATCCGTTAAATACATTGTCAGTGGATCATCGATTTTTTCACCGATCTTAAAAGCCGTTGTCGGTGCGACGGGTCCACACAGCACATCCACTTTTTCAAAAACATTGTCAAAATCTTTTTTTACCAGTGTTCGAACTTTTTGAGCTTTTAAATAATACGCTTCATAATATCCCGATGACAACACATAGGTCCCAAGCATAATACGGCGTTTTACTTCCTCGCCAAATCCCTGGGTTCTGCTGTTGACATACATTTCTTCCAAATCCTGAACATTCTCAGCACGAACACCATAGCGTGCGCCATCGTATCTTGCCAGGTTCGCAGAGGCTTCTGCCGGGGCAATAATATAGTAAGCATTGATCGCATAGTCCATGTGTGGCAAGGAAACATCAACAATGTCCGCGCCAGCGTTTTTCAGAACATCGATAGCTTTTCGAATTGGTTGTTCTACTTCAGGATCGAGCGCCTCAGCAAAGTACTCCTTTGGCAAGCCAATTTTCAGTCCTTTTACATCTTTGCCCAGAAAAGTGGTGTAATCTTCCACAGGACGGTTAGCGCACGTTGAATCACGATTATCGTATCCGGCAAGTGTATTTAACAGCAGGGCAGAATCGGGAACAGATTTAGTCACCGGACCGATTTGATCGAGAGAAGACGCAAAAGCCACCAATCCGAATCGGGAGACCCGTCCATAAGTCGGTTTAAGCCCGACCACGCCGCAAAAAGAGGCCGGCTGGCGAATAGAACCGCCGGTGTCACTGCCCACAGCCGCCATGCAAAGATCTGCTTTGACTGCTACGGCTGACCCACCTGATGAGCCGCCAGGAACTCGCTCGGTATCGTTGGGATTAAGCGTGGGAGCAAAATAGGAATTTTCATTTGACGAGCCCATAGCAAATTCATCCATATTAGTTTTGCCAATAAAGATGGCGTCCTGATCCCGTAGTTTATCGATAATAAAAGCATCGTAAGGCGACATAAAATTTGAAAGGATTTTAGAGCCGCAAGTTGTGAGCGCGCCTTGCATGATAATCAAATCCTTGACAGCGAGCACACACCCGGCCAGAGATCCGGCTGTACCTTTGGCTATTTTATCATCAACCTGTTTAGCCTGGTCTAACGCCTGCTCAGCTAACACGTTTATAAACGCGTTCAGATGCGAATTTTGTTCGATTTGTTCCAGATATGCCTGTACCAGATCTTTGCATTTATATCGACCGCTTTTGATCTCGCTCCTGAACGAGGTATAATCTTTTCTTGTATCTATATTTACTGGCATGTATTCAGGATTGTGAGGTTTCCAGGTTCTCCTTTTACATTCGATTTTATATAATGATGGTGAGACAAAAAATATTTATCCCACCATCCACAATTTTAAAACAGGAAAAATTATTACTCTTTTGTTGATTCAGCTTTTTCAGATGTGGCTTCGGTTTTAGTTGATGTTTTTTGTTGTTCTTCAGAATCATCATGAGAAGAAGCTTTTTTAAACTCCCTTATACCTTTGCCCAGTCCTTTTGCCAATTCAGGTAATTTCTTGCCACCAAAAATAAGCAAAACCACGAAAAAGACAATTAATAATTCCTGTGGTCCTGGTGCACCTAACATTGTTTACCTCCATTCGAAAATAATTTATGATTTGAAATCATCTCTCACATCAATTTCTTTTTTGACATCATCGGCTGCTTTCTTGAACTCGTTCATGCTCTTTCCGAGACCTCGAGCCAGGTCCGGCAACCGTTTGGCACCAAACAAGAGCAAGATCACAACCATGATGATCAACAGTTCGGGCATACCAATCGCCGGGAACATAATTTACCTCCTTACATAACATAAGTCATACGGCTTGTTAAGAACAACTTTAAATATATTGCTGATTTTTATTAATTGCAAGGATTAAGTTTTGTTAACGCCTTGCTTTTCAAACTTGAACGCGAGCGGTTCGTTCCCATAGATATTTAATAACACCGGATAGTGTGTAAATCATCATAAAAATAAACAGCGTATACACGGGATATAGAAAAGCGCAGAAAATAGTCACCATTATCACCAGTAATTTGATCCGGTTATACCCGCGTTCTTTGATCGAAAATCTCGGAAAACCCGAATATTTTAATGTACTCGCCATTAACAGACTGACTATCGGAGCCATTATGACAAGCAGCCTGTTAAAAAAGGCTATTTGTGTGAATTCACTCATGATAACAATACTGCTCAACGTTACCGCTGACATAGGAGCGGGCATGCCACAGAACGACGATTTTCGGCCTTCACGGAAAGTCACCACATTGAACCGTGCCAGCCGAAATGATGCGAAAAGCAAAGGCATAAATGAAAGTATCAAACCGAGAGCTTCACCAGGGCTGATTGATTTGAGATAATATTGGTAAATCAAAATAGAGGGTGAAACGCCGGCAGAGATCACATCGCCAAGTGAATCCATGTGCAACCCAAATTCACTGCTCAGATGATAGTGTCTGGCGATAACTCCGTCAAATCCGTCAAAAATGCCTGCAACAACAATGAGCCAGGCTGCCGTAACAAAATGACCGGAAACCGTCATTGTTATCGAAAGAAATCCGCAGAACAGATTGACAGAAGTGAAAAGATTAGGGACAGTAATATATTGATTTTTATGATGCGTGTTCATTAACCACCGCGATCACGCTTTCGCCGGCCCGGACTTGATCGCCTTTTTTCACCGTGACAGAAGCCCAGTCCGGAAGATAGACCTCCATTCGCGAACCGAATTTGATGATGCCATATTTTTGACCGGTTTGAACTTTATCGCCGTATCGAAGATGATTGACAATACGGCGAGCCATAAAACCAGTGATCTGTTTAAAAGCCAACTTGCCATGCGATGTTTGCAAACCGGTAAGCCAGTTGACATTCCATCGTGACGCAGCTTCTGTCATGGCCGGTCTGTTTTTACCACGATGGTAACGCACATAATCGACTTGCCCGGAGTATGGTACATAATTCACATGCACATTAAAAAGAGACATGAAAATGGAAACCCGGGTGACAGGGCCTTCGATAAACTCGCCTTCTGTCACCCTGTCAATGTCAATAACTTTGCCTTCTGCCGGCGAGACGATCACATTCGGATCGTCTGGTGCTTTTCGCAATGGATCACGGAAAAAGTAAATTGACCATAGAGAAAGGCCAAAACTTATTCCGGCGAGAACAAATGCCACCTTGCCCGGCGTAAAGAGACCCAGCAGTAACATGACCACTGCAAAAGCAGCCAATCCAAAAATTGTTGAAAATCCTTCTTTGCTAATCATGAAAGTATGATACGATTTTTTAAATCTTCATAGAGTTCTTCAGCCTGTTTTGCATTTCGGCTCATGTTATCCGGATCGTATTTCCTCCTGCCTTCTTTTTCCTCCAGATAACACGTGTCGAACGTAATTGTATCAGCGATGCCCATACGTTCGCCAATATGGCCGAATTGTAAAAGCAAATATGTCAGTGTCAAGTCGCGCCGGTCAAAGAAATCCTGCAAAATCACATTAATTTTTAAAGATTGCCGGCGAATTTCATGCAGCTCTGCCTGGCTGACAAAATTCTCTTTCAGAATATCTTTTCCCCGAATGATTTTGTCCCCTTCCTCTTGTTTAAGAACATATCCGATTTTTGGACCTTTGAGTTTATTGCCATCAGAGTAATTTGTAATTGACACTTCAAAAGGAATCCATTCGACCTTTTCCACCGTTAATTTGTTTGACGCATTCATCTTTTTAAAGTTATTTGCGATCTGGTAGCTTTCCAAAAGCCGGTAAAGGTGAGCTGCACAATGCGCATTGGCTTGCCCTTTGTTTTTTGCCGTGCCCCTTTTATGACCTGAGGAATTGACAATATCGTTTTTCAGCTCGATAATTTGTTCGTTTTCCTTTTCGCCCTCGTAAATCGCATGAACCTGGTCTTCATATACTTTCTTTTTCAACACGATCTCCTTTCACATTATGTTCAAAAAGAAGATAATTATCATTCAATTCCTGCTTTCTTAAAAATATAATCGACATGTCGAACGGCGCGCTTTTCGTCAAAACACGCATTGATTTCTTTTTCTGACAAATACTTTTTTATTCCTTTATCTTTTAATATGATTTCCCTGAACGAAAGTCCTTGCTGCCAGCATTTCATGGCATTTTCCTGCACGAGTGCATAGGCATCCTCGCGACTCGAGCCTTTTTCTGTCAGCGCCAGCAAAACAGCCTGTGAAAAAATCAAACCTTTTGTAAGATGCAAGTTTTCGAGCATTTTTTCAGGATAGACAACAAGATTCTCGCAAATACGGGTCAGCCGCGCCAGCGCGTAATCGGTGAGGATGCAGCTATCCGGGAAAATGACACGTTCTACTGATGAATGACTGATGTCCCGTTCGTGCCAGAGGGCGATATTTTCCATGGCAGTGTTGGCGTTGGAGCGTAACAAACGGGCCAGTCCGGTCAAGTTTTCACAACCAATTGGATTGCGTTTGTGAGGCATTGCCGAAGAACCTTTTTGTCCTTTGGTGAACGGCTCTTCCGCTTCCAGAACTTCAGTGCGCTGCAAATGGCGAATCTCCACGGCAATTTTTTCGATTCCAGCCCCGACAAGCGCCAATGCATGTAAAAAATCAGCGTGAACGTCGCGCTGAACGACCTGGGTGGAAATTGGCGCTGAATCGAGCCCTAACTTCTCACAAACAATATCCTGGACACGTGGGTCGACAAATGCGTAGGTGCCCACAGCTCCGGATATCATTCCCCGGCACGCCGCTTTTGATGCGCGTTCAACCCGCTCAAGATTGCGCCGCATGTCATCATACCACAATGCCATCTTTAGACCAAAAGTGGTCGGTTCAGCATGAATACCGTGACTGCGGCCGATACATATAGTATTTTTGTGTGTGAGTGCTTGCTTTTTCAGCACATCAAGCAAAGTTTTCATATCTTTGATGATAATTGAAGAGGCTTCCTTGATTTGCAGCGCCATAGCTGTGTCGAGCAAATCTGACGAAGTCATTCCCATGTGAATATAGCGGGACTCGTTGCCCACATATTCCCCTACATTTGTGAGAAAAGCGATCACGTCATGTTTGACTTTGGATTCAATTTCCAGAATTCTGTTCACATCAAAATCCGCTCTTTCTTCTATGACGCGAACCGCTTTTCCCGGGATATAACCTAACTGTGCCTGGGCTTGGCAGGCAGCGATCTCGATCTGGAGCCAACATTTGAACTTGTTGTCGTCGCTCCAAATCGATCCCATCTCAGGCCGGGTATAGCGTTCAATCATATTTCACCTTTTCCTGTTTTTTGGGTAAGGTTTTAATGTGACATTCGCTTCATAAAGCTCACCCCGGCGGGAAATAACGAGCTTGAGCGTATCACCCTGTTTCAAGTCTTCAGACTCGATGATCTTTTTCACATCATCGCTATTGACTACTTTTTTACCGTTTATTTTCAGAATTACATCGCCATACTGCAAACCGGCTTCTTCCGCCGGGCTGTTAGTTTCTATATCAGTAATAATGACGCCATCAGTGGATTCAAGGCCTAGATAACGCGCCACCATCGGCGTGAGTTCATCATATTGTATGCCGGTCCAAAAGTTGCGTTTCACTTTTCCAAACTTTAAAAGATCATCCAAATGATGTTTCACCCGGTTAATGGGAATGGCAAAACCAATACCGATGTTGCCTGTTGAACCGCTGGCAGGAACAATAAAAGTATTGATACCTATCACCTTGCCCTGGCTATTAACCAGCGGACCGCCACTGTTTCCCGAGTTGATAGCTGCGTCCGTTTGAATCATATCTTCATACACACGGCCGCCTGATTGCCGGCCAAAATCCTGGCCCGTGGCACTGATAACACCAACAGTTACGGTCGGTTTGGCGGACACGTCAAACAAGCCAAAAGGATTGCCAAGCGCGATCGCCCATTCTCCGATGATGATATCGTCGGAATTTCCAAAGTCAATATATGGAAACTCTTTATCACTTTTTATTTTCAGAACAGCAATATCCGTCTTAAAATCATCGCCAATCACCTCAGCTTCGTACTGATCTCCTCCTGCCATGGTGACGATAATTTCAACAGCACTCTCCACCACGTGGTAATTGGTCAAAATATGCCCTTCCGGTGAAAAGATGAAACCTGATCCCAGACTCTCGACCTCGCGCATTATGCGATAGTTGGGGAAAAAATGTCTGAAAAACGGATCATTGGCAAACGGGCTGGGGCGGTAATATTCGCGCACCGCTGTGACATTGATGCCGACCACGGCCGGACTCACCTTTGCCACTGAACGGGTAATGGCATTGTGCCGCGATTTGGTTATCGTATCATTGACAACAGCACGGCTCTGCCGAGCAACCTCGTGTTGCGCCATGGAATCAGAAACCTTGACGAGTAAATCCGTGTCCTGGTCTGTTTTTTCTGCACACACCGCCAATAGAACAGTGGCAAAAACACAACCAATGGCAAAGGCGGTAAATGTCCGCAGAGTAGATTTCATTTTTGCTCTCATAACTTGTTAACGACCCTGAACTTTTTTCCAATCTTTTAAAAATTTCTCCACACCGGCATCGGTTAACGGATGCCTGGCCAATTTCTCGACAACAGAGAAAGGAATTGTGGCAATGTGAGCGCCTAAAAGTGCGGCATGCTGCACGTGCAACGTGCCGCGCACACTGGCAACGATAATCTCTGAGGCAATGCTGTAATTATGGAAAATTTGCAAAATCTGCTCGATTAATTCCATCCCCTGATGGCCGGCGTTATCCAGCCGGCCGATAAACGGGCACACAAAAGTGGCGCCGGCTTTGGCAGCTAATAACGCTTGCATGGGACTGAAAATGAGCGTGACATTTGTGCGAACATTGTCATCCTCCAGTTTTTTAACTGCCAGGAGTCCCTGGGTTGTGCAAGGAATTTTAACCACGATCTTTTTATCTATTTCTGCCAACCGGTAGCCTTCCTCAATAATCTCCTCCGCCGTAGTGCCGATAGTTTCAGCGCAGACCGGGCCGTCAACGGCATCACAGATTGATTTATAGATGTCCTCAGCAGATGCCCTTTCCCTGGCTAATAACGTTGGATTGGTGGTCACGCCGTCGCATATACCCAAAGCGACTGCTTTATTAATTTCTTCAAGATTGGCCGTATCAATAAAAAATTTCATAATCTCCTCAACGTGATGTTGATGTTAAAATTCAATATTCTACCTTTATTAGAAACAAGCCAAGCGCCGGAGCTGTAGACCCGGCTGCTGTTCGGTCTCTGGCCGCTAAAATATCTTTTATTTTTGCTTCCAATTGTCCGCTTGCCACCTCCACCATTGTTCCCACAAGTATTCGAACCATATTATGAAGAAACCGGTTAGCGCAAATATCAAATACATAACGCTCTGAGGTTTCTTTCCATTCCGCATCGAAAACATGACACAAATAATGTTTTACAGCCGCATTTTTCTGACAGAAACTTTTAAAATCCTGTGTGCCCTTTAAAGGGTCACACATGCTCTGCAGGAGATGTATATTTAAAGGTTTCCGGTAAATCCAGGCATAACGTCGCCCTACTGCAATTGGGCGTTTGGCGATAAAATATCGATAATATCGTTTTTTGGTTGTATAGCGTGCACTAAAATTCGGTGGAACATCCTGTGCGGAAATAATGCGAACATCATAAGGCAGCCGTGAATTACCGCCGTTGATAAAAGCTTTTAAAGGCAATTCGCTGTGTGTTTTGAAATTCACTACCTGACCGAGGGCGTGAACACCAGAGTCAGTGCGCCCGGCAGCCATGGTTTTTATTTGTTCCTCTGTCAGCATTGATAGAGAGCGTTCTACCTCTTCCTGTACTGTGCGGTCGTTAGCCTGCTTTTGCCAACCGCAAAAATCTGTACCATCGTATTCGATCTCGAGCTTGATGTTGCGCATATATTATACGGCAATACTGAGAATTAAAATTAAAATAGAAAAAAGCAGTGTGCTGTAATCTTTACGTTGAAAAACGAGTTTTTTAAAGCTTGTCCGCCCTTCTCCGCCGGCATAACAGCGAGCATCCATTGCCAGAGCCAACTCATCAGCGCGCCGGAACGCAGAAATAAAGAGCGGCAAAATCAAGGGAACAATATTTTTAATTCGTTGGACTAATGAACCTTCGAACGACGCGCCGCGCGATATCTGTGCGTTTTTTAACCGATTCGCTTCTTCCATAAGAGTGGGGATAAACCGTAATGACAGCGTTAACATAAGAACAATCTCGTGAGTGGGTATCTTGAAATATTTGAGTGGCTTTATCAGCCGTTCCAGGGCATCTGTCAATTCGATCGGCAACGTG
Source organism: uncultured Cytophagia bacterium (assembly GCA_964607755.1). Classification (GTDB taxonomy): domain Bacteria; phylum Zhuqueibacterota; class Zhuqueibacteria; order Residuimicrobiales; family Krinioviventaceae; genus CAZSMC01. Next base: position 18,819 of record CAZSMC010000012.1, on the reverse strand, counting down.
GATAATGTTAAAATCGCGGCAAATACAATCAATAAAGCGAGCCGCAGAGAATAGACCAATCCCATGCTTAAACCTTCACGTGTGATTTGCGCCTGAATTAACGGAACCCGGGCAATAACCTCGCCCTTTGTCCAGAACATGTGAATAAAAACCGTCAATCCAAAAAGCCAGATAAATGGCCGCAGATTACGAAAAACAACAGACGCCGGCAATTTCGATAGCAATACCGTACCAATGGAAAGAATGACAAAGAGCGCAAGAATAATTGGTTCAAAGGAAATCAACAAACTGCTCATAAAAATCATCACAGCGATGAGCTTGGTCCGGGGATCTAACCTATGTACAAACGAATCGCCCGGATAATAATGTCCAAGACTAATGTCATTTAGAAAAGCCATAATAACCAAAAAATATATAAAAAAACAACGTAAATTCAAAATAAAACAAGCGCCCAGCCCTGTGCAACAATCATCCGATTTTTTGTTTTTACTTGATCTTTTGTCGATTTTTTCCTATTATTTTTCAAGTACAGGATTGCCTTTTATCAACCTCATCTTTTCAGGCTATCATTAAACAGTTATTCATCGTGAAAAACTAATCAGGAGTCAAGTTTATGGCAGACACCAGCAAACAAAAACAGACCCCGTTCGTTCCTGCAAACACGAATATGAAAGAATTTACATTCAAAGCGTTACTGACAGGAGCCATTTTGGCCATTGTATTGGGAGCGGCCAATACATATCTCGGCTTAAAAGCCGGAATGACCGTTGCCGCAACATTTCCTGCCGCTGTCATTGCCATGGCAGCATTACGGCCTTTTAAAGGCACAATTCTGGAGGAGAACCTGGCTCGAACCACCGGAGCAGTGGGGGAAGCGTTGGCTGCTGGGGCTATTTTCACTATACCTGCCTTTGTGATTTCGGGGGTGTGGGAAAAATTCGACTATTGGACCAGCACCCTCTTAATGCTCGTTGGCGGTATTTTGGGTGTGTTGTTTATTATTCTTTTACGGCGGACTTTGATCGAAGATGAATCATTACCTTATCCGGAAAGTCGTGCTTGTGCCGAAATTGTCAAAGCCGGACAGGGCGGTCAATCCGGTGCCAAATACGTTTTCGGCTCCATTGGTCTGTCGGCTTTTATTGAATTGTTAAAAAACGAGAACGGTTTTCGGCTCATTAAAGACACTGTAGGCGGTTTCTTTAACTTTAAATCATCAATTATTCGCCTGATTGATGGCAGCGGCAATCCTTATACGACAGCAGAAGGTGCAACAGCCCAGCTAAGTTATCGAGGTGGCATGTTGCTGCAAAGTCCCTCCTCTTCACCGGCATTTTTGGGTGTGGGGTATATCATCGGTTTCCGGCTCGCAGCAATCACTTTTTCCGGCGGTGTTTTTGGTTGGCTTTTTCTTATGCCTCTTGCGGTCTTTTTAATGGGAGGAGATTTGACGCCATTTGCAAACGAATATAACTGGCTCACTATTGGCAAATCCGCATATAGCTCGACCATCAAACCGATTGCTGTCGGCGGCATGTTAGTTGGCGCCTTTTGGACGTTGTTCAGCATGAGAAATAGTCTCATTACCGGCATTAAACACGGTATAGCAGATATAAAAAGAGCCGGAAAAGGCGAAGAAGATGTTCGCAGCCGATATGACAAAGATGTGCCTTTTGGCGCGACATTTATTGCCATTGGCGTACTTTTTGTCTGTATGGTGATTCTTTATCAGGCATTCAGCCATAACTGGGGCTCTGCGCTATTGGCTGCTGTAGTCATGGCTATTGCTGGTTTTACATTTGCCGCGGTCGCCGGCTATCTTGTCGGTATTATCGGCAGTTCTTCCAACCCTATTTCCGGTCTAACACTTTCGACATTGCTCATCGCTGCTTTGCTGATGATTATGGTCGGCATGCGCGGTAATCCTGGTGTGGCTGCTGTGTTGGGCGTTGCATCTGTGGTTTGCTGTATTGCCGGTGTTGCCGGCGATATGATGCAGGACCTCAAAGTCGGCAATATACTGGGAGGTACGCCCTGGCGCATGCAGGCGGGAGAAATGGTTGGTGTCATAGCAGCCGCATTTGTGCTGGTTGTTCCGATCATGCTTTTGCATCAGGCGAACGGTATTGGCAGTGAAGCGCTGCCAGCACCGCAAGCCGGGTTGATGGCGATGATGAGCAAAGGCATCGTTGGCGGCGAAATGGCATGGCCGCTGGTTATTGCTGGCATGCTCTTTTCAGTGGGACTTATTCTCATCAAATCACCTTCACCCATGCTGATCGCTGTGGGCATGTATCTGCCCTTCCACACAACGTTTGGGATTTTCATTGGCGGACTCGTCAAGTTTATCGTAGACAAACTGGCTGAACGCAAAATTCAAACTGAAAAAGATAGAAATACTATTGACAATACCGGATTGTTATTAGCCTCAGGTCTTGTTGCCGGAGAAGCATTAATGGGAATTTTACTGGCAGCTCTAGTTGTCGGCAATATCCATTTGAAAACAATGATTGGACTGCGCGAAGATTTTGGCGGTTATTGGTGGCTCGGAATTGTTGTGTTTGCTGTCCTTGCCTATGTGCTCATTCGATTTCCGCTTAAACGACTGCAAGAAATGAAACGAGAGGCATAATGGCTAAACCGTCGGCTCCCGACAAACAGTCCAACGTGCTTTACATGGTTCCGGAACACAACGCGAAATTCCGGGAACAGGAAGATCACGTTACGATTCTGGAACCGAAATTTAAAATAAAGTTTCTCAGAAAACATCTGATGCCACGCATGAAAAGTCCTTACTATAAAATCCATTTGGATGATTTTGGCAGTTTCGTATGGAAAGAAATCGACGGCCAGAAAACCGTAATGGATATAGCTGAAAAACTGCAAAACGAATTCGGTGAATCTGTTGATCCTGTTTATGAACGTCTGGGATTGTTCATCAACATGCTGGCTCAGAGAAAATATATTTCACTCACCGAACCATAAAATTTAACTTTGACCGGGCATTCTCGTTTGGAGAATGCCCTTTTCTTGAGATGGGTATGACAAAATGTGATAAAGCCGCACAAACCGTCATTAATAAATGTCTCAACATTCAAAAAGATGAAACTGTATTGATTCTTGCCAATGAGCCACATGTCGAAATTGGCAACATCTTGTTTCGAATGTGTGCCAAGCGTTCGAAAAACACCATGCTGATGCAACTATCTCATTTGTCTTTGGGGAAACCTTTGTCAGACCAAATTGCCAGCCTGATGAGCACAAGCAAAGTTGTCATCGCAGTAACAGCACCGTCAATTTCTCACACCTTAGCACGGCGCCAGGCATGCCGGAACGGCGCCCGCATTGTCAGTATGCCGAATGTGACCATGAATACCTTTTGCCGATTGTCGAACATCAACATGGAACGCATTGAACGTTTAAGCAGGAAATTAGCAGACATTCTCACCATGACGACAGAAGCTCATGTCTCAGCTCCAAATGGAACTGAACTACAGCTTTCTCTAATGCACCGCAAAGGTTATGCAGACACCGGCATTATTCAACATCCCGGAGCTTTTTCCAACCTGCCTTGCGGCGAAGCTTCTATTGCGCCAAATTTTACCAACACAAATGGCAGATTGATCGTCGATTGCGGCATGGGAGTAAGCTCAACAGATCAGGACAAACTCACGTTGTCTATAAAAGAAGGAAAGGCTGTGCGTATCAGCGGCGATTCAGCAGCCCGGAGATTGCGACAGCAACTTTCCAAATTTGGGCCGGATAGCCGTTTTATCGCAGAGTTTGGCATCGGTACAAACGATACCGCCCGTATCAGTGGCTATACGCTAGAGGACGAAAAAGTCCTTGGAACCATTCACATTGCGATTGGCAATAATGTCTCTTTTGGGGGTAAAAATGGCGTGCCAATACACCTCGATGCGGTAGTCTATAAACCCACCGTGGAGATTGACGGGCGGCAAATTATTGACAATGGCAGGCTGACATTATAATATCGTTGTACATATATAGTATCTTACAAATTAACTTTTGACCGAATTTGGCAAAAGATTTCAAACCCTTTTGAGTTCCGGTTTAGCCGGGTCAGGCTTTTTTGACCTCATTTGGCTCTGTTTCAATAGTCTATTTTGGGGCTAAAGCCCCGGGAGAGTTTTGAGCCTGATCAGTATCCACGAGCTAAAGCTCGTGGGAACAACAAAGCCGGTAAAATTTGCCTATCAATATCGTTTCAGCTATGCTTTATTCGTATTCATAACGGTTTAGATCACTTTTTTCCCGCTGGCTAATTATTTCTAATGTCCAAACTTGAGCCACGAGCTAAAGCTCGTGGCAATGAAAATCCTGAAACCACAGGCAATGAAAGAGTGCAACCTTGAAAAAGTCAGGGGGGATAGAAAATATTTCGGCTAATCCTTATGAGGGCTTTTCAGCACGACCGAATTTTACGTAATAATCTCTTCTGAATACTCTTGAGACAAATTCTCCCGTCTCGAGCTCGACATCTTTGGCAGGTATACCGAGAAAACAGACCCCTTGTTAACTTTACTGTCTACTTCGATGCGGCCATTGTGCATGTCCACAATCTGTTTGACCAGCGACAGTCCCAATCCGGAACCGGTTTCTTCGCGCGCTGTGTTTTCATCGCTCACTCGGTAGAACTTTTCAAATATTTTGTTTAGCGCTTCTTCAGGTATCCCATAGCCTTGATCATATACTTCGACCAACACTTCTTCGGTCAAATCTTTCATGACCAAATCGATACGCGTATTTACAGGACTGTATTTAATAGCATTGGTAAACAAGTTGATAAAAACCTGTTCCATCATGCTATAATCTGCATACACAGGGGGCAAATTTTCTACATCATGGACTTCAACGTTAATATTCTTTTTAGAAGCCAGATGCATGTTATTGCCGACAACAATTGCCACCACATCATTGATATCGACCTCGGTTTTTTGGGGTTGAATTCGTCCGGATTCGATTCGGGAAATATCCAGGAATTTATTCACCAGGTCAGTCAAACGGGTCGTCTCAGACAGAATAATTTCAGCGTATTCCCGGGACTGTTCATTGGACGTATCTTCGTCCAATAAAAGTTCGCTAAAACCGGAAATACTGGTCAGAGGCGAACGAAGTTCATGAGCGACCATCGACACCAGTTCGGTTTTCATCCTGTCAATTTCTTTTTGCTGGGTAATGTCGCGTAAAATCGTCACCACGCCAATGAGCTCGCCATCGTCCTGCATAACTCGGGCTGACCGCGCCTGAAGAACCCGATGCTTCCATTCACCTTCCGGTTTGACTGAAATTTCAACACTGTGCCGAAGTGTGGTTTGTTTTTTTGTAGCTTCGTCAATCAGCTCTATCAACCGCGGTTCTTTGATATATTCGGATAAAGGGTGTTCTGCAGCCTCGCCGCTCTTTAGATCGAACCAGCGTTCGGTAGCGTTATTCAGAATAAGAATATTCAATTGCGCATCAGTGACAATCACACCATCGGCAATGTTTTTGATGATGGTCTGGGTTTTATTCCGTTCTACGATGATTTTGGCCAAATTCATATTTTGCAGGCGCTTGAGTTCCAAAGTCATGTAATTGAACAGACGGGCAAGTCGTCCTATCTCATCATTGGTATGCACTTTGACTTCTTGTGAAAAATCACCCTGAGCAATTTTGGTAGCGCTGTGTTCAAAATCCGAGATAGGCTGGGTGATGTACCTGGAAATAAAAATGGCAATAGTGCCGGCAACCAAAGCGGCACTAATGAGCAGAAAAGCCATCCGGATGACAAAAATCTCAATATTGCCGGTATGGAATGTTCCATCAAAGAAACGGATTATAATAATTAACAGAACCGGAATCTCTGCTGCAGCTAAAGTTGCTAAAAACAGCCGGCGAAAAATTTTGCTCTGTAATTGTTGTTTAATCCAACTCACAATAACCCCCTTAATCATAAATAACCTGATTGCGGCCGGACGCCTTTGCCCGGTACAACCGTTTGTCTGCACATTCCACAAGTTGTTCAAATGATCGGCCATCAGCCGGGTAATTGGATAATCCCAGACTGATCGTCAGATTGTTGTCCGATTGATTTGCCTGATAAGGAAAAGGATAGCGCTCAATCAATGTTCGCAATTTTTCCGCTACAACTCTGGCGTTTTTTTTAACTGTGTTTGGCAACAGCACAGCGAACTCTTCACCACCGTAACGGGCAGCCGTATCAATTCTTCGCAGATTTCGAACGAGAAGTTTTGCGATTATTTGAAGCACTTTATCACCTGCCAAATGACCAAACGTATCATTATATTTTTTAAAATGATCGATATCAAACATAATCAGAGAAAATGGCGACTTGTGCCGCTCACTACGCTGAACTTCGTAATTTAATGTTTTTTTCAAATGCCGGTAATTGTAAAGACCAGTCAATCCGTCTTTGATTGCCAGTTGACGCAAGCGTTCTTTGGTGCGCTCTAGCTGATCAATTTTATCCTGCAGTTGATCGTGTAACGTTTTTATGCGCAACAAACTTTTAACTCGCGCCCGAAGTTCATATTTGTTGATCGGCTTTGAAATGAAATCATCGGCGCCCGATTCGATTCCGCGAATCTGACTTTCTCCTTCATTTAGCGCCGTAACCATGATGACCGGGGTAAACCTGCCTTTTTCAGACTTTTTTATCAGCCGGCACGTATCATAACCGTTCATTTTCGGCATCATGATATCAAGCAAAATGAGATCAGGTTCTACAGCTTCGATTTGCTGAATTGCTTCTTCACCGTCTTTCGCCTGATATAATTCATACACGCTGTTAACGAGATAAGATTCCAGCAATCTAATATTAGCCGGGATATCATCGACAATCAGTATTTTGAATGTCTTTGTTTCATCTGGTGTGGCATTCAAACGCGTCTTTTGTCCGGTTGCGAATACTGACAAGGCGTACCTATCATTTTCAATAAAAACTCAACTTTTATGGCTCGGAAAAACGATAGCGCACATTCAGTTCGCGTGCGGCTTGCGCTTCGTCCAGTCGTTTTACCGGCGTATTTTTTGGCGCCGAGGTGACAGCATCAGAATTCTGTTCAGCTTCTTTGGCGATGCGTAACATCACGCTGGCAAAATGATCGAGCGACTCTTTACTCTCGGTTTCCGTGGGTTCTATCATCATCGCTTCACTAACAATGAGTGGAAAATAAACTGTCGGAGCATGAACGCCAAAATCGAGAAGCCGTTTGGCAATATCGAGTGTCCTTACGCCGTGCTGTTTTTGGCGGTCTCCGGAAAGCACAAACTCATGCATAGGATAATGATTGAATGGCAGATCAAATTCATCTTTAAGCTGACTGAGCAAATAATTTGCATTGATAATCGCGCTCTCGGAGACACGCCGTAATCCTTCAGCACCGAGCATGCGGATATAAGTTAAAGCCCTCACCACAACGCCAAAATTTCCGTAAAACGTACTTATTTTGCCGATACTTTTGGGACGGTCATAATCGAGCGCGTAGCTTGAGTCTTTTTTTGTTACACAGGGTATTGGCAGAAAATCGGCTAACCGTTCTGACACGCCAATCGGTCCAGAGCCCGGCCCGCCGCCGCCGTGCGGCGTGGAAAAGGTTTTATGCAAATTGAAATGAACGACATCAAATTTTAAATCACCAGGACGGATGATGCCCAGCAGGGCGTTCAGATTGGCACCGTCCATGTAAAGCAAGGCGCCGGCCTCATGAACCAATTCGGCAATTTCGAGAGCTTGCTTCTCAAAAAGTCCCAGTGTGTTGGGATTGGTGATCATAAAAGCGGCAACGTCCTCATTCAACGCGTCTTTCAGCTTTTCAATATCGACCAGGCCGTCATCACCGGACGGGATCATTTTCGACTTGTATCCGGCAATGGAAACACTGGCGGGGTTGGTGCCGTGAGCAGAATCCGGGACAAGGACAAATTTTCGCGGGTTTCCCTGATCCTCGTGAAAAGCTCGAGTCATTAAAAGTCCGGTCAATTCACCATGCGCCCCGGCAGACGGCTGCAGCGTCATCGCCTCGAGTCCGGCTATTTCGCACAAATAAGCGCTCATATCCGCCATTAATTGTAATGCACCCTGGGTTGTGCTTTCAGGTTGTTCAGGATGCAGAGATTGAAATCCGGGAAGACTGCTGGTTTCTTCATTCACCTTGGGATTGTATTTCATGGTACAGGAGCCCAGCGGATAAAAACCTTTATCGACATGATGATTCAGTTGGGATAAATTGACAAAATGCCGGACGATTTCGGGTTCACTCACTTCCGGGAGATGCGCCGGTTTTTTGCGGCGAAATTTTTCGGGAATCAGGTCCTCGATTCCTTGTCCTGCGAAATCTCTATCAAAAAGATCCACACCTTTTGATCCTGGAGAACCGCACTCAAAAATTAGCTTTTCCACGTTTTACCTTTTGGTTTATTCTTTTTTCTCATTGGATAAATATAAAACTTACAATATGTAAAGGGCATAGTCAAGTAGTTATTTTTTTCACTCCCAAAGCCAAAAATCTTGCACTACTTTGTTAAGCAGCTATTTTTTATGTAATTTATGGTATTTGAAACAGCCAGCCAAATACGAATATTAATAAAACAGTCTTGCTAAATTTATGCCAAAAATTGCAATAAATTTCGATAATTGTTATTTATTTGTTTTATTTAATTTTATGCTATGATATTAAAAAGAGGCATTACTGCAACCATGCACTTTTTTCATGGATGTCAATTCATTTTTGTAACAATGAGAGCATTTTCCCTGTCTGGAAAACTTAAATTCTATAGATAAAAGCCCAGCGTGGGCCGATATCGATTCGTTTAATCAATATAAAACCATGGCGACTTTTGCCTGAGGAGAGAAAAGCAATGTTTTTCCAGCCCCGGTGTTCCATTTGCCACTGGTACCAGGCATTGTCGGTTTCAAAAAGTCGGTTTGACGATAGCCAGGCAATGTAGGATACTTTGTGATTTTCGAGCCATTTGTGCAATTCTTCCGGTGACAAGTCGGGCAGTTCAGTGAGGCGGATGAAATCCTGTTCCGCGTCCAGAGATGTGTAATAGGCAACAACAACAGGTTGGGCAATCGCCAACTTGTCGCCTGGCGTGTAATGATGTTCATACCACTCACCAACCCGGCGAAATTCAGCCTTGCTGTACCGGATTGTAAACATGGTGGCATTGGCCTGGGAATTGGCATAAAATGCAAGTCCCAAAAGGAATGCGAGCCCGAGTGGAATAAAAGCGTGAATGTAACCGCGTTTTTGAAAAGCATTCCACAGAAAAAATGCACATGGAATCATAAATATCAGTAAAATGATCCAATCGACGTTATATTGCGAATATAGCATTTTTTTCTGCACCAGATAAATCAATATAACAAAAAACAAGGCAGAGCTTGCAATCCAGATAATTTTAGGTTTTTCAAAAAGTCTGATCCGTTTTACATTGTTTATGATTTTTCTCCCCAGCGCTAAAATGCCGCAGACTGCAGTAATCAGCAGAGCCCAGATGATCATGACCATATAATCATAATTCACAGAAATCCAGATCACATGCATGCCGGCAAAACCAAGGCTGAAAAGAAGCAATCCCAGGGCATCATGCAAATGTGAACGCAATAGACGATAAAAGCCGAGCCCAATTAACAGAATAGCAATACCTGACCAAACCTTGTACAACGAGAGCGGAAGAAAACCTGTGAAACTAAACACCATAGCCTTGACAAATTCAATGTTTAAGCTAAAGTTATCGAAATAATGAATATAACTCTCTCCTTGTCCGCCGCCAGAGCGCGCCAGTGTCCAAACGACGATGAACGCACACGCCGCAGCCGCATACACAACAGTTTTTACTTTTTCGCCACGGGTAAAAAAATCAGCCGCACCAATAGCCGCGAGTAAAACCGCGCCTTCGTATCGAACCAGAGTAGCCAAAAACGCAAAAAGATAAGCACGCCGGTCTTTATTGATGAAAAAATACAAAGCCCATAAAATAAATAAAGTGACTAAAATCTCTGACTTTGGTTTAACCGCCATGCGTAAGGTACTCGGGTGCAGCGCCCACAACCAGGCGACGAAAAATCCCCATTTGCCGAGAAAATGCCCGGCAATTTTATAAACTAAAAAGAGTGAAAAGATCGCACAAAGAACGCCGATCAATTCCGCAGCAATCAATTCAGAGTGCGGGCCAGGAATGACTGCTGAAAAAAGAGCGATAGTAATTGCATATAATGGTGGCCGCTTAAAAGTATCCGGCCATTGGAAATTTTTAAGCATCATCGCTTTAGCGCGAAAATCAAAAAAATCACTGTCCGGCACAAAAAAGTCATTGACGTGCAAACTGAGATAAACAGTAAAGGCGCTGAGTAATAGCAAAAATGCAATTTTTTGCCAGTCGAAAATAAAAATATTTTTATTTTTAATGATCATAAAAATCTGAAAAAGATATGAGTTCAATATGGCGATTTTCAAGATGAGTTTTTATATCATGCGAACACAGGGCTTTTTTTTCATCAAACCGCCTTTTATTGTACCGGCCAATATCGCCCATGCTGGCATAACCCGGGTGGCACATCAGCTCGGCAATGCCCGGCCGGATGTGGGCGAGAATGTGATGAAGCGCATCATGCTTGTTTTCGTCAGCCATGAGATTAAAACCATAAAATTGATCCGGCGAATGAAATTGATGATCATGGGTCGAAGAATCTAATACGGCAATTGTATTTTGAATAATATGCGATTTTAACGGTTTCATGAAATAACCAGTGTGACGAATCTTCCGGCATGCTGTTAATCCAAATTCAGCCACGATCTGCGAAAAATATTTTTCAATTCCAGGTAGCGAATGCACATGGTGATGACTGTCGAAATGATCAAACTCAATGCCGTGATCAACGCATTTGCGGATCTGGGCATAAAGTTCTTTTACTACTTCCTGGGGGCGAATTTTTTTCTCAAAAACACGTCGAGTAAATTGCCATTTGTTCCAAAAGTAGCCTCGTTTATCAACCAGACTTGGCACTCTTTCCGCAGGCATCACCGGTTCGCCGTTTGTCAGGATAAAATGTATTCCTACCGGTATATTCGATTGACGGATGGCTTCAATAGCCTGGCCAAAGACCGGTCCATTAGGCAAAAGAGATGTACTGGTCACAACTCCCTCCTCAAAGCATTCCAGAATACCCTGGTTCACTTCGGCACTGAGGCCAAAATCATCGGCATTAATGATCAAGTGTTTTAGCATGTTTTCACCGCGTTTTGATAAAACTCTGCCAACCGGTTCAAGCACTTTTCCGAATCAAATACATCCGTCACCCGTTCGCGGCCTTTTTCTGCAAAATGTTTGCGTGTCTTTTTATCCTTGAAAAGTTTTATAATTTCCATTGATAATTGTTCCGGCTGGTCAGAATTGACCAGCATACCGGATTTATTGTGTTCTATTAACTCTGGAATCCCGGAAACCGGCGTTGAGATCACAGGCACGTTCATGGCCATTGCTTCTGCCAGCACATTGGGGATGCCATCGCGGTCGCCGGTCTCTTCTACTTTGCAAGGTAACACAAAAAGATCGGCTTTATCATAAAAAGAGAGAATCTGCGCCGGGGGAACCGAACCCACGAGCTCGATTGAATCTTGTAAATGATGTTGATTTATAAGACCCTCGAGCATTGCTTTTTGAGGACCGTCTCCAATGATACGGCACCGGAATTTACATTCTTTTTCTTTTAAATAAGAACAGGCCTGGATCAGAGAGGGGAATCCTTTTTTGGGCACCAGTCGCCCGACCGACAATATTTCGAAAATTTTGTTTTTACTCTCATGTTGTCGTTGAAATCGTTTTGTATCGATTCCGTGATAGTACACATGAATTTTTTGAGGTGCGATGTCCGGATAATTTTTAACAAGCGTGGATTTGTTAAAATTGGTACATGTCAATATAAAACAAGCATGATTTAATTTTTCGGCTAAATTTGCTTGAGGAGTAAAAACATCATACGCGTGAGTTGTGACAGCATACGGAATATTTAGCAATCGGCTTGTGAGCAGTGCAAAGCTGGCTGCCGCGTCAGCAAAGTGAGAATTGATAAAAGTTACTTTATCTTTTTGCATTTTTTTCGCCAATGTCATGGCTAGCAAAAAGTGCAACAATATGTCCTGGCGTTGATTTTTTGACAATTCGTTGCCGGATAGCAAATCTGCCACTGTTTTGAAAATGGAATTCTGAACCGAACGGCTTTTGACAGCAAAAAGTGCTGTCTTGAAATAACGAGCACCAGTTGAAAACATCATTTGAAGATGCGAACTGAGCATTGAAAAAATATTTATGATAGGCTGCAGATACCAAACATCGAAATCCTGATAAGCAAAGTCCGGATTTATCCTGTGCTTTTCAGGATAAAACAGAGAGTAAATTCGGATATCCAGTCCTCTCTGGCTCAGTCCGATCATTTCCTTGCTGATAAATGTTTCGGAAAGGACCGGAAACGCATTGTGGATAAATCCGATTCTCAATCGATTTTTCTGTTGTTTTCCCAAGCCCAATTCCTTTAGCGATTCAAATAGAGCGGCAGCCGGTCGCGATAAAATTCAACGGTCTTTTCGATGCCAGTGCGCAAATCGATTTCCGGATGCCAGCCTGTGGCACGCTGAAATTTATCAAAGGTAATGACGAACTTTTTGATGTCGATACTTTCGCGCTCCGGTGGAAAAGGAATGTGCACATAATTACCCTGTCCCACCGCATGAATCACATTTTTAACCATGTCAAGGAACACTGTTTCTACACCAGAGCCGATTAAAAAGATATCCTGATTCGTGGCCGGAGCAAGAGCTGCTCGCACAAAAGCATCGACAACATCGTCGATGTAAACATAATCACGCGTTTGCATGCCATCTCCATAAACCGTAATGTCCGAGCCGGTCATGGCATTGCGGACAAACCAATTAAGAATGCCGTAATAACCGTGTTCCATTTGGCATCGCGGACCATACACATTATTGAGACGCAGAGAAGTGACCGGGAAATCATAAACATGGCCGTAAAGCAACAGATACTTTTCTGCGGCAAGTTTGTTGATGCCGTATATGTCTGTGGGGTTTGTAGGGTGGTTTTCATCCACCGGCAGATAAACTGGCTCGCCGATTTGTCCGCGACTGCCAGCATAGACAATTTTCACGTCCCGGTTTAACTCAGCGCACGCTTTGCACAGGCGGATTGTACCGGTACAATTTATTTCAGTATCCAGTTCCGGATCAGCCATAGAAACTTCACGGCCGACCTGAGCGGCCAGATGAAAAATAATGTCTTTGTTTTTTACATGCTCTCTGATTTTGTCTTCGTCGCGAACATCAGCTTCCACCACCTGCACATCATTTTTGATTTCTTCTATGTTCGCATAGTTCCAGCCATAAGGCTGCAGACAGGCGTCGTAAATCGTGACATCAACGCCTTCAGCAGACAGCCGGTGTGCCAGGCTGCTGCCGATAAAACCGAGTCCTCCGGTAATTAGTACTTTTTTACTGCGCATTGCTGTAAAATCAAACTTCATTTTGCTTTATTTCCTTTATCACTTTAGAAAAACCTTCACCCAACTTTTCCAGAGTGCAATGTTGCTGAAACACATGATAGCCGCCTGCTGCAATTTTTCCCCGCAAATCTGCATCTTTTTTCAATGTTAAAATGGCATCAGCAAGCGCACGCGGATTAGCACGAGGTACAAGATAGACACTCTCTTTATGTGTGAGCAGTTCTTGCACGGGTTTGTTGCGGCCGGTAATGAGTGGTTTGGCCATGGCAATAGATTCAATAACCTTGTTCGTTGTGACCCGGAGCATGCGCTCGTTTTCACCAAATATGCCAAGGCAAACATCTGCCCGGGCCATAAAAGAAGCCAGTTGTTCGTACGGAACCGGATTATAAAAATGAACGTTCGGTAGATTCAGTTCCCGCGCCAATTGCCGGTCTTTTTCAAAAGTAATGCCCTTGCCGATAATTTGAAATTGGACTCCCTCGTCACGCAACAGATCAGCAGCTTTTATAATATATTTAACGCCATGGAATGGAGCGTACTCGCCATGAAAATGGACGACAAATTTATCAGATGTGCGGCGGACATCTCTGGGATATATCACCGTATCATCTACGGCTAAAAAAATGCGTCGAAACTTTTTTACATTCACACCAAACTTTAAAGCAAAATCACGGATATGATCATCGGTTTCCAAAATAATCTTTTCAGACAGGGCGCATGATAATCGATCGCTCAATTTATAAATCAACGATTTTAACGAACCTTTTCTGGCTATAGCACGGTCATGTACCATGGTATCGTAAGTAGCAATGTACATATCGAACAAAACAGGCTTGAGGGTAAAGAGTTTGACAAAGGGAAGCAAAATCTGACCGTAAAATCCAACCACAATGAGGTCACAATCCCTGGCTTTGCGAACCGCGCGCCATATCAGAGAAGGATAATGTTTAAAGGAACGATCCGGAGGAAAACATCCAACAACTGAAAATCCTTGTAAACAAAGTGCTTTCTCTACAATCCGGGTTCTCGAATAACTCGCCTCTCGTCCCGCTACATAAAGAATCTTCATGAATGTTCCGATTTATCATTTTTGTCGAGTTCAAGCTTTTTTACCCGGTAAAGTGTGTTTTCGATCAAGCTGCGGTTGGACCCGATAATATCGGCTAAAAGGCCCATCATAAATACCTGAAATCCGAGAAGCAAAAGCACAGCAGCGAGTATCAAAGACTGAATATGCCCGGCTCCGCCGGCAACGATGTAAAAGTATAAAAAGCGGAGTCCGATCACAAATCCGAGAGCAAATATACCACCACCCACATAAGTGAACATTTTCAGCGGCTCGTACATAGTGTAAATACGAGCGATTGTAGCAATGGAACTCTTGATATAACTCCAGTTGTTTTTGAACAACCTGGACTCGCGTAATTTCTCATTTGTCCGCACCGGAACGTGGGTGAGAGTCAGATTCTTTTTACCGGCTTGAATAATCGTTTCCAGCGTATAAGTGAATTCCGACACCACATTTATTTGAAGCGCCGCATCCCTGGATAGCGCCCGAAAGCCGCTGGCGGCATCTGGGATATCCGTTCCTGACACCTGCCGGACAACCCAGCTCCCCAATTTTTGAAGCTTTTTCTTACCCCAGCTAAAATGGCTAATTTCTCCGGTCTGGCGATCCCCTATGACCAGATCGGCTTTGTTCTGCAAAATAGGCTGCACCAGACGTTCTATATCCTCACCTTTGTACTGGTTGTCAGCGTCGGTATTCACGATAATATCTGCGCCCAATTTCAAACACGCGTCTATGCCGGCCATGAATCCGCGTGCCAGTCCTTTGTTTTTATTGAGATGAACAATATGATGGACACCGTGTTCCAGTGCCACGGCGGCTGTGCGATCAGTGCTGCCGTCGTTGACAATCAGAAATTCAACCTCATCAATGCCGTTAATCTTTTTGGGGAGATCGGCCAGAGTTTCCGGCAACGTGGTTTCTTCATTATAACACGGAATTTGAATTATCAGTTTCAACGCTAACCTATAATTTCTTCAATATTATATTCGCGGATTTCCCGGGCGTGAGTAAAAATGATCATTTCGCCCAGAAGACCAACTGCAATCATTTGTAAACCAATAACAAGCAGGACCATGCCCAGCAAAAGCATGGGACGGCCGGCAATGCCGCCAATTCCCAACAACCGGTAAAAGAATAAATAGATATCGATTCCAGCACCAACAATGGTAAAGATCACCCCCAAAAATCCGAGAAAATGCAGCGGTCTTTTCGTGTAACGGCTGAGGAAAACGACACTGACCAAATCCAGCAGCCGGCGAATATAATCGCGCGGATGAATCGATTTGGCGTACTGGCCACGCTTTTGTTCTACATTGACTTCTGCGATGCGGTATCCCTGATGATGGGCAAGTACAGGAATAAAAGTATTCAGAGCGCCATAAAATGGAACATAGTGAAGAACGTCCCGACGTGTCGCTATGACGCCACTGTTAATATCGCGTAGATGTATTTTTGTCAATAAATTTGTCGCGGTATTAAACAGCCAGGAGACAAACCGATTGATGTATGAATCCCGGCGCGGATGCCTGACACCAATGACCACATCAACGTTTTCATCGAGTTTGTCCAACAACTTTTGCAAGTCGCGCGGCTGCACACCGACTCGTGCTGTTATGAAAAGTATTTTTTCACCGCGGGCGTGTTCCAGCGCAGCTTCTAGCACAGACCCTTCGCCGAATGCCGTTCGCATTTTGATGAGCTGGGTATCAGACGATTGTTTTTGCAAACGTTGCAAAATCGACCATGTGGTATCTGTGCTGCCATCATCGACATAAATGACCTCACATGGTTGGCCGCAATCAGCCATAAGCTGATGTAATTCATGATCAAGCCATTCGATGGTTTTGCTCTGGTTTTGAACGGCCACAATAACAGAGACAGCAACTGTAGCTTCTTGCGTTTTTTTATGTGGCATAGAAATTTGGTTCATCTGATAAACCGTTTGATTATTTTCATCATTTATTATTGAACATCAAAATTATAAGCTTTTCGCCCACCGCTATTGGTGATCATTTTACCGATAAGTCCCAAAAAAATAAACATAAGCGAAGAAGACAAAAGCATCACTGCGATTGTGATAAGAATATTCAGTTTTTCAGGCGATTGAAAATGAACAATCATGCCGGTCAAAGCGAGTATTCCGCCAATCAAACAGAAAAATGAAAAAGCAGCAAAAAATCCAAGAGGATTATGCAAGTGCTTCATAAACAGCCGCAACGTGGTCAGGTCCATAAGAACCCGAAATGTTCTGGTCAGATTATACTTTGACGAACCATGAATTCGGGGATGATGCCGGACCGGGATCTCGGCAATGTTGGCACCTTCTATTCGCATGAGTGCGGGAATGAATCGATGCATTTCGCCGTAAAGAGAAATGCTTCGCAGCACATCTCCGCGAAACGCTTTCAGAGAACATCCGGTATCGTGTAGTTTGACGTCGGTAATAGAACAGATCAAACGATTGGCAATTTTCGAAGGAATCTTGCGGCCAATCAGCTTGTCTTTACGGTCCTTTCGCCAACCGCTGACCACATCGTAACCCTGTTCCAGTTTGTCAAGAAGAACGGGAATATCGGCCGGATCGTTTTGCAGATCACCATCCATAGCCACGATCACCTCGCCGCGCGAGGCTTCAAATCCCGCTGCCATTGCTGCGGACTGTCCGAAATTGGCGCGAAATAAGATAACGTAAAACTCGGTGTATTCAGTTGCCAGGCGGCGTAATTTGTCGCGGGTTCCGTCTGTGCTGCCGTCATCAACAAAAATAACTTCACATGGACGGTTTATATTTTTTATCACCGATAAAATACGTTCTGCGAGCAGACTCACATTCGCTGCTTCGTTATAAAGAGGAACGATTAGAGATAAATAAATTTTTTTCTCAGCCTTTATCATGGGATGCTTTTCGTCGTTTATGCCAGGCATACGTCAAAAAAGGAACAATGATCAAAATTTCAACACCAACAGTCACGGCGTTGTGCCGATTCAATATGCTTTGAAAAAAAACATTCACATCAGAAGCTCGATGGAAATCCAGAAACAGTGTTATCGGAAAAATGAAACATTTATCCGAAAACGGCCATAATAACGGACAGCCAAAAGGTGCTCGTGTGTCCAATGTCAAAACATCCAATAGCAGGTGAAGCATACCGGCGCTGACAAACAAGACAGAAATTTTGGTAAATTTCACGCGACTCAATTTATGAACCAGCCATGCACCTGCCAAACCTGTACCTACGACAAAAATCAAGCTATGCGAAAAAAGACGATGGTAGCGGTTCACATCACCCACAAAAAGCCCGGGAATAACATCAAGATCGGGTAATATGCTAAAAAAAACGATAAAAATCAAAAGCCATCTGCTTTTTACTTTTGTGGCTGACAAGGCCAGAGCAGAACCGGCCAGGGTATGTCCAATCGGAGTCGGCATATTTCAATCGAACAAGTTATATCGTAAAATGCACCAAATCGCGCTAATGCCATCTTTCCAGCCAATTTTTTTACCCTGGCTATAATCACGGCCATAATATTGAATGGGCGTTTCATAGATCCGCCACTTTTTCCTGGCAATTTTGGCGGTAAATTCAGGTTCAAATCCAAAACGGTTCGATTTTATGTTGATACTGTCCAGCACTTCGCGCCGGAAGACTTTGTAACAGGTTTCCATGTCTGTCAAATTGACATTAGTAAACATATTCGAGAGCATGGTTAAAAACTTGTTGCCAACCGAATGCCAGTAAAAAAGCACCCGGTGTGTTTCGCCGATAAATCGCGAGCCATAAACCACATCTGCCTGATTGGCAACGATGGGCGCCACCAGTTTGAAATATTCGTTCGGATTATATTCCAGGTCTGCATCCTGAATGACAATGATGTCACCTTCAGCCTTCTTAAAACCCGACCGCAGAGCAGCGCCTTTGCCCAGGTTTGTCTCGTGATAAATTATTTTTACATTATCAAAATTTTGGTCGATTTTTCTGAGGATTTCACGCGTTCCATCAGTGGAAAAATCATCAACGAAAATAATCTCTTTGTCTATATTTACATTGCGTATGTATTTTGCAATGATCTCGACTGTATCTTTCTCATTGTAAACCGGTACCACAACAGACAATTTTACGTTATCGAAGGATATTTCCTGATCATATCCGGGCAAAAAATATGTTCCATATAGTTCCTGGCCGCAATTGGGACATTTTTG
>CAZSMC010000011.1:13767-83782 GCA_964607755.1 uncultured Cytophagia bacterium | reverse complement strand
TCATGGTCTCCTCCTTTTTTCGTTCACAACTTTTGTTATCCCTGAATCAGGCAAAGGCAATGCCAGATTTGCAGATAAATAGTAAATGAATTTAAAATTATAATAATCAATAGCTTATAAATTTCATCCTATTCAATTTATAGCCAAAAAAGATAACAGCAACAATGAAATATTTTCAACAGTGCGCACAATATTCACCTGGTTAACTTGTGTATTCAAAATGAATAATGACTCAAAAAAAGTGAGAAGAAATTTCCCACCTGGTTCATTTTTCCCCATTTTGAAATAGCCAAATAAAGAGTATTTTGGTGATAACATTCTTTATCAATTTTTTTTAAACTATTAATTATTAACAGCCTAACTACTGCCCAAAAAAAACTTTATAATTTTTGGCACTGCCTTTGCTTTAAGAGTTATCAGAAGGCGAAAGCGCTACTATGAAAAATTAAATATGACAACAAATTAAAAACAAAAAGAAATAAACAAAACAATCGGAGGTTTCAAATGAAACGGTCATTAAAGGTGTTAGGCATAGTTGTACTGGTTGCTGGTTTGTTTTCCGGTGTGCAGGCGCAGACCAGCCAGGCTTCTCATGATATTACGATCGGTATAAACGAGATTGCTGAATTGGGACTCGAGAATACTGAACCCATAACATTGACGGTTACCGCTCCTGCAACTCCTGGCGATGATCCGCAAGGTGACAGCAACACCGACAAAGTACTGGATTACACGTCTACTGTCAGCTCTGGCGCATCACGCAACATCACAGCAGCCATCAGCTCCGGTACTGTTCCTTCGGGATTAAGATTAGCTGTACAGGCCACTGCTCCGGGCGGAACCACTGAAGGTTCGTCTGCAGATGAAATAGACCTGGGCGACACTGCTCTTTCTCTCATAACTGGGATTGGAAGTTGTGCAACAAATAGCGGCGGTGGCGGCACAGGATTAACATATAATCTGTATGTTGATGATCCTACTCAGCTTGATTATTCTGTTAATCCAACAGTTACGGTTCAATACACATTAACAGACGATAGCTGATCCGCACATGCTTAACTTTCAGGGCAGGTTTTCGGATCTGCCCTTTTTTTATGAATTTTACACTGAAAATATGAAACCATGAAGTTAATTTGGACAATTTTCATAATACTCCTACTCTTTACTTTGGCACATTCTCAGGAAGTGACACTGAGAGTTGACGGTAACTGGACACGAAACATTGGTTCAGCAGATTTAACCGGTGGCGCTGGAAGTGATTTGCAGTCAACCTACAACAGCAGCAATGACGGCGCTGCTATCTCGATGGATATTAGCAAATCACCCTGGTGGCTGTACCTTTTTGTCAGATGGAATTGGAGAATCGATGTCAATTATGAAATCATGAACTGGCACCCCAACATGCAGCTTTGGGTACGTCGCACAGGACAGGAAAGTGACATTTACGATGGCATGAACTTTCAACAGGTCACAACAAATCCGACTTATTTTATAAGCGGAAATCGAAACCATTACAACGTTCCTCTGGAATATGAACTTCGCGGTATTTCGGTTTATATTCCGGTAGATCAGTATCAAGTCACAGTCGTTTACACAATAACAGAATTATGATTATTATGGATAAAAGAATTTTATATAAATGGACAATAATGACCGTGCTTTTGCAAGGTCTCTCTTCACTTCTATTTGGATCGATCGTTGTTAAAGGTGGACTCACTCATGAGCGCAGTGTAACACCCGGCAATACCTATCAGGAAACGATTGATCTTCAAAACAACGGCCAGGAAGCCCGGCGGGTTTTAATTTATCAAACGGACTATTTTTTCAACAAAGAGGGACAAACTTTTTATAATGAGCCGGGCAGTGTAGGTCGTTCAAATGCGCAATGGATCGATTACAGTCCTGCGGAAATTACCTTGCCACCTCAGGAAAATGCAACTGTAATTTATGAGCTTTCAGTTCCATCAATTGATACTCTAGCCGGGACTTTTTGGAGTATGCTCATGGTGGAAGCAATGCCGGTTATCGAACCTGATCAGGGACCCACCCGAGGTGTAGGTATTGAGACGCATATTCGTTACGGTGTTCAAATCATTTCTAACATTGGTGAAACGGGAATCCGGGAATTACAATTCTTAGATACAAAAATCACCCAAGACGATTCCAGTCAATATCTGCAAGTTGATGTACAAAATACGGGAACTCACATATTGCGTCCAACTCCCAAGTTGGAATTATTCAATCAGCAGGGAAAATCGGTTCACAAAATTACAGCACGAACACGGAGAACTTTTCCGGGCACATCAGTCCGGTTCAAATTAGATATTACAGATATTCCACCGCAAAAATACAATGCGCTTTTGGTCGCGGATTGTGGTGGAGATGATCTTTTTGGCATAAATTTTAATCTTCATATAAAAGAATGAAAAGATTATGCGACATAGACATAATTGTTTTCTTTGTTTTAGGCGCGAAATTATTATTTGCAAACGATGCGGGTCTTGTCGTCAGACCGGCTCTGGATGCCGTTGTAAAAGTATCGCCAGGGGAAGTTCACACCTCAATTTTTCGGGTTATTAACCAGGAGCATGAGCTTCAGGACTTTCAGGCTGAGGTTCAATTACCGCCAAACTGGAAACTAGTCACTCAGGAATTCCCTTTCGAGCTTGATAAAGGGGAACAGGAAAATAAACTGGTCAGCTTTTATGTGCCTTCCACAACACCTGCCGGAGAATACACAATAACATTCAGAGTGGCCAGCCGCAAATATCCGTCTATCAGCGATCAGTTTGATCTATTTGTTCATATCCAACCCGTTCAGCACCTTTCTATAAAACTGATCAAAGCGCCACAAAATATCCTGTCCGGAGAATCCTTGACAGCGGTATTCAATGTATGCAATGAAAGTAATATTCCTGAGGAAATTGTTCTCGACACAGAGAAATGTGAGTTGATTTCGCCTGCCGAGCGAACTCATGTGCTTCCCCCGGATTCTTGTATCACTGTCAGGGTGGTTGCCAAAACCAGTTCTTATATCCAAAAGCCGCATGGAGAATCGCTTGCATTGACCGCAAAAATAACGGATAACGATTCTGTTACAGCGAAAAAACGCTATCATTATAATATTATCCCCAAACGGTCCGACAAAACAAGCATGTACTATGAAATACCTTTCCATACCTCGTTCGCGTATATGTATGCGCAACGAAATAATAATGCCTACGGAGGCCTTCAGGGCTATGTCAGAGGTGACGGCTTTTTGGATAAGGAAAACAAGCATAACATTTCGTTTGAACTGCGTGGTCCCGATCGGTACAATGTTTCCTATTTAGGTGAAAGAGACAAATATACGGTGAGCTATAGTTCTGCAAATGCACATATAAGTATCGGAGATCATCCTTTTCATTTAACTCAATTGACGGAAAATCACCGTTACGGACGCGGTATTATCGCCGACTATGATAACAAGACCGTCAAAATCGGCGGTTTTTATCAAACGCCCAGATGGTATCACCGTATTGATCGTGAATATGCAGCCTACGCTCAATATTCCATGAACGAGCGGTACCAATTAGGCGTAAATGTGCTGCAAAAACAGCTAAATGAAAAAACAGCGAATGTTTATAGCGTAACCGGAAAGCTAAATCCGATGAATAATACCCACATTGATTTTGAAGTGTCCGGAGGCAACAAACAGGATAAAAGCGGCCAAGCCTATTTATTGAATCTTTCTTCTCATTACAAAACGATCTTGGGTCGAATTCATTTCATCTCGGCAGACGAGCATTTCCCGGGTTATTATTCCGATACCGAATATATGAACGGCTATCTGTCCTTTCGATTAAATCGTGCATTTGATGTGAATGCGAGTTTCCGCAAAGATGCGCAGAACATCGCCAGAGATACAACTCTATATGCTGCCCCTTACAGCGAAAATATACAGGCAGGATTCCGCTACCGGTTGAACAAAAAAACCCATCTTCGATTCTATTACAGACAAAAGTACAGAAAAGACCGTCTTCCAGCTATGCGGTTTAAATATGAAGAAAGAACCGCCCGCTTTGGATTTTCGCATCATCGTGATAAAATTCAGCTCTCTCTAAACGGTGAAATCGGCAGGACAACCAATTTATTGCCTACGTTGAACGGTACCAAATCGAACATGACGAGTTTGAATGCAAGCTTGTATTTTCGACCAAATGACAGGCAACAATACAGGGGATATATTTATTATCAAAAAAGCAAGCGCTATAATACTGATAAGCATGAAAACGTTTTACTGGGATTAAGAGCCCGGTGGGAGCTCTTTTATAAAACGCATATCACTTTAAAAATTCAAAATAATTTCAATATTGAAGAGTATTACAGAGACCGTAACTTATTCGAACTTGAAGGCAGGCACACATTCCGCAACATGCATCAGATCTTTTTACGAGCTCGGTACACATTAATGCGAAACACACTCGATCGCAGAGACCGAGCTGTTGTCGCTGGTTATGATATTCCCCTGGGCATTCCGGTTTATAAAAAAGATGGCGTGGCACCTGTACACGGAAAGCTGATTAATCGCGGTGCGGAAACCGTAAGCAATGTCATGGTTCGATTAGACGGGAATACAGCTGTTACAGATTCAGAGGGTCATTTCGAATTCCCGGCAGTTAAGAGCGGTAAACACTATTTAAGTATTGATAACACAACAATCAATCTCCATGAAGTGACAACCGAACCGCTTCCTCTTGAGTTGAATGTTAAACCAGGTAAAGACAACCATATCGAGTTGGGCTTAACAACTGCAGCTGACCTGGCAGGACGTTTTGTAGTGAAATCCAAGGGGCACAAAAATTCTCTTTTATCTGTTGATATGAAATGCCCGAATATGATCATCGAAATGCAGCGAGGAGACGAAATAGTTCGCCGTCTTGCAGATAAAAAAGGTATGTTTCAATTTAAAGATATGCGACCCGGAACGTGGGAACTGAAAGTGTACGACAATTGCCTACCCGAATCACATTATCTTGAGAAAAACCAGCTTACAATTCAGTTGGAACCCGGTCAGCATAAAGAGATCATTCTGAATATTCTGGAAAAAGAACGAAAAATAAAATTTCAGCAATGGAATGATGTTTCGAATTAGTAATTTTCCTCATTGAATATGCGATTCATTTCGATCCTTTTCATCTCTCAAGCAGTAAACCTCTAATATCCAATCCAAAGTTTTTTCCTCATCATCATTTTTAATTTGCATGTTAATAATATTTTATGCAAACTAATGACAATCAAGGTGTTCAATAACCGGCTATGAATAGAGGCTCACTTTTCAAGGTGTAAAAGTGTTCATTATCCGACATATTTTAACCATTTTGATGAAAAACAGGGGGTTATATGAAATAATTTTATAATTTAATATTTTCAATACTTTACATATTTTTAATGTCGGATATTGAACAAGTAAAAAAGTTTTTGCTACTTTATATTTTTCTCCAATTCCTTTAAACTACTGAAAATAAAAGACCTATGATATTACAATTATTTTTTGGCATATATTTTGTGATATTATTGTTGATTATATAGTTGGGAAGTGGAAGTAAAATGGAGCGGGGGTACAAGATGCAGAAATTATCAAAAATTGTTTTGATTGTATTCACCGTATCTTTGTTGTGGCTAGCAGTCAGCCGTGCATCACAGAATAGCACATCTCATACCGTTAAAATTGTCGTTGAACCCGTTGACCATATCGAAATCCAGGGCGGTGATATGACGTTCAATTTTCAATATGAACGGGGTACCGAAGACCAGATTACTATGCTGCGCGATACGCAAAGCTCCTGCCGTTTGCAGTGGAACATCATTTCAGCAAATCGCAAGATTACTGTTGCATCTGATCACACAAGTCCGGATCATACCCTGACGGTTGAAGCGGCACATCCATCAACAGGCGTGGCACACGGACGTATGGAACTCGACGCCGCTTACGGCGCTCAGGATTTGCTGACAGGCGTGGGTAAAAGCACCGGGCACTGTGATTTGCGTTATACCGCACAAGTGCATCCGGCAGGCCAAAAGAGCGTGGATACGCATCATATCACCTATACAATTGTTGCTGAATAGTAAAGTGATCTATAAGCATTACCCGTAATAATTCCTGCGCATCACGCATTTCTTTTCATTTTAAATGTTTTTCCAAAACATCTATTTGTTAAATCCAGAATAGCACTTTCAAATTAGATCACGGTAAGAATACTTTACTATTCACCGCAAAATTTTAAGGATTCACAAAAAATAATTTATCGATTATGCAGTGAATTTTGTGAAAATATAAATACAGAATCGTGATAATAAAAATGCCTATTCTATCAAAATTCTCGTTTTCCCGGTACAAAATTTGCAGACTCTAAATATTCATCAGAGATATGCTTTTTCTACTCACTATCTATACAAAGCTGATTTGCAAAATGTCTATTCGTAAATCGACAATTATCAGGTTCACCCTATTTGGGTTGCTGGTTATGTCAACTTCTTTGATTTCTCAAGCCACACTCTCTGTAAACGGGCAATGGAATCAGAGCATCACCTCTTTAGATCTTGTTGCAGGAGCGGGGAGTGCTTTGCAAGACACATATACCAGTGCATTAGAACAGGTTACCCTCGATATTGAAAAATATTCAGATCACCCGGGACAGGGTGGCGGTCCTGCCTGGAACTGGCAGATCGATATTCGCCGCCAGAATATAAACTGGCATCCAGATTTGCAATTATGGGTTCGCCGAACCGGAGATGGCACCACACGGGGAGGAAATATGACTGGCGGAGATACTTTTCAACAGGTTACCTCAAATAGTCAATTTTTCCTGCAAGGGAAAAAAGATCACTCTGCTGTTCCCATCCAGTATGAATTGCGAGGCGTTTCAGTTTTTATTCCGGCAGATCAGTACAACACTGAAATCATATATACTCTAACCGAGTATTAATAACAAACTTGGACAAGTGGATTTTTAATGCCAGGTATCCACTCTCTGGGGATGAGTCCTTTCATACTCTTCAATAGCAGATTGCTGCTTTAGCAAATACCCCAATTGATCAATTCCCTCTAACAAACATTTTTTCGAAAACGTATCGATCGGAAATTGTTGCGACATGCCGTCCGGGCCGGTTAGCATTTGTTCTTTCAGATTGATGCGCAGCTCCGGCCCGATACCGCCATTGGCTAATTCGAAGAGTTTTTGCTGAATATCCGCGTTTATCTCTACCGGCAGCAATCCGTTTTTCAACGCGTTGTTTTTGAATATATCCGCGAAACTGGTGCTGAGCACTGCACGGAATCCATAACTCACCAAAGCCCACGGCGCGTGTTCGCGACTCGAACCGCAGCCAAAATTATCGCCCGCAACCAAAATTTTCAAACCTTTTGCCTGAGGTTGGTTGAGTATGAAATCCTGTTTGACCGAGCCATCCGGATTGTAGCGCCAGTCACAAAACAGATTGTCTCCCAGCCCCTCTTTGTCCGTCACCTTGAGGAACCGTGCCGGGATGATCTGATCTGTGTCAATATCGTTTACCGGAATGACCACATATTTGCTTTGCAGAACTGTAAATGCTTCCATGTTATCCTCGAATTTTAACGAATTTAATTTTGCAGAAAAAGCCGGGGATCTGCGACAGTCCCTTTAATCGCTGAAGCTGCGGCTGTTAACGGACTGGCCAGAAAGGTCCGGCCGCCCTTGCCCTGCCTGCCTTCAAAATTACGATTGCTTGTCGAAACAGCATATTCGCCGGCTTGAATCTCATCGCCATTCATGGCGATGCACATGCTGCAACCGGACTGGCGCCATTCTGCTCCGGCTGCCTTGAAAATTTCATCCAGACCTTCAGCTTCTGCCTGACGTTTCACCTGTTGTGATCCCGGCACAACCAGCGTTCGAACATGATCAGCTACTTTTCTACCTTTTAAGACAGAGGCTGCTGACCGAAGATCGGTTATGCGGCCATTCGTGCAACTGCCGATAAACACGACGTCGATTCGCTGACCCGCCATAGGTTGACCCGGATTTAGATCCATGTACTTCAGCGCCTTGTTCAGAGCGTTTTTTCGATTTACGTTTTTTTCATCTGCCGGATTCGGCACGTGACCGTCAATCGCAACTCCCATTCCGGGCGTGGTCCCGAACGTGATCATCGGTTTTAGCAACGATGCATCCAGGCTCAACTCAGCATCAAATTGGGCACCCGGATCTGTGGGCAGCGATTGCCACTCTGCCAGCATGTCGTCCCAGTTTTTGCCTTTTGGCGCATATGGACGATTTTTTAAATATTCAAATGTCGTATCATCCGGCGCAACCAGTCCTGCTCGTGCACCGCCTTCGATGCTCATGTTGCACATGGTCATGCGCGATTCCATATCCAGCGCCCGGACTGCCTCACCGGTGTATTCGAATACATGACCGGTACCGCCGCCGGTTCCGATTTTGGAAATCAGGGCCAGGATGATATCCTTGGCTGTCACGCCATTTCCGAGCGTACCGTCTATTCGCACCTGCATCGTCTTCGGCTTGCTTTGCAGTAAAGTTTGAGTGGCTAATACATGCTCCACTTCACTGGTGCCAATGCCGAATGCCAGCGCGCCAAACGCGCCATGAGTTGCGGTGTGACTGTCGCCGCACACAATGGTCATGCCGGGTTGAGTGATGCCTTGCTCCGGTCCGATAACGTGTACAATGCCTCGAGTGTCGCTTGTCATGGTATTCAACAGAATGCCAAATTCCCGGCAGTTTTCTTCCATTTGCTTAATCTGAGCCGCCGCCATGGCATCGGAAATCGGAATCGACGGATCGGTTGTGGGGATAGAATGATCCATCGTGCCCATGGTTTGCGAAGGGCGCCGGACGTTTAATCCTTTGTCCCGCAAGCCCTGAAACGCCTGTGGCGATGTGACTTCGTGGATTAATTGCAAATCAATATAAAGCACAGCTGGTGAATTCGGCTCGTGCACAACTATATGATTATCCCATATTTTTTCAAACAAAGTTCTGGGTGCCATAGTCTATCCTCTTGATTCGAATATTTTATACATTCATTACTGCGCCAGTGTTGGCAGAAGTCACATGCGTGACATAACGTGCCAGCCATCCTCTTTTGACTTTGGGTTCAAAAGGAGGCAGTTCAGCCAAACGGTTTTCAATTTCTTCATCTGTCAAATCGACGTTAAGAGTTTGTTCATTTAAATTGATATGAATCACATCGCCATTTTGCAAGGCAGCAATCGGGCCGCGTTCTGCAGCTTCCGGGCTGACATGGCCAATGCAGGCGCCGCGAGTGCCACCTGAAAATCGGCCGTCTGTAATGAGTGCCACTTTATCGCCTAAACCACGTCCCATCACGGCCGACGTCGGAGACAACATTTCCGGCATGCCCGGCCCACCTTTCGGGCCTTCATAACGAATGACAACGACATCACCAGCCTGAACATCGCCATCGTAAATAGCCCGAATCGCGTCATCCTCGCTGTTGTAAATGCGGGCCGGTCCGCTGAATTCCCACATGTGTTCTTCCACCGCGCCGGTTTTAATGACACTGCCTTCCGGCGCCAGATTCCCGAACAAAATAGCCAAACCGCCGGTTGCGGAATAGGGGTCTTTGATCGACCGGATGACCGAGGAGTCTTTAATGTCTGCGTTCACAATGTTGTTCCCGAGCGATTCGCCGGTCACGGTCGGAACATCTGTATGCAGCAGGTCGGGAATTTTTGCTATCTCGTTGAGAATAGCAGAAATGCCGCCGGCCCGGTCGACGTCCTGGATATGCACGTCATGCGTGGCCGGCGCAACTTTGCAAATGTATGGAACGCGTTTTCTCAGCGTGTTCAAATCTTTCAAATCAAGTTTAATGCCAGCTTCATTGGCTACAGCAAATGAGTGCAGCACGGTGTTGGTAGAACCACCCATGGCCAGGTCCAGGCAAAACGCGTTATGAAACGACTTTTCGCTCAGAATATCGGACGGCTTGACATCCTGTTCCACAAGCTCCATAATGCGCGCTCCGACCTGCTCGATCAATCTGTCGCGTCTGGGGTCTACAGCCAAAATTGTTCCGTTTCCTGGCAGCGCCAGTCCAAGCGCTTCACACAAGCAATTCATGCTATTGGCAGTAAACATGCCGGAACAGCTTCCACACGTGGGGCAGCCGACCTTTTCCAGTTCTGTGAGCTGGTCTTCTGTAATGTTACCGGATTTCAGTTTCCCAACGCCTTCGAATACGCTGATGAGATCGGCTTTGTCGCCAGATGAGGTCAAGCCGGCTGCCATCGGACCGCCGGAAATGAAAATCGTTGGTATATCCAGCCGCACCGCAGCCATAAGCATGCCGGGAACGATTTTATCACAATTCGGAATACAGACCAGTCCGTCCAACTGGTGAGCATTGACGACCGTTTCCACGCAATCGGCAATCAGCTCGCGGGACGGCAGGCTGTAACGCATGCCAAAATGTCCCATCGCAATACCGTCATCTACACCGATGGTATTGAATTCGAACGGAACGCCGCCGGCAGACCGCACATTTTCCTTCACCTTTCGGCCAAATTCCTGCAAATGGACATGGCCGGGAATAATATCGATATAAGAATTGCAAATGCCGATAAATGGCTTGTTAAAATCACTGTCTTTTAATCCGGTCGCTCGCAACAAACTGCGGTGCGGAGCGCGTTCTACACCTTTTTTAACTGTATCCGATCGCATGATAACATCCTTTCCGTTCATTTATGTCAAAATTAGCACGTCATACAAAATCAATAAATTAATTCAGGGAGATGTTCTTATGATAAAATAGGTAGAAAAATGCGTACAGGGCCTATCAGGATAAAAATTTGATGGCAGGACCATAGATGACCATTGTTTTTTAAGTTATACCCCCGGAATTCTTTTGCTAATGGATTTTTCATCAAGATGTCACAGTTAATTGAATCAAATAATTTAAAAATATATCGACAAATTGCAATATAAAATTCAGAATTTTTTGAAATACTCTAGTTACAATTCCAACAATGGGTCACAAAAAAAGTAAATACCACATTATAATTTCAAAATTTATAGAATGATACAACATTGATGCAGAGAAGATTTGTGACCCATTGTTTCGTTCAGATAGAGCATATCAACCAATAAATGAGCTTGTCCGAATTTTTTATTTTTATGAAATAAAACCTTGACTTTTTTGTTTATATTTATTAAAATATGCTAAATATGATCATATTAGTAACAATTAGGTAAAATGATGAAAATAAGTGTAAAAACAGAGTATGCACTTCGAGCCTTGCTGGACCTGTCGCGGCATTCAACAACTCAACAGGTGGTACCGCTGGGCATGATCAGTAAACGTCAGGATATTCCGGAAAACTATCTCGAACACATTATGCTGCAACTTAAAAAAGCTGATTTTGTCGACAGTCGGCGGGGAATTGGCGGCGGTTTCTATTTGGCAAAAAATCCCTCCCGGATGACAGTGGGTGATATCATTCGCCTGATTGACGGACCGATCGAAAATAAATTAGTAAAAAGTAAAGCGCACGGTCAACCCGCTGAACAGCAGGCGTTTCAAGAAATTTGGACAAACGTTAGCCATGCCATTTCCAATGTCGTCGATCACGTGACGTTTGCCGATTTATTGCGGCGGACAGAAGAACTTTATCAAAAGCAGGAATTCAACTATGTCATTTAAACGAAAGGACATATTATGAGTAAAAAAAGACTTGAAACGTTGGCTCTGCACGCCGGTCATACACCGGATCAGGATACCCTGTCCAGAGCCGTACCAGTTTATCGCACCAGTTCGTATCTCTTCAAGAGCACTCAACACGCGGCCGATCTTTTTGGTCTGAAAGAGTTAGGCAACATCTACACGCGTCTGGGCAATCCGACTCAGGCTGTCCTGGAAAATCGGGTTGCCGAGATGGAAGGCGGAGCTGCTGCCCTGGCGGTGGCGTCGGGCACGGCTGCCATTCAATATTCGATTATCAACATCTGCTCTGCCGGTGACGAGTTTGTGACAGCAAACAATCTGTATGGCGGCACTTATACCATGTTTCATGACATTCTGCCGCAATTTAATATCAAAGCGAATTTTGTCGATCCCACAGACCCGCAGAATTTCGAAAACGCTATCACAGAAAAAACAAAGCTCATTTATATTGAAACGATCGGCAATCCCACGCTTGGTGTGACGGACATTAAAGCTGTTGCAGATATTGCCAAACGGCATCATCTGCCGCTGGTCGTCGATTCCACGTTCACCACGCCCTACCTGCTGCGGCCAATCGAACACGGCGCCAACATCGTTATCCATTCACTCACCAAATGGATGGGCGGGCATGGCACTGGCATTGGCGGTATTGTTGTTGATGCCGGCAATTTTGACTGGACAGACGATAAATTTCCGCTTTATAATGAACCTGACCCGAGTTATCATAACATCCGCTATGCACACGATCTCGGCGACCTGAATCCGGTGGCATTTGCCCTGCGCATGCGACTGGTACCGCTGCGCAATTTGGGCGCCTGCATTTCGCCAGATAACGCCTGGATGTTCCTGCAAGGTATCGAAACCTTAGCGTTGCGCATGCAACGCCATTCAGAAAACGCCCTGCATGTTGCCAAATACCTGGAAAAACATAAAAAAGTGCAATGGGTGCGTTATCCCGGACTCAAAAGTGATCCATCCCATTCTCTGGCAAAAAAATACTTGAAACAAGGATACGGCGGTATGATCGTGTTTGGTGTCAAAGGCGGGCTCGAAGCCGGACGGTTATTTATCGAGCAATTACAACTCTTTTCGCATTTGGCTAATGTGGGTGATGCCAAAAGTCTTGCCATTCACCCGGCCAGTACGACCCATTCGCAAATGAGTGAGGAACAGCAAAAAGCAGCCGGATTATCCCCCGAGTTGGTCCGGCTTTCCATTGGCATTGAACATATCGATGACATTGTGTCGGATATTGAACAAGCTTTGGAGAAAATTTGAATAAAACAGAGGTTAAAAAATGGCACACATATTTCAAGACAATACATTCGCAATCGGACAGACACCGCTAATCAAACTGAACCGCATCGGCGATGACAGCGGTGCAACGCTTTTAGGCAAAGTCGAGGGCCGCAATCCGGCGTATTCAGTCAAATGCCGGATCGGCAGTGGCATGGTCTGGGACGCTGAAAAGCGCGGTGTGTTAAAACCCGGTAAAACCATTGTCGAGCCGACCAGCGGCAACACAGGCATTGCCCTGTCTTTTGCCGCAGCCGCGCGCGGTTACAAGGTGGTTCTCACTATGCCGGAAGGCGCGAGCATCGAGCGGCGCAAAGTGATGAAAGTGTTCGGCGCTGAACTGATTCTCACGCCATCGGACAAAGGCATGAAAGGCGCTATAGCCAAAGCCAATGAAATCCTGGACAGTGATCCGGAAAAGTATATTTTTTTGAATCAATTTGCCAATCCGGCAAATCCGGGCATTCATGAGAAAACGACCGGGCCGGAAATCTGGCAGGACACGGACGGCAAAGTCGATGTGCTTGTAGCTGGCGTTGGTACCGGCGGCACCATTACAGGCGCGTCACGTTTTCTGAAATCAAAGAAAACAATCCAGTCTATAGCCGTTGAACCGGTTCACAGTCCGGTTATTTCACAAACGCTGACTAAAAAGCCGCTGGAACCGGGCCCGCACAAAATTCAGGGCATCGGCGCCGGATTTATCCCGGACAATCTCGATTTATCTGTTGTTGACAGCGTTGAACATGTAACCAACGACCAAGCCATCGAATACGCCCGGCGACTTGCCCGGGAAGAAGGCTTGCTCTCAGGAATATCTTCAGGCGCGGCTGCAGCAGTGGCAGAACGGCTTGGCAAAAAAGCAGAGTATAAAGATAAAACTATTGTCGTTATTCTACCGGATGCCGGCGAGCGGTATCTATCTACGGTGTTGTTTGAAGATTTGTTTGATGCGGAAACAGGGATGTAATTTCTCGTTCCGTCAGAGGTAGGAGCGGTCGAGACCGCTCCTACGTACTGTTCGGACGCTCTGAAACCTAAAACGAAAAAAGAACCGGGCTGCGGCCTGGCAATCATGATAGATTTTTTTTCTACCGGACACTTTTATGAATTGACTAAAAATATATCACCCCTACGGGGTGAAAAACTGTTTTTTTTGTTCGTTTCTATAAATATGGAATCCCTAGCGGGATTCAATATGCAGAAGTGAATTTAAATTAGTCGCGTAGCGGCTAAATATTTATAGAAATTGATTGCCCAATCAATTCACACCCCGTAGGGGTGAAATGTTAGAGGCTAATTTAAAAAGTGTCCGGTAGTAAATAGATTTTTAGGATTTTCGTTGCTATAAGCGCTGATGACATTTTTCTTGCATTTATTTTATTTTTCGTTAAATTAGCAGACAAAATTGTAGGGAGGATCAAAAATGCCAGAGACCATAGAAAAACCATTACGCGATGTATTAGGTGAAGAAGCCTCGGACAGCCTGGTTCGTTTTGTGGATCAAAAACTTGATCAACGGAAACACGAGATGTTGGAATTTATCGAGGAAAAATTTGAGCGGCGACTAGCAGAAGAACTTGGTAAAGTGAATGTGAGTATTGCCAATCTAGAACAGAGACTGGATAATCGAATCACGGTTGAGATTTCCAAAGTCAATGAGCGCCTAACGGATGAAATTAGCAAGGTCAATGAACGTATTACTGCAGAAAACAGCAAGACCCGCGCCGATCTCATCAAATGGATGTTCATTTTTTGGGTGGGACAGATTGCGGTGATTATGGGCTTGCTATTTGCGTTTTTTAAATAGACTTGTGTTCAATGAATAATTATCAAGGATCAAGGATCAAGGATCACTATTTATCCTGGCAAAATGATGTGGAGCAAAATAATTTAACTCAATCTTTATTTACATAATATTGATATTTTATATTCATCAATTTACAATTCTATTTCCCGCAATTGTCAAGTCGAACACATCTGAATCTTTAGGATAGGTGAAGACTCATCCTGTCCATTCGTATATTTATAAACAAGCTCATTGCATTAGCCTATCATTATTTTTCGATAAAACGATTCATTTCCCCCCAAACAACTCCTGCGCCTCTTTATAACTGATGAGCTTGATATTCCGTTCTTTAATCACCTGCTTGACCTTTTTGCTTGTGAATGCAAATGTTACTGCTGAGCGGTGTTCAGCAACGTGTTCATACCCGGGATGGCCATGTGCTTGCATTTCCGGCGTGTCCAGGCCGGGATGCTCGACCAGCAAATAGCGACCCGGTTTTAATTTCTTTAGCATCTGAACAAGTTTTTGTTCCCGGGTTGTCGAATCATCCTGACTCTCGGCATTCCAGTTTGCATAGTTGAAATCCAGCTTTCGAAGATCAATGTCCAGACCATATTCATTCACCACGCGGTCGACTAACTTTTGCATCTCGGGGTCCACCCCCCTAACGCCCATGTGCGCGGATACATGCGATACTTGTGGAATGTGCTCTATTGCCATCTCGATCTGCGCCCGCAGTTCGTTTTCCACTTGCTGCAAATCCGGCCCGGCATTCCAGAACGCATCCGTAGCGTTTTCATTGGTCCAATCTTTTTGTCGCGGAAAAAAATAGCCGTTCGAATCGACCAGCGACGGCGCGCAGGTGAGGGGTCTCCATTTCACATTCGACCATTCGCTAGTGAGCGTCAAATGAACGCCAACGTCGTATCCCGGATTTTGGCGCAGCATGTCAGCGGCTTCTAAAAACCAGGAGCACGGAACCATGACTTCAACCGAACGGGCAATGCCGTCTTGATACGAGCGAATGCAGGCAACGTTGGCAGCATGGGAAGAGCCGATATCATCTGCGCGGACGATGAGATAAATCTCATCCTGCGATTCAGCAAAAACTAACGAACACATCATGAGCAACACGAACATTACAATTCTTCGTTTCATCATGTTTTTCTCCTGTAAACATTTTTTCAAAATAAAACGATAATTCACAACTTTTAGTTTAAAAAGAAAATGAGCAGCTCAGCCGGTGAACGTCCTGGAACGAATTCGCTACAAACGCATAATCAAAATAGAACCGCCACCAGCCTATGCCGGCGCCGGCAGTCAATCCGTCGCGGTTTTTGCCGATACGCAAGGCAATGTCTTTCCAGATGAATTCGCAGCCATAAAGCTGCTGTTTCCGGTATTTCCGATAAAAAGTGTAAAACAAGTTCAATTTCGCGTTTGACGGAAAGACGTGATAATAAGCCATTCCGGCGGAAATCGCACTGTGAATATTGTCTTTGTGCTCTGTATCCCACACAATGGCCGTGGTGCTAATATCGCTCACTGACAGGCCCATCGTCAGGTCGCCAAGCAACCGGTAGCGAAAAAGCTCAGCCAGACTAAATTTCATCATTCCGCCAACGTCCACGCCCATGCCGGTTGCTGTGTGCTCGCCCAGCTTTTGCCGGATCATTTTGAAATTCATACCAAACGGTATGCTAATATTCACATCACCGTACCACCATCCCAGCGGAAAAATAAAACCAATGTCTTTGGCAAAAGTAAAATAATAAACATCCTCGACATCTTCCAGATAGCCAAGCGCAGTGCCATCGGGACGCAATTGCAGATTGTTGTTGCGGTCGGCAAAAGACTCGCCTTTCAAGTCCGGATAAACGGGAATATCATCAACCGCAAAGCGCGTCCAGTTGACAGCAAGGGTGGTTCTGGTTTCCAGAGGAAAAGCTGCGCCGGCATAATTATACGTTGCCATAGGCGATTTAAGCGATCCAAAAGTGGGCGCATACATAGCGTTAATGTGCGAGCGCTCCAGCAACGCCAGCGATGCCGGATTATAGTAAAACGTCTCGCCGCGCCCTTGCATAGCGGCCGCAGCTCCGCCCAGAGAAAGCGGCCGGGCACCGGCGCCAAATTCCAGAGATGCACCGGCATATCGTCCGCCGGCCTGCAGAAACGACCAAGTGAACAAAACAACAAAAATTGTCCGGTGAAATAATTTCAATCTATTGAATCCTGGCTATCTTTCCGGTAACCTGCTTTTTTTTACTTTCTGTTTCGGCTTTTAATCGATAAAAATAAACGCCGTTTGCTACAGGATACCCTTCATCGTCGGCGCCGTCCCATAACAGCTCGTGATAATCCGCGCTCAACGGCGCTGGGTCTTCGCGGCTGTCGCGCGCATCGAGGTGGCGAATCAGTCTGCCTGAAGCAGTGTAAATATTCAGGACAATTTTCCGGCACGGCTGAGTCACCATATAAGCAAAGCGCGTTTCATCCACAAACGGATTGGGATAGTTGCCTAGCATGCGCAGCTCGAAATGTTCAGCAATTTTCAAATCATATTCCGTCAAAGGTGACTCGTTGCCATTGCAGTCAGCGGCTATGACAGACAGGCGGTGCATTCCCGCATCAAAACTGGGCTGCAGATCGAAAACCATCTGGTTGCCATTTGTTACCGAATCGGCCGCTGTTTCCGCATCAACAAGGCTTTCGCCATCCAGATGAATATTAAAATTCCTCGCTGACACATCAATACCATTAATATCCTGGATGCGCAGCGCGATGTGAGGTTTTGAGCTGATGTATTTGCCAAACACAAAAGGCTGCCCGTCAATCGAAAGAGAGATATCCGGCGCTCTGGTATCGGTGGCATGCAACACAGCCACCGGACTGATTTCAGCGAGCGACGCAATCATTTTATTTTTTTCAATACGGGTGTGGCAGCGAATCCATTTTTGTGTTTTTTTATGAAACCGGAAAATCGCTGGCTGCACTCCTGACGAATCGTTCTCGCTGATCGATTCATCCGGCACATCGAGAGTAATATCCATCGGCTGCTGCAAACTTGTTTCGACGTTCGTCCACAAGTTGTACGCCGGAGCACGAGCAACCGGCGCAAAATCTGGCTGCTCGAGAATCGTTACCGAGTCCATCGGCTCAATAAAAAGCGCGGCAGGCTGAGAGAACGTTTCCGGGGCGTATTCGAGCGCCAGATGTTCAAAGCGGAGTGTGTTTTGATGTGAGCTGTTTACTTGAAAACCGCTATTCAATTGAAAAACATGCGGAGTGATTCCTGTGATCACCGAGTTATTTGTCCTATCTGCATCCTCAGTTTTTTCTGCCGGATCAATCCATGCCTGAGCGCGGAACGGTTCTAGTCCCGGCGCAAAAGTCACCCGTGCGCGCTGCGAACCAGCCGCTTTGATATCGATGGTATCACTGCCTATGGTCTGCCATTCACCATTTGCACTGTCCTTCACCTGAAAAACCACCGGCACATTAAAGGCATCGTGATCGCCAAAATTGTCAACTGTTACGGCAAGATAAACGTGCGATTCCCCCTCAAGCATAACGTGCCGGTTTCGCACACCGGGATCAATACCATAATTGATAAAAAATGCGTGCTCTTTACTTTTAAAAGTGTGGCCCTCAACAGTCCGGGCATGAACAGTATAGACGGCGTTAAAGCCGCGCCAGATAATCCCGCGCCCCCTGATAGTCTCGTACCACCCGTCTTTATTAATCCGCATGGGAATAGAATCGCCCATTATTTTTACCCACACATTTTTGAGTGGTTTTTGATGATGAATTTTTGCGAAAACATATAAACTGTCATTGTGATGCCTTGAAAATGTCGAATCGAAAACAACATCGCGTGTTGAAAATGGTGCCCAGCCATGAATGTCTGCGGTGAATTCGTCCGATGCATAAAGCCGAATGTAGCCTGTGGCGCGAGGGCGAACGGCATCTAATACGAAATGGCTCTCAGCTTTTCCATTCGCTACACTGACTTCTTTTATAACGTGAGTTACCCGTTGACTGTCCACCAGAGCAAAGCTGGCAGAACCGTGCTTGAAAGGGGTGTCAGCACTCACGTAAAGTGTGTCTCCGGCATTTTGCCCGGTCTGTTTTACTGAAACTGGAGCTGTTTTTTCAGGCAGATTCAACCGCAAAGCCGGATCACCTAACAAATGATATTGGTGCAGTTCGGAATCGCGTTGTTTTGTCTGATAACGGGCGGCGTACAAAATTTTCCCGGCAGTAAGAATTTCACCCAACGTTTGTTCAGGATTGCGGTTCAGATAATTGAGAATTTCTTTTTCCAGATAATAATCATTCCACATCCATCCCACCCCGCTGGCGCCGAACACAGCCACAGCGCCGTCTGTTGAAAACAGCAGGACGTCGGCCAGAGACTCGCGGCTGGGCGATTCAAAAGCACCGGTAAAACAGGTAAAACTGAGTATAACAGGCAACTTTCCCTGCACATAAATCCTGGACACATCGTCCATGCGCAACAGGCCGTTGTCCGCCCATACGGCACCGCCGCCGTGACCATGAAAGGACATCAGGGCACATCCCTGATCGAAATAATCCAGCAAATCAGCGGTGCCGCCAAAAAACGGATCGTAATCAACACTTTCGTCCTTGAGCGTAAAAAGAAGCCGGGTATCCACAGCAGGCGATAAACCGTGTGCCAGCGACATTGCTTGACTGCGAAATGCAGAACCGTTCCCGCCGATTAGCAATTGCCGGTTTCGCCAGGTCCCGGTGACGTGACCTTGTTCGTAATTGATAATTTTGTCAACAATTAATTTCAATTCCTTTTTTTCGCGCACCGGCAACCGTCCCAGAAAAACATCCGGAACGTTATCCTCGCCGTCCAGTAAGGTATACCAAAAATCACTAGCCGCTGATCCAAACTCGACGGTCTGGCGCATGTGCACCGGCACAAAATCCAGAGTGTCGCCTGCCGCGGATTGACGCACATAGCAGCCATCTCCGACAAAAAGAACATACTCGAGTCCGGGATTCTGCCAGTTCTCAAAAGCATATCTTAAAAACGCCTTGACCGCATAAGAGCTTGGCCTGCCGTAATTGAATTCGTCATAAATATCTTGCACATCGACCGTTAAAACCTGCATGTTCTGAGACTGGCGCAGTTCTGCGAGTCGCTGCAAATCAGGCGAATCAATAAATTTTTGATGCGTAACAATCACATAGTCCGCTGCATTTTGAGGATTTCGCAAGTACGCCGGCTCTTCTTGTTCGATGAGCAGCGGTTTCATTTTGGCGTGCTGCGCGACAGCAACATACTCGGTTCCGGCAGAATAAACATGATCCTGAAAACTGATTTGATACGACGTATAATTTTCAAAATCTGTGATTTGTTCAATGAAACCGCCGGCAATTTTGCTATGGCCCAGTTT
This sequence comes from uncultured Cytophagia bacterium, assembly GCA_964607755.1. Lineage (GTDB taxonomy): Bacteria > Zhuqueibacterota > Zhuqueibacteria > Residuimicrobiales > Krinioviventaceae > CAZSMC01. The sequence continues at coordinate 63,535 of CAZSMC010000011.1, read as the reverse complement.
ATAGATGTCAATATCACGATTCGCAAAACCGTCGATTTTAAAAAGAAACAATCCGGGATCAGCGTTTGGTGGAATAGTGAATTTGAGCAGACCATTGTGAGCACGGTAAAGTCGCGGATAAGTAATTTCGAACCAGTTCATAAGAACAAAATCAAACTTTTCTGGCGAGATGTTATTGGTAATCGTCAGTTGATTGGAGCCGTGCTGAACGTCAGCACCGGTCAGGTGGCTATCCTGCGATCGCAATCCGGCATAATCCTGGCCCAGCCATTGATGCTGCATGGCATAGCTGTCATTGAGATAAACAGACACATCATGCACCGCATCCTTTTTTGTCGTGCGTCCGCTCAGCATGACATTCAGGTATGTATTCAGGGTGGATTGGTCGTCCGGATGAACCAGGTCGAATTCATAGGTTTTCTTTTTACCGGTCTGCAGTCCGGAATCCCAGAACCAGTGATCGCGCAAAGAATCACCCGGGATGGTACTTAGCCGATCGTAATAGAGATCTTTTTCCATGTGAACAGTATGATGAAAAGAATACGGGCGCTTGTAGGAACCAGGCTCCAGCTCTGCGACCCCGCCGTTTTCTTTGGGCATCCAATGGCCTTTTTCCTCCCAGGAAAGCCAGTAGACGCTGGTGTCAGTGAACGGATCACGGTACAAATCTGGCGCCTTGTGCTGCAAGGTTTGCCTATTATATTCTCCCCAGAATTCGAAATAATCCTCGCGGTCGAATTGGCCATCCTGCCAGCCATGTACGTAAACCGGCACCAGATGGCCGTTGCAGGTAAGCCGTATTTTCCGGATATCAATATCCAGCAAGTCAACGCCAGCCTCACGCAAATCCGAGCCGGTAATGCGATATAACCCGTCTTTTTGTACGAATAATTTCCAGCGCGGATGAGTTGAAGCGGACATTTTGGTTAATGGGGTTTTTGGAGCGCGTGTATTTTGTGTCACTGAGATATCGCTGAGACGCTGCAGAAATTCCTTGTCCTTCTCAAAGATTTGCACTTTTTCAAGCGGTGGAGGGATTAAAATATCGAAAAGAATATCTTTGTAAACAAGCCATTCTCCGGATGATTCATCATAAAGGCATGGGTAAATTTGCAAAGACCAGAGATAAGCCCCCCGGAAGCGGCCGAGGTAGCGCAATTTGACTGGTTCACTTTGTTGAAAAGGATTTATAAAGGTTTGCGCAACACTCTGGTTTTGACCTGCCAGTGCGCGGTCATTTTCAGTTAATGGTGGCGGACCTGGCATGCGGTTTGTTTTTACATCGCGAACGCTAAGCTGTGCGCCGTCGCTGTTCAAATGCAAAAGTTTGGCATGAATGGAAATACCATTTGCAGAATTCCCGCTTGAAATGCGAGTAAAAGATGAGCCGTTTTTTTCAATGATTTGAAACTGCGGTTGTTCAAATCGTGCCTGAAAACGAATCCGGGTAGATGTTTTTTCCACAACCCGAATTGGCTCGCCCCCAAATAGCATTGCGTTAGCAGAAAGAACGACCAGGATGTATAAAAATATTTTTTTGAACATCTTTTTTATTATGATTCTGCTGGTTATCCTTGACCATTTTTACTTGTCCAATCGATCGAAAACAAATCATCTGCTTTTGACTTTTTTCATCACCCGATCGAATGCATCAGCCGCATTTTCAATGATGGGTTTATCCACGCAATATGAAAAACGCACATATCCTGGCGTGCCAAATCCTTTTCCCGGAACGGCAATGATGTTTTCCTGACGCAGTGCATCCACAAATTGTTGATCGTCGTAACCCTGGGGCACTCTGGGAAAAAAATAGAACGCGCCCTTTGGCCTCGTGTATTTGAGACCGGCGCTGGTTAGCAAATCGGCCATAGCCTGACGGCGCTCCTCATAAATAGCAATATCCACACTGGCATTCAATGCTTCTTTTATGATCAACTGGCCAATAACCGGGGCATTCACAAACCCTAAAATTCGATTGGACAATGTCAAACCCGCCATAAGCGTTTCAACTCCAGGCATCTCCGGTTGAGCGGCGAGATAACCAATTCGTGCACCAGCCATGGACAAACTTTTGGAAAATGAATTCACCGCCACGGCATAAGAATACATGGGTAATAATGCCGGAACTTTCATCCCATCATACGTCAAGAAACGATAAGGTTCATCGGAAACCAGAAAAATCGGGCGCCCATACTCTTTTGATTTCCGGCTCAGCACATCGATGATCGACTCGAGCTGCTCTCTGTTGTAAACTTGGCCGGTAGGATTGTTGGGTGAGTTAATAATCAGTGCCCGTGTTTTTTCTGTAATCGAGTTTTCCAGAGCTTGAGGGTCTGGCACAAAGGTGTCCGGAGAGGTTTTGACGGCTCGGAAAAATGCGCCGTAATTGCTGGTGTAAAAACCGTACTCGACAAAATAGGGGGCGAATCCCAATACTTCATCGCCTGGTTCGAGTATTGTGCGAAAGAGTGCGTTTAACGCTCCGGCCGCGCCATTGGTCACAATGATATTTTGCGCCGGGACAGAGAGACCTTGCTCTTCCGACACTTTTTGCGCCAGCGCCTCGCGCACATCCGGCCGACCGGCATTGGGGCAATAACCTAAAACCAAAGGCTGATTGACCTGACCGGCTATTTTCTTGATCGCTTTTTCCACCTCTTTGGGCGGCGACACATCGGGATTACCAAGACTGAAATCGAATACATTTTCAGCACCGTATTTTGCTTTTAACTCGGCAGCCGTCTCAAACATCCGGCGAATCCAGGATTGCGTTTCGATATAGACTTTGATTTGGGGAGTCACGAGTGACATGTTTTTTCCTTGAGATGGGGTAAAATGATTTGACAACAGAATGGCTAAATTACACGTTCATTTTCAAACACTTTTTGAGACCAGAGATCTGCGCTTATCAACGCTAGTTAAAAAATATTCTGAAAATCAAACTTAAAATACTATTTTCAGATTAACATTACAACAAGAAAATGAGTACCACTGTATAAGCTCAGTTATCGGTTGATATGTTCTATCTAAATTAAACAATGGGTCACAAATCTTTTCTGCATCAATGTTGTATCATCCTATAAATTTGGAAATTATAATATGTTGTCTACTAGTTTTGTGACCCATTGTTGGAATTGTAACTAAAGTATTTCGTATCACTTTTTCTATTCGTGGAGTTTTTCAGATAATCTAACGGTGTGCCATTTTTTGATCGCAGATTGATTTTGTATTACATTATTCGTAAGAGCCAGTTTTCCATCCAGACGCGTCAATGCAACAGCATCATCTTGTTTTTGAACCGCTGGCCGTGTGCTGTCATGATGAGGAAATAGACACCGCTTGCCACGGCATTGTTATACTTATCTGTGGCGTCCCAGCGGTCTTTGTGATGCCCGGCAGGGCGCGTGTCATCCACTAGCGTGCGCACATGCCGGCCCAATGCATCGTAAACAGCAATTTTGACATGCGTCCGGTGAGACATATCAAAGAAAAACTCTGTGGCAGGATTAAACGGATTCGGATGGTTCGGGTACAGATAGAAATCCTGCGGAGTCTTTTGTTCACTAACAACAGCAGAAGCCAATACCACTTTGACCGGCGCATGATGAATCACGTGACCGGACAGGTCAATCTCTTCTAACCGGTAAGACCATTTACCGTCGTGTGGCGGCTGATCTGTATAAACATAATTTCGGCTACTTTCCCCGCTGGCCGAAATGAGTTTGTCATTGATTCGTTCAAAGTGGTCTTCTTTGTCCGATCGTCGCGAGATGTAAAATCCAGCGAGGTTGGTTTCTGTTTCTGTCAACCAGCGCAAACAAACGGATTCATTCTGCCGGGTTGCCTCAAAATAAGCCAACTTGACAGCGATAGGAGTTTCCATTGCCGGACGGAATTCACTAAACTCTGATTGGGTGATCTCAAAATACGGCTCGGACCTCGTCGGAGTGTGCGAGCAGAGTCCGGTGATGTCCTGCCAGTGGCTGGCTTTGTCATCCCGCTTGAGAAGGTGAATATCGGCCCAACTTTTACCGGATGGCAAAGGAATGCCGGCAAGATCGAATTTCAGAGTGGCTGTCACAGATCCGTACTCTTTGATCCCCCAGTATTTGTTAAGCAGTTTGCCGTCGCCGGTTTGCAGCCAGTTATCGCCTGTGCCGGTGGCAAACAGGCCCAGTGATCCGTTGCTGCCGGGCTCAAAGGTCACGGTCATATTGTTGAGCGATTTCGATCCCGAACTTATCCAGTCGGCGTTATCGCCGGCGGGAATAAGCGAGTCGTTCCATTCATCTCCTGTAGTATTTAGCAGGGCGCCGTGATTACTGTTCTGTGACGCATCCGTCACCTCGATTCCTGAGGCTTCATCACACGGATAATAAGCCACCAGGTTGGTCTCGTTTCCAGAAAGCGTTTTATGAAGGTGTGATTGAATATCAGTTTGACTCAAAGCAGCGGACCAGAGCCGGAATTCATCGATCGAACCATGCAGAAAATCAATACCGTCGAACCCGATGGTCAATTGACTGGCATTAAATGGTGACGGCGCTACAATCGCCACGTGCGACCACTTACCGCTCTCGAGCGCCCTCCCCGCTCGACCGTTGATGTAAACGCTTTCATCTGTTTCGCCCACCAAATCCATACTGCCTTTTTTTATACTGATTGATTTGGTATCGCCAAGCCGGACCAATCCTTCGGTTAATGTAGCCGGTTTGACCCAAAACTCGATCGTTTGCACACTGCCAACACTGCCGACATCGATATAATCATTCCTGCCATCAAACGCTATATTATAACCAGGCGGCGTGGTTAACACAGAAAATGAACCCGCCTCACTCCAGGTGCTCTTTTCATCACCACAAATACTTTGAACGTAAAAATCAAACGATTGATTCTCCTCCAGGTTATCAAGAGAATAAGGATGGGACGTGGTTTGGACTTTTGTTCCGCTTCCCCTGGAGAATCCAGCAGGACCATATTCAACATTCCACGCTGTTGCCAGGCTGCGGTCATCCCAGTTAAGGTCGGCTGAATTCCGGGTGACATTTTGTTTAGCCAAATTTTCCGGAGCAGGGACAATGCCGTTAAAGCAGAGATAAAAATGAAGATCAGAGCCTCTATAAAACGTGCCATTATAAAAAAGTTTACCGCCGTCGTAGGTATTTTGTTCGAACACGAGGCTTGCCCGGTCGAGCACAAACGTATAAACGGTGTTTGCTTTTAATTTCACAGGCTCAACAATATCAAAATGAATGACAGCAAATTCATTTGCTGGCAGATCAAATTGAATAGGCTGGCTATATATTTCATTAGCAGGAAGAATATATTCGCCTCTGTAAATCCTCAACGTGGTGTTGATACTTTTTTTAAGTCGCAACCGGATTTCCTCTAAAAATCCGGCATGCTCTGTGGTAAACGATTGTCCGAATTGATGCGGCCGGACAAAATGAGAAAAAGCATCGTGAATATTGTTAATAGCATAATCGTTGTATCCGGGTTTTTTGATATCCAAACCGGCAGCGTGTCCATAATTATAAGAATGTGGAGTTGTACCGGGGATAAGACCATCCAAAGTATAGTAGCCATTACAATTACCGCTCCAGCCCCAGTTAAAATGAAAATAATCCGCATCATCGTAACCATCGCACACAAAAGCATGGGCTCGGGTTCCGGTTGAATCTGCCCCCCGGTATAAAATGGCAAGACCGTTATCAAGTTGTTCCTTTATCATATTTTTCCACTCGGCATCAGAATAATACATTCGGATAACAAATTTTGCCATTGGAGAGTAATTGAAATAGTCTATCAAGCCGTCAACGGCATAGCCGGTGTATGCTCTTGAACTGTGCGTGCCATAATTCATGTTAACTGCCACACCGATCTGGTATAACAATTTGGCAATATCCATTGTCACCTGGTGGTTATTGCCAGGCATGTTCGACCAGTTAAAAGTTGTGGCAGCGAAATCAGCATGCTGTGTTCCATAGGTAAAATGATAATAAGAATGCTCACCCCTGCCCTGCTCCGGATAGCTATGATATTTCATAATCATGGCCGTTGCTGTTGCCACACAACCGGCCCACACGTGGCCATTGCCGGTTGTAGAACGCTGATCTTGCGGACACATAGAATTCCAGTCAGGTCCGGAGTCCATGAACCAGTTCGAACCTTGATCCCATTGAATCTCTTTTAACAGCGGAGCCACAACCGGCTTTCTGACTATTTTGGAAATTTCTTCTTGATATTTGCGCTCACGTATGTTGCCTGTGTCCTTTTCAAGATGTGCATCTTTTTGAAGTTCATTTAAAAGTTGATTTTTGTATCCATCCAGCCACGCTTTGAAATTTGGCGGCACATTTTGCGGATCATAGTTGCCATTAGGACTATAACCCAGCATCATTCGGGCATTATCCTGAGCAGACATGATTACAAAGCCGTCATCTTTACCCACATTACAAATATAAAAAAGGTCTGTATCGTCTTTTGAGATGGCAAACGTTTCTGATACCGGCAGGTGTTTATGATCAAAAACAGATAACCGGGATGTTATTTCAGAGGCAAATTTGCTTGCTGTCTGTTGAGATATTTCTTTTCCAAAAGAACAGAATGATGTAATGACCAGGATGAGATAAATCAGTATACCGGAAAAGCGCATATTACACTCCACAATTCAAAGGGAAAAGTCATCTCCAATTTAGTGCTTTTTTATCAAGCGTTTCGAGTAACATAGATTATAGTTAGTGAACAATCGTAACCAGAAAAATTTTTTGAAATTGCAATTTTTACACCAGAAACTTTCGAAACTCTGGCCAGCAGGCAAGAAGCAACGCAGTATTTAAAAAGACACAATTGTGCTTGTCATTATTCGAGCATATTCTTGGACAAAATCAACTAATGCAAAAACGTCATTTTGTGTTTAAAGCGGTGGTTTTCTGCTGTCATGACCAGAAAATACACGCCACTTGCCACGTCATTGCCATACCGGTCTGTGGCGTTCCAACGGATTTTATGTTGCCCAGCCAGGCGCACAGCATTCACCAAAGTGTGTACATGCTGGCCCAGCACATCGTATACCGAAATTTTGACATGTGCCTGGTAAGGCACGTCAAAGAAAAATTCAGTGGCAGGATTAAACGGATTCGGATGATTCGGGTGCAGACAGAAATCCTGCGGCAGTTTTTGCTGAGTGACAACCTTAGCAGCGAAATCTACTTTTACCGGCGCGTGGTGTATCATCTGGCCGGATAAATCGATCTCTTCCAGGCGGTAATACCAGATACCATGGCGCGGCGGTTGATCTGTGTAAACATAATCCCGACTGTTCCGGCCTTGCGCAAAAATGATTTTATCGTTGATTCGATCGAACTGATCATTTTCGTCAGATCGACGCAAAATGTTAAAACCTGCGAGGTTGGTTTCGATTTCTGTCAGCCAGGTTAAACGAACACAATCGTTCTCTCGGACTGCTTCAAAATAAGCCAATTTGACAGCTATTGGAGTTTCTGCTGCCGGACGGTATTCGCTAAACTCTGATTGCGTGATCTCAAAATAAGGCTCCGAACTTGTCGGCGTATGAGAACACAGTCCGGTGACATCTTGCCAGTTGCTTTCCTTGTCATTACGTTTGAGTAAACGAAGATCCGACCAGCTTTTGCCGGATGGCAGTGACGTGCCGGAGAGATCAAAATTCAACGTGGCTGTTACAGATCCATATTCTTCAATGCCCCAATATTTGTTGAGCAGCTTACCGTCGTCGGTTTGCAGCCAGTCATCGCCTGTTCCGGTGGCAAACAAACCGAGTGAACCGCTGCTTCCATCTTCATAAGTTACTGTCATATCTGCAAGTAAAGTCGAACCTGAGCTCATCCAATCCGCATGATCACCAGCAGGTAGCGTTGAAGTCATCCATTCGTCGCCTGCCATGTTCATCAGCGTGCCGTGATGACTGTTTTGCGATGCATCCGTCAGTTCGGTGCCCGATGCATGGTCGCACGGATAATAAGCCAGCAAATCAGTTTCGTTTCCAGCGAGGATTCCATGAAGGCGCGACTGGACGTCAGATTGGCTCAACGCGGCAGACCAGAGACGAACCTCGTCTATTGAACCTGTCAAATAATCATTGCCGTCAAAGCCAATCTGGAACTGGTTGGCATTAAACGACGATGATGCCACAATGGCCACATGTGACCACACCCCGCTCGCAAGTGTCCCGCCTGTTTGACCGTTGATGTAAACCGTTTCATCCGTCTCATTGACCAAATCAATCTCCCCCTCTGTCACATGGATAGACCGTACATTGCTGAACTTTACCAATCCTTCTGTTATGGTAGCCGGCTTGACCCAGAACTCGATTGTTTGCACGCTGCCGACATTGCCAACATCGATATAATCGTCCGCACCATCGAACACCACATTATGGCCTGGCGGTGTAGTCAACACGGAAAACGATCCCGCATCGCTCCAGGCACTGGTATCGTCACCGCACACAGCCTGGACGTAAAAATCATAAGACTGGTTGTCCTGCAAATCTTCAAGAGAATAAGGATTAGAGCTCGTTTGCACGATAGTGCCACTGTTCTGGGTAAATCCGGAGAGACCGTATTCGATATTCCATGTCGTTGCCAAGCCGTTCTCATCCCAGTTGAGGTCCGAGGAATTCCTGCCCAGGTTGGACGTTGCCAAATTTGATGGCGCCGGAGGTAATGTTCCGCTTATAATAATTGAAAAGGATTGCGACCCAACGGTATAACTGTCTGTTCCGCTATCATAGTCATACAGTGTACCATCATGGTCTACAGTAATGGTATAATCACCTGTTGCCGGACTCGCAATGTAGACTTGTTCCACATTATCTGTATTATTTTCGCCGTCCTGGGTTGCCGCATTTGAAGGATTACTTGGGTCCAGGGACCAGGGATAATAGGTCGTAGCATCTTTTGTCAGCCGTACATCAAGTTCATTCTGCAAAGCGGGGTCGGGAGAATCCAATGTATACGACGGCATAGAAGCCGGAGGGGGATCGGTCCAGGCGATTGTTACTCTCAGCGGCTCAGTGCCATCACTGTAGACACTCCGAGACCACGAATCGCCATCATTCAGAGTAATTTCATCCATGACATTGTGACCCGAGTTATCTTGTGCGATAACCTGGGCTGCCTGTTCTGCATTGAGCAAACCCCATCCAAATTGATAATCCGGTCCTGTGGAAGACCCGGCTTCATCTGCTGTTTGAATCACAAGTGCCCGAAGAGTTGCCGCGGACATGGGTGTTCCGCTGTTCAAATTTTGATAGTAATTTTGAAGCAACGCCAGAGTACCGGTAACATTTGGAGCAGCCATGGACGTTCCACTTGCATAGGCATATTTTCCTGTATTATCCGGCTCACCTGAATCATAATAACATGACAATAAACTGACACCTTTTGCGACAATATCTGGTTTCACACGTCCATCATCTGCCGGGCCCCAGCTACTGAAAGAACTCATCGAGACATCCGAAGGGTCGGTGTAATCAGCCACCTCATAAACAGCTCCCACAGTCAACACATTTTTTGCAACTCCTCTGCCATCAATCGTATCATAGCCTGTCAAGCCGCCATCAGGATCACGGGTAGTTGTTGAAGTTTGCCATTCTTCATCATCAAAATTATAATAATAATGAGAAGAGCCGGATTCCGGTCCGGTATCATTACGATCGTTACCAGCCGCTTTTATGATAAGATAATTTGGAGCGTCATAGGCGATCGCGTCCCATTCGGCCGCCGCATTATCATAGAACCCAAAACGCACATCTTCTTGTTCATCGATACGATGATCGCCAAACCAGTGCCAGCCGGAATTGCCTGAATAATTTCCATAAGCCCAGCCTCTTACAGAACCATAAGAATGATTTGATAACTCCATTCCACCGGCCGCTTCGGCGGCCATTTCCGAATTGTCATTATCCCAATCCCATGCTGTCAGCTCTGCTTCATAAGCCATACCTATTGCCGACGAAGAGACACCTCCGGCAATGATGGTACCGGCCACATGGGTAGCATGCCAGATAATGCTCGAGGTCGTATCGCCCTGCGTGACCCGCACTGAACCGGTATTATTAAACTCATCGTGTGTGGTCATCACAGCGCCACCATCCCATTCGCCGATGTTGGTGTAACCGTTGCCAGTCACATTCAATCCCAGCGAGCCCCCCGGCCACAACTCATTTGCGCGTGTCGTTTGAGCGGCACCCAGATTTGAGGTTATATAATAAACTGGCAATCCTGCTTCAAATCCCATAAACTCGGCAATTCTTTCATCTTTTAAATAGATTTTGAGAGGGAGGTCCCGTTTTCGTGCAAACTCTACGGCTTTGGAACGTTCTATTTCAAACTTTTCTTTGAATTCATAAGAAAGGGATAATAATTTTTTCTGTTGGGCTGTGCTAACATCTGCAGCAACGACTATTTTTGCAATTATAAAGAGGACTGCCCAGATGAAAAGGGTAATTAATAAAGTATTTTGATGACGCGTGGTATGAATAATTTTGCTCATATCATTTTCACATTTACTGCTATTGTTATTTTGTCCATAGAAAATTCATATTGAAATATCCGGGTATTAAAAATGTCACAAAATGAAATCCGGTCTTTCATTCTGACAATGCTCAAAATCAAACATCATTGTTTAATATAGATTTAATGCATGGAAAATATGCATCTAAATTTGTCACACACAAATATATAAATATTGCAAAAATTATTCCGTACATCTCGCAGGCAGGTTGCGGTGAAAAATAATTAGCACATTGATGCCAAACAAAATGATTCAGCCATCCCAGCAAATCGAAAAAAGAATAGCACTCAGACCGGCAACCACACTGTTAATTATGCTGGCCAGAAAAAGCCTGCCAGTGGTTTCGTTCGTATATCTGTCAAAAAATTTTGAGTTTGGATGCAAGGGTAATGGTAAATAAGGAGCCAGGTGCCTATTCTTCTATTTCTTCAAACAAAGACCGAACCTGAACAGCAGTTTCGGCTTTGAGTAATTTTTTTCTAAATTTATCATCTTTTATTGTGCGGGACAAGCGGGCAAGCACGTTGAGATATTCGCTTACCGATTTAAGCGGTGTACCTAAAAGGAAAATGAGCTTTACTGGCTGTCCATCTTCGGCACCAAAATCGAGGCCTTTTTTTAACCGGCTCATCGCAATGATAATTTGATTGACGTGCGGTGTGCGTGCATGAGGAAGTGCAACACCCTTGCCAATGGCAGTCGATCCCAGTCGTTCGCGCTCCAGAACGCTTTGAAGAAATTTTTCCGGATTTGTAAGCGCATCAGAACCTTTCATCAAATCCACTGTTTTTATTAGAGCTGTTTTTTTGTCCTCAGCTTCTAAATCGAGAAATATCAGGTTGTCACGCATATAATCCGAAAGTTGCACTCTGGACTCCTTGAATATTCAATAAAAAATAAGCCAAAATGTACATAATTTAATAACAAATGTCAATATTGCTCTGGGCAGATGAATTTCAGTTTTTTGGTAGGAACGTTTGCAGAAAGAAAAGAGATAAAAAAAGCACCCGAAAAGAAACTCGGATGCTTTTGAGTTAACGGGATATTAGCACTCTATTTTTCAACGAGTTCAACATTGCGTAGGCCGCCTTCAATTCTGGAATTGTCTTTCAAAGTGACGATCACTTTTCTATTGCGATCCCGATTTATGATATCGCCCTTTACTATACTATTGTTGGCAAGCATAATTATAACAATATTTCTCATGATGAACCTCCACTGTCATTTTTATTTGATTACGAAAATATTGTTTCCCGGTTTCATATTCTTGTTTATAAATTTTGAATTTTTCATTTTGACATAACGCAGGATTTTCGTTAATTATCGATTCAAATGACATGTTACACTATTGAGGATGTTATGAAAAAAGCGACATTATTTGTATTGTTTTTCATATTCGTTTCAAGTCTGGTGGCAAAAAGCTCGCACCGGGTGGATAGTGTGATTACGCTGTTCAATGGCAAGGACCTGACAAACTGGGAAATCACCGATTATGGAACACAGGGGCCTGTCATTGTGCTACGGGGTAAATTGATCATCTCTGCCGGTGATGGCGCCAGCGGGGTGACATGGGATGGTCAACCTCTGCCAAAGATGAATTACGAGGTCACACTCGAAGCCAGCCGTATTCAAGGGCAGGACTTTTTTTGCGGTCTGACATTTCCGGTTAACGAGGATTATCTCACCCTCGTCGTTGGCGGGTGGGGCGGTTCGGTCGTTGGATTGTCCAGCCTGGACGGTCGCGATGCCGCCAATAACGAGACAGGTACGCTGAAAACCTTTAGCAACGGTCGCTGGTACCACATCCGTCTGTGCGTTCAAAACGACAGGATTGAAGCCTGGATCAATGATTTAAAAATTGTGGATTGCAACATAAAAGGCCGTGAGCTCTCTCTGCGGCCGGAAGTTCTATTGGCAAGACCTTTTGGACTAACTACCTGGAACACTACCGGAGCTGTACGCAATTTGAGGTTGAAAAAATTGTCTGACAAACCATAAGGAGCGAGGCATGAAATATCACATTATTTTGCTTGTGCTTGTTTTGATGACCGCGATGGTTTTCAGTGTCGAATTACCAGAGTCCCCATGGCATTTTCTGGACACGCATACCATCGGAGCTTATCAATTCATCAAAGCCCATTCCACTTTTGATGGCCGGGGCGTGGTGATCATTATTTGCGATTCCGGTGTGGATATGGGAGTGCCCGGACTTTTAGAAACCAGCACCGGAGAAACCAAAGTTATCGATGTACAGGACTTTTCCGGCCAGGGCGATATTCCTCTAAAAAAAGCTGAATTCGATACATTGGGGCGTGAGCCGGTGCTCACTGCCTATGATGTCCGGCTTGAAAATTTCAGCGAATTAACTCATCAGCCTTCGGATTCGGTCTATTGGATGGGAGTCATTGACGAGCACGAGATGTTCCCAAACAGCAGAGTAAAGGATATCAATAATAATGGCGCAACAGATGACAAATTCGCTCTAATTACGTTTCCAATCAAAGTAGATGATAAAGAACGCTGGGTTTATTATCTGGATGAAGACGCTGACGGCAGTTTGCTCGATGAAAATCCCCGCTTTAGCTACCGGTACGATTATGACTCGTTTACCTTTGCCGGAAGAAACCCGCAAGATCAGGGCAGAGTGCTAACTTGTGCCTTAAACATCCGTCCAGACGAAAAAATTGCATCTCTGCATACCCCGGATAATTCACACGGCACCCATTGCGCTGGCATTGCGGCGGGCTATCAACTTTTTGGTGAACTAACACAGCACGGCATTGCACCAGGCGCCAATATCATTTCATGCAAAATCGGCAACGCCACGCTTGCTGGCGGCGCCACAACAACAGGGTCGATGAAAAAAGCCTATGAATACGGTGTTGATTATGCTGAAGAACATGACATGCCCATAGTTTTCTCGATGAGTTATGGCGTGGGATCAGAAATCGAGGGGCAGGCTGATATTGAAAAATTTTTGAACAAACTCATGGATGACCACGACAACATTCTGGTGGTCACTTCCAATGGCAACGAGGGGCCGGGGCTAAGCACCACCGGCAATCCTGCTGGCGCATCCCGGGTCGCTTCTATCGGCGCGATGATGCCGCATGAACACGCCAGAGATTCTTATGGATTTAATATCAATAGTGACTGCATTTTTCATTTTAGTTCTCGAGGGGGAGAGCTGCGTAAGCCCGATTTTGTAACTCCTGGTTCTGCTAGCAGCTCGGTTCCCTACTTTGATACCCGGGAAAATAAATGGGGGACATCCATGGCGTGTCCCCAGGCTGCCGGCGCTGCCGCTATTTTGATAAGCGCGTGTGAACAGCAGGATATTCCGTACAATGCGGCTTTATTAAAACGCGCCATGAAACACAGCGCCTCCCCCATCCCCGGATACACACCGTTAGATCAGGGAACTGGCGTCATTAATATTGAAAAAGCATTTTCTCTGTTAAAAATTTATGCCGAACGAAACGAGCATAAAAAACTGATGGACTATGAAATTGAAACAACTTGTCCCAGTTTTAATGATGATAAAGGGCAAATGGCCTATTGGCGAACAGGCGCTTATATTCCCCCCGAGGATGAGAAACAGGTTTTCAATGTGAAACCGATGTTTCCTGAAACCATGACAGCACAACAAAAAGCGGATTTCTATCGTGCTTTCCGGTTAGAATGCGATCAATCCTGGCTCAAGCTGGACAAGGCTTCCACTTATCTTCGCGGTGAGCAGTCAGCCCGGATCGGTGTTTATTATCAGCACGATCAGCTCATCAAGCCTGGTCTTTACGTGGCTACGATTACCGCATTACCGAAATCAGGTCCGGGCAAAGATATTCCCGAGTTTCAGATTTTAGCGACAGCGATTGTGCCTTTTCAAGCGACTCCGCAAAACAATTATTCGTTAAATGTTACAGCAAAAACGTTAAAAGCCGGCCAGCATCACCGCTATTTTGTCAATATTCCACCCGGCGCGTCAGCAATGACAGTGACGTTAAAGGCAAGCGACAATAAATGGTGTAAAATTTACGGTTATCTTCACAAACCAGACGGCGTGCTATATGAACGTTTACCGGCAATCAATCCGGACAGGAAAGAACCGGTTCGCATAACCGTACCGCGCCAGCACCTTGATCCCGGGGTATGGGAAATCGTGCCATTTTCTTATTACAATACACCGAAAACATCGACGTATGACCTGCGCGTCACATTTGACGGACTCGACATCCAGCCGGATACGCTCAAAAGTTTTACTTATAAGAACGGCGAGAATCCGCGAGGCAGCTTTGATGTGATCAATCATTTTACCGCATTTAAAGGCACAGCCAAAGGTAGACTGCGCGGTTATCAAAAAAAGGAGACTCTGAATATCTCGTCAGATGTTTTTGAACATCCGATTAAAATAAGTGATGATATTGAGCGGCTCACCCTGCGGCTGGAAATGTCGAAAGAAACCTGGGGTTTGTTCACGGATGTGGCTTTTAACGTCATTGACAAGAACGGCCAGTTTGTCTTAAATGATGGATTCATACAACGGAAAAGTGTTTCTTCGTTCGATCCAACACCCGGAGAGTACACGCTGAAAATTATTGCCGCGTTTACTGATCCGGATAAAGCATCCGATCCCTGGCAACTCGAACTCTTGGAAATTTACGAAACAAAGGAAAATATTTCTTTATCCGTTGAAAAAAGCGGTGAATCCCGGTTAAATTTGTACCCGGGTGTCTCTGCTGAACTCAGCTTTGAACTGCAAAAAGCGCCGTTCGTGGTACCGGATGATTATCACTATTTCGGCTATATTGAATTTACTTCAGATGATGATGAACGAATGGCGGTTCAAGTTCCTATATCGTTCAGTGAAAAATAATGGTATGGCATTATAAATCCCCGCATCACACCCTAATGCGGGGATTTATAATTAATAGCGTTTAAAAATCGGATTGAAATTGCGTATCGGGCACGGATAGCCGCCGTTTTGATATTCACACTCTCCCCAATAAAAACAATTGACCGAACAGATCGTATCACCTTCACCCAAATTGTTTTCAGGATATTCCTGGGATTCTTCCTTTAAAATCCGCATCACATGACGTCTGTCCTGGTAACTTTTCAAACCTTTTTTTTGTAAAAGACCAACCGTGATGAGTTTTGTCAGACTTTTAGAGGCTTTAGATTTTGGATTGGCAACAATAAAAGGGCGCAACTGTTTAACCGATTTTCGGACATTATCATCGTAATCAACATAACCGATGTAATCCACGTCAACGCCAAGCAGCTCATGTGAAGCCGTTTTAAATGCATCCCCTTCTTTGATTTCTTTAAAAGAATGCACCATGTTCAGGATAAGCTTTGGTCGGTAAGATGCTATAAAATCTTCAATATATGCAGATGCTTCGGTGTTGACTTGTTTAACATCCCGGATAATATCGTCCATGGTGAATTGCATTTTACCGGGCTCAGAATTCAGATAGTTATCAAAAATATCTTCCACAGGTGAATTCTTTCGGAAATCCCGCATCAGCTTGCGCATGATTGATTTTTTAAGAAAGTTGAATGTTTCCTGAATAGCTGTCGGTTCAGGTGTGGTGATTAAAATACCTTCATCTGCGGCGATAAAAAAGTCAATGACATTATACGAGGACCCGGCGCCGAGGTCCAATAAAATATGGTCGGCATCGAGCTTGTGCAAATGCCGGATGAATTTTTGTTTTTGATGGTACCGGGGATTGGCCAGCCCCAGCGTGCCGCATGAACCGCTGATCAGCCTTAAATTATCAATCGGTGTTTCCAGGCAAATGTCTTCCAGACTTTCCCGCTGAAGCGTGTAAAAATGATAAAATGTGTATTCGGGTTCGAGAATGCCCATACACGTATGAAGATTAGCTCCTCCCAGGTCCGCATCCACGATAATCACGTCCTTGCCCATAGATGCCATGCCAATACCAAGAGAAGCAGTTAACACAGTTTTACCTATACCGCCCTTACCGCCTCCGATTGCATATACCGTCCTTTTGCGCTCGCTATCAGAACCGTTGTTAAAAAAGTGTTTAAATTCGTCTACCTGGTGGGCTTGAACCCATTCCTGAGAATCTTCTTCAAAAACCAGATCATCTTTTTCGAATTCTCCGTTCTCGACCAGGTGTCCGATTTCAGAATAGCTAAGTGGTCCGATCTGTTCATTTTTAATCTTGACAAAAACTTCTGACATTGTCTTGCAACTCCTGACTCTTGCCAATTCGTCGCTATGGATGAGCCGGCTCAATATCTGTCACGCTTTTCTGACATTGACAGCCTTGTCACCCTTTATATCACTCTTTATATCAAACTTTACGTAAAGACCCTCTTCCATATCATCGGCTTTTAAGCCAGCAGCCAAATCGGAAATATGAACGAAAACATCAATGTCTTCATCCGTATTTATAAAGCCGTATCTTTTTAACGGGTCCCAGTTTTTTACAACGCCGAAACGCATAGTATATATACCTCCATTCCAACTTTTTGCGAATGTCAAATTCGATTGAATAGAAAAAGCCGGCGAGTATACTTTACACGCCGGCTTTTGCATATTGATTATAAATAATTATTCGTCTTTTTCGTTGTCTTTATCGCTTTCCTGCGTTTCGCCCGGTTCTTCAGATGATTCCTCACCTTTTGTTTTTTCCTCGCCTTCTTCCTCTTCTTCTTCCTCTTTATCAACACGTTCAAGAAGATTTTCTTCATCTTTTTTCTGCCTCATAACAATATAAGCAATAGTATTGCCTGCGTTAAAGGTAGACAGACCATAGGAAAGAACCCAGCCACCGATAAACAGTAAACTCAAGGCATATAAATATGAAGATATGACGATGGAAAGCGCCACATCCGAGACCATGAGAAATTCTCTGGAAAAGAAAACTAGTTCATCATATCCGCGATACAAAAGTTCGACAGCCTGCTCCGCCATCAACGTCCAGTTTTGAAGCATGGCCTGGCCGTTATTGGCAAGGTTGATAAAATCACTTCCCATAAATGAAGCAAAGAGGCTGTTCATAATAACGATTGCTTCTTTTGCAAAAAATGCAAAGATGCCCATGGCAACTATAGATAAAACAACAGTGATGGCTTGATAAAGAATCAACCGCCAGGGTTGAGACCAGGTAATGGAAAAAGTTTGAAACACAGCTTCGAATGCATCTTCGTCTGTTGTCGCCAGTATTGGTGGCGCGTAGAACAAGGTAATCACCGCGACAATAGCGACAAAGAAAAGGAATAGCGCCGCCAAAAACCAAACCACAGTGAAAAGACTGACGCCAATTTCACCGATAAATGGAATTTTGCCCAATAATCCGATAACCAGGGCTCCCAATACAAGCAAACCGATGAGGATAACCAGAGAAATTGGAGTCAACAAAACCGAACCAGACTTGCGAAAAGCAAACGCGAAAGATTCACGCCAGGTATAAAACGTATTGCCCTTTGCTGACATATATACAGCGCGCGCCACAGCGGTGTTGGTAATTAAAATAGCAACAACGAGAATGGCGATACCAATAATCCCGAGCACCATGCCGTACCAGGGAAAAACTTCGCCAGTGGCAAAAATGCATGGAAACAACCCATATTGAGCCCACGCGGTTTGGAATGGAAACCCGTTGGCTAAAAAACTCGCATAGGTAAAAACAAGGTAACCGAGATAACCGAAAAACAACCCTACAAGCTGAATCCACATTCGTTGCAAACTGAACGCCAGTCTCGGTGCCCGAAAGACATCCTGAAAATTGAATTTTAATTTCAGCATACGATTTCTCCTTGCTTTCTTTGTTTGTGAATTGTTTTTAATGAAATTATAAAATTATCATCTGAGAATCAAGTCAATTTTCATTTTTAGTATCCGGTTTTTCCTGGGGAGAGTAAATAATTTTAACCAGCAAAATACGGTTCTTTTCAACTTTTTCCATGCTCAACAGAAAATCATTGTGACGTATCGTTTCTTTTTCCTTGGGTAAATGACCGGTTTTTTCGAGAACAAATCCGCCCAGGGTTTCATATTCATCTGCTTGTGGAATTTCAATATGAATGAGATCATTCAATGCATCGATATCAATTTTGGCGTTTACAATAAAAGTGTTATCATTAATTTTACGATAAAGTGGCGCTTCCTTGTCATACTCGTCCTGAATTTCTCCGACTATTTCCTCGATCACATCTTCCAGCGTTACCAGTCCTGATGTACCGCCGTACTCGTCCACAACAATTGCCATGTGCTGGCGCTGGCGCTGAAAGACCCGTAACAGATCGTCAATCTTTTTACTTTCGGGGACAAAAATGGCTGGCCGCGCTAAACTAAGAATGTTCACCTCCTTGTTTTGTAAAGAAACGAAAGGAAGCAAATCTTTGGCATTGATTATGCCTTGCACTTTATCGATTGTGTCGCTGTAAAGCGGGATTCGGGTATGGCCTTTCTGTTTGATCAAAGACGCCAGTTGATCCAGCGAGACCTCATCGGATACACATACCATATCGGTTCTGGGAATCATAATCTCGCGTACACTGGTATCGCCGAATTCAAATATCGAATTTAATATTTCCTTTTCTTCGGACTGAAGTTCGCCCTGTTCTTCGCTCATTTCAAGCAATGCCTGGAACTCGTCCGCTTTCAGGAATTTATCTCGTGTGCCTTCTTCAAACCTGAAAATCTGCCGCAAAACATTAATAAATTTCGCCATTACAAAACTAAGAGGATACAAAATGTAAAACAAAAGCCCAATAAACGGTGATACTATAGCGGCAAAATTCGGCGCGTTTTTAACCGCAATAATTTTTGGTGTTATTTCACTGATAATGAGAATTAAAAAAGTGACCACAGTGATGTTAATAACGACGCTCCATTGCTTTGCCAGCCCCGCTGCTTCACACCAATTTGCAATCAGAATATAGGCAACAGAAGCGGCGGCCACATTAACGACTGTGTTGCCTATCAAAATCGTGACCAGCAACTGACGGGGTTTGCCTAAAAAACGGAGCACACGTTGAGATGTCCTTTTTGTGGACTCTCGCAGTTTGCTAATTTCTATTTCTGTAATTGAAAAAAAGGCAGTTTCAGAGCCCGAAAAAAAAGCGGAAAAAAAAAGCAATATAGCGAATATAATCAGATAACTGTAAGGATCAACTTCCAATAGCTGAACATCCTCCTTCTAAAACGCGAGACCAAAATATCACGCCCGTAGCGAACGAATCAATAAAAGTAAAAAGCGAGTGTAAAAAGATCATTTCGATTAATGATTCAATGTATAAAAATTTTAAACTGAAATCAATATTTTTCCTGTTCCTTGTCAATGAAAAATAATGCCTTGTCTTCCAATTCAGTCATCTGCTGTTTTTGCTCCGGTGTGGCATCATCGTAATCGAGCAGATGATATACACCATGAGCCACTAATCGACAGAGCTCGTTGTCCAGACTGACATTGTATTCTGTGGCATGCCGGGCAGCGGTATCCACGCTGATGTAAACTTCTCCTTCCGGAGAATCCGCGGAATCACTGAGGTTAAAAGAAATGACATCCGTGGGATCCGAGGAGTTGAAGAAACGTTCGTTCAAGTCGATAATATAATAATCATCAGTGAAAATAAATGTAATTAACCACGGATTTTCCTGTTCGTTCGTTTCCAGAATCCAGGTGGCCAATTTTTTAATCAATTCCGGATTCACATCTGTTGATAAAACTGTATTCTCGATCTGAATATCGTGGATCACTCGTCTTCCTTTGTAGCTAACTGCTCCTCAGGGGTTACATCTTTTTGTTCTTGTTCCTCTGCTTCCTGACCCGGATATTCGATACGTCCGTGGAAAATGCCAATCAAGATTTTTTGAAAAGCATTGGATATTTTGGACAGGTCTTTAAGCGTCAACGGCGCTTCATCCAACTCGCCGCTCTTGAAGCGCTCGTCAATAATTTGCTCCACCCTGTTTTTGATCCGGCTGGGTTTAGGATCTTTTAATGTCCGCGATGCCGCTTCTACAGCGTCGGCTAACATAACAATGGCGGTCTCTTTTGTCTGCGGTTTAGGGCCGGGGTAGCGGAACTCGCTTTGTGAAACCTCGTTCTGGTCATTTTTTTCCAGCGCTTTTTGATAAAAGAAATTCATCAGAGCTGTTCCGTGATGTTCCGGAATAAACGCTTCAACTTCTTTGGGCAATCCATATTCCCGTGCCATTTCAATTCCACGGCGAACATGATTTGACAGGATAAGCGAACTCATTCTCGGCGCCAATTTTTCCTGTGGATTCCTGCCTTTTGATTGATTTTCCACAAAATATTCCGGTTTTTCCAGCTTGCCAATATCGTGATAATACGCTCCCACCCGCGCCAACAAGGCATTCCCGCCCAGCGTCTCTGCAGCAGACTCGGCCAGCATGCCAATTAAATAGCTGTGATGGTATGTACCAGGCGCTTCCAGGGAAAGCCGCCTCAATAGCGGATGATTAAAATCGGACAGCTCGAGCAATGTCATATCCGTGGTCATATCAAACGCTGCTTCCAGGATAATGACCAGTATATAAGCCAGGCCCGGCGCTAAAAATCCGTTGAGCACGCCAAAACCCCAGTTTTTGGTAATTTCTGCAAAGTCGGCGTAACCAATAAAATCAATGACGGTAATTGAAAGAATATAAGCCGCGGAGATGAGCAGTCCGGAGCGAATGACCCAATTCCGGTTGCGCACACGGCTCACGCTGAGCACCGCGACTGAGCAAACAAACATGGACACAAAAGAAATGCTGTACTCATTTCCACGCATACCGCCGATCAGTAAACTCAGCGCCAATGATACCCAAAATCCAACTTTGACATTAAAAAAGACCGTCACAATAATAGCCGAAGTTGCAACCGGAACGATGTACGGTGATAATGTAAAACGGGTGGACAAATAAATAAACACAGCCGCAAAGACAATACTAATAGCGATAAGACTACGCTTTTTTAAATCGAGCAAAACATCACGCTGATCTTTCCATAAAAAGAACACCAGAATAGCCAGAATAGCGGCGACCAAAAGAAATTTGCCCAGATTTGGCTTGGCTTTTTCCCAAAATCCCTGCATCTCACCGCGTTCTGCTTTTGCCACAGCCAGGGATGTTAGTTTTTCAATGTGTTGTTTTGTGAGCCGCTGGTGACTATCGATGATGCGTTCACCAGCCAGCACTTGATCTTTTGCCAACGGCACATTAGATACACCATCCTGAATGCGTGCTTCTGTTTCCTGTCTGTCATATATTAAATTCGGTTTTAGAAAATGGGATCCGATCAAATAAGCAATCTTAACTTCGCGCTCGTTCAAAGCGCCGGTTTCACGCAGTGTTTCTAAAAGAATGTTGGAAGCTTCGCTGATATCATTATAATATCGCAGCTCTTCAACCGTTTCCTGCCCCTTTCGCTGCACTGAAATTTTGGACCGGGAGGGGGCAAGCTCTTCCTTTGCCCTGTTGATAATACCTGTAGTAAATCGCTCCTTGACTAGCGGAATGCAAATATCCATCACTTTTTCGAAAGCCTGGACTCGATCGGATACATTTCTGTCATTGCCGACCTGAGAAGACTCTTTAAATCCGTTCAGCAATAATCTGAGGTCCTGGTCCGAAACGACAATGCCAGCATTATTAAAAAATGATTCCAAATCCGAACTTGACGTCGTAGCATTTTTGAGCAGTATGGTCGCCTGTTCGGTAAAAGAATGCAATTTTTCTAATTGTGTTTCACCTATATTTTCATTAAAGGAGAACACGGGCGCCACACTTTGCCGGGCTTGTTGAATATCTTTGGAATACTCTTCTTCGCTTTTATTCACAGAGAACGTAAAGGGGGCGATAATTTCCTCCCCCACATACACGGCTCCTTCTTTCAAGTCAGCAAACTGATAGGACTTGCCGCGCGGGAACATAAAAGCAAGAAGCAGGCAAATGATTAACGCAAAAACAATATCTACCCAATGGTGTCGATACCAGGATGTATTTCTCACTTCTGTTTGCTTTGCCAAACGTTCGCTGATATTCGACCTTTTCGGCACACGTTTCTTATTCAACATTTTGTCCTTGTTCTATAAATTTATTTCGCTCTTCCTCATTATCGAACCGCTCATAAGCATTGATGATCTCTCTAACCAGCCGATGCCTGACCACATCTTTATCATTCAAGTAGACAAATCCGATACCATCAATACCTTTCAGAATTTTTTGGACCTCGATGAGGCCGGAATGCGATTTTACAGGCAGATCAATTTGTGTGATATCTCCTGTCACAATGGCATGAGAATTTGGCCCCAGGCGTGTCAAAAACATTTTCATTTGAGCCGGCGATGTATTTTGAGCTTCATCCAATATAACGAAACTATTATTAAGAGTTCGACCTCGCATGTACGCCAGAGGAGCAATCTCTATAGTTGCGGATTCCATCTTTTTGCGTAATTTTTCCGGATGCATCATTGAAAACAATGCATCGTAAAGCGGCCTCAGATAAGGATCGACTTTGTCACGCAAATCACCAGGGAGAAACCCGAGACTTTCGCCCGCTTCCACAGCCGGGCGACACAACACGATCCGGTCGACATGTTTATCTCGCAAATACGCCAGCGCAATGGCCACAGCCATGTAGGTTTTACCTGTTCCAGCCGGACCGATGCAAAAGACAATGTCATTCTGTTTTGTCGCTTCCCAATAAGCCTGCTGTCCGGCAGTGCGCGGTTTGATAGGTTGATGTTTGGTATACAGGATAATATTTTCGCGGTCAACCGGTTCGATATCCGGATCTTCTGCGCCACTTACCTGAGTGACCGTTTCAACATCGTTCAATGTCAGCGAGCCGTTCCGGTTGACCAGATAAATCAATTCACTGATAATTTTATCCGCGGCATCCACTTCTTCAATAGTGCCGCGAAGAATAATTTCACTGCCACGCGCAATAACTGTAGCGTCTAAAAAACCTTCCAGGAACCGTAGATTTGTATCCTGTGCGCCGTAAAAAATCATTGGATCGACGCCCTTGAGTTGAATGCGTCTTTCTGTGTTTTTATTCATAACCATAACTTTGGGAAAAATATCTTTATATACAATAAAAAACTCTCAGCCCGAATGTATTAAAACATCAGACCGAGAGTTTAAGTTTCGAAAAAATTGACTTGCGCTATTCTGGAATAACCAGAACAGTGTATGGGAAAATCATGCTCGGATCATCACCGATAATCGTTTTGTTTTTCTCGTAAATTTTGGTCCAGCTTGATGGATCGCCAAGGACATCAGGTTTTTCAGCGATTTTCTGCAGATAATCTCCTTTTGCAACCAGATACTGATTCAAACCTACACCGCGCTGAATTTTCAGAATCTGTTCAGGAAAAATCAAATCAGGATCATCAATCTGATCGGTATTCACCGAGTAAATTCGCATCCACTGCATCGGATCATTGTAAATGTCCGGTTTGCCGGAAATCTTCCACAAGTAATCGCCAACGACAACTGTGTACTTGTCATACACAGCTTTGGGCAATTTGTTGTTAATTTGTGTCAATTTACCTTCGATGGATGCAATCAGTTCCTGCATTTCAGTCAACGTTGAAATTTCGTTTTGTTTTGCAGCTTTTAGCTGTTCTCCCAGCTCGGCAATTTCGTCACGGCGTTTAAAAAGTTCTTCAGGACTAAGGGCAAGGAGGCCGTCGCACTTTTCATCCATTTGTTGAAGGTTTTTACGAAAAGCATCAACACCTGCCTGGTCCGTGCCGATCATAGCAAGAATTTCATTCCAGACTTGTTCTGTTTGTTGTTCGACTTGGGTAATTTCATCCTTCAGTGATTGTACAGCCTCTTGACATTCTTCATGAGCTTGTTTCGCTGTTGCTTCGCGGTTCTGCCACTCTGTCAATTGAGCTTGATACTCTTCCATTGTCATTTTTTCTTGCTGAGCAACGGAAAAAGAGGCGCTAAAAACAAACACGAAGGAAAGGACTAAAATGAGTGATAATTTGCTTGAAACTCTCATTAGTATCCCTCCACGGGTTTTTCCAGGTTAGTAATTAAGTTTTTTACATTTGTTCGAGGCGTTCTGATACTGCTTCTTTTTCTTTTTCCATGTCCTCTAATTTTTGTTTCTTTCCAGCTAGCTGGTTTTCCAGCTCCGACTTTTCGCTCTCGCAATCGGCTTGAGCCTCTTCAGCGGCTAAAGCAGCTGCTTTCGTCTCTTCAAGGACTTGAAGTTCCTCATCGCTCGGATGTTTGGTACATCCTGACAATGCGAACAACGACAATAGCAGTGCAATCGCTGCAAATAAAACCACTGTCCTCAGAGCTTTTCTCATCAACACTACACCTCCTTTCGAGACCGACTTGTTTTATAAATGAAATTATTGTAGGATGTTACATGCGCCACATCAACGACATTTTACTAAAAAAAAGGTTAATAGTCAAGCGGAAAATAAGTTATCTCTATTATTTACAACTTTCTAATTAAAATGAACAGAGAAAAACTTTTTGATGTGTGTCTGTTTGAATGCACAAATTATTATAAGCATTTCTTTTAAAAAATGCAACTTTTAAAACACAAATTATAAAAAGAATAATCCTGAATGATGCATTTTTATTCTTTTAGAATTTCCTTGACAATAGAAAGCCGAGTCAGTATATTTCCTAAGGTCATCACATTATTGCCATTCCTTTTGAATAGATAGAGCGTTTATTACCAGTTTTAATTCATTTTAACGTTGTGGTAAAATTCCGAACTCTGCGAGTTCAGACAAAAATCAGGATTACGATAATGGAACTTGCTCGCGTTGAAGGTACCATTGTTTCAACTGCCAAAGTCGATCAATTAAAAGGCTACAAACTTTTGCTGGTTAATTTAATTGGACCGGATACAAAACCAACGTCTAACTATGCTGTGGCTATCGATACGGTTGGAGCGGGAAAAGGCGAGGTGGTTATTATTGTTCGGGGAAGCTCAGCCCGGCAGGCCAAATCCCTGGCATCAGTACCGACAGATACAAGTATAGTGGCTATTGTGGATTCGATCGAACATAACGGCAAAGTCACCTTTAAAAAATCTGGTGAATCTTCATGAAACTCGGCCGGATTGTTGGAAAAGTGTGGGCTACAGCCAAAGATGAACAGCTAAACAATGTGCGACTGGCACTGATGCAACCCGTAGATGAACATGAAAAACCGGCAGGGAAAATTGTCGTCGCTGCCGATACCATGAATACTCGTGATGGCGACATTGTATATTGGGTCGGAGGTTCTGAAGCAACCCGTCCTTACCACGACCGGCGCATTCCCAGCGATGTGACGATTATCGGACTCGTGGACAAATTGAACACATAGCATAAATTGCAGAAAGCGGAACATGATTTTGGGCAGAGTTATCGGGAATGTCGTTTCGACGATGAAACACGATTGCTATAAAAATAAAAAACTTGCGCTTGTCAAACCCATTTCTCCGAACAACGAACTGATAGCAGGAGTCCATGTCGCTGTAGATCTGGTTGGCGCCGGCAAAGGAGATACAGTCATACTGTCTTCCGAAGGCCGGGCTGCCGAAGAACTGTGCGGCTTTACAACCCGAATGCCGTTGCGAACATTGATTGTGGGAATCGTTGATTCGGTAGAAAGTGATGCGAAATGACAGAAAATGACCTGGCAAAACTTGTACAAACGATTGTTGAAACTGTTCTGGAACGCATCAAAAATGACCCAGAATTGAACCCGTATTTCAATCCCGCACCATCGCAAACCAGTGTGCAAGAAAAGCCGGCAGAAATCAACGATACTTCTGTTCACAGCACAAATCAACATTTAATAACCGAACATGACATGAGACTTTGGCACAGTAAGGGTATAACAACCCTCTATGTTGGTGAAAAATCAATATTTACTCCGTCGGCAATGGATGTGGCGCGAGATAAAAAGATCACAGTAATGAATAAAGCTCAGCAGTAAATAATGACTCTTGATAATCATGTAAAGGCAGCCGGTGTAGTTGGTGCCGGTGGCGCCGGTTTTCCCACACATATCAAACTGGCTGCGAAAAATGTACAATATTTTCTGGCGAATGGCGCCGAGTGTGAACCGCTTATGCACAAAGACCGCGAGTTGATGACCCATTTCGCAGGCGATGTCATTGAAGGGTTAATTCTCGCTGCTGATTTTATGTCTGCTCCGCAAAGAATAATTGGACTGAAAAAAAAGCATTCGATTGCCATACAAGCTCTGAAAAAAGAGTGCAAGTCTCACAATATTAATATTCATTTATTTGATGATTATTATCCTGCAGGCGACGAGTACGAACTGGTGTATTCCATCACCAAACTGTTAATTCCGCCTCAGGGCATTCCGCTGGATGTCGGTTGTGTGGTGAACAATGTGGAAACCTTGTACAACATCGCCCATGCTGCAAAAGGGAAACCGGTAACGCACACTTTTATGACTATGACCGGCGCGGTAAATAATCCGCTGACCACCTGGGTGCCGGTGGGAATGCCGGTTCGTGATGTACTCGAATTAGCGGGCGGAACCCTCACCGACGCATTTGAAATTATGGAAAGTGGCTTGATGATGGGTACGTTGGTAAAGGATGTCAATCAGCCGGTGACCAAGACAACAGGCGGTCTCATCGTATTGCCGGAACATCACGACATCATTCAACGGTATAACAAGCCGCAAAAACACATGGATCGAATCGGGCATTCGGCGTGTGACCAGTGCATGTATTGCACCGAGTTATGTCCCAGATATCTGCTTGGGTACGATGTCCAGCCGCATCGCGTGATGCGCAGTCTGGGATTTTCAGTGATGGGCCCTAAACTGTGGAATCAGCATGCTCTGCTTTGCTGCCAGTGCGGTTTGTGCACGCTTTATGCGTGCCCGGAAGCGCTTTACCCCAGAGAAGCCTGCGTCCGGGGAATTGATGATCTTCGGGCGATTGACAGGGGTAACTGGGAAGGCGACAAAGAGCCCAAACTTCACCCAATGAAGGAAGCGCGCCGGGTGCCACTTAAAATGCTCATTAAAAAATTGGGCGTATCAAAATACACGGCTGAAGCGGCGTATAAAAAACTGGACATTCGACCTGACAACGTTTTTATCCCGCTCAAACAGCACGCCGGTTTTCCGGCAAAACCAGTCGTCAAAGCGGGCGACAGCGTGTCGCAGGGTCAGCTTTTAGCGCAGCCGCCTGAGGGTCAGCTCGGAGCTTCTGTGCACGCAAGCATCTCCGGACGTGTTGCCGGGATTCAAGATAACATGATCATTGTAGAGGCGTAAATGCAAAAATCTATTGGATTGATTGAACTGAACAGTATCGCCGCCGGACTGGATGTTGCAGACATTATGTTGAAAACGGCCAATGTCGATTTGTTGCTCGCGCGGACAATCTGTTCCGGCAAATATATGGTTATTGTCTCCGGCGATGTGGCGGCTGTGAGTTCGAGCATCGATGCCGGCACGTCAAAGTGGGAAGCAGCAATTATTGACACTATGTTGATTCCGCGTGTGCATGAGGATATTTTGCCGGCAGTTGCCGGTCAAAACATTGTTGAGAATGTCGATGCACTCGGCATTATCGAATCCTTCTCAGTGGCATCCCTGCTCGAAGCAGCAGATGTTGCAGCTAAAGCAGCGGACGTCCGGATCATCGAAATCCGGTTGGCCATGGCATTGGGCGGCAAAGCCTTTGTCACTGTGACCGGCGTGGTATCGGCTGTTCAAGCAGCCGTGGATGCTGGCGCAGAAGTTGTCGCAGCAAAAGGAATGCTCGTCAATAAAGTGGTGATCCCGGCGCCGCAGAAGAATCTAAGCAAAGATTACATTTAAAAAAATTGCTCATCAATAATAAAGTGTTATGAATTCCAGCCAAATTTCAACCCGAGTCGAATCGATCGTTCGAGATGTCATCGACGAGATGTTGATCGAATCTCCGTCAATCTCAAATTCTTCTGACCACAGAATCCCAATAGGTATTTCTGCACGGCATTTACACATCACCCAGGAACATCTGGAACATCTTTTCGGTAAAGGCACACAATTAACTAGGCTCAAGGATTTGGTTGAACCGGGAGAATTTGCAGCCAATGAGACAGTGGCAATTGTCGGGCCGAATCGCCGCATCTTTTCCAAAGTACGTATTTTAGGGCCAGTTCGGTCTATAACCCAGGTGGAATTATCATTTACAGATGGTGTTTATCTGGGCATGGATTTGCCGCACCGCCTTTCCGGCGATATTCAAGGTTCGGCTCCGGTAACCATCATCGGGCCGCAAGATGTTTTGCGTTTGCCCGAAGGTGCCATTCGAGCAATCCGTCACATCCACATGAATCCGGAAGATGCCGAACGGTTTGAAGTCAGCAATGGCGACAAAGTGAATGTACAAACTGAAGGGCCGGCCAGCGTGACGTTTAACAATACCGTCATTCGAGTGAAAGAAGGCTTGTACCTGCAAATGCACGTGGATACAGACGAAGCCAATGCCGCCGGCCTCGACGAATCAAATAGCTACGGAGTAATCCTGTAAGGATCAATTTATGGATAACAATATTGTCGATGAAATTGTCAGAGAAGTTTTGAACCGGCTGCAAGAACAGGGCCCGGCTCAAACGAAAACATCTCCCACCCAGGCCGGTGTTTTTAACGATATAAACGATGCTATTAATGCCACTATAGCAGCTCAGAAAAAATGGCTCAACGTACCGAAACGTCAAAAAACAAAAGTCATCGATGCGCTCCGCCAGGCCATGCATGACAACGCTGACGAGTTCGCCCGGATGGCTCAACAGGAAACAGGCATGGGACGCGTTGAGGATAAAGTTGTCAAACATCATAACGCGGCTGATTTCAGTCCCGGCGTTGAGGACCTCGAGGCCAGAGCCTGGACCGGTGAATATGGCCTGGCTTATGAAGACTGGGCACCTTACGGCGTTATCGCCGCAGTTACGCCGTCCACGCATCCCATTCCGGTTTTGCTGAACAGCATCATCATTATGATAGCTGGCGGTAATGGCGTGGTATTCAACGTTCATCCGGCAGCAAAAAAAGTCTCTGCGCATGCCATGGATATTTTTTCTCGAGCCATCACCGATAACGGTGGGCCGGCAAACCTCGTATCCATGGTACGTGAACCAACCATGGACACGATTCAAACATTGTTTCAGCATCCAAAATTGCCAATGATTGCCGCAACCGGCGGTCCGGCCGTGGTGAATGTTGCGTTCAAGGCGGGTAAAAAAGTAATTGCGGCCGGTCCCGGAAATCCTCCGGTTCTGGTGGATGAGACAGCCTGTCTGGAACGTGCAGCAAAACGTATCATCGAAGGTGCCTCTTTTGACAATAACATTTTATGCATCGCTGAAAAAGAAGTTTTTGTTGTTGAATCCGTGTTTGATGAATTTATGCAAATGATGTCTAAATACGGTGCTGTTCGTCTTGACGATTCGAAAATGGATGATCTGGAGCGCCAGGTGTTTTCCAAAAATGACAAGGGCAACATCGTCACTGGCCGTGATTTTATTGGCAAGAACGCCAACGTTTTGGCAAAAACAGTCAACCTGTCACTGGGCGACGAGATTCGTACGCTTTACGGTGAACGTTCCTTTGACAGCCTGTTTGTGCAGGAAGAACAAATGATGCCGTTTTTACCTATTGTTCGGATTAAGGATGCCAACGAAGGCATTCGGTTGGCCGTGGAAGCAGAACATGAATTCAAACACACGGCCATGATTTACTCGAACAATCTGGACACGATCACAGAATTCAACAAAGCAATTGATACGGATATCGTCGTGGTTAACGGCGCCAGTCTGGCGGGCAATGGCGGTTACGCCGGCGAGGCCTATTTCAGCCACACCATTGCCAGCCCGACCGGCGAAGGCATTGCCACACCGCGCGATTTTGCGCGCATCCGCCGTCTGGTTACATACCGTAACCTGCAGATGACCTAAGGTGTTTTCTTTTTTGGAAAGCTGAGAGAAAAATGATGAATCAATTAAATAATTAAGGAGAACCTATCATGGCACAAGAAGCATTAGGATTAATTGAAACACGTGGTTTTGTACCGGCAATTGAAGCAGCAGATTCCATGGTTAAAGCAGCTAATGTGGAATTGATCGGCAGAGTCCAGGTCGGTACCGGATTGGTCACCGTAATCGTCCGGGGCGACGTTGGCGCCGTCAAAGCCGCAACAGATGCCGGCGCTGCCGCCGCTGAACGTGTTGGCGAACTGGTTTCAGTCCATGTCATTCCACGTCCGCATGCAGATACCGAATCACTGTTGCCAGGTGCAGAGAAAAAATAAAGGGAGCAATCTCGTGGCACAATCGATCTATAGTATAAAAAGTGACATTATTCACGTGGGCAAGCGTGTTTACGAACGCGGATACGTTGCTTCGAACGACGGTAATATTAGTGCCCGAATCAACGATAAAAAAGTCATCATCACCCCTACCGGTGTGAGCAAAGGCTTTATGGAACCAGACGATCTGGTTATCGTCGATTATGACGGCAATGTGCTCAGCAAGGGTAAAAAACCGTCTTCAGAAGTCTATATGCATCTGCGGATTTACAAGGAAAGGCCGGATATCAATTCGGTGTGTCATGCGCATCCGATTCATGCGACCGGCTATGCCGTTGCCGGGCAATCGCTCGACAAATGTGTCTTGCCCGAGGTGGTTATTTCGCTGGGCGCTATTCCGCTGGTCGAGTACGGTACCCCTGGCACTGCGGAATTTTACACGCCGCTCCTCAAATACCTTAAAGACCACGAAGCCTTTCTCTTAGCCAATCACGGCGCTTTGACAATCGGTTCGGATGTTCTAAACGCTTATCACAAAATGGAAACTCTGGAACACTTTGCTCATATCCACTATGTTGCCAGTCAGGTTGGACACATCAATGTGCTGCCAAAAGAAGACGTGCAAAAGTTGTACGATCTGCGCGAAAGGTTCGGCATCAGTTCGAATGTGCAGTGCGAAAGCTGTGACAGTCCAACCGGCAGAACGTGCGAGATATTCCAGGGAACCAATACCATGAGCTCAACAGCAAATACCTGTTCTGCGCCGCCCAAGCAAAATTCGTCGAACGGAAACAGCGATACAATCGACAAGGAAGCCCTGGTAAAAATGGTGACCGAAGCCGTTCTAAAAAAGCTGAAATAATACATCAGGTGCGATCCCAGAGATCGCACCGGTTGAACCGCAAATCCCGGATTGCGCGATGAAAATAATGGTCTGCAATATCGGCTCCAGCAGTTTTAAATTTCAATTGCTGGACATGACAACCGAAACACAACTGGCACGCGGCTACAGCGAACGCGTCGGTTCAAAAGATGCTGCTATTACTTACAGCATCGGTGACAACATCGTCTTGCAGGAGACCGCACCGCTTCCCTCCCAGCGGGAAGCGGTGCAACACGCGCTGGATTTTCTCACTCGACCGGATCATGCTGTTTTGAACGAACTCGGTGATCTGGATGGAATCGGTTTCAAAACCATTCAGGCGGGCGAAAAGAACGGCTCAGTGTTGTTGACAGACGACGTGCTTCGGGCAATGGAAGATTACAAAGAACTTGCCCCGGCACACAATCCACCCTACCTGACGGCGATTTATATGTTCAGGGAAATGTGTCCACAGATTCCGCTGGTTGGGGTTTTTGAACCGGGATTTCACCTCAACGTTCCAGATTATGCCAGAGTTTACGGCACGCCGTGGGAATGGATTGAAAAGTACAACGTTGTCCAGTACGGCTATCACGGAGCATCGCACCGGTCTGTGACCCATAAAACGGTAGAGGTTCTCAACCTGCCGCCGGATGACCATAAAATCATCACCTGCCATCTTGGCGGCTCGTCGTCGCTGTGCGCGTTTAAAAACGGCGTTTCCATTGATGTGTCCATGGGTTTTACCCCGCAAACCGGTCTCATTCAAGGCACCCGAGTCGGCGATATCGATGCTTTTGTCCTGCCTTATATCATGGACAAAAAAGGCATCACGCTCGATGAAGCGCTGACCGAACTGAGCAAAAACAGCGGACTGAAAGGCTTGTCCGGCATCTCCGCTGACATGCGTGACATTAACGAGGCCATTGATAAAGGCAACGAACGCGCCAGACTCGCGCGCGATAAATTTGTATACGATATAAAGCGCTATGTGGGAGCGTACATCATTTTGATGCAAGGTATTGATGCCATCACTTTTACCGGCGGCATAGGCCAGCACGATGCGTCCTTGAGAAAAGATGTACTCAATTCACTCGGGTTTATGGGATTAAAATTTGATGAACAAAAAAATGAACATCACCAAACCAGGATCACCACAGCGGATTCTGCCATTACAGGTCTTGTTTTGGAAACAAATGAAGAAATAGTCGTAGCCCGGGAAACCGTTAACGTGATAAATGAAATGCCCTGAATTGTTAAAATCTACTCTGTGCTCGCACAATGTGACCTGCCTGTTCTGACAGTCGTTTTTTCATTTGCAAAAAATTAGCATTGACATTGCATTAAAAAAGGCCCTTTCCCCGGGGCCTTTTTGTTCTTCCTGCATTCATTGTACAATCTTTTGCAAATCGTTTATCAGCCGTTCAATGTCCATCCCGGCCGGTACGTGCGGCTGAGGAGCGCGCTTGCCTTGTCGCTGTTTTCCACATAACCTTTCTCGCCATCATATTTTAACTCTTTACCAACTCGGTAAGCAACCAGACCCAGCATCATCTGTTCCATCATAGTGCCGGAATAGTCCAGATCACACGTGGTCTTTAAATCACCCTTGCAGGCATCGATCCATTCCTGCTGAAAATCTCCCATCGGTTCTAAAAGCTCGTCTTCCGAACGGGGCTGATAATAGGTCATGTCAGCGTCATCACCAAACGGAACAAGTACACGGTTATCAAACGAAGACACAAGAAAACCCTTGCTGCCCTTGAACATGGCGCCGTGCCCGATTTTGTTCAAATCAACATAATTCATCGGCGACTGCGGCATAGCTCCGCCCTGATACCAGATCACATCGATTGCCGGGCGCCATTCATTAGCCGGATGCTTGAACGCGGCTTTTAATTCCACAGGCGTCACTTCAGGATTAAATTTTTCGCCTTCAGCTTTTGCCGAGACCGGATGACCGGCCTCGATAACGTTCCAGGCGAGGTCCATGGTATGGCTGCCCATATCGCCAACCTGCCCGGTGCCAAAATCCCAGTACATATTCCACTGCAAACAGTTTACTCCCGGATCGCCGGAAAAATACTCCGGACTGTAAGGATGATACGGTGACGGTCCGATCCAGAGATCGTAATGCAGCGTTTTTGGTGGTTTGCCTTTTCCGGGCGGGTATCCATCACGCCGGAGCTGACGATCGCCCCACACATGCACGGCATTCAGCTCGCCAATCGCGCCGTCACGGATTAATTCCCGCACTCTGTTGAAATTAATTTTCGCATGCCGCTGGGTGCCGTGCTGCACAGCGATTTTGTCCTTGTTCTTGAGATACGTCTGTCGCACCACACGAACTTCTTCCACGCTGATGCCCATCGGTTTTTCCAGATAGAGGTGAAGCCCCCGGTTCATTGCCCAGTTGGCAATAAAAGCATGATGATGATCGGGCGTGCAGCACACTACAGCGTCGATATCTTTTTGGTCGAGACATTTTCGCCAATCGACATAATGTTTGGCGTTTGGAAATTCCTTTGCCGCGTAACCCATGAGCTTCTCATCCACATCGCACAAAGCCACGACCTTTTCTTTTTTCAATCCCCGGTAATGAGCCAGAGCCCTGCCGTGCACGCCGATCAAAGCGATATTCAGTTTGTTGCTCGGCGCATTTTTCCCCGAGAGAACACCGCTCGGCAGAATGACAAATCCGGCACTCGCCGCTGCGAGTCCTTTCATGAACGTACGTCTGTTTAAAGATTTTTCCATCACTCTTCCTCCTGTTTAGTTATCTATTTTCAAGATATGTTTTCTCGACAAGAAATCCAATAATTTTTCCTGGTCAAGTCAATTTTTCGCCTCTCGTTCCGCCGCTCCTGCGGCGGAACTCAGGCCGGACAACCAACGGCCGGGTGATCGATCGGCTGCTGCGAGGATCAGCAAAAACGAACGAGTAACATGCCAGGTATTTTTTTGATCTTGTTTGGCGTGGTAACCAGGGCTAAAGCCCGGGGAGGGGGGCTTGACTGAATCCACGCGCTAAAGCGCGTGGCAATGAATACCCCTATCGTTCCACCCCTTTCCTCCACTCGTGCCGCCACCCCCTTCTCGTGCCGCCAATCTTCGGCGGAACTCAGGCCGGACGACCCAGCGGCCGGGTGATCGATCGGCTGCTGCGAGGATCAGCAAAAACGAACGAGTAACATGCCAGGTATTTTTTTGATCTTGTTTGGCGTGGTAACCAGGGCTAAAGCCCGGGGAGGGGGGCTTGACTGAATCCACGCGCTAAAGCGCGTGGCAATGAATACCCTTGTCGTTCCACCGCTTATCCCCTCTCGTGCCATCGATCCACCCCATCTCGTTCCGCCAATCTTCGGCGGAACTCAGGCCGGACGACCCAGCGGCCGGATGATTGATCCCTGTTGACATGGGCAGTAAAACCAGACGGCAAAATAACGTGCACAGCCGAAAGTCCAGTTCATCTTATAGTTTCAGCACAGCACGAAAGAGCGTCCCTGAGAGCGTTCCCCCAGTGGACTGGGGGAACGAGATAACGAGACAGGCGTTCCCAGCCAGATGCTGGGAACGAGAGGTAAGAGACTTGGAACGAGAGGTCTTGTGTGAATGAATTTCTCTTTTCGAAAAAGTTGAAAAATGATTGACAATTGGAGTTTTACTTTCTATATTTGGTCATTCAATGAATTAATTTGCCAGTTCAAAAAAATCGAAAAACAAGTGATCCAAACCTGCATTACCTTCTTGCTCAAGCATCTTTTTCTTATCATATCGGCTCTTATTTTTCAATTCGAAAAATATTATATTCTGTTGTTTTTGAAAGCGAAAAAATTTGAAATGAATAAAAGGTATTATACGGTTATATAAAAGCAAACAGCGTAATAACAACTCACCATTCATTACAAAATAACAAATGGAGGTGCTCATGAAAATGCACGCTTTGTTACTCTCATTTTTGATGGTCTTTTTTGCCGCGTCACATGTCCCGGCAGTCATTGACCCGGAAACCACAAATGGTTACTTTTCCACTTTTGACGAGACAGATCTTTCCTGGAGTCCGGTGAACACTGAAGAAGCTATTTTTGAAGTTGTAGCCAATCCTGAAGGTGACGATAATGTCGGTAAAGTGACCACAACAGCGGCTACTGACGAGGGATTTCAGTGCGATTCTGCCTTTGTCCCTATGAATTTTTCTATTCGGGATTCGTTCCATGTAGCTGTCTATGCACCGGCAGAAGGCAAGATTGTTCGGCTGAATGTCTTTGAAAAAGACAATCCCGATAACAACTATTCTGTTGACCTCACCACCACCAAAGCAAATGTGTGGGATACGCTAAGTTTTGATTTTTCTGCCGCAAAGGACGGCGTTTTTAACATGTTTTCTATTCATCCGGATATTGGCGGCGAAACCGTTGGCGATGTGTGGTATTTCAATAATGTTAATAACATTCGCACTGCTGTGACTTATGATGATGGCGTTCTCCTGGATTACGACGAACATCCGAATTATACGTTCTTTTGGGACTGCGATGGAGGTATGGCAGAGTACTATATTGTAGAGAATCCTCTCAAAGAAGGAATCAATACCAGCGATCATGTTGCCATGTTTTTCACCTCAGTATGCCAGTGGGAAGGCGTCGCTACTGCCGAAAAATTTGTCCCGTTTGAGTTTACAGATGAACCCGATGGCGCAGTGTTCAGCATTAAAGTTTTAGCACCGGCACCGGATGCGACTTTTATGTTCAAAATTGAAAAATTTGAGGACAACACCGCAAATCCCATTGAGGTACAAGCCCAAACCACAACCACTGACTGGGAAGAACTGACCTTTGACTTTGCCGGTGCCGAGTCCGGTTTTTATGCCCGCATTGCCCTGTTTCCGGATTTTCTTACCACGATGGAAGACGTCTGGTACTTTGATGATGCACGCTTTCTCGGACAGCCTACGAACGTTGACAAGGAACCGATCAAGGTGTTTGATTATCAGTTAAAAGCCAGCAATTACCCCAATCCGTTCAATCCATCAACAACGATCTCTTATTCGCTACCAAAAGATTCGCACGTCAAACTGACTGTATTTGACATGCAGGGACGCGAAATCGAAACATTAGTCAACGCGAAACGGCTTAAAGGTGATTACAGTGTAACCTTTGACGGCAGTCAATACGCTACCGGGCTTTATCTATACAAACTGGAAACAGAGTCTGATGTATTGACGAAAAAGATGCTTTTGGTAAAATAACCGGCAGGATGAACCAAAAAGCCCCGGCTGGATGACCGGGGCTTTTTTCTTACTTTTGATACACTCTCACATAATCCACTACCAGTTGTTGCGGGAAAATACTGTCATCCACACCCCGGGCGCCGCCCCACGAGCCACCGACGGCAATGTTTAAAATCAAATGAAATTTTTTATCGAACGGCCAGGTTTCACATCCGGTGCCTTCATTCTCGAACGTGAAATAGTGATTATCATCCACAAAAATTTTAATTTGATCGGCTGTCCACTCTAATATGTAATCATGGAAAGCAGATGTGGCATCGGGAATAGTTATCGACTTGCCTTTTTGCGTGCCTTTGACATGATTATAAGCTTCACAATGGATGGTGCCGTGAATCACGTTTTCTTCATAACCGACGTGTTCCATGATATCGATTTCACCGTTTTCCGGCCAGCCGCCGTTGCCGTAATCCCATACTGTCGGCAGCATCCAGATAGCTGGCCAGGTGCCTCTGCCGCTGGGCAGTTTAGCGCGAACTATGATCCTGCCGTATTTCCAGTCACCTTTGTTTTTCGTCACCAGCCTCGCCGAGGTGTATTTACTTCCCTCGTAATCTTCTTTGTGCGCTTCAATAAACAGCTTGCCATTTTTGACTCGGGCATTTTTGGCGCGAGCTCTGGTGTAATACTGTAACTCATCATTGCCCCAACCATGGCCGCCAACGTCATAACTCCATTTTAAACTGTCCGGCAACCCCTTATAATCGAACTCGTCCGACCAGACAAGTTCATATTCGTTTTCAGAATCGTCGGGATTGTTTGGCGATGAATCATTGTCGCAGGCAATGATGATGCTGCTGAGAAAAAATAATGTGAAAACGATATAAACTGATATTTTTTGCATTTCATAGTCTCCGATTCGTTATAGGTAAATTCTATAAATATTCCGCCGCTACGCGGCTAATCTAAATTCACTTCTGCGTATTGAATCCCACTAGGGATTCAATATTTATAGAAAAGAACAAAACACATCTTTTCACCCCATAGGGGTGATATATTTTGAGTCGATTCTAAAAAGTGTCTGGTAGAGTATTTTTTTAGTGAAAATCCGTGTAAATCAGTGGCTAATTTTTTAGCAAGTTATTATCTATCCATATTATGTCAAGATTATTTTGCAAACAAAAGTTCATCAATTTGCTGCAGTAACTCAGATTTACCCAGGCCGGTTTCTGCTGAAAAGGGCACCATGTCATCAATGTTGAACTGGCGATAAATTTTTATATTTTGAGATAACTGTTTATTCAATTTATTCTTTGAGAGCTTGTCCGCTTTGGTTCCAACCAGAATGACCGGCAGTTCAATAGCTTGCAGCCACTGGATAAGTTGAAGGTCTGCATCTTGCGGCGGATGACGGATATCAGTAATTACCACAATGCCTCTTAGCAATTTTGATCTGAGCATATACTGCTCGATCAAATGTTGCCAGGATTGCTGCATTTTTTTGCCTACCCTGGCATAACCGTATCCCGGTAAATCGACAAAATAGCAATTTTCATTGACAAGAAAAAAATTGAGCAGACGGGTTTTCCCCGGTGTGGAACTGGTGAGCGCCATTGTTTTACGATTGAATAACTTGTTCAACAAACTGGACTTGCCTACATTTGACCGCCCGGCAAAAGCAATTTCCGGATAAAGCTCTTTGGGCAGTTGACTGATTGAGGCAACTGATTTGACAAATTCAACGGATTTTACTTTCATATATGTTTTTGCCCGGGTATGTAAAGAGAAATCTTTCGCCGCTTTAGACAAAAGATCCAGTTCGACTTTATAAAAATCACCATGCGGTTCTTTTCTACGCAGCAGAATCTGCGATTTCTTCCTGATCATCCACTTGCGGGGATTTGCGTTTTTTCAGAACAGGTTTGGATTTTTTCAACACGACATCTTTGGTAATGCGGCAGGAGGCGATTTCTTTTTGAGACGGCAAACTGAACATAATATCGTTCATCACCGATTCCATCACCGACCGCAGTCCCCGTGCGCCAGTGCCCCGCTTGCTGGCAATCTTTATGATTTCCTTGAGCGATTTATCATCAAATGTGAGATCAATATCATCAATCTCAAAAAGCCGTTGATATTGTTTTGTCAGCGCATTTTTCGGCCGGGTTAGTATCTGGTATAATGCATCTTCATCCAGTTCGTCCAGAGTGGCTGTTACCGGCAGACGGCCGATAATTTCCGGTATAAGACCGTACTGCAGCAGGTCTTCAGGTTCAA
Organism: uncultured Cytophagia bacterium; assembly: GCA_964607755.1. Lineage (GTDB taxonomy): Bacteria > Zhuqueibacterota > Zhuqueibacteria > Residuimicrobiales > Krinioviventaceae > CAZSMC01. The sequence goes on along the minus strand of CAZSMC010000011.1, from coordinate 24,318 downwards.
CATGCCGGATCACATCTTTTTGCACTTTGACCGATTCGGTCAGATCGGCGCCGAATCCCATGGCTTTATGGCCAATACGCGACGCCACAACTTTTTCCAGCCCGTCGAACGCGCCGCCACAAATAAACAAAATATTTCGCGTGTCCAGATTGATAAAATCCATTTCCGGATGCTTTCGTCCGCCTTTTGGCGGCACGGCTGCAATCGTGCCTTCCAGCATTTTGAGCAGCGCCTGTTGCACGCCTTCACCGGAAACATCACGGGTAATGGACGGATTGCCGCTCTTTTTGGCAATTTTATCCAGCTCGTCGATATAGACGATGCCGCGTTCGGCACGCTGCACATTGTAATCTGCCGCCTGCAGTAAACGCACCAGAATATTTTCCACATCTTCACCGACATATCCGGCTTCGGTCAAAGTGGTCGCATCGGCAATTGTGAAGGGCACCTGCAGAAAGTAGGCCAGAGTTTGTGCCAGCAATGTTTTGCCGGTTCCGGTAGGACCGATCAAAAGCACATTGCTTTTCTCCAGTATAACATTATCCCTGCTGACAAGCGTGCTGTCGATACGCTTATAGTGATTGTAAACAGCCACGGAAATGGTCTTTTTGGCGTTTTCCTGGCCAATGACGTAATTGTCCAATTCGTTCTTGATTTCCTCAGGGGTGGGCATATCACCTTCCCATTTGAAGGCTTTTTTGGAACGTTCCCGGGAAATAACTTTGTTAGCAATTTTAACGCATTCATTACAAATGCTTACATCCGGCCCGGTAACAATAGTTTCAACCTGGCTGGAGTTTTTTCCACAAAAAGAACAAATAGCAAAACGCTGGTCGGGTTGGCCCTCTTTTTTTGGCATAAATAAAACATCCTTGTCATGCTTGATGAGGCCGTCACTTTTTCAGGTCACGGCGATCCATAATTTCGTCAACAAGTCCGTAATTCTTTGCTTCTTCAGCGCTCATAAAGTAATTACGGTCGGTATCTTTTTCTATTTTTGAGAGTTTTTGGCCAGTATGTTCCACAAAAATTTTGTTCAGCTCTCTTCGCAACGTCAAAATTTCGTTCGCCTGAATCTCGATATCGCTTGCCTGTCCCTGGGCCCCGCCTAAAGGCTGGTGAATCATGACGCGCGCATGCGGCAATGCCGCCCGTTTGCCTTTTGTGCCAGCGGCAAGTAGCAAGGAACCCATGCTGGCAGCATGGCCCATACAAATTGTCGCAATATCCGGTTTGATGTACTGCATTGTATCGTAAATAGCCAATCCCGAAGAGACAATGCCTCCCGGTGAATTGACATACATGTAAACATCTTTTTCCGGGTCTTCGGCTTCTAAAAACAGCAGTTGCGCAATCACCAGACTGGCAACTGTGTCATCGATCGGACTGCCGATAAAGACAATCCGTTCCTTGAGCAAACGCGAAAAAATATCATAAGCGCGTTCGCCCCGCCCGGTTTGTTCAACTACCATTGGTACGAGTCCCATAGATATTTCCTCTTATTAGTTTGTTTCCTGGTTCGGACTTGCAGCAGCAACGTTTTGCTCTGATAATTCCGATTCGTCTTGTTCATACCACGATTTTCGATTTTCCGTGATATCGGCTTTTTCTGCTAATATGCTGAAAATTTTGTCGTAAATTAATTGATTTCTGATTTTTTCTTTAGCGCTGTCATCCTCTCGCGCTTTTTGTGCTCTTTGCGCTTCAGCAGGTGTTTCTTGCATCTCTTTGAGATGCTGTTCCAATTCATCGTCTGAAACCTGAATTTGTTCCTGCTCAATAATTTTATCGCTGATGAAATGCCATTTTATATTGTGAATGGCATTTGTTCTGAAATGCTGACGGATCCCGGTTTCATCAACTTTTCCCTGTTTATTTTTCTGATCTTTTTTAACCTGTTCGATGATGTCATTCAGATAATCCTCGAGCATAACCGGCGGCACGGAGAAATTATGCCGCTTTACCAGTTCGTCCACAATGGCGGATTCGATATTATCCTTGTTGGCCTCTTTTGCGCGTTCCTGCAGCGTTTTTTTAACCTGATCGCGTAATTCATCTAGCGTTTCAAATTCACTCACATCTTTGGCAAATTCGTCATCCAGATCAGGCAATCGGCGGTCCTTGACTTCTTTGACCTTGACCTGATAATACTGCTCGTCTGATTCGTTTTCCGATAATGTCTCGACGGTTTCGGATTGCTGCTCAGGCATTTCAAGAACAATGCGCCGCTCTTCCCCGGCTTTGACGCCCTGGAGCTGGGGTGTCAGCTCTTTGTCATCTTTTTTGAGCCAAATTTGCTGGTCTTCGATTGTGTTACCAAGTAGTGGCACGCCGCTTTCATCAACCTGGTAGAGATCAGCCGTCAGATAATGGCCGGGCTCTGCTTCGCCTTCCACAGTGTACAGCATGGCTTGATGCTGTCGCAAATCCTCGAGAAATTCGTCGACGTCTTTGTCAGTGATAGAATACACATCCACCTCGACCGGCATGCCATCATACCTTTTTAATTCGAAATCCGGTGCCACATCGAATTCGATCTGGTAAGAGAACCCGTTTTTATCATTATAATTGATGTTGTGGATTTTGGGCTCAGTAATGATATCAAGATCGTTCTCCTGCAGAATTGTTTCCCAGGATTCCTGCATAAAATCGCTGAAAGCCTCGGCCTGGATTTCTTTACCGTACATCTTTTTAATCAAAGAAGTTGGTACTTTGCCCTTGCGGAAGCCTTCCAACCTGATGCTTTTACGGTATTCGTTGAGCACATCTTCATATTTTGGTTTCGCGTCTTCTGGCGGAAGCGTTACTTTAATCGTTGTGTGAAAATTTTCTTGTTGATCAATGTTGTACTGCAATATTTTTCCCTCATTTAAATTGTGTCAATATTTATATGTGAAAGGATAAAAAAATCGCCGAGCACCGGGTGCCCGCCGACATCCCTGTGCGAGAGGGGGGACTCGAACCCCCACGCCGCACTGGCACTAGATCCTAAGTCTAGCGCGTCTGCCAATTCCGCCACTCTCGCTAAATAATCAAAAAATATAATAAAGTACACGCCGAAAGTCAAACTGTTTTTGCTGTTGTTGGCGTTACTGTAGCTATTGACTGATATGGTTTTGTAAAATGGAACTCATCTTTTTATAAACTTGATTTTAAAGCAAAAAGTTCTTATAATTTTCAAAACACAGGGACAACCATGAAGATTTTTCACGTTTCCGATACGCATCTCGGATTTTCCGAATACCATAAAATCGATGCTGAAACCGGTCTCAACCAGCGAGAGCAGGATTTTTACAACGCCTGGGACCAGATCATTGCCGCGATTTTTACGCATCAGCCTGACGTGATCGTACACGCCGGAGATTTGTTTCACACGCCGCGTCCCAGCAACCGGGCGATCCACGTGGCTGTGGAGAGCATCCAAAAAATAAGCGATGCCGGCATTCCCATGGTCATTGTCTCCGGCAATCACGAAACCCCGCGCATTCGCCTGACCGGTTCCATTTTTGAGACCATCTCGCTTTTCCCAAACATTTACACAGCGTTTACAAATCAATATGAACGGTTTCGAATAAAGTCAGTTGATTTTCACTGCATTCCACATTTTTCATTGTCCGAGGACTTGAATGCCGCTTTGGAGAAATTGCACATAAAGTCGGATTCGCAGGCAAACGTGTTGGTGACCCATGGCGCCTGGGCAGGAAAGAAAACGTTCGGGATGGGCGAATTCAACGAGCAGCGTTTACCGGACATTGAAGGCGTCACCGGATTGACTTTTGATTACATCGCGTTGGGACATTATCATCGCCATATTGCCGTAAAAGATCACGCCTGGTACTCGGGCTCAACCGAGCGTACCAGTTTGAACGAACACAACTCGCAGTGCGGTTATCTTCTCGTTGATCTGGATAAAAATGAATATGATTATCATGAAATTACTACCCGGCCGATGATAAAATTTCCGGCTATTGATTGCCAGGACCTAACCACAACCGACATTTACAGCGAACTGGAAAAGCTGATCACACCAGATATTCAGGACGCGATCGTCCAACTCGGACTGAATAACATCGAAGACGATACTTTTGTGAAACTCGACATCCGCGCCATTGATGACATTTTCAAAAACGCCTTTGTGCTCGAAAAACAGCTTGTCAGAAAAGCACATGACGGGCAGCAGCATTTGCAAAACGCCAAGATCGAATCCTTGCCTGTCGAGTTTGAACGCTACATCGAAACTATCGACCACACCGAGCTGGATGCGGCAAAGCTCAAAAAGTTAGGGGCGACTTATCTGGCTGATGAATCATAAAAATATAACTTAGATTTTACATTTTTGTGGCAAGTGTTCTAGAAAATGAAAAATTTCGCATTAACAATAGTATTAATGGTAGCACTTTTTTCAAGCCTGATGGCCGGGGATCATTCTGTGCATTTTGGCATGACCGCTTCAACATTCGTTGATACAAAAGCAAAACCGCTTCGTGGATTAATATTTGGCTACGCGCACGAATGGGCGTTGAATGAAAATTGGGCATTGCAAGCCGATATTGGCCATTTTACCAGAGGCACAAGGCTGGAAAAAAAGGTGATTTATACTTATGGTTCTGATTGTGCAACGCTTAAAAATATTAATATCAAGATAGGATATATTTATACAGATGTTTCTATAAAGTGGAATATGCTTGATAACCCCAGCCTATACATTAAAGCAGGTGTCTGCCCGAGCCTGGCTATACAAGACTTTTCCGTATCTGAACTATTGAAAAGATGGGATTATTGGAATTATTATCCGGACAAAGAATTTTCCCCTGTTGAAAAAGATTATGTTTTTTATGAGCTTCGTGCTCTTCGCGTGCTCTGTGGTGAATAATCCAGGATAAGAATAATTTTTTATGATCATCAAACGTCTGACATTACAAAACTACCGGCGGTTCGAAAAGCTGGACCTGGAATTTCCCGAAAATGTCATTGGCATTATCGGCCGGAACGGTGCCGGGAAATCAACGATTGTCGAGGCCATGAGCTGGGTGTTGTACGGCAACCGGTTTGTGCGCACTGACAAACAGGATGTGCGCTCCCAACACGTGGACGCCAAAAAAATATGTTCCGCAGAGATGATCTTTACGTTTGGCGGCTCGGAATACCGGATTGTCCGGCAACTGAAAGGGAAGAATGCCGTCAGTGAAGCGGCAATTTACCGGGACAATCAACCGGAAGCTGAGGCGGTTCAGGATCGCGGAGTGAATGAATTTATCGAAAATCTGCTGCAACTTGATTATCGCTCGTTCACCACATCTGTTTTTGCTCAACAAAAAGAGCTGGCAAAATTAGCCTCGCTGCAGCCGGAACAGCGGCGCCAGGCCATCAACCGGCTGATCAACATCGATCTCATCGACAGAGCCCGGGAACAAGTTCGCCGTGACCGCAATGAGAAAATGGCGTTTATACAGGGCAAGGAATCCAGCCGCAAAGATATTGACGAGTTGGAAGAACAGCAAAAAGCACTGCAGGATGAAAAAAAGCAGCAGCGCGCTCGCTTGATAAAGGCCGGGGAAGAGGTGAAAGAAAAAACAACTCAACTCGAACTCGTTAAAAAGGATTTTGAACATATTTCCCAGTTGCGCGATCAGTTTCAAAACTGGCAATCGCAGATTTCCTCGCTGCAATCCCGTCTGGAAGAAGTGGAGAAAAACAAAAAGCGGTTGGAAGAGGAATTGAAGAACATCGAGAGTGCGGAAAAAGAATTGTCAGCCATGCAAAATCAGCTTGGACAGTTCGAAAGCGTGAAAGAAAAAAAGGAGCACCTGGACGCGGCGTATAAAAAATACAATCAGCTTGAAAAGCATAAACAAGAGCGCATATTTGTCGAGTCGTCAATTCAAAAAGAACACGAACGCCGGCAGGCTCATATCAACGAAGCGAAACAGGTCGAATCTTTGGAAAAGGCTATCAATCAATTCGCAAAAAAAGAAAAAGAGATCGAAGATCACATTGATGAACTGACAGCCGGGATTAAAGATGCGGCTGCGAATAAAAAATCAGCCGAAAAAACCGGCACGGATCTGAAAGAGAAACTGCAGCGCATCGAGGAGTTGGGACCTGAGGGCGAGTGCCCGGTGTGCACTCAGCGCCTGGGTGATCATTACAATACCGTTGTTGCAGATCATCAGAAAAAACTTGAGGAACTCCGCATGGAATTCAGGCATTATCAGAGTGTAGAGAAAAAACACACAGAATCACTGAACAAGCTCAAACAGGAGTTGCGCAACCTTCGAAAAGAGAAAGAACAGCAAACAAAAAAATGGCACAATGCTCAGCACGCTGCCAAAACGGTTGAAGAAATTGACAGCCACATTAAGAATTATCAGCAGCAGCTTCAAACGATTGACGAAACGATTACCAAAATAGGTCCGGTCAAATATGATGAAAAGGAACACAATGAAATAAACAAGCACTATGACGAGCTGGTCGATCTGCGTCAAAAAGCGGCACAACTGCAAGAGCGTGCCGGCAGGCGCGGACAGGTCTCGAAATCCATTGAACATGCGAAAGAGTCACTGACCGATCTCCAAAAAAACATCCGCCATGCCGAGGAGCAAAAAACGGCACTAAATTACGATGAAAACGTTTTTCAGCAGCAAAAAAAGCACGTTGACGACAAATCTGAAGAATTAAATGCCGCCCGGGAAAAACAAGCCAACGTGCAAAAAGACATTGCCATTCTGGACAACAAAATCGAAAACAGTGAAAAGGAAATTAAGGAGCAATATAAACTCCGGCAGGAAATAAAAGAGACGGAAACCGAGATCGCTTATCTGAATGCGTTGGAGGAACACTTTGGGCGTTTCCGGCTGGAACTGGCAGGACGAATCCGGCCGCTGATCGCCGGACGCGCGTCCGAGCTGCTCGGACTGACAACAACATCGCGTTACACCACAATCGATCTTGACCCGGATTACAATATTCGCGTTTTTGACGGCAATCTCCCCTACCCACTCGAACGGTTTTCCGGCGGCGAGCAAGATCTGGTCAACCTCTGTTTACGCATCGCCATCAGTCAGGTGGTTGCCGAACGCAGCGGCGGCGCGCCGATTAATTTCATCGTTCTGGACGAAATCTTTGGCTCTCAGGACAGCGAGCGCCGCGATCTCATTCTCAACGCGCTTTCCGAGCTGTCTTCACAGTTTCGGCAGATTTTCATTATTACCCACATCGAGACAATAAAAGACATGCTGCCGTTCATTGTTAACGTGGAAAGTTTCGATGATCAGGTGAGCATGGCCGTGGCTATATAGTTTATTGAATTTGTAGCACATCTGAGTAGCTTGTCGATAAATTTGATGTCAATCCTAACAAGGGGTCGCTCCTGGAACTCAATAAAATTGCCTAATTTGCAATTAATATTAGACTTACGATATTGATCAAATCCTGAAGCGACCCCTTGTTGGGGACCAGCTTTTACTTTTTTGACAGTCTCGAAAGGTGCACTACAACGTTCTGGACGTGTACTACAAAGATTGTGCTTCCTCAGCTTGGTGTTGAAGGTTGCGGATATTCATCCCCTCGAGTCCCACTAAAATTAATCCCACCGCAAGGATTGGCAGAAAATTAAGTCCGTGAATAACAAAAGCAAAAGTGAGCCCTTCACTTTTTGGCACGGCAAAAAAAGCCAGTGAAATTTGACAGAGATAGTGATACGTTCCGACGTAACCTGGTGACGATGGTACCACAACGGCAATCGTAGTAATGACCAAAAGCACAAGCGCAGTCATCCACGGAAGGTTGTATTCCGCGATGAAACCAAAAGCGTACAAGCCAATCTGAAAAATAAAAGCATAGCATACCCAGATGGCAAAGGACAATCCCGTCACAATAATGTAATGTTTCCAGTTCTTTAGCGGCACAACGCCATCCAGGAACGAATGCATTAGATCAATAATTTTTTCACCGAGTTTGTGCGGCAACGGTTTGAGGATTCTGGTCAGAATACGCATTGACGTATCCCGGTGGTTTTTCATCACCAAAAGCAAAGCAAACAGAATCAGAATAGCGAGAAAAGAAATATAGCCACTCTTTCGCACCCAATCGGGAAACGGAAAAACGATGATAGTCAGTGCCATGAGCAATAAAAGCGTGAACATATCGATGATGCGTTCGATCACAATTGTGCCAAAAACCGCGCTGCCGCTCACCGGCCGTTTTTTACCGACCAGGTACGCGCGCAAAAATTCACCCAAATGGGCGGGCAAAAACGTATTCGCCATGTAGCCGATAAGCAGGGAAGAATACAAGGTTTTCATATCAAGTTTTCGCACCGGAGCCAGGAAATAACGCCAGCGCAGGGCGCGCAACCAATGGCTAAAAAACATCAAAGCGATACCAGGGAAAATATACCAATAGTTCGCTTTGGCAAAAGCTGCCCCCATGCGGGCAAAATCAACTTTGCGGAATGAAAGATAAAGAAATACTGTGCTAATGAACAGTCCGATTATGAGTTTTGGATCACGAAAACCTTTGTGCATGTGTCGTCCTTTTTAAAAATTATTCGTGCGGAATTAGTAGCGGCAATGGTGAAATGTTCTTGACAGTTCACCTAGTTATCAATATATTATTTCAATTTTTAATCCGGATTAACCGAGCGTTCTCAATATTCAAGTTTTGCTTCACATATCCATGCATTTTGCTGAAATCATTAACTGATTGTAATGAGAAAATTGCGAAAAACACAAAGTGAAATATAATAAAAAGTGATGTTGATTCACAGAACAAATACAGATTTTTTCATCCTACGGGATTCATCATGACGCGCCAGGCATCCATTGATATCGGCACAAACTCGACCCGGCTTTTAATCGCTAATGTTGACCAGCATCAACGCATTACCACGCGTTCGTACGCAGAACACATCACCAGACTCGGCGCCAATAAGCAGCCGGACGGCACACTGGACGAACGTTCAATCGAACGGGTCGTTGAAGTTGTATTGAAATACAAACAACAGATCGAAAGAGATAAGGTAGAAAAGGTGCATGTTTTTGCCACCAGCGCCGGCCGCGACGCACCGAACAAAGATGAACTTTTGCAGCGCGTTGCAACTGCGGGATTCCGATGCCGCATTCTTTCGGGTAAACAGGAAGCCGAACTGGCATTCCTTGGCGCCATGAGCGACATGCCGCGTCACCCGCACAGCCTTGTCTGCGACATTGGCGGCGGCAGCACGGAATTTATCACCTCCACAAGCGGAGAACTCGAATCTATGTGGAGCGTGGACATCGGCAGCCGGCGATTAACCCAACTCTACATCCATTCAGACCCGCCTGAAGACTCTGAGCTTAGTGATTTATTGCAGCACGTTAAGAACGAATTATCCCATAACACGACAACGGAATTTCCAATCGATCAGTTCATTGCTCTGGGCGGCACTGCGTTTACGCTGGCTCTTATGGATGCGAACGAAGACATTTCCCATCCTGAACGGGCGCATCATTATGAACTTGAGCTGCCGTCTTTGCATCGTTTGATTGACGTGATGACCAGTCAACCCGAAAGCTCTCGCAAGGAATTAACGGGTCTGCACCCGGAGCGTGCCGATACCATCAACGCCGGGGCACTCATTTTGCAGGCGATCATGAAAAAATATGGCGTTCAAAAAACAACAATTAGTTTGAGAGATGCATTATACGGAATTTTATTGAAATGAAAAAAAAGCCAGATACAAAATTTGCTTCTGTGATGTGGTTGATGGCGCAATATGATGATGAACCGCGTCATGCGGAACACGTGACAACCCTGGCACTGAGATTATTCGATGACTTGAAACAGCTTCACCGGAGCAGCGAACACGAGCGGGATCTGCTCGAGGCCGCTGGTTTGCTTCACGATATCGGCTGGTCGCAAGGCGAGAGCGCTCATCACAAAAGTTCAATGAATCTCATCCTCAGTAGCGGACTGGAAGGATGGACAGAAAACGACAGGCTGATCATCGCCAATATTGCCCGGTATCATCGCAAATCGCTGCCGAAATCGCGGCATAGAAAGTTTGTCAATCTCAGCAAAGCGGATCAGTTAGTCGTGTGGAAAATGGCGTCTTTGCTGCGCCTCGCTGACGGCCTCGATCATTTTCACAACCGCGTGGTGAACGGAGTGACATGTCACATCAGTTCGGATGAGGTGGTCATTGCTTTGACGACTCGCGGAAACAAAGACCCGAAAATCCCTTCCTTTGAAAAAAAGAAGGACATGTTTGAAATGACGTATGGCAAATCTGTCATCATAAAAACAGACAATGTCAAATCTGACAACCAGTAAATATCTGACCAATACTGAGAATATGAGCCCTGTAGAGTCAAAAACAATTATCGACATGGGCAGAGATGCCAGAAAAGCGACCATACAACTGGCTACCATGTCCGGTGAACAGCGGCAAAAAGCCATCGCCGCCATGCCGGAAAAATTAGCTTCGGTCAAGGACGAATTATTTCGGATCAACAAAAAGGATGTCGCCGTTGCCGAGGAAAACGGCTTGCCGGCGCCGTTGTTGAAAAGACT
>CAZSMC010000011.1:0-13667 GCA_964607755.1 uncultured Cytophagia bacterium | reverse complement strand
AAGCATTGGCAGAAAACGGCATTCCGGAACATGCATTGCAAATTATCCGCGTTCCAGGTCACGAAACGGTTGATGAACTTTTAGAGCTTGACGGGTATATCGATGTTCTCATTCCCAGAGGCGGCAAAGGACTGATCAGGCGAATTTCCAAAGGCACTCGCATTCCGGTGATCAAACATTACGAAGGCGTGTGCCACTTGTACCTGGCGCCTGACGCTCCTCCTGACATGGCGATTGACCTTGCTCTCAATTCCAAAATTCAACGCGTCGAAGTGTGCAACGCGCTGGAAACCCTTATGGTTGATACCGAATGCGACCGGTCTTTGCTGACCAAACTGGTCAAAACTTTTCGGGAACATAATGTGGAGTGCCGGGGATGTGAAAAAACCCGCCACATTGTGCCCGGTTTAAAGCATGCGACCGAAGAAGACTGGACGACCGAATATCTCGCTCCAATTATTTCAATCAAAGTAGTGGATTCGATGGAAGAAGCTATTCATCACATCAACAGCTACGGTTCCGGTCATACCGACGGTATTGTGACCGCCAGTCTGCACCTGGCGCAGCAATTTGTCAGCCGGGTGGATTCGGCTTCGGTGTTAGTGAATGCCTCAACCCGGTTGTCCGGAGGCGGCGATTATGGACTGGGCGCTGTGGTGGGCATTAGTACTGATAAACTGCATGCCCGCGGACCTGTGGGGCCGAACGACCTCACATCTTATAAATGGATTGCTTACGGTAACGGACATGTGAGGGCATGATGCAAAAAAAGTCGATCTCGACAAAAAAAGGCGACACGGGTTCAACCACGTTGCGGATGCACAAACACGTGCCTAAATACGATATTTATCCGGAAACAATCGGCACAATAGACGAGGCCGCTGCATTTATTGGTATGGCGCGTTCTAAATCCCGATTACAGAAGGTTAAAAAATATTTATGGATAGTGCAAAATCATATCTTTTTGATCAATTCAGAACTGGCCTGTCCTGCTGAATATCGCCATAAACTTGAAACCACATTACAGCAAGCGCATCTGCAGAAATTAGAGCAGATTGAATCGTCAATTGAAAACGAAACAGACCTGCCGGCGCGCTTTGTTTTATACGGCCAGTCTGAAATATCTGCCTTTTTGGATACGGCTCGCACTGTTGTCCGCCGGGCAGAACGCCGGCTTGTCGAACTGAATGAAATCGATCCGTTCGAGAATGATACCCTTCTGCCATATTTTAATCGCCTGTCTGATGTGCTATTCCTGCTCGCCCGTTATGAAGAAATAAAAAACAATATCCCTCTTGCTCATCCGGATCTACCTGACACGAACCAGGAATAACATGATTAACGAATGCGTTGTCCTCGTGTTTGTAATCAATCACAGGGTAAACCGCTAAAGCGGTTGTTATGGGCGTTTGGTAGTGTTTCACCACAATAAATTGTGGTGATAGTTCAACTATTTTTGAACAAACACCATGATTCATCATGGTGAATATAGTAGGCATAACAATATTTGAAGCCGTTTCAACGGCTTCTTGAAACACCCTGTGATCACTTGTATTTTTGCACAGATAATTGAAAACTATACTTTTAATCGGCTGTTCGTTGTGATCACTGCGGTTAAAAAATTGTTGCATTCTGTCATCCTTTTTGCTAATTTAAAAAATAAAAATAGGATGTAATAAAAATGCGAATTTTTACGATTCTCACCTTTATTCTGACAATAATTATGACTCCTTTGACTCAAGCCGCAGGGATGGACCTTCCCCAAAAAGTCGAATCCTGGACGCGACCGGATACGGCGAGATTCATCACTGCTGACAATATCTATGATTACATGAATGGCGCCGGTGAATTGTATTTGGGCTACCGTTTCGATCACCTGGAAGTTTATGAATATAAAGCCAAAGACCGTTACAACATCCTGGTCGAGTTGTATTTTATGAAGCATGCCAATGATGCATTTGGTCTATTGTCACTGGATTGGGGCGGCGAACCGGTTCATTTGACTGGTACCTCTTTTCCCTCCACAGAAGTGGTTGCTAATTCTCGCGCACTTTACGGAAGCGGATTGTTACGGCTGTGGGCGGATACCGTCTATGCACGTATTATGGCGTACAAGGAAACGGACGAGTCGAAAAGAGCGGTCCTTGAACTGGGTAAAAAGGTCATGTCTGAGAGTGCTGCACCGGATGTGCCTGATATGCTCGACATCATTGAGCCTCACATCGGTGATTGGTCTTACATAAAAGACCGCGTACGTTTTTTCCGCTCTTATCTGGTGTTGAATTCATTTTATTATCTGAGCCACAAAAATATTCTTGATTTAAATACCGAATGCGCGGCTGTCACCTGGCCGTACAAACAAGCATCATCTGAAAACAACCGTGCTCAGGCGCTAGTTGTCCGTTACGCTGGTGAAAAAGCAGCGCTGCAAGCTCTCGAACATTTTTACAACACATATCTTCCGGAATATGAATTCAAAGAATCTCCTGCGTTTCACAACATTGAACAGGGCTGGGTCGGGCATTCCCGGATCAACCGAAATGTCGTATTTGTCTTTGATGCTCCGGATAAAACGACAGCCCAATCTATTGTCGAAAAAATTGCTGCAAATTTTCACAAAAAAGGAGGTTGATTATGAGTGTAATAACCCGTCGTGATTTTGTACGCGGAACAGTTGGTGCCACACTTGGCGCTTCTGTCATTGGCATGACAGGCACACGCTGTGTCTCAGCCGCGTCATCGAGCAAAGTGACACTGGTACGGGATGAAAATGCTCATGACGAAAACAGCACAGTAAATGCTTCCGTCGTCACAACGATGCTGGAAAAGTCGCTCACCACATTTACCGGCCAAAAAACAGCAAAAGAAGCCTGGCAGTCACTTTTTGACACTGACAACGTTATTGGTTTGGTTCCCACTCCGCACCTCAACCCCACTCATGATCAGGTTGTAGATGCGGTAAAAGCATCTCTTATAAAAGCCGGTGTAGCAGAGGACAACATTCGTCACGCTCAAGGCGGACCGGAAAAAGTCAAAGCCTGTGATGTTCTCGTCTCGCTACCCGCTTTAAAAGCGCACTGGCTCACAGGTATCGGCACGGTGATAAAGAATTATATTCTCTATTCCGGCAGTCCAAGCAGTTATCACGAAGCAGACAGCGCCAAACTTGGTGAAATCTGGCAATTACCTTTTGTGAAAGACAAAACCAAACTTGTGCTTGTGGACGCGCTGAATCCGCTGTGCGACAAAGGCCCGCAGCCTGATCCGCGCTATAAATGGGCGTACAATGGTTTTATTGCTGGCACAGACCCTGTGGCGGTTGAAACCGTGTGTTTGAAGATTATCGAAGCCAAGCGCAAGGACATCCGCGGCGAAGAATGGCCGCTATCACCGCCGCCGTTGTGCGTAGAAGCGGCAGATAAAGAATACGGTTTGGGAACTAGCGACTGGAACAAAATCACTCTCGAAAAAGTCGGCTGGGAAAAAGATATATTAATTTGACGAAAAATGCAGAGTCCAACGCACTGTTGGACTCTGCTGGTTCAAGGGGTTAAAATGTTACGTTTATGTACGTATAACATAGCCTGGTTCAATGAGCTCTTTAACAAGGATAATTCACTCAAAAGCGGTAATACTGCCCGCCAACGTCTGGACGCGATCCGGCATGTGCTGGAAACGATTCAACCGGACTTTATCGGGATTGTCGAGGCGCCAAATACCATTATTAGCACCGCTGAGAATACCCGGGAAAAGCTTCGACATTTCGTCAATTCAACCAATCTGCCGCTCACCGGCATCATCACCGGATTCATTTCTGCAGGCCGGCAGGAGATTGCTGCACTGTTCAATCCCCAGAAATTAACTGTTTTTCACACACCAGGCGGAGAACGCGGCAGTCAAACGAATCCTCGATTTGATGGCGAGTTCTATCACGACACAGATAAAGACCGAATAAAAGAAGTTTATAAATTTTACCGGCCGCCTCTGGAACTCACCGTTAAGGTGAAGAACACCTCTCATGAATTTCACCTCATGGTCGTGCACACAAAATCAAAAGGGATTTTTAGCAGCATGGATATGGTACACTGGCAGCGCGAAACCCGGCGTAACCGCTTGAAACTGTATGCAGAATGCGAATGGATTCGCCGGCGAGTGGATGAATGGTTGAATGAGAACAAGCACGTCATTGTTATGGGTGATATCAACGACGGGCCGGGCATGGACTATTATGAAATGAAATTCGGCCGCAGCGCTGTGGAAATTATTATGGGTGACATTTTTGTTCCTGAAAGACTGCTTAAAAGTCATATCGGCCGGCCGACCTGGACGTCTTATGGTTGGTCACCCAGTTCGACTAATTTCCGCGATCCGGTCACTCATGATCGTGTCAACGTTCTAATAGATCATATTTTGGTATCGCAACAGGTCTCTGTCTTGACGCCTCAACCGCATCGCGTGTGGAATCCGTATGATCTCGACGATGCCATGCCCATGAAAGAACTGCTTTTCAAAGCTTCTGATCATTTCCCAGTGACGCTTGATTTAGCTTTAACCAATTGAGTTGAAAAAGCCGGTATCCTGCAATGTCAGTGCGTGGTGATGCTGCATTTGTGCAGCCAGGTTGAAAAATGAAATTAACGGAACGCAAATTGAACTGAGCGGACAGAACAGATGGTCGCTCCGGATGGGGGTCACTGCAGAATATTCCAGGTTGAATGTGAGCATAGGTTACAAATTCGCCGACACTCCAACAGTTCATGGCGTGCTTGCTTTTGATATTTAGCATTAGGAATGCCATCTTAGCGTGCTGTTCCTGGCAGGTTTACTGAGATTTTTAATAAAGACAAACGATTAACCGGCCGGCTTTTTGGGGCAAAGCTCACAGGCTTTACCAAAAACGTTCAAGGTGCATTCAACTCGAAATAGTCAACAGGTGATTTTGGGAAAAGCGCAGGCGACGGAGTTTCTGATCTCATTTCGTCATTTTGAACTCTTAAATCGATCATGTAGCCGCTTTCAAAAAGCGTCAAGTCAACCCATGGCGCATCGCCGTTCGGGGATCGCCGAAAAGTAACATTTCCACTCATACGGCGTGCCGCTGATATTCGAATATGCACCAGACCTAAATTGATAATTCCACTGTCAATTTGCGTTTCGAATTGATTTTCCATCAAATCCTTCCAGTTCCTGTCCATAAATCCGCCTAAAATGCCCCAATAGCGGTACCGCTCGCCCCGGCTCCACCTGCCGTATTCCGAAGCTACTGTAAAATGCAAACCATGGCCAATACGGCATTCTGCTGCTTTGAGAACATACTGGCCTGCAGGGGCATCCGGAATCATGAAATAGCCAAGAGAATCGGTGGTGATATCATAATAATGAATGCGTTGCTTGCTATTTTTCTGATATGTGCACGCAACTCGAATGTTAATTTCCTCGCGGCAAATTGTCCCGGGAAAAGCAGTGGACTCGGATAAATCTACCGCGACAGCACCGACTATCGTGGATTGCCCAACTGGAGCTTCTCTAGCCGCAACACTGGTTAATAAACAAACAGAAATTATCAAAAAAACAGTTTTCATCATTTCCTCCCGTCGATTATTGTGCAAAGATAGCGGATTTGGCTTTTTGGTAAATTTCTCGGGCAATCGGATGAAACAACGTTATGAAATGGCTGTTAGTAATCTGCTCGAAATGGCAAGAGGCTAGTTTGAAAATCATTTACCAAACAGTTTGTGGCAATAGAACAGTCATTCATAGGAGGTTTACCCGAAGCGGAACGCAAACACACTCAATACCAATCGACAATCCACACATCTTTTTTCGAGTTTCCGCTAAAATCGTTTTCGGATTTTTTAATGATAGATTCATCCGGCCAATCGTTTGTGCCAAAATTCCAAATAAAGATTCCAAAATAGTTCTCAGTACTCTTGTTGTTAATCAATTCATAGCCAGTGGGACTTTGCCTGTCTTCGTCACTTATTTCAATGCCAGGGCCCTTGTTGTGGTGAAAATAATTATTCCGAACGATAATCCTGGCGCCGCCATCGACCCACAATCCGCCATCCCACCAACCAGCAACCGTTGCATCCAGATCATTTCCATAAACTTCATTGTCTTCAACAATGACGTCATAACTGTCTTCGACTAATATGCCACCGCCAATATTATTAAAAGATTCATTATTGGTTATTTTTACATTCGTATTACCAAAAGTATTTATTCCGGTTCCCATAATATAATTCGGCACTTTTTGAGGTTCAGGACCGTTTCGATAAACTTTGCAATTCGATATCCTGATGTTTTTCGAAAAATCAACATGAATTCCGTAACCTTCTAGTTCCCAATCTTTAAGCTGAACAGCATGGCCATTTTCTGCAACCTCCAAATCCGATAAAACGAGATCTGAACCGTTTGAAAAACCTATTCCCATATCCGTGTAATTGATTATTTTGAGATGTCTAATCCGATATTTATGAAAATCTTCAAAAAATAAACCGAATGGCTTTTTATGTTTCCCATCAAGTACAGGAACACCTTTGTATCCTTCGATTGTAACGGTATCCGTGGAACTTGCGCACGATTCAATCCCAATACTTTCATTGTAAGTTCCGGGAAGGATCCTTATCGTTCCGCCCGGCTTTACCACGGATAATGCTTTGGCTATGGTTTTAAAAGCAGAATTCTCAGTTAATCCATTATTGTTATTGTCGCCTGCATTCGAGACATAGAAAATTTCTCCATTTTTTTCAGTTCCTGAACATTCAATCCAAAATATACCGGATTCATCAATTGAATTGCTGTCGTCTACATCACAAGCGATTTGTGACAGAAAAAAAAGTGCGTAAAGGGCAAAAGACAGTAATTTTGTTTTTTTTGCATAATTTTTCATGCTCATTTTTCTCCTGTTTTAAACTCGAGGTCATGGCTTTTAATAAAAACCAATACCTGGTTTTGGAACAAGATTGTTTTCAATCACGCTGCAAGAGATAATATTTAAAACAAATAATTAAGGGCAATGTATAAGCCGGAATCACCATCCTGGGAATCCATGGCATTGCCGTATTCCACAGAAAGAACAAAGTTCCAGTTCATCGCCAGTTTCAAACCGATTCCCGCTGAAGAATGAAAT
Source organism: uncultured Cytophagia bacterium (assembly GCA_964607755.1). GTDB lineage: Bacteria > Zhuqueibacterota > Zhuqueibacteria > Residuimicrobiales > Krinioviventaceae > CAZSMC01. Next base: position 6,535 of record CAZSMC010000011.1, on the reverse strand, counting down.
GATTCGGCATCCGGATTAAAATAGCTATCCGATGGGCTCTCGATATTATCGAGTTTTTCTCCGATTTGAATGTCCTGCACAATGCGGCCGGTGTCAAAAAATCCATTGAACCCGATGTAAAAGTTTTGCCTGGCAATGGTGAAGGTGAACGGAATCCATCGCAATTCAAAATTGCCGTAAACAAAGCCGTCGCCAACAATTCGATTCCGGTTGACGCCACGAATGGACCGCTGGCCGCCCAGTCCCTCGTTCCAGGCACCAGTAAACACAGATGTTTCGATGATCGGCTGATAATAGAAAGGTGCATGCCCGGCAACCGTGCCCTGATAACCCAAACGATACGCTAAAGTGAGCTTTTCCAGCAAAAGCGGAAAATACTGCCGGTGCGTCAAGCTGAATTTTGCAAAGTTTTCATCGCTTCCAATTGCCGAATGCGAGGCAATAACCACAGCTTCGGTCCAGATACCTGTTGACGGATTTTGCAGCTTGTCACGGGTATCGTAAACCAGACCAGCTTTGACCGTTGAAATCATACCGCCATTTTTTTCATTTTGAGGTATCAGCCCCCAGTCGATGTAGCGCTCGTACAATCCCGGTTCTTCAGTGACAGGCGGAAGTTTTTCATCCTCATCTTTGCCCTTGTTCAGCTTGTCAATATCCACAGAACGAATATCAAAGTTACGGCCGCACAGTCCGGCAATCCATTTCAAAGATGTGCCGGAAAGCTGACCCTGAACATCGGCTTTAACGCGAAACAGGTTGCGCTGGTATTTATAAAACATGCGCGTGCGATAGATATCCGAATCATCGTCCTCCCACTCACTCGTATAAACAGACTCGTAACCATTAAAACCGAAAAAATCATAAGCTTCATCAGGAAGGTAACTGAGATCGGCGGTGAGACGAATGCCGGGAATGAGATATTCCGAATCGTAATAGAAACGATAAATACCGCTACCCTTGGTAAATCGCGACACTTCAAAATAAAGGGAATGGTCATAATTGGGGTAATGACTGCCGTCACCATAGTAATACAAATTGGCGATCACGCCGTATTCAAATCCCAGATCCGAATTAAACGCAACAGCCGGCAGCAAACCGAGATTCCAGCCGGTCTTGATAATATCGGATATTGTACTGCTATCGCCAGCCGGATATGCCACAGTCCCGCTAACCATCAAACCGACAAGGAGGAAAAGGAACGCCTTTTTCATGATGTACCTCATTTGTTAGTGTTTATTTGCCAAAATAAATACACGCATTAAAATTAAACTGCGCCAACGTCATGCTATTCAAGCTCTGCTTTTTCCGGTGCTATTTTTTGAACAGCAGCCATATATTTATAGCCCGAAATTCGTTCATCATGGAATTGAAATTTATACAGTGTATGCTCCCGGTAAAATTCAAACTTGTTGCCCAACAGCACCTGCACACCGTAAATATCGTTAATGAGAAAAGTTTCCTTCTGACCGTTGCTTCCAAGTTCGAATCGATCGATGAAAAGCCGCAACGTGCCGGTGAGGCGCTCTTTTAACGGTTCGTATTTATATCCGGTTTTAAGGGTGACATTTTTATCCTCGAACAAAGGCTTTTCCGGGGTAGTGTTCTGGTGCTCGCGGATAACAGCTTTTAACATAGCGGTCTGCCACTGCGACCATTGATAAACCCGGCGCACCGGCTGCTCGTCCCTGTTCACAGGCTCGAGCAGTCCCTCATCGGTCCACCGGTTTTCAAACCCGCAATACGTGCACCAGAACCGGTTTCCTTTAGAGCTCAGAGTGAGCATTTTCTTGCATTCGGGGCAGATAAAAAGCAGCCGCTCAAGATACTCGGCGCCTCTTTTTGTTTTGAATCGAATGCCCGTTTGCTGCTGGAATTCATAATCGTTATGGTCTAGTTTGTTAACCAATTTTTCATGGATTTCCTCAGCCGGCATATCCGCCAGTTCAGGGCCGTCAAATAATTTATGATAATCGATAATAATCTTGCCGCGCCGGAAATGCGGGCTCCATCGCGGATGTGAGAGGTAGCCTCCGTGGATGATCGGTACGATAACTGGAATTTTCAAGGCTCTTAAAAGTTTGGCTGTGGAGAAAAAGATATCGTGTGTCAACCCATCCCAACTGGCGCGGCCTTCGGGAAAAACACACAGCACATGATGTGCTCGAGCAAGCTTTAAAAGCTGTCGAACGGTCGTCATATCAGATGTTGCTTTGGTTTTCGGGATAACCGCGGCAAGCTTGATAAATACCCAACGTGCGAACCGGGTTCGCAAATTGGCATCTGCCATAACAAAATGAACCCGGTGGGGGAGAAAAATATTAACAATCGGGGGGTCCAGCAGTGCCACATGATTGGGAAGAAGAATAAACGGAGGCTTGACATGCTTGAATAACTTCCGGTTACGAACGTGTACATTGTACTTGAATTTCAAAAACTGTACATAGGTCGCTTTGAGAAATAAAAAAAGCGGCAGGTTAAAGTGGCGTTGTTTTTTGCGTCTTTGCATGATGTCCTTTAGATATTGGTGTCAAAACAACTCGGGAAACTGAATGCGTTAAAAAAAGGATTGACTCTTGATTATAATCTGTTTTGTTCACCTTTTTCCTTGAATGCCTGGAGCAAAATAATGACCGGTTCAGAATGGAATGGAAAGTAGTTTTTTTATTCTTCTGAACGAAATTCAAATATAAAAACTTGTTTCTAATATTCAAGTTAATTATTTTATTTTTATCAACAGATATCATACCCGATATATCCAGGCACCTGTAATTTGATTTGCTCACAAAAAAATGGTGGACGTTATGAACTTTTCATGGCACATCTTTATCAACCTGGGGGTGATTTCTTTTGCGCTTTTGCTTGCCACTTTAATTCGTTCCAGAGTGAAATTTTTCCAAAAGTATCTGATTCCCAATGCCCTTACAGCCGGCTTTATCCTGTTGCCGCTGTACAATTTTGTTTTTCCGGCACTTGGTTTGACATCGATACAACTTGGACAAATCACCTATCACTTTTTGGGCATTTCTTTTGTCTCACTCACCTTGCGTCAAGGTCCGAAAAATGGCAAATCACGCCGGGATGTATTCCCCATGTCGCTGGGAATCATTTCCCAACTGGCATTGCAGGCGTTTTTGGGATTTGGTTTGACCCTCATCTTTATAGCCACGTTCATGCCCGATCTGTTTCACGGATTCGGCTTCCTTTTGCCCCTGGGCTTTGCCGAAGGTCCAGGACAAGCATTCTCCATCGGCGAAGGCTGGAAAATTTACGGCGTGGAAAATGCCGGCAATATTGGATTAACGTTTGCCGCGTTGGGTTTTGTTCTATGCAGCTTTGGCGGCATCTTTCTCATCCATCACGCTCTTAAAAAAGGATGGGTCTCGAAAAAAGAATTGAGCAACATGAACTCTGGCTATACCCGCAGTGGCGTCCGCCCGCGCAACAGCAGACTCAAAGTCGGCTCGTACCTCACCAGCGATACCGAAGCCATCGACTCGTTGTCGGTTCACATGGCTCTTGTGCTTACCGCGTATTTTATGTCATGGCTGCTGCTCACTGGCATAACGGCGCTGTTAGGTCTGGCCGGACAAATGGGTACCGAACTGGCGGTCAATTTGTGGGGTATTAACTTTATTTTTGCTGCTTTTATGGGATTGCTTTTGCGCTCAATTTTGCGCGCTATCAAAGTGGATCACATCACCGACAATTACACTCTCACTCGTATCTCCGGATTAAGTGTCGACATTATGGTTGCCAGTGCCGTGGCAGCTATTTCACTAATTGCTGTTTCCCAGTTCTGGCTGCCTATTATTATCGTCGCTGCCATCGGAGCGGTGTCCACTTTTTATGCAACGATCTGGTACTGCTCCCGCCTGTTCTCCGATCACCGTTTTTTGCGGACGCTGCTCATTTTTGGTGTCTCTACCGGAACGCTTTCTACAGGTTTGGCTCTTTTACGCGCGGTAGACCCGGAATTCGAATCGCCAGTGGCTATGGATTACGCTTATGCATCCGGAATCACGTTCTTCCTGGTCATTCCGCTTATCCTGATTATTAATCTGCCGCTGCAAACATTCAAGACCGGTGACCCCACTTTTTTATGGATTACCATGGGCATTGTCGTTGCTTATCTTGTCTTTGTCATTGTCGCTTACGCATTCATTGCACGGCACCGTGCGCTCGGACAACGACATCATTTATGGTACCGGCAAAAAATAGGAACCCCTAAAAGTGTCTCGGAAAAGGCTTGATATGAATAAAGAAAAAATCGAATCATACCAGCAAGAAATTGTTCATCACCTGAAAAATGAACTGTTACCTTTCTGGCTAAAACGCTGCCGCGATAACACGTACGGCGGTTTTATCACTCATTTTGATGCTGACGGAAATGATACCGGCGAGGATCAAAAATCCCTGATTGCCCAGACCAGAACGGTGTTCTCCATGTCAACAGCTCACCGGCATGGCTGGGGCCATGGTCAGTGCGCTGATTTGACACGCCATGGCCTGTCGTTTCTGCTCGATGCCATGTGGGATAACAAACACGGCGGATTCTTGTGGACAGTGGACAGGAAGGGTGAACCGCAAATCACAAAAAAAATCCTCTACGGTCACAGTTTCGGGATCTATGCACTGAGCGAATATACCAACGCCACAGGCGATGCCCGGGGCCGTGAGTACGCCGAACGCTTGTTCGACCTGGTACAAAAATATTGCACCGATACCCTTTATGGTGGCTATTTTGAAATGCATGAACAAAACTGGGATTTATGCGGACCTGGCGCAGCCGGCGGTGATCGTAAAACCCTGGATGTCCACATGCATCTCATGGAGGCGTTTACTAGGCTTTACGAATGTACCGGCGAAAACGTCCATCGGCAAAAATTGCAGCAAATAATTGATATCCTGCTGAAAAGGATACTTCATCCTGAAACGCGTACCGGCATTCCGCAATTTTGGCGCGACTGGCAGGTGGCGCCGCAAATTAAATTCGACATTGTCTGGGGCTGGGACCGGTTCACAGAAGATGGTGCCAAAACGCATGCTGAAGATAACACCTCCTACGGACATAACTGCGAGTTTGCCTGGTTGCTCAGTCATGCTCTGGACGTTCTCGGAACGGATAAACAACCGTATCTCGATGTAATCCGCAAGCAGCTCGACCACGCTGTGTCATTCGGTATCGATCACCAAAACGGTGGTGTCTATGTCGAAGGCTCGCATACCGGTCAGGTTTACGACCGGGAAAAAGAATTCTGGCAGCACGCTGAAGTCATGATTGGCATGCTGGAGGGATGTTTGCTTTTTGATCCTGAAAAATACTGGCCGGTTTACGAAAATGTCCACCGCTTTGTTTTCGATAAAATGATTCATCATGAGGTCGGTGAGTGGTGGCCTCTGCTTAGGCGCGACGGCACACCCATCTGGACGCACATGAGTCATTCCTGGAAGGTCAATTATCACACGATTCGATGTATGGTCGAGTGTAAAAAACGTCTGGATAAACTGGCAGAACAAGTTTAGCATAACGCATGCCGAATATGAAAAGAGTAACGATATCCGATAACAGAGTTGAACAGATTTTAAAAAGTATTCGCAATGTCCGGGCGGCAGTGTATGGCGATTTTTGTCTTGATGCCTACTGGATACTTGATCCGCGGGGCGGCGAAATCTCAGAGGAAACAGGCAAGCGTGCACAGGCAGTTAAAGAAGAATATGTCACCCTGGGCGGAGCATCGAATGTGGTTGCAAACCTTGCTGCTTTACAACCGGCAGAAATCCAAACAATCGGCGCCATTGGCGATGACATGTTTGGGCGCGAGCTTTTGCGGCAGTTCCATCAGCTTGGCGTCAAAACAGATGCGATGGTCTATCAACAGAACGATTTTGACACCCCGGTATTTGGTAAACGTTATCTTAAAGACGAAGAACAACCTCGCATAGATTTTGGATTTTTCAACCGCCGCACCCCTGAAACGGATCAGCACATTATCAGTAACATTCGCGAGTCACTAAAAAATGTCGATGTGCTTGTTTTTAATCAGCAAATCCCGGAAAGTCTGACAGATTATTTCATTGAACTCGCAAATCAGATGTTCCGGGCTCATAACGACAAACTCATTGTCCTCGATACCCGGCACTATGGCGACCGGCTCGATGACGTTGTGCGCAAAACCAATCATGTGGAAGCGGCACGACACGCTGGTTACTCAATCGATCCGGATAGCGTAGAAGCAGATCAACTTGAGAAATATGCGGCGTTTTTATTTTCACAATCGCAAAAACCGGTTTTTATAACCCGGGGAACTGAGGGACTCCTGACTGTCGATAAATCCGGAGTGTACTCTATTCCGGGTTTGCACATCGAGGGAAAAGTGGATCCGGTTGGTGCAGGCGATACAGTGACGAGCGCTCTTGCTCTAAGTCTGGCTGCACATGCATCTCCGGTCGAAGCTGCCGGAGTTGCCAATTTGGCAGCCGGTGTCACTGTACAAAAACTGTTTCGCACCGGCACGGCAAGCGGAAAAGAAAT
>CAZSMC010000010.1:65096-86470 GCA_964607755.1 uncultured Cytophagia bacterium | reverse complement strand
ATGCAGAACCAAAACATAAAGGAGAGTTACGTGTCTGAACAAACGTTGGTACAGGTTTTTGAAAAAAGTGCCCGGGATTACGCCGACAATATTCTCATGTGGGAAAAAAAGAATGACGAATATCAGGGCACAACGTACAAGGACATCAAAACTCAAGTCGAAAAATGCGCAGCCGGACTCCTGGATTACGGCATTCAAAAGGGCGACCGGATTGCGCTGATTTCCGAAGGACGCAATGAATGGGTTATCGCTGAACTCGGAATATTGTACACCGGCGCGATCGATGTGCCGCTGTCAGTGAAAATCAAGGAACCGGCAGAACTGAAATTCCGGCTTTCCCACTCTGGCTGCAGGCTGGCGATTGTTTCAGGCAGTCAGTCGCAAAAAGTGCTTAATATTAGAAACGATTTGCCCAATCTGGAAAAAATTATCGTCTTTGATCCTATCGACAGCGATTCAGACGATGTGATCAGCATGGGAACACTTTACTCTGCAGGTGAAAAATTTCTTGAGAACAAAAGAAGCGAGTTCGAAGCCCGCCGCGACGATGTCAAGGGCGATGATCCGGCAAACATCTGCTATACTTCCGGCACCACGGCAGATCCCAAAGGCATCATTCTCACGCACCGTAATTACACCTGCAACATCGAGCAGGCATCCGCGCTTTTGCCTATTCCGGAATATTATCATTCACTGCTCATTTTACCCTGGGATCATTCTTTTGCTCACACTGCCGGCATTTATACATTGATGAAAAACGGCGCCAGCATGTCGTCCATTCAAATCGGACGCACGCCCATGGAGACGTTGAAAAACATTCCCACCAACATTAAAGAAACACGGCCGCATTTTCTGCTCAGTGTGCCGTCACTGGCGCAGAATTTCCGCAAAAACATCGAGCGGGCCATTCGCAAAAAAGGCAAGGTCACAGACTGGCTTTTTCGCAATGCGCTGAAATGTGCTTACCGATACAACGGCAATGGTTATAACCGGGGCAAAGGACTCCGTTTTCTCAACAAACCGCTGTATTCATTGTATGATAAAATTCTGTTCAGCAAAATTCGTGAAAATTTTGGCGGCCGGTTAGAATTCTTCATTGGCGGCGGCGCCCTGCTGGATATCGAATTGCAGCGTTTTTTCTATGCGATCGGTATTCCCATGTATCAGGGTTATGGATTGACCGAGGCCGCTCCGATCATTTCGGCAAATGTGCCCATGCGACACAAACTCGGTTCCTCCGGTTCTATCGTGAAAAACCTCGATGTCAAAATATGCGATGACGAGGGCAATGAACTGCCGCAAGGTGAAAAGGGCGAAATTGTGGTAAAAGGTGAAAACGTGATGGCGGTTACTGGAACAACGACAAGGCGACCAGCGAAACGCTGCGCGACGGCTGGCTCTACACCGGTGATTTGGGTTATCTGGACAAGGACAGTTTTCTCTATGTTCTTGGCCGGGAAAAAAGTTTACTCATCAGCAACGATGGCGAAAAATACAGTCCCGAAGGCATTGAGGAAGCGCTGGTTTCACACAGCCCTTACATCGATCAGATGATGCTGTACAACAATCAATCCCCTTACACGGTGGCTTTGATCGTACCTAACGTTTCGGCGATTTTCCAGGAGCTTGAAAGTGAGAATTTGGACCCGCATACTGAGGAGGGACAAAAGGCGGCATTGTCACTTGTTCAGGATTCGATTGACGAATTCAGAGACGGAAAGCACGCTGATTTATTTCCGGGTAAATGGCTGCCGGCTTCGTTCGCGTTGTTGGGAGAAGGATTTACTGAGGAAAATCTATTTTTAAACAGCACCATGAAAATGGTTCGGGGCAAAATCACCGAGTTTTATCAAGCCCGGCTGGATTATATGTTCACACCGGAAGGGAAAGATATTTTCAACAAGCAGAATAAAACCATCATTTCGCGGTTTAAGGAATAGATGTAATGCGGCAGCATTTAATTCAAATTTGAAATGCTGCCGCTTTTCACACCAAAGATCATCTGCCATTATAAATTGCTGATTTTGAAAGACCGAATGTGTTTCATGAATTCAACCGGGGCAGTAAGGTTTTAAAATACCGGTCCAGCATATTATCAGGGATGTTTGCGGGCAGGTGATTTCCGACGGCAATAATCGCCACTTTGCAGTCTGATAAACGCTCAAATGTTCGATCAATATCTTTTTCCACCTTTCCCAGTTACCAAATGTCAGATCCCGGCAGTCGACAAAGCTGCCAACAAGACAATGACTTTTGCCGAACCGGTCAATCATGCAGCCAAAATCCATGCATGGTTCAAAAATGAATCCGTCAGCTCCGGCATCAGCTACATCGCCCGCAAACGCAGTAAAGTCACCGTCCGAGCAGAACAGCACTTTTTTGCCTTTCTCATGAATGGGTTTCCACAACTCTGCATATTTTGGAATGATAATCTGTCGGTAGATATCGGGATTCATAAAAGCGCCGCTTGTCCAAACAAAATCATCATGCTGGATCACAACTTCCACACTGGTTTTTGCCCAGGCTTGCATGTGGAACAGTGTTCGCCGGAAAAAGCTGTCAAAAACCTTTTCGATTTTAAAAGGATCCGAAGCTGCCATAAGCAACATCTCCCAGCCGAACGCTTCGATAGCTCCGGAAACGATGGTTTTGTAATAACCGCCGGTGGTCAATTGATTCGGATAATCGTGTTTTGCCTGCTGAGCTTGTTCTTCGTACACTCGAACCTGATCCTCAAATGCAGGTAATCCATACTCTTTAACCGCATCAAATGTCCACACTTCTTCGATCGTTTCAAAAGGGCTGGAAAACGCTTGACGCTGGTCACTGCCGTCCGCTGAGTAGGCAGCGTGTCCCATATCGGTGGTACGGCCATGATCAGCCCAGTCAATAATACCGTCATTTGTATTCCAGATAAAATCAACATAAAGAGAATCAAAGCCCTGTTGCAGTACATTTGAAGCATTTTTTTTAATACCGGTACGCCCGGCAAGATAATCTTTGTGATACTCGAGACTATACTCCGTATGCGCCCATCTCTGTGAAGAGTTCAAGTAGATATTATCGAGTGCAATTTGCCTCATGATGTGTTCTCATTTTGTGATGTCTGCACTTTTCTCCAACGTCGCAGTCCCCAATGCAAAAACAGACTTGCGCCAAGACATGTTACCGCAGAAACCAGGACCATAGCAGCGTAGAGATCCGGAGGCATTGCCCAATCGCCAAGCTGGCGCCCGCGTTCTATTACTACCATGGTAATTTCGGCCCGCGGTACCATACTCACTCCGATAAGAACCGCACCCGTCGCATTTGTGAATCGCCAGGCAGTCGCTGCTGTTCCGGCAATCTTTCCGATAATAGCAATTGCCGCAAGCACCAGTCCGGCACCCAACGCACTTGCAAAAATGGCAGGATTAATTTTATATCCGATATTGATAAAGAAAAAAGGGACGAATAACGCGTAAACGGATTGGTAAAACGGTTCAATGCCGTAACTTTGCCGGTGCCGGCTGAGAAGCAAGCCCGCAAACAGTGCGCCGATAGGCAAAGATAGTCCGACCAACCCGGCGGTTCCGGCAATAACCAATCCTAATGCCAGAGCAAAAACCAGGACAGTCGGCTTGGAATCCATTTTTTCGACGGCATGTGCCAGGAACTTTTCCAGGTATTTTCCCAACAATAAAATAATAGCGACAAAAATGAATAGCTTTAGCAGAAACATCCCACCGATGCTTAAAAGTTCTGTTGCCAATCCATTGCCTGCAGTGGCAGAGCCGCTTTGGAGCGTCCGTAAAGCCGGAGCGATGCTGAATAACAGCGCCATCAGCGCCACACCGGAAATATCATCCAACTCGGCGGTATCGAGCAGCAGTTCACCGTCCGAACTTTGCAAATTGTTCGTCTCTTCCCAAACGGCCACAGACACACCTACGCTGGTGGCGGTCATGGCAACAGCGACAAACAGACTGGGCACCAGGTCATAATTTAACAGGTGGCGAGCCACGAAAAAAGCTGGCACACCGCTTAGTATCATATTTGGCAGCCATACCACCGCCGCTTTGGGGAGCTGGTTTAAAAGTTCGTGCAGGTTGCTTTCCACGCCCGCCCGGAACAGTAAAACAATAACTCCGACTGCTCCGAGGAATTCCAGCACAGATTTGCTTTCAGGTCCGAGAATAGGACTGTCACCGCTCGCCCATGCCAGTGCGATTCCAAGCGCCAAAAAGCCAACCACTGATGGCAAAGAAAACCGCTGCATTCCCCATCTGATAAGGAGCGCACAAATCAGGAGCACTCCCACGCTTAGAACCAGTGCGGGAATCAATTCAATTTCTAATGATGGCATTTTGCTTGCACTTTATTTGTTAAACAACTCTCGGCGTTATGCCGAAAAGTTGGCAGTAGGATTTCAATTCTTTTTTAAAATCGCCATAGAAAAAGATCTGATGAAAACCGGGATAATCGAGCATGTCATTGACATTATCGAGCTTGACCATCGGTGCGACAACACATCCCCCCGAAGGCGGAACAGACTTGTTTTCGACCACCTCTCCGGCGGAGATGATCATTTCATTTTTCTCGCTTTTTAAAAAAAGATCAGCAACCATAATCCGCTGACCGATTTCCCATTCAGGCCTGGCTGTTGCGTTACAATTCCCATGATGGTGTACAATTTCATAAGGTTCCGGTGATTCTCCGAACCCTTTCAGCCTGGTCGGACAACAGCAATGCGAACCGATCAAACACTCTTTTAACGTAAAATCAACCACTGCTCCTTGCCAGTTTACATCTATGCCGGTACGATTCATAACAAGTCATTCTTTCTGAATCACACTATCCAGGTAAACATGATCTGTTTGTACAGCAAGGCATAAGGAAATATTCGTACCTTTTGGCTGATGAACCGTGAAATTGCCCTTGCCGCCATCATGGATGATATAACCTTTCCAATTCACAAGAAAAATGTCAGTGAACAATGGAAAACCGGATCGGCAATTCTGTGTGCATTTTTTTGATATCCTAAAAGTTTTTACTGAACATCCTGCCAACGATGACAAAAAAAGATGGAAAATAAACGTCATTTTTATTTGATCAAATGGAAAACTTGAAAAAAGATATTCGATTGATAGCACCATTTTACAATTGAAAAAATCCCCTACTCTGCAGAGTGTTGCACTGTTTTCGGTCCTCAAATAGATACCAACATAATTAAACAGATTTTTGATAAATTGTAAGTGAATTCTAAAGTCCCGGACATTATTTACGATTCAACTGAATCAAGTCAATTAGAGGATGCTTTAGCATCCTTCCGTTATTCAGCCTGCGAATTTATCCGCAGGCGATGTAGCGAACACATCGGTCTGCTTGTCCTGTTGATGTATCCACAGGCGATATAGTAAAAAAAATATTTACAAAAGCCTGTTTCAATCGACCACTTTTCTAAACGGGAATCTAATGATAAATTCCAATTTCAAAATGATTTCATAGAAAATCAAAAGCAAAATATGCTAAATCAAAGTGGAATTACTATAAATCTACACGTTTTATAATATATCGACCGAATGAACTTTTTACACCACAACTTAATATTTAATAACTATATAGCGCAAGCAAATGAAACAGGCTTTACAAGAACTAAAAAATGAATTTCAGGCGCTGTGGCGAGAGCCCTTGGCCCAGCCAGCGGGTTAATCCCTTGCGATGTGTTACAAGAAAATATTTGCATAGCCTGAAAGATGAATTTTCAGACATGACCACATAGCAGGCGATGTGGAAAAACCTGGCGAAAGAGTTATGCTATTGCTAACGCCTGATGATAAATCATCAGGCTCAAAAATGTAAGCATCCTGAAGGATGCTGTTTTTTTTGTGAATTGTTTTATAGTTTCTATTCGCTTGTTTAAATATTACTGTTTATTACAGGAACTGGAAGCTTTATATCACAATTCACGCTCACAAGTTTGAAGACGTTAATTTTCAAAAGATATAAAATTAAAAAATCTTTTTGAGAATAATGTTTTTTAATTACCTATGTCTCCAACCTCATCATCCCAAATCGCTATCACACCATCATCCTCATCACTCCATTTTTCAAAGATACGGTTTGTAGCATTCTTTTGATGGTGTTGTTTTTGATTTCTAACGTAATGAATTACATTTTGGAAATGACGACCACCAAATGAAACAATACCAAAGCCTCTTTGCCAATCAAATAGATCGGGATGTTTAAGAATGTAGGTCACCCAGTGTGAACTGGCACCTTTGATTTTTCCGATAAAATCTGATATTGCATATTTGGGAGCCAGTGAGAAAATAATATGCAAATGGTCCTCGGTTCCTCCAATGCCGTGCATAATGGCATTTAATTCATGTGCCTTGCCTAAAATATACTGGTATAATTGAGGCTCCAATTTTGCAGTGATTAGTGGCTGCCGGTCCTTACAAGCCCAGACCGCATGGTAGTGAAGACGCCAATATGACATAATAAATTCCCCTCTTTTTTTATCAATGTTTTATATGAATCTGCCAATGAGGAGGATGCTTTAGCATCCTTCCGTTATTCAGCCTGCGGATTTATCCGCAGGCGGTAGAGCAAACGCCTGACTTGTGGATTCATCCACTGGCGATGGAGCAAACACCTGACCTGAGCATTTATCCGTATGCGATGTAGCGAACGCCTAACCTGATGAATTATCCGCAACGACGCAGCGAACACCTCGGCCTGCTTGGCGTGCTGATGAATCCACAGGCAAAATAGTAAAAAAATATTTTCAAGAACTAAAAAATGAATTTCAGGCGATACCAGCTTACAGGTGCTGTTGTGAGAGCCTATTGGTGAATGTGTTACGCTATTTCTCACGCCTGATGATAAATCATCAGGCTCAAAAATGTAAGCATCCTGAAGAATGATGTTCATTCAGATTATATTTTATTCATGAAATCCCCCATTTGCAAGATTCTTTTATCATTTTCCGTGTGAAAAGAATACTAATTATTAGACAAAACTGCAAGCTTATTTTCAATATTACTATTTATGTCCCAAGATTGAAGCTTTGAGAAAATAATTTTCAAAAGATAAAAAAATTGTGTAAACTTGTCTGTAAATAGGCCATTCAAGGAAAATGACGTTTGTTTTGGCAGTTAAATGAACGAAACAATTATTGATAAAAAACCGGAAGGTTAGTATGAAATCATCAGTCACATTAAAAGAAGGCATGCATCTTATCGGAGAACTGGATGGATTTGAGGTGCCCATCGACGCAGACGAAGAAGTGGGCGGTCAGGGCAAAGGCATGAAACCCAAAGGATTGTGTTTGACCTCCCTGGCCGGGTGTACCGCGCTGGATGTGATCAGTATCTTGCGGAAAATGCGGGCTGAACCCGAGGAGTTCACAGTGGAAACAGAAGCCGAAACGGCAGATGAGCATCCCAAAGTGTTTACCAAAATTGTAGTTACCTACCGGTTCAAAGGCGGCAATATCAAACGTGACAAGGCCGAGCGCGCTGTACAATTGAGCGAAGAAAAATATTGCGGCATAAGTGCCATGCTCAAAAAAAGTGCACCGATCGAGACGCAAATTATCATTGAAGATGAAAAGAGCGACTGAGGCACTCATCTAATGTTGGTGTTTATGAAACGAATATGTCGTGGTTTCGTCATTAAAACTCTAATGATCACATTTTTTAACAGTTAATTTTTTTCTTATAATTGATTTTAGCTAACCAATTCCCAATAAAACCTGAGGGAGGTTATCATGCCGGTTCAACTGTTCGCTCCATTATCGCGTGCCTGGGAGCAGATGAAAACGATGCTCTTTAAACCGTTCGACCTGTCCGTGTGGCTCAAAGTCGGGTTTACCGCGTTTTTGGCGGGACTTTTAGACGGCGGTGGCGGTAGTCGAGGGGGTAATGGCGCGGATTCAGATACTAATTTTAGCCAGGTGTTTACTTTTCCTCACAAAGCTATCGAGTTTCTCAGCGAGCATCCGGGTTGGCTTGTGCTTGTCGTTTTTGGGGTGATCATCGCGATAATTTTCCTGGTGTTGTTCCTGTGGCTCAGCTCACGAGGCAAGTTTATGTTCCTGGACAATGTCGCTCACCGCCGGGCACGCATCTCCGAGCCGTGGCATGACTATGCCAGCCAGGGCGATTCGCTGTTTCTGTGGCGCCTGGGGTTCACTGTGGTTGTGCTGGTGACTGTGCTGGCATTTTTGCAGTATGCCTGGCGAAATGCCTATGAATTGTACTCAAAAATACCGGGCGATGTGCCGGTTCTCTTTCTCATCCAGATGGGTGTTGTACTGCTGGGACTCGTTTTGGTGTTCGGTTATGTCAAGTTGCTGCTTAACGATTTTATAGTGCCGATCATGTACAAGCACCGCTGCCGCTCCACCGAAGCCTGGAGCCGGTTCCTGAACATCCATTGGCCGCATTTTGGTTCGTTCCTACTTTACGCCTTGTTCGTTTTATTCGCATTTATCATCATCGGTGCTGTCATTTTAGCAGCCGGATTAATGACGTGTTGTTTTCTCTTTTTGCTGTTAGCCATACCCTATATCAATTCCGTGATATTGCTGCCGATTTCATACACGTATCGCGCCTTTAGTGTAGAATTTTTAACACAATTTGGTGAGCCGTACACTGTACCATTGCCCCCAGTTGCCGATCAATCTGAACAAAGCAATGAATCGCGAGCTTGACAAAAATGTCTATACATTCCATCTGTGTACAGCTTTACGATCGAACCCATCGGCTGGCTTGTTCAGTCACACGAGCAATTCAAACACGCACAATCCGATGACTTTTTTTTTCTGATACAGGTGACGTTCATGAAAAAATTTTTCTTGCTCTTTCTTCATAGTCTCGTATTTTGGGCAGGTTCTTTCGCAGCCAACGATGCCGAACTTTCTGATCGACAACTGTTTATTGGACATTTTGTCGCCAACGCTCCCGGATGCCCGCAAGCGGCAGCCGTGGCTGTAGACGAAAACGGATTTATCACCCACGTTTATTCTGAGGTTCCGAAAGACAATGACGTCAACGTTGTGAATCTCCCAGGCGAACTTGTCATTCCTGGCATCCACGATGCCCATGCCCATCTCGACGGCATTGGCAAGTTAAAATGGGAGCTTGACCTTCGCAACATAACCTCCGGTACTGAATTGCGCACCAGAGTACAGGATTATATTGAAGCGAATCGAGACCGCTCGTTTATAAGAGGGTTTGGCTGGGACCAGTCGCTGTTTCCAAACCGGCAATATCCGGATGCGAGTTTGTTAGACGGTCTTTCAGACAAACCGATCTTTCTGAGCCGGGTGGATGGCCATGCCGCCCTGGTGAACTGTGTGCTGTTGAACAAAGCAGGCATCAACCGACATACTCCGGATCCGAACGACGGTGCTATTCTTCGGTTTGAATCGGGTGAACCCACAGGTATTCTGATTGACGGTCCCATGAACCGGATTGAAAAACTATTGCCCGATCTATCGCATCAGGAACGTGTGGATATCATGCGAGCCGGTGTGACAGCAGCAGCGCAAGCCGGACTGGTGGCGGTACACGATATGTCGCTGGCGCCGGAAAACCTGGAAGCGCTTTTCGAAATCGAACAACAGCACGGTCTGCCAATACGGGTTTTTGCCTATGTACTGGCCGAGCACCTGCCTTGGCTTGACAAACAGGGCGAAAAACGTCCATGGCTTTTTAAACATTCCGATTCCAGTCGCGTGCACATTATGGGCATCAAGCTGTTCATGGACGGTACACTGGGCAGCAGAGGTGCATTGTTATTTGAGCCATACTCCGACCAGCCGGATCATTACGGCGCGCTGGCGTCTGATCTTGAAGAACAACGTCACGCTTTTCAACAGGCGCAACAACGCGGTTACGATGTGGCCATCCATGCCATCGGCGATTCGGCCGCATCTCTGGCATTTTCCTGGATCAAGACCGGCAAAAACCCGGACACCATCGTGCGGATTGAACACGCTCAGATACTGCGTCCGGAAGACATTTCATTGTTTGCACGTTTTAATGTCGTTGCTTCGATGCAACCCAAACACCTGTGCGACGATCTCAAGTGGCTCAAGGATCGAATTGGTGAAGAGCGTTTTGATGGCGCGTATGCCTGGAAAAGTGTGCTGAATACCGGTGCCGTTTTAGCTTTCGGCTCGGATGCGCCGGTTACCGACCTTGAACCGGTCACAGGTTTTTACGCCGCCACGACTCGTAAAACCCTTGATGGAAAACCGGATTCCGGATGGCGCCCGGATGAACAATTATCTTTTTGCGAAACCTTGCAAGCCTATACGCAAGGTGCAGCTCAAGCAGTTGGCGGTCACTCTTTTCTAGGACAACTTAAACCCGGTTACGCATTTGATATAACTGTCCTGGATCAGGACGTGCGGCAATCACCGGAAAAATGGCTTGAGGTCAAGCCGGTCGCGACATATATTAAAGGCGAACGAATTGATGCTTCTGATTGATTTTTGTATTTTAATATTATCATAAATCACCATTTAATGAAAGTTTTAATAGGAATAAATTTCACACATTAATTGTACTACCAACTTTTCATATATCAATTTATTGGTGATATGCTCAAGTTTTTATACAATTTGTTTTGTCAAAATTATTTATAAAAACCTCAGATGAGAATTATGAATCAGTGAAAATCCGTGACCATCTGTGGCTTTTAAAAATTATTAAAAAATTGGACCGTTTATGAAATATTTATTTTTTATCCTCGGATTCGCAATGATCATCTTGGCTGCTTGTGACATCGACACCGGGCTGGACCCCACACGCAGCGGATTTCAAGGGACCATTATTTTCAAAAACGAATGGCCGGAAGAAACCGATGAGGTGCGCGTGGTGGCAGCAACAACTTTTCCTCCTTCCGCCATAACCGAACTGACGATGAGCGAACCGTTACCCCTGTACCAGGATACAGTGGACTATAAAATCTATACCAATCCGCAAACGTTCAAAGCCGTGGGGGTGGTGTGGAAACAAAAAGAGGAACCCTGGGATGTAACCAATATCATTGGCATCTATTTCCCGACTGAAGATCATTTTACGCCCGGCCAGGTCACCATTCCCAATCGCAAAACCATTATCGATTCCATAAATATTGTTGCTGACTTGTCCCGGGCACGGATGGCTGTCGAGAGCACGATCAGCGGCACGCTGAACGTTAGAGGTGACTGGCCGCCTGGCGCGCAATCAGTTGTTGTGGCTGCGTCTGAAAAACTGTTGCCCACCAGTCTGCTGGACATTGTTTTTGCCATGCCTATCAAAGCGGGTTTTGAATCGGCAACCTATTCGTTGAATGTACAGCCGGGAACGTATGCTCTTATCGGCGCGCTGGTGGTCGTATCCGGCCAGCCCGTCAACATGCAAAGCGTGGCTGGTTATTACAAAAAAAAGCCAACCGACATTATGCCCGGCTCGGTAACGGTTCCGGATGATACATCTCATGTAAAAGGCATCGACATCACAATAATGTTTGGGACGAGTCTTTTCCCATAAAAATTAAAAATAGAATCAACCTTCAGGATTGTTAGATATGTCAAAATTTCATTTAATAATAATAACCTTATTTTTATCTGTCACCATTTTATGGTGCGCCAAACCGGCGGGCACAATTACCGGTCGGGTTTTCGATGAAAAGTCAGACAGCCCTTTGCCTGGTGTCAATATTTCACTGATCGGTACCGTGATGGGAGCGGCTTCAAATGCCGATGGCTATTTCAAAATATCCAACGTCCCGGTTGGTATTTACACTTTGCGAGCAACCATGATGGGATACAAGCAGGCTGAAAAGAATGTAACTGTGCAGGTAAACGATACAGTAACTGTTTTTTTTCAATTGGAAGAAACCATTCTCGAAACGCCCGAGCTGGAAGTGACCGCCAACAAACGCCGCCAAAGCATCCAGGATTCGCCGGTCAGTGTGGGATTAATGACCCGGCGCGACGTGAAACGCTATAACAAAATAAATGTCGATGAAATCCTGGAATACGCCTCTGGCGTGAACTTTATCGGCTCGCAGATAAACATCCGCGGCTCATCCGGGTTCAGCTACGGCGCCGGCAGCCGGGTGCTGTTTCTCGTTGACGGAGTGCCGGTCATGCCTGGCGACAGCGGCGATATCAAATGGAATCTGGTGCCGACCACCCAGATCGAACGGGTGGAAATTATTAAAGGAGCCGGATCCGCACTATACGGCTCGAGTGCGTTGGGAGGAGTGATTAACATCATCACTAAAAAAGCTTCTCCAAAACCGGAAACGCACGTTCGACTTTCATCCGGCGCATACGATGAGCCACTGCATGAAGAGTGGCAATGGTCTGACCGGTTGCGTTATTTTAATCAAATAAATATAGACCACACTCGAAAAATAGGCGAACACTCGGAAATATTTGTCGCTGCTGGCCGGCAGCACACGCTGGGTTATGCGCAGAACAGTGAAAAACTGCGCCACAACGCCTCGGCGAAATATCAAACCCAGTTTGCCGGCACGCACAATCTCACCATATCATCTAATTATGAGAGCGGCAAGACCGAGGATGCATTGATGTGGCGCAGTCAGCGCCGGGCACTGGAGGTGGCACCAGAAGCGCTCGGTGATTATGTCAGATCAAATAAATTCGGTTTGAATTTGTTTCACCGCTGGGTGATGCAAAAAAACGTTGCGCTCAGCACGCGGCTGTCCTATTTTCGCAATTACTGGAAAAACCTGTTCCACGACAACAATAATGCGTCAACAGCGCATCGTTACGGACTTGAAGTCCAGGGCGAACTGCAGCTATCGCGGGAAAACTCGCTTATTTTTGGCACCGAAGAATCGTGGGATCATGTCATTTCAGGACTGGTTGGTTCGCACGATCAGTATGCCTTGTCCGGTTATATTCAAAACGAACGTCCGCTTTTCATCTCAACGCTCAAAGCGACCCTGGGTGCACGCTATGATTATCATTATGTCGACACCGGATATTCCGATTCAAAGGTAAGTCCAAAAGTCGGGTTGGTATGGCACGCCCAGCCGTATTTGACCTTCCGTGCCTCTTCAGGACGCGGGTTTCGTTCCGCCAGCATGTCAGAGCGTTTTTCTGATTCGGTTTATTCTGGTCTGCGAATTAAACCCAATCCGGATTTGCAATCCGAGACCTCCTGGTCGCATGACCTTGCGCTGAACTGGCGGCCTGTGCCGTTCCTTTACCTGGACGTTGCCGGATTCTGGAGCGATTACTGGGACCTGATCGAACCGGAGCCAAATGAAAACCAGGTCATTCAGTTTATCAATCTCACCAGAGCCCGTATTACCGGAGTTGAGACAATGCTGAAATTCATACCGACCCGGCATCTCTTTTTCGATATCGGCTATACGGTCATGCAGCCCCAAAACGTGGAAACGGAGGAAACGCTGGCATACCGGCCCAACCATTTATTGACCGCTTCAACGTCATACCGGCTTGGCTCTGTGGATATTGGCGCGGATTTTCGCTACGTCTCCCGTTTTGATGCGGTGAAACTTTATCCTCACGAGGATAGAGTTCCCCAAAAAGTACTCGACCTTCGACTCACATATCACTGGAATCAGATTGACTTTCGGATCAATGCAAACAATGTGTTTAATTATAATTATACACAACGAGAACGCATGCTCGAACCCATCCGCCATTATGTGATGACTGTGTCAGGGTCATTTTAAAAAATGGTCTGAAACAGATTCCTTTCCGATACCGTATACCGGATTGAATTCCAAACCCGGAGGTTATCATGAGACAGTTAATTTTTGTGCTGTTTATCGGTTTGTTCCTCGCAGCGCCGCTTTCAGCCTGCGATGACGGCATTCATTTCAATTTTGGCGACGGCCATCCCAAAATCGAGGTGAGCGATTCTGTCTATGTTTACTTTCATCACAGCGATTTATTCATTGAATCGGAAAAGGATGATAAAGAAATTATCATCAGCAACGATTACCGTCTTTACATTGACAATGAGTTAATCAAGACGAATAAAAAGGAGAAACAACTCGTTCAGGAATATTACGAACTCGCAGATTACACATTCGACCAGGTCATAGAAATCTGTGATGAGGCCGGCGAGATTGGCATCGAAGGCGCGGCATTAGGTGCCAAAGCCGTGGCCAGGGTATTCAAATTGATTTTACCCGGTTTCGATTCCGATGACCTGGAACGCGAAATTGAAGATGAAAGTAAAGAAATAGAGAAAAAAGCAAAAAAGCTGGAAGAAAAAGGGGGAAAACTGGAAAGCGTGGTTGAACATTTAAAAGAGTGCCATGAACAGTTGTTCAAAGAAATTTTCAAATGATTTAAGGCTTGAATTGGTAAAATCTTTATAATACATTAGTTTTATCAAACTTTCCAATGATGAAAGGTGATAGAATGAAAAATACTAAAATCCGTGAAAAGCTTGTTAAAGAGGTTAATCAGATTCCAGAATAAAGATTACCTCAAATATTGGACCTGATACATCATTTTAGAATCGGCCTGCAATTTTCCAGAGATACTGCAGACAAGACCAGTAATTTTGCCGGATGCTGGGAAGATATGCCGGAAGATATCTTTCGAGATTTTATGAGTGAAATAAATCAAAGAAGGCATACTGCGTTTTCAAGGAGACGAAATCGTGAAGCCGACATTGATTGACACGGATATTCTTTCTATGTATTTCAGAGGTAATGAGATTGTAAGGGCTAACTTTGAGAATTATATCGAGACACATGGCAAGGTAAATATCAGCATTATAACTTATTTAATAGAGGAGAGACAAAATGCATCGAAAATCGGTTGGCAGTAGAATCTGTGGGGGATTCTTTGTTGTAGCAGTTTTTATTAATTTACTTTATGCTCAAGACAATCCCTGGCAATGTAATGGTCCATACGGCAGCCATGTCTCCCATCTGGCTGCCTCAACATCACCGGCAAACACGGTTTATGCTGTCACCACATTCGGACTCTACAGGTCAGAGAATTACGGCGAAAATTGGATTTTTTGCAATCCTCTTGAATTGTTCTCAGAGTGCTTTATTTGGGATATTGCAGTCAATCCAACTGATGCACATACCCTATACCTGGCTACCAATAAAGGAATATACAAATCGAATAATGGAGGGATATCCTGGACTTTAAAAGGATTGCAGGAAAAAAATGTCTATACTTTGACTCTATCTTCTCATAATAGTGGAGTCATTCTTGTTTCTACTTTTCAAGGGGAATCGCCCTGGTTTCATGAAAGCAGTGCTATCTATAAGAGCATAAACGGCGGCGATTCATGGACCAAAATATTTACGGGCGGAGACTTTGGTGATATTCCTGCTGATATTATCATCAATCCGAATGATCCGGACCATATATATGCTGCGAGAAATGGTACTTATGAGGGATTTCTGAAAAGCACGGATGGAGGCAATGAATGGCAGGAAATTCCTGTTTCCGGATCAGGATTTACGTGGGATAAAGGTGAATACCTGGCAATAACCCCGCAAAGTTATGTTCCGGAAACAATATACTGGATGGGTACTAAAGGAATAAGTTCTCATTCTATTTATAAAAGTACTGACAGGGGAGAAAGCTGGACTTCACTTTTCGATACAGAATCTCCCGATTTGATCGGACAAGTATCGGTTATGGCTGTTGATCCAGCACATCCGGATCTTTTATACGTGGGAGGCACAATCGAAGAAGCCGATGTGGCCGCTCTCTTGTGGTATTCCCAATCCTTGAATGAATGGTCTTATACAATTGACGGACTACCTTCGGAAAGGTCCATTCATTGTTTACCATCAGATATCGTTGCGACCGTCTCTGAAAATCCTCACTGGATTTTTGTCAGTTATAAAGAAGGTGGAATCTATGCCGCCGAAACAAGCCCGGATAATTTCACACCAGCGAACAATGGCATGCCAGCCCCTGTTCTGGACCTTGTCCCGTTTTCTACAGATGGCAATTCCATGATTTGTGCGCTCGATGGTGATGGCTTTCCGCTTGCTGTTACCCATGATGGTGGCCACTCATGGAATTTTTTACCCGATTCGCCCATTGGCATGAAAGCAATCAAAAGTTCGCCGCACGATCCGAACGTCCTTTATTGTGGTGATAATATCTTGTTCAAAAGTGAAAACGGGGGACTGTCGTGGGAGAAAATCTCCGGCTTTCGAAATTTTATCACGGATATATGGACGAGTTCGGAAAATCCGGACTTGATCCTGGTTTCGACTGCCACACCTTTTTACCAGAGCACCGGCGAACCGGGCATTCATCGAACGGCAGACGGTGGCGAAACCTGGGATTATACCCTCGAGCATTTTGCTACTGTTATCAGACATGATCCTCAAAATCCACAGACCCTTTACTGCGGCACACGGTCGGGGGGATATGTCTTTAAATCGACTGATGAAGGTGTGACCTGGGAGTTCCTTAGCCCCAAGGGAGACTGGGTTGAAAAGGTTTATGATCTTTGTACTGATCGTTCGTCCCATCTTTACGCCGCGACTGATGACGGATTGCGGCGCTGGGACGGATCAACATGGACTGTGCTCTCGGGTCTTCCGACAAACGATATTCACGCTGTAACGGTTGACACGTCACAGAAAAAAGATATTATATATGCCGGCACCGGAGGTGAAGGTGTTTATTATTCAACAGACCACGGTGAAACCTGGTTAACATATCGACAGGGTCTTGACAACAAGACGATTACCTGCTTTGCGTTCATGAATCATACAGCAACTCAGCTCTGTGCCGGTGCTGAGCACGGAGGTGTCTGGATCAACACACCAGTGGCAGTTTCCGTAAATTCAACCGGAGCGACCACCCTGCCATCTAATTTTCGGTTGCAGCAAAACTATCCAAATCCGTTTAATCCGTACACTGTCATCCGCTATCAGTTGCCTCACCCCACCAGAGTAAAACTGACAATACATGACGTTCTGGGACACGAAATAGTGACTCTAACGGACAACCACCAGCAAGCCGGACAATATCATATAAAATGGGATGGCCGTGATCAACATGGAGATCGCGTAACCTCTGGCATCTATTTCTGCCGGCTTGTCTGCGAAGGGTATGAACAAACGATAAAAATGACTGTGGTGGAATAATGCCAGGACATTTGTAGTACACCTTTCAGGTGTGCTACAAATTTTATTAATGACCAAGAGGAGAATAATAATGCGACCTCAAAACTCTTTAAAATCTGGGGGTAAAAATACCCTAACTGTTCGAGAAATCCAAAAGCATATTACTGTGTTTTCTTTCTTTACCATTTTGGCTCTCACAGGAGTTTTTCTGTTTTTGTCATTTGAAATCCTGTATGCAAAAAATGATGTATCTTCTTTACAGGATGAAATAACCCTTTATTTGCGTACAGATGATGATGAACATGATTTGTCAGATGAACCACCCATAGGAGCAGATCATTATGTCTGGTTTAGTCACGTTTCTTCATTGGAAAAACAACAATGGTCCATGACCTTGCCGTTTGATATAGAATTACAGCACATTACATTTAACATGCTCATCCGGAGTGACGATTCCGGATTGACAGGTTATGCGCCATTCATGGTTTCATTGATACAGAAAAAAGGCTCCGATGAAACGTTGCTTGCATCCCAGTTTTACAAGGTACAGGATAATTACGATGGTCTCTTCCCGGCAACAGAGTTTGACACAGAAGCCACACTTTCTCAAGGCGAAGTGCTAAAGTTGGAAATAGAATTGTTAAGCGGAGGCTCGCTGGGATGGGTTGTTGAAGGTGCAAATGCCTCACGAATTGTATTATCAGGAGAAATTAGTAACATAAAAAAAAGTCCCTTTAGTAAAGAGATAATTATCAGCGAGAGTGCAGAAGGAGCCACCGCTGTATATGCAGCCGATCTTGATGGAGATGCTGATTTAGATGTACTCTCGGCTTCTGAACACGATGACAAGATAGCATGGTACGAAAATAAAGGTAACGGCACTTTTAGCGAGCAAAAAATCATTACGACATCAGCAGATGGTGCCGATGATGTCTATGCGGCTGATATTGACAATGATGGTGATATGGATGTACTTTCTGCTTCATCTGACCCTGAAGCATGGCTTGAAGATGATAAAATTGCTTGGTATCAGAATGACGGAACGGGCAACTTTAGTACACAAAAAGTAATCAGCGATTCTGCCTATGGGGCATCCTCTGTTTACACGGCTGATATAGACAACGATGGTGACCTGGATGTGCTTTCTGCCTCAAGATATGATGACACAATCGCATGGTATGAAAATGACGGTACAGGAGGCTTTGATGATCCAAACATTATTAACGCCTCAGTAGATCAGGCAAGCTCTATCTACGCAGCAGATATTGATAATGACAATGATATGGACGTGCTATTTGCTTCATGGGGCGACAGATATATAGGCTGGCACCAAAATGATGGCAGTGGTGCATTCGGCGAAGAAATAGTGATCACCACATCTGTAAATCGGCCAGCATGCGTTTACGCTAACGATCTTGACAATGACGGTGATATGGATGTGCTTTCGGCTTCAATTTTTGACGACAAAATTGCCTGGTACGAAAATGATGGGAATGGTGTTTTTAGCGATCAGAACGTTATTACTACATCGGCCCTGCATGCATTCTCAGTTTATGCAGCGGACATAGATCAAGATGGTGACATGGATGTCCTATCAGCTTCATCAGAAGACAATAAGATTAGCTGGTATGAAAATAATGGATCTTGTGAATTCAGTGAACAAAAGATTATTACAACGACAGCGAATAGTGCCCATTCTGTATATGCCGCTGATTTAGACGGCGACGGTGATAACGATGTCCTTTCGGCTTCATGGAAGGATAATAAAATTGCCTGGTACAAAAATTTATCCAGTGAAATGTACATCAACGAGACACAAACATCTTTGATGCCGGGACAATTCACTCTCGGTCATAACTATCCGAATCCGTTCAACCCAACAACAACTATCTTCTTTATTTTGCCGAAAGCCTGTCATGTTGAGTTGAATGTATATAACTTGCAAGGACAAAAAGTGGCGACGTTATTGTCCGCTTACAGAGCGGCAGGCTCTTATCAGGTTGAATGGAACGCGCAATATGAGCCCAGTGGCGTCTACATTTACCGGATGCAAACAGAGACATTTGTTCATAGCAGAAAAATGGTGCTTGTGCATTGATAATTGACAACATCAAAACTGCCGCATGTGAAAAATACACCCACGACTTTTCCCCAAACCGGGCTGGCTCTCTTTCTCCGGCCCGGTTATCAATAAAGAACTTGATCTCGATTAACACATTTTACTTCCAAATTAATTATTGTTTCTTGATCATTGTTATTTGTTGACTCCAAAAAGTCAGGCTCAAAAATATTTTCCTCTCGTTCCCAGTCTCTGGCTGTGAATGCAACATCAGGCAGCGTCATCTCATCTAAGTAGATTGTAATCCACCAAGTCACAGCATATCCCAATAATGAGTGATGATGCTGTATAGTCAGTGCCAGAAATGACTATGTGATCGAGTTTACTGTGCAGAGCGCTGCTTCGTCCTTTCCTCCAGAATAAAAGCAGATACAGTGCGTTACAAGGCAGAGCCTACGAGGGGCTAAAGCCCCGAGAGTTGAGAAGCTGTCATGAATCCACGCGCTAAAGCGCGTGGCAATAAGCAATAAAGAGTTGCAATGAAGAGTTGTGAGAATGATGGGGAAAACCATTCACAAAAATTCCCTCGTCCTGCCAGTCCTCTGATGGAGCGTCCTCTGGGACGCTGGAGAGTTCCAAACCGCCACAAAGCTCCATATTTACTGAATAATCCACACTCTTCACCTCACCCAACGGACTCTCCCCGCAATATGATATTAATCGTTTTGCCCCAGATCATCCTTCTAAGAAACCCAATGATCATTGATAGTTGCCCCCGTTAAAACCGTCACCGCCAAAGCCGGAAGAGGACACAAATCAAAAGTCAATATAGTGACAGCATTCACTGCAAAATCTCTTTCAAAAACCGGCCGGTATGCGATGCCGTCACTTGTGCAACCTGTTCCGGTGTTCCGGTCGCAATAACGCGACCGCCGTCATCACCGCCTTCCGGACCGAGATCAATGATGTGGTCTGCGTACTTTATCACGTCCAACTGATGTTCGATAACAATGACCGTATTACCCCGGTCTACTAAGCGGTTAAGTACGGAAAGCAGCATTTTAATATCTTCAAAATGCAGACCCGTAGTTGGCTCGTCAAGAATATAGACCGTTTTGCCAGTACTTTTTTTAGAGAGCTCTGTAGCCAGTTTGACGCGCTGGGCTTCGCCGCCGGACAGCGTGGTTGCCTGCTGACCTAACTTGATGTATCCCAATCCTACATCGTAAAGCGTTTGCAATTTGCGTTTAATTGCCGGTATCTTTTTGAAAAAGGCCAGTGCCTGGAATACGGTCATATCCAGGACATCGGCAATGGATTTATCGCGGTATTTTATTTCCAGCGTTTCGCGGTTGTAGCGCTCGCCCTTGCACACTTCACACGTCACATACACGTCCGGCAAAAAGTGCATCTCGATTTTTATAATGCCGTCGCCTTCACACGCTTCACACCGGCCGCCTTTGACGTTAAAGCTAAACCGGCCGGGTTTATAGCCGCGGATTTTGGATTCCGGCAGTTGAGAGAACAAGTCGCGTATCGGTGTGAACACGCCGGTATAAGTTGCCGGATTGGATCGCGGTGTACGGCCGATGGGCGACTGGTCAATGTCGATCACTTTGTCAATATACTCCAGTCCTTGAACAGACCGAAAAGGCAGCGGTGATTTTTTTCCGCGAAAGAAATGTTTGCTCAGCACGCGGTAAAGCGTCTCGTTAATCAACGTACTTTTACCGCTGCCGGACACACCGGTGACGCAAATAAATTTTCCCAACGGAATTTGGACATCGATCTTTTTCAGATTATTACCGGTCGCCCCGCACAAACACAATTCCTTGCCATTACCGTTCCGGCGTTCGGACGGTATGTTAATGTAACGCCGGCCGGCAAGATAATCACCAGTTATTGACTTTTCGTTGTTCGTCACCTCAGCCGGCGGACCGAACGCCACGACCTGGCCGCCATTCTCTCCGGCGCCCGGTCCTAAATCAATAAGATAATCCGCCTGTTCGATGGTTTCCTGGTCGTGCTCGACAACCACGACGGTGTTGCCAAGGTCGCGCAGCTTTAGCAGAGTGTCGATGAGTCGCTTGTTATCGCGCTGATGCAGCCCGATCGAGGGTTCATCCAGAATATATAGCACTCCAACAAGCTGGGATCCGATTTGCGTGGCCAATCGTATCCGCTGGGCCTCGCCCCCGGACAGCGTGCC